>NZ_JBIRJA010000009.1:0-422052 GCF_044329325.1 Streptomyces sp. NPDC017676 | reverse complement strand
CTTTGTACTCACCCTCTCGGGCTTTCCTCCGGGCGCTTCCCTTCGGTCTTGCGTTTCCGACTCTATCAGACCGTTTCGCGATCCGATTTCCTCGGCGCTTTCCAGGTTCCCGCTCTCGCGTTTCCCTTTCCGGCGGTTCCGACTCTATCAGATCCTTTCGGTGTCTGATCCCCAGTCAGCGGGGGCTGTCCTCCCGGCCGTTGGGCCGTTCCGACGTCTCAAACCTTAGCGGATCCGCCCGGCGATTCCCAATCGGGCCGCCGAGTCCCTATTCGAATTGAATTCGGGCGCGCCGAAATCAACCCGGAGGAGGGATCGTGCTGAAGGTGTGAGGGGTGCCGCTCGGGGCGGCTGAGGTGCTACCGAAGAACCGTTACGGCTCCGCGGCAACCCGAAGAACTTTACGGATCGCGCAGGGGCGTGTCAACACCCTCTGTCAAGATCTTTTCCGAGGGCTTCAGTCCAGGTCGCTGAGCCGGCCGCCGGCGTCCGGCTGCGCGTGCTCGACCCGGCGCAGCAGTCGGGTCAGGACCTCGCCGAGCACCGCGCGCTCCGCGGGAGTGAGGTCCTGGAGCAGGTCCTCCTCGAAGACCGTCGCCAGGCGCATCGCCTCCAGCCACTTCTCGCGGCCCTCGGGGGTCAGCTCCACGATGACGCGGACGCGGTTGGACTCGTCGCGCTCCCGGGTGACCAGTCCCTCGGTGACCATGCGGTCGATCCGGTGGGTCATGGCGGCCGGGGTGAGGCCGAGCCGCTTGGCCAGCTCGCTGGGGCCCATGCGGTAGGGGGCGCCGGAGAGGACCAGTGCCTTGAGGACCTCCCACTCGGCGTTGCTGATGCCGAGGGCCGAGGTCTGGCGGCCGTAGGCGACGTTCATCCGGCGGTTCAGCCGGGACAGCGCCGACACGATCTTCTCGACCTGGGGGTCCAGGTCCTGGAACTCGCGCTGGTAGGCGGCGATCTGTTCTTCGAGCGTCGGCTCTGTGACGCCGGGGGTGTCGGCCATGGACGCAGTATCCCACGGGAGTCCTTTGCTTTGAAGTCCTTGACCATGTACTCTTTAGCTTCGAAGTTTAGCTTCGAAGTCTTCAGGTCTAACTAGTGAGAGAGGTGAACGTGACCAGGGCGATGGGCGCAGCGATGCGCCGGATCCACGCGGGCAACGCACTCAGCGCGTTCGGACTGGGCTTCACCGTCCCCTACCTGTACGTCTATGTGGCGCAGGTGCGGGGCCTGGGAGCCATGACGGCGGGCCTCGTGCTCGCCGTCTTCGCCGTGGCCGCGCTGATCGTGCTGCCGTTCGCCGGCCGGGCGATCGTGCGGCGCGGCCCGCTGCCGGTCCTGCTCGCCGCCCTGGTGACCGCCGCTGTGGGCGCGCTGAGCCTCGGTCTGGCGGGCAGTGCCGCGAGTGTGCTGCTGTCCGCCGCGGCGCTCGGGGCCGGGCAGGCCGTCATGCAGCCGGCGCTGGCGACGATGATCGTGGACTGCTCCTCGGCGGACACGCGCTCGCGTGCGTTCGCGATGCAGTTCTTCCTGCAGAACCTGGGGCTGGGCGTCGGCGGCCTCATCGGCGGTCACCTGGTCGACACGACGCGCGTGTCGTCGTTCACGCTGCTGTTCGCGATCGAGGCGGCGATGTTCCTGCTGCTGGTCGGTGTGCTGGCGACCGTGCGGATGCCGCGTTCGCCGCGTCTGGCGGGCGCTCCGGCGGGGTCGGCGAAGGGGAGCTGGAAGCAGCTGCTCGGGAACCGGGCGATGGTGCAGTTGTCCGTGCTGGGCTTCGTGATCTTCTTCGCCTGCTACGGGCAGTTCGAGTCGGGGTTGAGCGCGTACGGCGTGGAGGCGGCCGGGATATCCACGTCCGCTCTGGGTACGGCGCTGGCCGCGAACACACTGATGATCGTGGTCGCCCAGTTCGCCGTGCTGAGGTTCGTGGAGCGGCGCCGGCGGTCCCGGGTCATCGCCGCGGTGGGGCTGATCTGGGCCGTGGCCTGGCTGGCCGCCGGGTACGCGGGGCTGGGGCACGGCAGCCAGGAGATGGCCACGGCCGCGTTCGTGTCGACGTACGCGTTGTTCGGACTGGGCGAGGCGATGCTGTCGCCGACGGTCGCGCCGCTGGTCGCCGATCTGGCACCGGAGGGCATGGCCGGGCAGTACAACTCGGCGTTCGCGCTGGTCAAGCAGCTGGCGCTGGCCGTCGGTCCGGCGGTGGGCGGTCCGCTCGGGGCCTCGCTGCACGGGCCGTACATCGTGACCTTCCTGCTGTTCTCGCTGGGGATCACCGTCCTGGCGCTGCGGCTTGGGCGGCGGCTCTCCGCCGTACAGGACCGGCCCTGGCTGGCGCGCGGGACCCGGGTGGTCACCCGGGGCGGGGCGTCCACGGGACCGGTGCCCGCGGAGGCGTGAGCCCGCGGTGTGTCACGGCCGTCACCTCCGGGTGGCGGCCGTCGTCGTGTGCGCCGGGCGTGTCGGTCGGCGGGTGGCCGCGAGCGGGACGGCCGTGAAGGGAGCCGTCACCGTTCCGTCGGCGTGCCCCGCCCGGCGAGCGGGTCGCGGACCCGGTCCGGCCGCCCGGGTGACGGCCGGCTCGCCACCGGAAACAGGACTGGCGTGCGAGGGGAGCCGGGGGCGAGGGACGTCGGGGTCGGGAAGGGCCGGGTGCCCTGACGGCAGCCGACCTCGTCGGGGACGCCTCGGGCGCGTCGCTCGGTGCGCCGGACTCGTCTGCCGTGCCGCGCCGACGGGTCCGGCGGCCGGTCAGTGCTTTGCCTTCGGCAGGGCGAACTCGCACCACACCGCCTTACCGCCGCCGGGGGTGCGGCGGCAGCCCCAGTTGGAGGCGATCGTCGCGACGATGGCGATGCCCCGGCCCGACTCGTCGCCGGGCTCGGCGCGGCGGCGCCTCGGCAGGTGGTCGTCGCCGTCGGTGACCTCCACGATGAGGCGGCGGTCGGTGCGGCGCAGGCGCAGCCGCATGGGCGGGGTGCCGTGCTGGAGGCTGTTGGCGACCAGCTCGCTGGTGGCGAGGACGCCGAGGTCGTGCAGTTCGGCGGGGAAGCGCCAGCTGGTGAGGACGCCGGAGGCGAAGGCACGCGCGCGCGGGGCCGCTTCGACGCCGCCGAGGAGTTCGAGGGCCGCGTTGCGGAAGAGGTCGCCGTCAGGGCCGGTCCGCGCGGGGTGCTGGAGGACGAGGACGGCGACGTCGTCGTCGTGGTCGGCGGTGACGCCTGCCGAGCGGACCAGGCGGTCGCAGACGACCTGGGGGCTGCCGGTCGCGCCGGCGAGGGCGCCTTCGAGCGCGGCGATGCCCTCGTCCAGGTCGGCGTCCCGGCGCTCGACCAGGCCGTCTGTGTAGAGGACGGCCGTGGAGCCGGGGCCGAGGGCGATGGAGCCGGAGGAGTGCATCCAGCCGCCGGTGCCGAGCGGCGGGCCGGTGGGTTCGTCGGTGCGGGAGACCGTGCCGTTCTCGTCGCGGACCAGGATCGGCAGGTGGCCGGCGGACGCGTACACCAGGCGCCCCTCGTTCGGGTCGTGGACGGCGTAGACACAGGTGGCGATCTGGTTGGCGTCGATCTCGGCGGCAAGGCCGTCGAGGAGTTGCAGGACCTCGTGCGGCGGCAGGTCGAGGCGGGCGTAGGCGCGGACGGCCGTGCGGAGCTGACCCATGACGGCGGCGGCCCGCACCCCGCGGCCCATGACGTCGCCGATGACGAGGGCGGTCCGGCCGCCGCCGAGGGTGATCACGTCGTACCAGTCGCCGCCGACCGCGGCCTCGGTGCCGCCGGGCTGGTAGGTGGCGGCGATGCGCAGGTCGTCGGGCTGTTCCAGTTCCTGCGGGAGCAGGGAGCGCTGGAGGGTGACGGCCGTCTCGCGCTGGCGGCGCTCGCTGGCGCGCAGCCGTTCGGCGGCCTCGGCGTGGTCGGTGACGTCCGTGGCGAAGACGAGCACGCCGGCGTCGCGGTCGCCGTCCTCGGTGACGGGGGTGCAGGTGAAGGTGTACGAGCGGCCGTCGACGGCCTTGCGGGACTTCAGCGTGCGGGGCTTGCCGCTGCGCAGCACCTGGTCGAGCAGCGGGAGCAGGCCCAGTTCGGCGAGTTCGGGCAGGGCCTCGCGGGCGGCGGCGCCGGTGGCGCGGGCGCCGAAGGCCGTCGTGTAGGCGTCGTTGACGTAGGCGAGGCGGTGGTCGGGGCCGTGGACGAGGGCGACGAGGGCCGGGACGCGGTCCAGGACCTCACGCGCGGGCAGTTCGTCGACGGCGGGTACCGGGGCTGTGCCGTCGGCGGGCCGTTCGGCGCGGGCCGCGGGCACGGAGCCTTCCCCCCGCCGGTCCGGGGAGACCGCCGTCTCGGTCCGCGCGGCGGCGCGGCGCTGCGTTCCGGGGAGCCGGGCGCTCCAGCGCGTGAAGTTCACTTGGGGAAAGCCTCGTGGGTGCTAGGGCGGGCGGGTGCCCGTCCGACGTCGTAGGGCAGTCTGGCAGGGAGCGGGCCGCGGCGGGCGACAACCGTCAGACGCCGGGGCGGGCCGTGGAGTTCCCGGGTCCGGTCAGGACGACCCCTTCGGGTCGTCGGAGGGGCTGTGAGGAGGATTTCCACCGGCCGCGAGTTCGAACTCCGCTCGCGGATGTTCGAGCGAACCGAGCGAGACGATCTCCCGTTTGAAGAGTCCCGCGAGGGTCCATTCGGCGAGCACCCGGGCCTTGCGGTTGACGGTGGGCACCCTGCTGAGGTGGTACACGCGGTGCATGAACCACGCAGGGTAGCCCTTCAGCTTGCGTCCGTAGACCTGCGCGACGCCCTTGTGCAGGCCGAGGGAGGCGACCGAGCCGACGTACGTGTGCGCGTACGTCTCCAGGGGCTCGCCGCGCAGGGAGTGGACGATGTTGTCGCCGAGGACCTTGGCCTGGCGGACCGCGTGCTGCGCGTTGGGGGCGGTCTCGGTGCCGGGTTCGGCGGCCGTGACGTCGGGTACGGCGGCGGCGTCGCCGGCGGCCCAGGCGTGATCGGTGCCCTCGACGGTGAGCTGGGCGGTGCAGCGGAGCCGGCCGCGGTCGGTGCGCGGCAGGTCGGTGGCGGCGATCAGCGGGTGCGGTTTGACGCCGGCCGTCCACACGACCGTACGGGTCGGGAAGCGCTGGCCGTCGCTGAGGACGGCGACGCGGTCGGCGCAGGACTCCAGGCGGGTGTCCAGCAGCACCTGGATGTTGCGGCGGCGCAGCTGGGTGACGGTGTAGCGGCCCATCTCCGGGCCGACCTCCGGGAGGATGCGGTCGGTGGCCTCCACGAGGATCCACTTCATGTCCTCGGGGCGGAGGTTGTGGTAGTAGCGCGCGGTGTAGCGGGCCATGTCCTCCAGCTCGCCGAGGGCCTCGACGCCCGCGTAGCCGCCGCCGACGAACACGAAGGTGAGGGCGGCGTCGCGGACGGCCGGGTCGCGCGTGGAGGAGGCGATGTCCATCTGCTCGATGACGTGGTTGCGCAGACCGATGGCCTCCTCGACGGTCTTGAAGCCGATGCCGTACTCGGCGAGGCCGGGGATGGGCAGGGCGCGGGAGACCGAGCCGGGGGCGAGCACGAGTTCGTCGTAGCCGAGGAGTTCGGCGGTCCTGCCCTCCTCGGCGGTGGCGAGGGTGGTGACGGCGGCGGTGCGTACGGCGTGGTCGATCGAGGTGACCTCGCCGATGACGACGTGGCAGTGGTCCAGGACGCGGCGCAGAGGTACGACGACGTGGCGCGGGGAGATCGAGCCCGCGGCGGCCTCGGGGAGGAACGGCTGGTAGGTCATGTAGGGATCGGGGGTGACGACGGTGATGTCGACCTCACCCCTCCTCAGCTCGGCCTTCAGCTTCCGCTGGAGGCGCAGGGCCGTGTACATCCCGACGTAGCCGCCGCCGACAACCAGAATGCGCGCACGTTCCTTCACCATCCCATGACGCACCCGGCGCTGGTGTTTGTCCACAGCCCCGACAATTTGTGTGACCGGCGGCCGGGTGTGCGCACGGCCGGCCATGGCGTCCGCGCGGGACGAAAGGGGGCAGGTCAGCGGGGGCGGGTGACAGGGTGCGAAGGGCCGGAATCGGGATGTATACACCCCGTACTCCGATCGAGGGGCGCACTGTACGGAACCTGCCCCTTCTGAATTGACTTCCTCTCAACTATGTTCGTGTGTCGACGGGGTGTAGGGAATGTGGTCGAACGGTTCCGCAACGGGCGGATCCGGTCGGGACCGAAGCCAGTTCCGCGCGCCTCGCGTTCAGTGGCGGGGAGTCTCCGGGGGGAGACGTCATTACCGGGGGAAACACATGCATGTTCAGGACACTCACTGGGCATCGGCAGCAGCCGTCGCGCCCGGCGGCAAGGCGATGAGCGCGGCGGTGGGCAGCGGACGCGCGGACACGGCGCGGACGACCCCGCTGCGGGTGGACGCACAGCGCAACCTGGAGCACGTGCTGCGTGCGGCACGTGAGGTGTTCGGCGAGCTGGGGTACGGCGCGCCGATGGAAGATGTGGCGCGGCGGGCCCGGGTCGGGGTCGGCACCGTGTACCGGCGCTTTCCCAGCAAGGACGTGCTGGTCCGGCGGATCGCCGAGGAGGAGACGGCGCGGCTGACCGAGCAGGCCCGGGCGGCCCTCGGGCAGGAGGACGAGCCGTGGTCGGCGCTGTCGCGGTTCCTGCGGACCTCCGTGGCGTCCGGGGCCGGGCGGTTGCTGCCGCCGCAGGTGCTGCGGGTCGGCTCCGCCGGTTCCGGTGATTCCGGCGAGGCCGGTGGGCCCGCCGGCCTCGCCGCAGAGGCTCGGGTGCCGCAGCAGCGGGTGCAGCCGGGGAGTGCCGAGCTGCGGCTCGTGGCGCAGGAGGCCGCGGTGGCCGATGACGCCGGGGCCGGGGCACTGCTGGATGTGGTCGGGCAGTTGGTGGACCGGGCCCGGTCGGCGGGTGAGCTGCGGACGGACGTGTCCGTGGGTGACGTGCTGTTGGTGATCGCCACGGCGGCGCCGTCGTTGCCGGATGCGGCGCAGCAGGCGGCGGCGTCGGCCCGGCTGCTGGACATCCTGCTGGAGGGGCTGCGGTCCCGGCCGTAGGCGGACCTCGGTTTCGCCCGCCGGGGCGTTCCGTTTTCCCCCGGTGCCACCCGTACGACTGTCGCGGTCGGGTGGTGCCGGGGGCCCCTCTGGGGCGGATGCGCCGTCGACGGCTGTGAGTCGCCGCCGTACGGCCGATGAGCCGTCGGTGACTGCGGTGGGGCGTGGGGCGGCGGTTGGGCGCACCCACGGGAGCCCGCGCCTCTTCCCTCCCTCCGCACCGCGCCCCCTTCTCCTTTCTCCGTCGGGTGCCCCTCGCGTCGGCGTCAAGGGCCGGGCGTTCGACGGGTGTTCGGGGGATCTGGGGGCAAGTGCGCTCGGATGAGTGGATGGGGTGTGCGCGGGGGCTCCCGGGGAGTTCCGGTGTGGCAGGCTGAGGCCGACGGGTTGGGCTGAGCCGGGGTCGGGGGCTGTCCGCGATGGGCGTTGACGGGTGGGACGGGGCGCGCGGTGACGACGGGGACGCGGAGACTCGGGGGCTGACCTCACCCCAGGTGCCGCACCAGGGCGGGCGGCCGGCTTCCTCCGGCGGGGCCCCGGACGGGAGCGTGCCGGCCCAGCGTGAGGGAAGCGCGCTGCCGCCGCCCCGGGGGATGCCGCCCGCCGACTCCGAGCTGATCGGGCGGATGCGCGGTGGTGACGACTCCGCCTACGAGGAGCTGTACCGACGGCACGCCGACGCGGTACGGCGCTATGCCCGCACCTGCTGCCGGGACGGGCACACCGCCGACGACCTCACCGCCGAGGTGTTCGCGCGGATGCTGCAAGCGGTGCGGGGCGGTTCCGGGCCGGAACACGCCGTACGGGCCTATCTGCTGACCTCCGTCCGCCGTGTCGCCGCCCACTGGACCAGGTCCGCCCGGCGGGAGCAACTCGTCGACGACTTCGCCGTCTTCGCCCAGCAGGCCGCCCGGATCCCGGAGGCCTCCGAGGACACCGCGTTCATCGGCTCCTCCGGAGCGGGCCTCGGTCTCGGGGCCGACGTCCGCGCCCTGCACGAGGCCGAGCAGTCCATGGCCATGCGGGCCTTCCGTTCGCTGCCCGAGCGCTGGCAGGCCGTGCTGTGGCACACCGAGGTGGAGGACGAGTCCCCGAGCGAGGTGGCCGTCCTGTTCGGGCTGGACGCCAACGGCACCCGGGTGCTCGCGAGCCGCGCGCGCGAGGGGCTGAAGCAGGCGTACCTCCAGGCCCACGTCAGCGCCGCCCTCGCCCACGACGAGGAGTGCGCCCGCTACGCCGACCAGCTCGGCGGCTACGCCCGCCGCAAGCTGCGCGTCCGCGCCGAGCGGGGCCTGCGCAAGCACCTGGAGGAGTGCGCCAAGTGCCGGCTGGCGGCCGCGCAGATCGAAGAGGTCGCCAGCGGTATCCCCGCCGTCGTCCCGGTCGCGGTGATCGGCTGGTTCGGGGCCGCCGGGTACGCCAAGGCCCTCGGGATCGTGGCCGGCGGCGCGGGGGCCGGGGCGGCCGCCGCCGTGGCCGGTGGCTCGTCCGGCGGCGCGGGCGGGGCCGCGGCCTCCGAGGGATTCGGGGCGCCGGTGAAGGCCGGCATCGCGGCCGGTGTGGTCGCGGTGGCCGCCGCCGCGGTCGCGCTGGCCCTGGTACACGACAGCAGTCCGGCGAAGGAGGTCGCCCGGCCGGCGCCGGCCCCCTCCCCGTCCGTGTCCGCGCCGGTCGTACGGCCCGGGACGCCCGCACCCGCACCGCCCGCGCCCGCACCGCCCGCGCGCAAGCCACCGCCGAAGCCCGTCGTCCTCGCTCCCGGACCGGCGCCGACGCCCACCAGCGCCGGCGCCCACACGCCCACCCCGGCACCCCCGGTGACGCCGGTGACGCCGGCCCCCGAGCCCACCCCGACGCCGACACCCCCCTCCACGCCGACACCGAGCCCCGCGCCGAAGCCGGAACCCAAGCCGACCCCGACGCCCGCTCCACCGCCGGCGCCCACCGTCTACCAGCTGAGCGAGCTGCGTTTCGACGTCGTCGGCGACGGCACCCGGCCCGAGATCGCGCTCGGCGAGAGCAGCTGGGTGTGGCAGCGGTACGGCCTGTACGTCGGCGGTGAGCGGTACGCGCGCGGGGTCACCGTCCGTGGTGACTCCTCCGTCACCATCGCCCTCAACCGGCAGTGCACCGCGTACGACGCGCTGGCCGGCGTGGACGACATGACGCTCGGCCTCGGCAAGGTCTCCTTCTCCGTCTACGCCGACGGGGTCCGGCTGTGGCGGTCCGGCATGGTCAAGGGCCGCGACCCGGCCGTCCCCGTCCATGTCGACCTCACCGGGCACAGGACCGTACGGCTCGTGGTGGAACCGCACAGCAACGCCTTCGACCGGGCGGCGCTCGCGGACTGGGCGGAGTCCCGGCTCACCTGCCGGTAGCCGGGCCGCCCCGGGGTCGCGCGCCGGCCGCCGCCGCGGCGTCCAGTTCGCGCAGGACGTCCGCCACGCCCATGGAGGCACCCCGGGCGCACTCGGCGGCACAGCGGTCGGCCGGGAGGGCCGCGCGGGCCTCGGCGCGCACCCGGGCGGCCTCGCCGCGCTCCGGCTCGGGCCGGTCGAGTCCGTCACGCCAGTGGTCCGCCGCCGCGAACAGCCGCAGCGCGCCCGGCAGATCGCCGAGCCGGGCCAGCAGACCGGCCGCCACGTCCACCAGACCGGCCGTGATCGACTCGGCGCACTGGTGGTCCACGGCCTCCCGCAGGGCCTCCGACATGATCGGCAGCCCGTGCGCGGGTCCCGACTCGTCGGCCGCGAGCAGCGCCTCGACCATCCGCTGGGCCGCCACGAACTGCGGGGGCGGGGTGCCGTCCCGGATCACCGCGCGGGTCGCCTCGTACAGCTCGCGGGCGCGCGCGTGCTGGTGGTCGTGCAGGGCGATGTGGGCGCGCAGGAGCAGCACGAAGGCACGGGACTCGGGTACCGCGTACCGGTCGGCGGCCGTTCCCGCCTCGTCCAGCGCGGCCAGCGCGGCCTCCCGGTCGCCGGAGCGGTAGGCGATCTCGGCGAGCCGGGCGATCAGGAAGGGGGCCTCGGCGTGGGCGCCCACCTCGTAGGCGAGTCGCAGCGCTTCCTCGTACTCGCCGCGCGCCTCGTCGTACCTGCCCCGGGCCATGGCCGCCTCGCCGGCCGCGCTGCACACCTGCGCCCGCATCCAGCGGTCACCGACGCGCCGGCTGAGCGTCCGCAGCTCGGCCAGGTCCTCGTCTACGCCCCGCAGATTGCCCGGGGAGTCGACGGTCACATGAGCGCGGTACATCAGGGCGACCCCGAGTTCCCACTCGCCGCCGTAGCGGCGGCAGTTGGCGACGCACTCCGTCATCTGCGGGCGGATGTCCGTGGGACCGCCCAGGTAGTAGGAGGTCAGCGGCCAGATGATGCCCGGGAGCCGGGCGGCCTGCGGTCCGCCGCGTTCGTAGGCCGCCCGCACGCGCGCGAGGTACTCCCGGGCCCGTTCGTCGGCCACGAGGTTCTCCGTGCCCGTCTCGGCGGTCAGGAACAGGTCCAGCATGCGCAGGTCCATCCGCAGCTCGCGCAGCGGATGCCCGGCCTCGCCGTCGGGGGCGGCGAGGAGGGCGCCCACCGGGTCGGCGGTCTCTGTCCGTGCCCTCACCTCCTCGGCCGGCGTGCCGGCGGGCAGGGTGTCCAGGGCGATGCCCAGGCGGAGCACCTGTCGCACCCAGGCCACCGCCTCCTGGCGGTGGTTGCGCAGCCACCAGAACCAGCCGGTGGCCAGGACGATCGCGCCCGCCTCCGCCTCGTCTCCCGCGCGGACCGCGCGGTCCAGGGCCGCGCGGATGTTGTCCAGCTCGGTCTCCAGACGGGCTATCCAGGGCAGCTGGGCCGCCGACCGCAGCCGCGGCTCCGCCTCCTCCACCAGGGCCCGCACCCACGCGCGGTGGCGTCGCTCGGCCGCCGCGCGCAGCCCGGGGACCTCGGCGGCGCGCTCGGTGGCGTACTCGTGGATGGTCTCCAGCATGCGGTACCGCATGCCGGCGCCCGTCCCGGAACCGGTGCCCTCCGGGTCGTGCGGGGCGGCGACCACCAGGGACTTGTCGACCAGCGCGCCGATCAGGTCCGCTGCCGGGCCGGTGCACACGGCCTCGGCCGCAGCGAGGTCCCAGCCGCCGGCGAACACCGACACCTCGCACAGGACCGTCCGCTCCCGCTCGTCCAGCAGCTCCCAGGACCAGTCGACGACCGCGCGCAGGGTCTGCTGGCGGGGCAGGACCGTGCGGCTTCCGGAGGTGAGCAGGCGGAAGCGGTCGTCCAGGCGGTCGGCGATCTGGCGCGGGGTCAGCAGCCGGAGCCGGGCCGCCGCCAGCTCGATGGCCAGCGGCAGCCCGTCCAGACGGCGGCAGATCTCCGCCACGGCCTCGGTGTCACCGAGCACCGCGTCGGCGTCGGGACGGACGGCCTTCGCGCGCTCGGCGAAGAGGCGGTGCGCCTGCTCCGGGACGAGGGGCTCGACCGGGCGCACCGACTCACCGGGGACGCCCAGGGGTTCACGGCTGGTCGCGAGGATGGTGAGCCCCGGGCAGTGGGTGAGGAGGGTCTCGGCGAGGGCGGCTGCCGCGCCGATGACGTGTTCGCAGTTGTCGAGGATCAGGAGGTGGCTGCGCGGTGCGCAGTACTCGATCAGCAGGGCCGTGGGGTCGGCCTGCGGGGTCGCCAGCTCGTTGGTCAGCAGCACGGTCTCGCGCAGACCGAGCGCGCTGACCACCGCGCCGGGCACCGCCTCCGGCCGGTCGAGCGGGGCGAGCTCGACCAGCCAGGCCGAGGGGTGCGGTGCGGCGGCCTCCTCGGCGAGACGGGTCTTTCCCGAGCCGCCCGGTCCGGTGAGCGTGACCAGGCGGGCCCTGTGCACGTCGGAACGAATGGCCTTGAGCTCTGGTTCCCGCCCGACGAAGGAGGTCAGGCGGGGACGGAGATTGCCGGTGCGCTCGGGGGGCTGCGGGGGCGCGGGGTGTGCGGGGTGTGCGGGGTGCGCCGGAGGTTCCGGGCCGTCTGGTGACTGCTGTCTCAGCAACGAGGTGTGCAGGGACCGGAGTTCCGGGCCCGGGTCGGTGCCGAGGGAGTCGGCGAGGGTGCGGCGGGCGGACTCGTAGGCGGCGAGGGCGTCGGCCGGGCGGCCCGTGTCCCGCAGGGCGCGGATGAGGAGGGCGTGCAGGGACTCGTCGTACGGGTGGGCAGTGGTCAGTTCCCGCAGCTCCGGTACGGCCTCCCGGGCGCGGCCGAGGGCCAGGGCAGCGGCGGCGCGGGCGCGGGTCGCCTCCAGGCGCAGGGCCTCGGGGCGGGCGGCGGCGGTGCGGTCGGGGAGGTCGGCGAGGGCCGGGCCGTACCAGAGGGCCAGGCCCCGGGTGAGGGTGCGGTGGGCGGTGGCCGGGTCGCCGGCGGTGAGGGCCTGGGTGCCGGTGTGGGCGAGGCGTTCGAAGACGTGCAGGTCCACGTCGTCCTCGGCCGCTTCGAGACGGTAGCCGCCCGGGGTGGAGGCGATGGCGTGCCGGCCGAGGGCACGGCGCAGACGGCCGACGAGGGCCTGGAGGGCGGCGGGGGCGTCCTGGGGCGGGTCGTCCGCCCAGATCTCCTCGACGAGGGTGCCGGGGGCCGTGGTCCGGCCGGGGCGCAGGGCGAGGGCGGCGAGAAGGGTGCGGAGGCGCCGGCCGCCGATGGGTACGGGGGTGCCCTGGTCGTCCGTCGCTTGGGTCACGCCCAGGATTCTGTACCGCACCTGGTCATTGTGGCGGGGGTGCGGGATGGGGGCACGGGGGTTTCGGGACCGGTGCTTGGCACAATGCCCGGCACTGCGGCCGGCCGGGGCCGGCTCACCCGCCGGCACTGTGCAGCCTAGGGCAGGACAACTCCCCAGGGGCGCGGGGAACTGCGCGATCAGCCCCCACGGACCCGCAGACGCACGCCGAGCCGAGTCACCCCACCGCTCGCGCCCCGACCGCTCACGCCCCCGGCGTAAGCGCGCTGCGCCTCGGCTGGATCCCCGAAGGGACCGCGCGGGAGCGGGTCGGGGTGCCCGTCCAGCAGGTGCCGCGGCGGGAGAGGAGGCGGCGGAGCCAGAGTTCGAGGGAGACGAGGTCGGCCAGGCCGTCCAGGGGAAGGGCCTCGCCCGCCGCGGCCGAGCGCAGCGCCTTGCGGACGACTCGGGCCTCGACCAGGCCCGCGTCGGCGAGCAGTGGCGTGGAGAAGAGGTCCAGGAGGGGGTCGGTGGCCGCGCGCAGCCCCGCGCGCGCGGCCGCCGCCGAGGAGGCGTGGGAGGGCGCGCCCCAGCCGGGCGGGAGGTCGGTGACGCCGGCGCCCTCCAGGACCGTACGCAGGATGGCGGCGCGGGCGCCGGGCTGGACGCGCAGGGCCTCGGGCAGGTCACGGCAGGCGCGCACGACCTGGTTGTCGAGGAACGGCGCGTGCAGCCGCTGGGAGCGGATCTCCGCGGCCTGCTCCAGGACGCGGAGGTCGGCGGCGTGCCGGGCGAGTGCCGCACGCGCGCGGTAGTCGCCGGGGCGCTGTGCGCCGGTCGCGGAGCGGTCCGCCTCCGCCTGGAGCAGAACCGATACTTCAGCCAGCGCCTCTCCCGTCAGCCACCGGGCGGCGGGCCCGGGTCTCGCCCAGGCCAGAGCGGCGAGGGAGGCGCCCACCGCCCCCTTGGGCTCGTCGAAGCGGCGCCGCATCAGCCGCTCGGCCAGCACCTCCAGGCCCGCCCGGTAGGGGGTGCGGGCGAGGCGCCGGGCCGCGCCGTACACGCGCGCGGGGACCATCACGGAGCCGTCCGCGCGGGCGAGCGCGGCCACCGGCCGGACCAGGTGGCGCCGTTTGCGGTCCACCAGCAGGTCGGCGAGGCGGGCGGGGTGGGCGTCCAGGACCTGGCGGGCGCCGTGGCCGGTGAAGTGGTCGGCGCTGCCGGCGGCGAGCCGCGCGCGGTGCCGGGCCGCCTGGACCAGGGAGGGGCCGGGTTCGTCGGTCAGCGGGCCGTCGAGGTCGGCGTACGGCAGGGTCTCCTCGTCGCCGGTGACCACGACGTGGTGCAACCGGGGATTGGCCGCGAGGGCACCGGCGCGTTCCAGTTCGGCCTCGCGGCCGGTGACGGCCAGATCGTTGAACGTGACGGCCAGGAGCCGTTCGCCCGCGCCCGTGCCGTGGCCGAGGAGCGTGCCGGGTCTGCCGGGCAGCCCGGCGGCCAGCAGCGCGAGCGTGCCGGAGGCGGGGCCGCCGGACAGGTCGGCGCCGATGCCGGGGACCGGCATCCCGCGCGCGGCCCGGCGCTCGGCCGGTCCCATGCCGGGCACCGGCCCGGGATCGAGGTCGGGCACGTGCCGGGGTGCCGACAGCCGGGTGCGGACGGCCTCCACGAGCGCGTCCCGGACGGCGTCCACGGCGCGGCCGGGGTCGGCCGGGGGCGCGGCCACGGCGAGGGAGGCGACCGGCTCGTACCCGGCGACCTCCCTCGCCCCGGCGCGCAGCACCAGCGCGTGCCCCGGCGGAATGCGCCGTACGCCGTCGTAGGGGGTGCTGTCGCGCAGCGCGGCCGGGACGTCCGGGGCGGCGAGCAGGGCGGCGAGGTGGGTGAAGTCGAGGTTGGCCTCGACGAGGTCGGCGAGGGGCAGCGCGGCGGTGGCGTAGGCGGTGCCGCCGGCCCAGGGGGTGTAGAACACCGGCCGGGCGCCCGCGAGATCGCCGCAGACGGTGATGCGGCGGCCGGCCTGGACGACGGCCGTGTAACTGCCGGGCCAGGTGGTCAAATGGCGCACCGCGCCCCCGCGCGCGGTGAACAGGCCGCGCCTGAGCTCCTCGTCGGTGGCACCGCAGATGCCGAGGACGGCGATCCGGTTCTGTGCGTCGGCGTGCACCACGCGCACCTCGTCCGGGCGCCAGTCGCCGACGGCCCACAGCGGGTCCAGGTCGCCCCACAGGAGCTGGGAGCCGACCGGGTGCAGGGTCTCGCCGTCGTATCCGACGGCACCGGCGGTTCCGATCCCGGCGGCGCCCGCGGCGGTGCTGCTCCAACCCACCAACCACCGCATCGACGCCTCCACCGGCTGTGGACGAACAGTGCACCGTACGAACCGGACCCCATGCTGCCATGAAGGGCGCGCGGGAGCGGGACGGCGGCACCGCCTTCGATCGAGGGAAAGTCGAAGGGAAGCCGGGGGAAACACGCGGGGCGGGCTTGGGGAGTTGGCGGCCGGCCGACGTCTGCGGGACGGGTGCCGACCGAACGGCACCGCACGGGTCCGGCGCGAATGCGCCCCCTGTGCGCTCCCCCAAACCGCCCTTCACGCCCTCAAGTTGCATGGTCGGAACGGCAATTGAGCGCACGGGGCATGGGGCGATTTTCGGCCAATTAAATGGAGGGGCTCCGGAGATGAGCACGCTCCGTACAGACCTGCGGAGCGCGCGGCGGTCCACACGCGCGCACGGTCCGGGAGGCGGGCATCGCCTCCCGGACCGGTCCGCCACCCGCGGGGATGAAGGTGGCGGTGTCCCCCAGCCCACTGGATCCAGTACAGCGGGCCGACCCACGCAAGAGCCATGGAACCGCTCCCCGGGTGGCCGGAGGAGAGCGCACGGACGGGCGCACGGCCACACGTGCGGGGGCACGCGGCGACAGCCCGTGCACGGTGCGTACAGGGCCCGGACTTCCGTACGGACCACAATCCCGCCAACCGGAACAATGCCCCTTAACGCTTGGGATGCGGCGAACTACGCTGGGTTTACGAATGCCGCGTGGTTATGCCAGCGCGGCAGCCGTCTGTGTCGAGGGGTGGCGCATGTCCAGGGAGCAACGCGGGCCGAACGAAAAACTCGGCGCCGTTCTCGCCCTCGCGGGAATCAGCAACGCGGGACTCGCCCGCCGCGTCAACGACCTTGGCGCCCAACGCGGGTTGACGCTTCGCTACGACAAGACGTCCGTGGCGCGCTGGGTGTCGAAGGGCATGGTGCCGCAGGGTGCGGCGCCGCACCTCATCGCCGCCGCCATCGGCCAGAAGCTCGGCCGGCCGGTGCCGCTCCACGAGATCGGCCTGGCGGACGCCGATCCCGCGCCCGAAGTGGGCCTCGCCTTCCCGCGGGACGTGGGCCAGGCGGTGAGGTCCGCGACGGAGCTGTACCGCCTCGACCTCGCCGGCCGCCGCGCCGGCTCCGGCGGCATCTGGCAGTCGCTCGCCGGGTCGTTCGCAGTCAGCGCATACGCAACGCCCGCCTCGCGCTGGCTGATAACCCCCGCCGACAGCTCGGTCGCGCGGGAGGCGGGCTCCGCCGAGGGGTCCGGCGCACCGATCAAAGTCGGCCACAGCGATGTGCAGAAGCTCCGCGAGGCCGCCGAGGACGCCAGACGGTGGGACTCCAAGTACGGCGGCGGGGACTGGCGTTCCTCGATGGTGCCGGAGTGCCTGCGGGTGGAGGCGGCCCCGCTGCTGCTCGGCTCCTACTCCGACGAGGTCGGCCGCGCCCTGTTCGGCGCCTCGGCCGAACTCACCCGGCTCGCCGGGTGGATGGCCTTCGACACCGGGCAGCAGGAGGCCGCGCAGCGGTACTACATCCAGGCGCTGCGGCTCGCGCGCGCGGCGGCGGACGTCCCGCTCGGGGGTTACGTCCTCGCCTCCATGTCGCTCCAGGCCACCTACCGGGGCTTCGGCGACGAGGGCGTCGATCTGGCGCAGGCCGCGCTGGAACGGAACCGGGGGCTGGCCACCGCGCGGACGATGAGCTTCTTCCGGCTGGTCGAGGCACGGGCACACGCGCGCGCGGGAGACGCGCAGGCGGCCGGCGCGGCACTGAAGGCGGCGGAGAGCTGGCTGGAACGGTCCCGTCCCGGTGACAACGACCCGTCCTGGCTCGGTTTCTACGGATACGACCGGTTCGCCGCGGACGCCGCCGAGTGCTACCGGGACCTGAAGGCGCCGCGTCAGGTGCGGAGGTTCACCGAGCAGGCGCTGTCGAAGCCGACGGAGGAGTTCGTGCGGTCGCACGGGCTGCGGCTGGTCGTCTCCGCGGTCGCCGAGCTGGAGTCCGGCAACCTCGACGCGGCGTGCGAGCAGGGGGTGCGGGCCGTGGAGGTGGCCGGGCGGATCTCGTCGGCACGGACGACGGAGTACGTGAAGGACCTCCTGCACCGGCTGGAGCCGTACGGGGACGAACCGCGGGTGGTGGAGCTGCGGGAGCGGGCCCGGCCCCTGCTGATGGCCGGGGCGTAGAGAGGGAGGCCACGGGGGTGCCGCGTTCCTTTCCTCGTGCGGCCGCGGGTGGTCTGTGGTTGTTCGCGCAGTTCCGCGCGCCCTTTGGGGGCACGCTGCCGCACCCCGGCGTTTGAAGCCGTTGTCAGTGGCGCAGTGCACTATCGGAGGCGGAGGTGGTGCAGGTGCGGGCCGGGGCGTACGACTGTGATGTGCTCGTCATCGGTGGGGGGATCGTCGGGCTGTCGACCGCGTATGCGATCACCCGTGCCGCGCCCGGTACGCGCGTGATCGTGCTGGAGAAGGAGCCGGGGCCAGCCCGGCACCAGACGGGGCGCAACAGCGGGGTCATCCACAGCGGGATCTACTACCGGCCGGATTCGCTCAAGGCGCGGTACGCGGTGCGGGGCGCCGCCGAGATGGTGAAGTTCTGCGCCGAGTACGGCATCGCGCACGCCGTCACCGGCAAGCTGATCGTCGCCACCGAGCGGGACGAGCTGCCACGGCTGCACGCGCTGGTGCAGCGCGGCCGGGAGAACGGCATCCCGGTGCGGGAGCTGGGACCGGCGCAGATCACCGAGTACGAACCCGAGGTGCGCGGCCTCGCCGCCATACATGTCGGTACGACCGGGGTGTGCGACTTCGTGGGCGTCGCGGGCGAGCTGGCGCGGGCCTCGGGGGCGGAGATCCGGTACGGCGCCCGGGTCGTCCGCGTGGACCGGCGGCCGGAGCGGGGCGTGGCCGTGCTCACCGCCACCGGGGACGTCGTCCGCGCGCGCGTGCTGGTGAACTGCGCCGGGCTGTACTGCGACGAGGTGGCGCGGCTGACCGGCGACGACCCCGAGGTGCGGATCGTGCCGTTCCGCGGGGAGTACTACGAGCTGGCGCGGCCCGAACTGGTGCGAGGGCTGGTGTATCCGGTGCCGGACCCGGCGTTCCCGTTCCTCGGGGTGCACCTGACCCGCGGGATCGACGGGGGCGTGCACATCGGGCCCAACGCGGTGCCGGCGCTCGCCCGGGAGGGGTACGACTGGGGGGTCGTACGGCCCCGGGAGCTGGCCGGGACGGTCGCGTGGCCGGGGTCCTGGGCGATCGCCCGGCGGCACTGGCGGTACGGCGCCGGTGAGCTGCGCCGGTCGGTGTCCAAGGCCGCGTTCCTGGAGGCCGTGCGAAGACTGCTGCCCGGGGCGGAGGCCGGGGATCTGGTGCGGGCCCCGGCCGGGGTGCGGGCGCAGGCGGTGCTGCGGGACGGGACGCTGGTGGACGACTTCCTGATCCGGGAGGGGGCGCGGGCGGTGCACGTGCTGAACGCGCCCTCGCCCGCGGCCACGGCGTCGCTGCCGATCGGGCGGGAGATCGGGCGCCGGGCGCTGGCGATGCTCGGCTCGCTGTAGCGGCCCGTCGGCACCCGTAAAATCGGTCGTACTGTGTCTGACTCCCTGAACGCCCCCGCCCCGTCCCCGGCCCCCCACAGCCCCGGTGGCCCCGTCCGGCACACCCGGGCCAAGGGCGAGCCGCGCTTTCCCGACGGGCCCAAGGCCGATCCGGCCGGGTCGCACTTCGAGCGGCGGATCCGCAGCTTCCAGCCGCGGCGGAGCCGGGTGACGGCCGGGCAGGCCGACGCGTTGCAGCGGCTGTGGCCCAAGTGGGGGCTGGACATCGACGGGCAGCGGGTGATCGACCTCGGCGAGCTGTTCGGCAACGACCGGCCCGTGGTCCTGGAGATCGGGTTCGGGATGGGCGAGGCCACCGCGCGGATGGCCGCGGGCGACCCGGACACCAACATCCTGGCCGTCGACGTGCACACCCCCGGCCAGGGGAACCTGCTGGGTCTCGCGGACCGCAGCGGTCTGTCCAACGTCCGGGTGGGCAACGGCGACGCGATCATCCTGCTCCGGGAGATGCTCCGCCCGGACGCGCTGGACGGGCTGCGCGTCTACTTCCCCGACCCCTGGCCCAAGAAGCGGCACCACAAGCGGCGGCTCATCCAGCCCGAGTTCCTGACGCTCGCCGCGTCCCGGATGAGGCCCGGCGCGCTCCTGCACTGCGCGACCGACTGGGAGCCGTACGCCGAGCAGATGCTGGATGTGCTCAGCGCCCACCCCGACTTCGAGAACACCCAGGCGGACGGCGGTTTCGCGCCACGCCCTGAGTTCCGGCCACTGACCCGTTTCGAGGGACAGGGACTGGACAAGGGACATGTGGTGAACGACCTGCTGTTCCGGCGCGTCCCGCACAGCACCGCTGAGCAGGACCGGTAATCCGTTCCAGCCCCTCGTCCCGCCACCGTTAGGGTCGATGCCGTGGCCACCAGTCCTCCGTTTCCGACGTGTCCCCCGAGCCCCGGCGACGGTGTGCTCCGCCACCCGCACTGGTGGCAGCGCAGGTGGGTGCGGTACGGAGCACTGAGTTCCCTGCTGGCCCTGTCCGGCCTGGTCATCCTCGCGCTCGTACGGCGGCAGACCGGCACGGAGGGCTTCCTCGTCGGTCTGGGGCTGGCCGTGCTGCCCGTGCCCTGGCTGATGGCCGCCTTCCGGTGGCTGGACCGGGTGGAGCCGGGCCCCTGGCGGAACCTGGTCTTCTCCTTCGCCTGGGGGGCCTGTGCGGCGGCGCTGATCGCCATCGTGGCCAACAGTTTCGCGACCAAGTGGATAGCCACCTCGACCGCGGATCCGGCCAGTGCCGACACGCTCGGCGCGACCGTGATAGCCCCCATCGTGGAGGAGTCCGCGAAGGCCGCGGCCGTCCTGCTGGTGTTCCTCTTCCGCCGACGTGACTTCACCGGGATCGTGGACGGGGTGGTGATCGCGGGCGTCACCGCCACCGGGTTCGCGTTCACCGAGAACATCCTCTACCTCGGTACGGCCTTCGGGACCGACCAGCTCACCGGCGACCGCGGCATCGCCTCCGTCACCGCCGCCACCTTCTTCGTGCGCATCGTGATGTCCCCGTTCGCGCACCCCCTGTTCACCGTCCTCACCGGCATCGGCTTCGGCGTCGCCGCGCTGTCCGCCGAGCGGCAGCACGCGCGGCGGGTGCTGCTGCCGTTCTGCGGGCTGCTGCTCGCGATGGGCATGCACGCCTTCTGGAACGGCTCCTCCACCTTCGGCGAGTACGGCTTCTTCGCCGTCTACGGCGCCTTCATGGTGCCCGCGTTCGCGGTGGTGACGTGGCTCGCGATCTGGACCCGGCAGCGGGAGCTGCGGACCGTGCGGGCGGAGCTGCCCACGTACGTGCTGGCCGGGTGGCTGGGGCCGGCCGAGCCGTTCGCGCTCGGGTCGATGCGGGCGCGCCGGATGGCCCGGGACTACGCCCGGCACCACCACGGGCGCCAGGCGGCACGCGAGGTGGCCCGGTACGAGGCGTACGCGACCTCGCTGGCGTTCCTGCGGCACCGGGGGCGGAAGGGTAAGGCCGGCCCCGACTTCGTCGTCCGGGAGCGGGAGCTGCTGGACGAGCTGTGGAAGCGCAGGGCGGTCGCCCGGCCCGCGCTGGAGTACGCGAGCCGGGCGTCCGTTCCCGCCCCGGTGTACTGGGGGGCGGCGCCGTACGGGTACGCGGCGGTGCCGTATCCCGCGTACAACCCGTACCGGACGTAGTCAGGGGGCCGGCGGGGTGCTTCGGCACCGCCGGGCCGCGCCGTCGCGGGGTGGGACGGGCTAGGCCGACGCCTCCGTCAGCCGGGCCACCTCGGCGTCCGTCAGCTTCAGCTCCGCGACCCCCAGCAGCGCCGGAAGCTGTTCCACGGTCCTCGCCGAGGCGATCGGGGCCGTGACCGTGGGCTGGGCGGCGAGCCAGGCCAGGGCGACCGTGGCGACCGGGGCCTCGTGGGCCGCGGCGATCTCGTCCAGGGCCGCGAGGACCTTCTGGCCGCGCTCGGATTCCGCGTGCTTCCGGGCGCCTTCGGCGCGGGCGCTGTCGACGCTCCTGCCGGGCCGGTACTTGCCGGTGAGGAAGCCCGAGGCGAGGGAGAAGTACGGGACGGCGGACAGGCCCTCGCGGGCGACGAGGTCCTGCAGCGGGCCCTCGTAGGTGTCCCGGGAGACCAGGTTGTAGTGCGGCTGGAGGGCGACGTAGCGGGCGAGGCCCTCGCGGTCGGAGAAGTCGAGCGAGGCCCGCAGCCGCTCGGGGCTGATGTTGGAGGCGGCGATGTGTCGCACCTTCCCGGCCTTCACCAGCTCGTCCAGCGCGCCGATGATCTCCTCGACCGGCACCTCGGGCTTGTCGAAGTGGGTGTAGTAGAGGTCGATGTGGTCGGTGCCCAGGCGGCGCAGGGAGGCGTCGGCGGCGGCCTTGATGTTGGCGGCGGACAGGCCCTGGTACTCCGGGTGCTGGCTGACCTTGGTGGCGATCACGACCTCGGAGCGGTTGCCGCGGGCCTTGACCCACTTGCCGATGATCGTCTCCGACTCGCCGCCCTGGTTGCCCTCGATCCAGGCGGAGTAGGAGTCGGCGGTGTCGATGAAATTGCCGCCCGCGGCGGTGTAGGCGTCGAGGACGGCGAAGGAGGTCTGTTCGTCGGCGGTCCAGCCGAAGACGTTGCCGCCCAGGGAGAGCGGGAAGACCTCAAGGTCGGAGGAACCGAGTTTACGAAGTGACGTCATACGTCATGTCAACACCGGCGGTGGGTGATCGCATCCCACCGCCGGGGCGGAGTTCTCGCCAAGTTCCCGCAGAGGTTCCCGCGCGGGACGGGACCGTCAGGGGTTGAGGCCCTTGTCGCGCAGCCACGCCATCGGGTCGATGCCGGTGGCCTGCCCGTGGGGGTGGACCTCCATGTGGACGTGCGGCCCGGTGACGTTGCCGGTGGCGCCGACGCGGCCGATGACCTCGCCGGTGGTGACCTTCTGGCCGACGGAGACGCTGATCGAGGACTGGTGGCAGAACCACAGCTCGGTGCCGTCGTCCAGGGTGAGGATCGTGCGGTAGCCGTAGGAGCCGGCCCAGCCCGCCTCGGTGATCGTGCCGCTGTGCACCGCCTTGATCAGGGTGCCGGTGGGGGCGGCGAAGTCGAGGCCGGTGTGGTAGCCGGAGGACCACATCCCGCCGGCCTGGCCGAAGGTCGAGGTGATCGTGTACGAGGAGGTGGGCAGCGTGTACTGCGCGGCCAGCTTCGCCAGTCGCTCCTCCTCGGCCTTCTTCGCGGCGGCGGCCTCCGCCTTCTCCTTGGCCTCGGCGGCCTTGGCGGCGGCCTCCTTCTCGGCCTGGGCGGCGGCGTCGGCGCTCTGCTTCTCGGCGGCGGCGACCGCGGCGGCGGTGGCCTTGCTCTCGGCCTGGCCCTGCTGCTGCTCGGCCTGGGCCATGATCCGGTTGCGCAGCGCCTCGCCCGCGTCGGCGCTGTCCTCGCCGGCGGCCGTGGTCACGCCGACGGTGCTCAGCGTGGCCGTGGCGGCCTCGGCCGGCTGCGGGTCGGCGGAGTCGTCGTGGAAGAGGGAGCCGACCGAGGGCAGGTCCGGCAGGGAGATGGAGACCGGCGGCTTGCCGGTGTTGGCGCTGGCCATGCCGCCCGCGCCGACCGCGGCCATGACGCCGACGCCCAGGACGGTGGAGCTGCGCGCGAAGCCGCCGCGCTGCTTGGCGACGCGATGCCGGCCGCGCACCGGGGCGACGGACTCCTCGGTGGGGTTCCACTCCTCCCAGGGGCCCTCCTCGGCGTGGTAGGCGCCGTACCCGAAGGTCTCGGGCTCGCGCTGTGCCGGTATGAACGGGGCTTCTGGGACAGACCGGTTGGACGCCACGCGGGCGTACTCCTTTCCTTCCTTTCGCCTACCGGGTTAGCTGACGGGTTCGGAGCAGGAAGGTCTCCTACGCGCGTATACCGGTCGTGGACTCCGTGAGTTCACGGCGGCATCCGCGTGATTCACCCCAGGGTGGTGGTTCCCCGGCTCCCTCGCGGGATTCGGCGCGTGCGCACGGAGCCGCCTCTTGTGACGGCTGTGACGACCGCGCTGCGTTATCGAACGTTAATAGACCTGCCAGTCACTTTCCAAGCCGTTCGGCTTGATCAGTCACGTCTTTACCGGCGGAGTTATCGGCCACTACACCGGCAAAACGGGCGAGTTGACCGGGCATCGGCTCCGTTCAGCAGTCACTTTTGGTTTTGATGGTGACTCAGATGTTATGCGCACGGCGCTCGCCCGGTCACCTTCGGTGACGCTCAGGACCGGCGTACGGCGAGCAGCGCCATGTCGTCGGTCATGCCGCCCCCGGAGTGCCGGCGCGCCTCCTCGGCGAGCCGGCCGACCAGCGCGGCCGGGCCGGGGAAGGTGCGCCCCGCGAGCCGCCGTTCGGGGTCGTAGAACCGGCCGTGGGCGTCCCGGGCCTCGGACAGGCCGTCGGTGTGGAAGAGCAGGGTCGCGCCGCTCGGGAAGGCGGTCTCGGTGGCCCGGTCCGGCCACAGGCCGAGATCGCCCATGCCGAGCGGCAGCGCGGGCTCCGCGGGGACCAGCGCGCGCAGGGTGCCGTCGGCGTGCAGCAGCAGCGGTGGCGGATGACCGCGGTTGACGATCCGTACGACGCCGTCGCCGTGCGGGAGTTCGGCGAGGACCGCGGTGGTGAACCCCTCGAAGGCGTCGATCCCGTCGCGCCGGGTGCCCTCGCGGGCCAGCGCCCGCTCCAGCCGCTCGGCGACCGCCTCCAGCGTGGCCTCCTGCTCGGCCGCCTCCCGGAACGCGCCGATCACCACGGCCACCGCGGCGACCGCGCCCATGCCCTTGCCGCGCACGTCCCCGACGACCAGCCGGACGCCGTGCGGGCTGTCCTGCACCGCGTACAGGTCGCCGCCGATGAACGCGTCCTGCCGTGCGGCCTCGTAGCACGCGGCGATCTCGTAGCCGCCGATCCGCTCGTCCGGCTCCGGCAGGACGGCCCGCTGGGCGGCCTCGGCGATCTCCCGGGCGGAGGCGAGCCGCCGGTCGCCCCGGCGGACCACCCGGTTGATGGCGACGGCCAGCAGGGCGACCGTCGCGACGGTGACCACGTCGGTGAGGGTGCCCACGGCCGGGTGGACCCCGGCGTCGGTGTGCACGGCGTAGGCGGCGGCGAGGGAGGCGAGGCCGGTCAGGACGGTGGTGCGCAGCGCCGACAAGGGTGCGGCGGCCAGCGGGGCCGCGGTGAAGAACGGGACGGCCGTGAAGTCGTCCGGGGCGAGCAGGCCGTACAGGACACCGCAGACGAGGAGGAGGGCGGGCAGGGCGCGGGCCAGGGCACGGGGGCTCGGACGGCGGCGGGCACGCACCGGCACCGGTTCGTCGCCGAGGCCCGGGTCGGGCACGGGGTCGCCGGGGAGCCGGCCGCCCGCCCTGGCGTACGGGCTCTCCTCCACCTTTCCAGGGCGCACCGCGTGTCTCCCGGTTGTCCGACGTACCTCCAGGTTTCCCGGCCCCGGGGCGGGCGGCGACCGGTGTGGGCCGAAAGGGGTGTGCGAGCGGTCCCGCGCATGGCGTACACTGGAGTCACAACGACGCGGGGTGGAGCAGCTCGGTAGCTCGCTGGGCTCATAACCCAGAGGTCGCAGGTTCAAATCCTGTCCCCGCTACTGAAGACTCAGGGCCCGGAATCCAGCGGATTCCGGGCCCTGAGTCGTTTCCGGCCCGCCGCCGTGCCCCGTCAGGGCGCGGGGAACCGCGCGACCAGCCACAACGCACCCGCGCCCGCCCACCAGGCTCCGCCGGCGGACGGGCGGGCGCTCACAGCAAGTGGGCGTTCGGCGCCTTGGCGAGCTCCTCCAGCTCGGGAAGCACGACGACCTGCGCGCCCCCGACGACCAGAACCCCGCTTCCGTCGGCCCCCGCCACGAACGTGTCCGGCTCACGCCACGCGGTGACCACCCTCCGCACCCCGGCCCGGAGAATCAGCTCGGCGCAGGGAGCCGGCCGGGACGCACGCCGGGCACAGGGCTCCAGGCTGCTGTACACCGTGGCGCCGGCGAGCCGCGCGTCGGCGGGATCGATCTTCGCGAGCGCCGCCTCCTCCGCGTGCACCACCGGATCGGCACCCTCACGGGAGTATCCCCGCGCCAGCTCCGTGCCGTCGGCGGCCACCACCACCGCGCCGACGCTGAACGCCGTCTCCGACGGCGGACACAGCGCCGCGAGTTCACAGGCGGTCCGCAGCCAGTGGCGGTCGGCGGCGGTGGCGACCGCCCCGGCGCCGGGCGCCGTGGGCACGTACCGCATGAGCACGACGTCCTCGATCCGGCGGGTGTCGAGCAGGCGCAGCCGTCCGGGCTGGTAGGCCCCCGGCCCGAACAGGCGGGGTGCCACCGGATCGCCGACGAAGAGCGGGGCGAGGACCAGCTGGAGTTCGTCGGCGAGGCCCTGGTGCAGGAGCTGGGTGTGGACCGTGCCGCCGCCCTCGACCATCAGACGGCCGACGCCGCGCACGTCGTGCAGGTGCTCCAGCAGGGCCCGCCAGTCCAGGTCGGGGCCGAGCGGGACGACGTCTGCGGTGCGTCCGAGGCGGCGGGCGGCCCGCTCGGCGCCCTGGTCGGTGGTGTAGACGATCTTGTCGCCGCCGGTGTGCCAGAAGTTGGCGTCCGGGTCGAGGTCGCCGGTGGCGGTGACCGTGACCTTCAGCGGGTACTCCGGCTTGCCCTGCGCCACCCGGGCCGCGCGCCGCTCGGCGGAGTTGACCAGCAGGCGGGGGTTGTCGGCGCGGATCGTGCCGGCGCCGACGAGGATCGCGTCGACCGAGGCCCGTACCGCGTCGACCCGGTCGAAGTCGGCCGGGCTGGACAGCAGCAGGCGCTCGGGGCCGGTGTCGTCCAGGTAGCCGTCGAGGGAGACGGCGGCGGACAGCAGCACGTACGGCAGGGGCATCGGCGCCCTCTCTTCCGGAGGCGGACGGACTCGTCCGGGCGGACGGGCTTGGTTCAAGTTTTAAACAACTTACACTGGCGGCATGACGACCCGCTGGCTCACCCCCGAGGAGCAGCGCGCCTGGCGCGCCTACATGGCCGCCTCCCGGCTCCTGGAGGACGCCATCGACCGGCAGCTCCAGCAGGAGGGCGGCATGCCCCACCTGTTCTACTCGGTGCTGGCCAACCTCTCCGAGGCCCCCGACCGGCGGCTGCGCATGACCGATCTCGCCGAGACGCTGAAGATCACCCGCAGCCGGCTCACCTACGTGGTGACCCGGCTGGAGCGGGACGGCCTGGTGCGCCGGGAGAACTGCCGCTGGGACAAGCGCAGCTCGCTCGCCGTGCTGACGGACGAGGGGACGGCCGTCCTGGAGCGTACGGCACCCGGGCATGTCGAGACGGTCCGCAGCACCCTGTTCGACCGGCTCACCCCGGAGCAGGTGGGGCAGCTGGAGGAGATCTGCACGGGGATCGCGCGCGGGCTGCAGGGCGAGGGCGACGAGTCCGGCGCCGAGGACGTCCCGTGGCGGCGCCGTTCGTCCTGCTCGTCGCCCCCGGCGTCCTCCTGAGCGGGCCGGGCCGCCGGGGCCGATGATTGCTTTAACTTTTAAGCAGGAGTAGGGTCCAAGCGAACCGCTGCTTCAAATCTGAAGCAACTGTCCGGGAGGACCCGCATGCCCGACATCCCCGCCGCCACCCCGCGCGCCCGCGTCCGGGTACCACTGCGCTTCGCCGACGGCTACGGCGCCGACGCCGAACTCGTCACCTTCCACGGCCTCACCGACGGCCGGGAACACCTCGCCGTCGTCCTCGGCGAGCCCGGCCCGGTCCCGCTGGTGCGCCTGCACTCGGAGTGCCTGACCGGGGACGTCTTCGGCTCGGCCCGCTGTGACTGCGGACCGCAGCTGCGCGAGGCGGTCGAGCGCATCGCCGGGCGCGGCGGTGTCCTGCTCTACCTCCGCCAGGAGGGCCGGGGCATCGGCCTCTACAACAAGCTCGACGCGTACGCCCTCCAGGACGAGGGGCTCGACACCTACGCGGCGAACGCCGCCCTCGGTCTGCCGGAGGACGCCCGCGACTACACGGCCGCCGCCCAGATGCTCGGCGCCCTCGGCATCACCGAGCTGGACCTGCTCTCCAACAACCCCGACAAGGCCGAACAGCTCCGCTCGCTGGGGATCGCGGTACGGGACCGGGTGCCGACCGGTGTCTTCACCACCGCCCACAACGTCCGCTACCTGCGCGCGAAGGTGCTCCAGACCCAGCACACCCTGCCGCTGTCCGAGCTGACCGGGCTGACCGAGCTGACGGCGGGCTAGTACCCCCCTCTTCGCGACCGGTGCCATGAGTACGCCCGGCGCACCCGGACAGGGAGCCGGCGGGTTCAGAACTCCACGGGGTCCCGCAGCAGCGGGCACGTCATGCAGTGGCCGCCGCCGCGGCCACGGCCCAGCTCCGCGCCGACGATCGTGACGACCTCGATCCCGGCCCGGCGCAGCAGGGCGTTGGTCTGCGTGTTGCGGTCGTAGGTGAAGACCACGCCGGGTTCGACCGCCACGGCGTTGTTGCCGCTGTCCCACTGCTGGCGCTCGGAGGCGTACACGTCGCCGCCCGTCTCCACGACACGGAGTTCCGGCAGACCGAGCGCCTTGGCGACGACGTCGACGAACGGAGTGGTCCCTTCGTCGATGACGTCGACGCCGGACGGCTGGTCACCGGGGCGCAGGGAGAAGGTGTGCACCGAGTCCATGATCCTGGGATAGAGCGTGACCAGGTCCCGGTCGGCGAAGGTGAAGACCGTGTCCAGGTGCATCGCCGCGCGCAGTCTGGGCATGCCGGCGACGACGACGTGCCGGGCGGCGCCCCGCTGGAACAGGGCGGCGGCGACCTGGGTGATGGCCTGGCGGGAGGTGCGTTCACTCATCCCCATGAGGACGACCCCGTTGCCCACCGGCATGATGTCGCCGCCCTCGAAGGTCGCCTCGCCCCAGTCGAGTTCGGGGTCGCCCCACCACACGGTGGAGCCCTTGAAGTCGGGGTGGAACGAATAGACCGCCTTCATCAGCAGGGTCTCGTCGTGCCGGGCCGGCCAGTACAGGGGGTTCAGGGTGAGGCCGCCGTACAGCCAGCAGGTGGTGTCCCGGGTGTAGAGGGTGTTGGGCAGCGGCGGCATAAGGTACTCGCGCGCGCCGGTGGACTCGCGGACGAGCGCCAGGTGACCGGAGCGGAAGTCCGCGGGCAGGTCGCTGGTGGCGAGCCCGCCGATGAGGTACTCGGCGAGGCGGCGCGGCTCCAGGGAGTCCAGGTAGGCGCGGGTGCCCTCGATGAGGCCGATGCCGACCTGGTTGGCGGTGATCTTCCGGTCCAGCAGCCAGGCCCGCGCTTCGGGCAGCGCCATGGTCGCCGCCAGCAGGTCGTGCAGCTCGATGACCTCCACCCCGCGCTCCCGCAGCCGGGCGACGAAGTCGGCGTGGTCCCGCTGGGCGTTCTCCACCCACATCACGTCATCGAACAGCAGGTCGTCGGCGTTGCTGGGGGTCAGACGCCGGTGCGCCAGGCCGGGTGCGCACACCAGTACCCGGCGCAGCCGGCCGACCTCGGAGTGGACGCCCAGGGCGGGCTGGGGAGCGGTGGCGTTGCCGGTCATGGTGACCTCCCTGGGAGCATGCGGGTGCGCGGGACGAAGCGGTGGAGGCCGGTCAGAGGCTGATCCAGCCGACCGCGAGGGCGACGAGGCCGAGCACGGCCCCGGCGACGGAGACGGCGAGGACGACGAGTTCGCGTCCGGTGAAGAGCCGCCGGCCCTGTTCACGGCGGGCCATCACGAACAGGACGGTCGCGGGCGCGTAGACGATGAACGAGACCAGGACGAACTTCAGGCCGGCCGCGAACAGCAGGAACGCGGTGTAGAGCGTGGCGAGGGCGGCGACGGCGAGTTCGCGCCCGGACGTCCGGCCACCGACGGTGAGCGTGTCGGCTCGGACGCCGGTCTTGACGGCGAAGGCCGCCGCCAGGAGGTAGGGGATCAGGGACAGCGCGCTGGTCAGGTCGAGGGCGAAGTCGAAGGCGTCGTCCGAGAAGGCGGTGACCACCAGCACCACCTGGGTGAGCAGCGAGGTCATGAACAGGGCGGGCACCGGCACGTCGACGGGGTTCAGGCGCCGCAGGAAGCGGGGCATGTCGTCGTCCTTGGCCGCGACGAGCAGGACCTCCGCCGCCATCAGCGTCCAGGCGAGGTAGGCACCGAGCACGGAGACGATCAGCCCGACGCTGATGAAGGCCTTGCCCCAGGTCCCGACGGCCGCTTCCAGGACCCCGGCCATGGACGGCTGCCGCAGGCCGGCGATGTCACCCATCGGAAGGATGCCGTAGGACACGATCGTCACCGAGGCGAAGATCGCGAAGACGCTGAGGAAGCCGAGGACGGTGGCCTTGCCCACGTCGGAGCGGCGCCTGGCGTGCCGCGAGTAGACGCTCGCCCCCTCGACGCCGAGGAAGACGAAGACCGTGGCCAGCATGGTGCCGCGGACCTGGCTGAAGAGGGAACCGGCGTAGTCCGCGCCGTGGAAGTTGGCCGCGAAGACACCGGGCCTGAAGTACACCAGGGCGAGGACGACGAAGAACAGGATGGGCACGAGCTTCGCCACGGTGACGATCTTGTTGATCGCGGTGGCCTCCTTCACCCCGCGCCGGATGATCCAGAAGAACGCCCACAGCCCGGCCGAGGACAGGACGACGGCCAGGGCGGTGTTCCCCTCGCCGAGGCCGGGCCAGACCGCGCCGATCGTCGACATGATCAGCACCCAGTACGTCACGTTGCCGACGCAGGCGCTGGCCCAGTAGCCGAACGCCGAGAAGAAGCCCATGTACTCGCCGAAGCCCGCCTTGGCGTAGGCGTACACACCGGCGTCGAGGTCCGGCCGGCGCACCGCCAGGAGCTGGAAGGTTAAGGCCAGCATCAGCATGCCCGCACCGGCGACGGCCCAGGCGATGAGCGCGCCCGCGACGCCCGTCTCCTCGGCGAAGCGGCGCGGCAGGGAGAAGACCCCGGCCCCCACCATGGACCCCACGACCATGGCCGCCAACGTGAGCAGCGACAGCTTGGCGGCCGGGAGGTCCTGCCGGTCGGCTTCGGTGGTGGCTACCTGCGACATGGCGTCCTTCTGGCTCGTATGACCGATATGGGAAGAACATCACCACTTTGCTCCGGATCGCGGATTACCTCACCTCGTATCACCATGGTTCTGGTCTGTACCAGGACTGGCCCCGTGCCCGCATCACCGTGGAGGTCGCCGTGTCGGAACCCAACGTGCCCGGCCAGGACGCCGCGTCGTCCCGCACCGCACGCCCACGCCTGAGACCGGTCGTGTACGGCGTGGGCGCGGCGCTCACCGGTGTGCTCGCCGTCGCCTCGTGCGGCAACGGCAACGGCAACGGCAGCGGCGGGGCCGGCACCTCCACCCCGACCGCGCCCGCCACGTCGAACTTCTCCGGCACCGTGCCGTCCGGCATGTCGTCCTGGGCGGAGTCGCAGAAGGCGCAGGCCAGCGCCTCCGCCTCCGCCGCGGCCTCGTCGGCCTCCGCCCGCGCGGACGAGTTCGAGGCATCCGTGGCCGCGGACGCCGAACGCGCCCGCGCGGAGGCCCAGAAGCAGCTCGCCAAGGTGAAGGGGCGGGGCAACGCGACGAAGGACGTCTCCATGACGGGCGTCCCGCTGTCCCAGACCCACAACGTGCGCGCTCTCCTCGTCACGATGACCAACCGCACCGACAAACCCGCGTCGTTCGCGGTCCAGGTGAACTTCAGCGACTCCCACGGCAAGGTCGTGGAGACCGTCGTCGTGGGGTCGCAGGACGTGAAGCCGGGGCAGAAGGCGGAGCGCTACGCCATCAGTCACAAGCCCCCCGAGCCGCATCTGACCGCCGAACTGGCCAAGGCGCAGCGGTACTGACAGCGGAGGGGCCGGCGCAGGCGCGGCGGCGACAGCGGCCCCCGGGAACGCGACAGCGCCCGAGCCGGCCGAAGCCGTCCCGGGCGCTGTGCCGCGGGCCGGAGGGGTGACCCCCGGGGCCCGCGGGCGGTAGGCCGTGTGGGACTCGAACCCACAACCAAGGGATTAAAAGTCCCCTGCTCTGCCAATTGAGCTAACGGCCCGTGCGATGTTGCCTGTCCGAGCATAGCCGGACGAGGCCGCGTCGCCGATCGGGTATCGGGGACACGGCCACGTCGGATGACGCCGGTGCGGGGGGATGGTTACTTTTCGGCCGGGATGGGAGCCGGGGCGGGGCGGCGGGTGAGGAACCAGTGGCGGGCCGAGGCCAGCCACCAGGTCGCCGCGAAGCCGAGGACGACCAGGACGGCGACCGGGGCGTAGTTGAACGTCTTCCAGGTGACCGGGGAGACCTGCGGCAGCATGAACAGGACGGTGATCGCCAGCACCCAGGTCACCGAGATCACCCCGATGGGACGGGACCAGCGGCCCAGGTGCCAGGGGCCGGGGCCGAACGCGGTGCCCTTGCGGACGCGGAGGAAGGTCGGGATGACGTACGCGATGTACAGGCCGATCACCGCGATGGACGTCACCGCCGCGTAGGCCGTCGTGTTGATCAGGTACGGCAGGCCCAGGGCGAGAGCGCCGAGCGCGGCCAGCCACACCGCCGCCACCGGGGTCCGGGTGCGCGGGCTGACCGTGTGCCAGACGTGGGAGAAGGGCAGCGCGCCGTCCCGCGAAAAGGCGTAGATCATGCGGCTGTTGGCGGTGACCGAGGCCATGCCGCAGAAGAGCTGGGCGCCGATCACCACCAGCAGCAGGAGCTTGCCGGCCGTGGCGCCGAGGGCGTCCAGGAGGATCTGGGCGGGCGGCGCGCCGGTGGGGGACGTGAGGGCCCCGTCGTACGACTGGATCGCGAACGTGAAGCCCAGCAGGAGGACGAAGCCCGCGATCCACGACGTCCAGATGGAACGGACGATGCCCTTCGGGCCCGCGGTGGCCGCGTCGTGGGTCTCCTCGGTCATGTGGGCGGAGGCGTCGTAGCCGGTGAAGGTGTACTGCGCCATCAGGAGACCCAGGAGCACCACGTACGGTGTGCTTCCCCAGCCCGTCTCGTTGACGAAGTGCGTGAAGACGAAGGACGCCGACTGGTGGTGGTCCGGGACGAGCGCCAGCGCGCCGACGATCACCGCGACGCCGAGGACGTGCCACCACACGCTCACGCTGTTCAGGAACGCGACGATCCGGACGCCGAAGGTGTTCAGCAGACCGTGCAGAAGGAGGATCGCCGCGAACAGCAGCACCGTGCGGCCGGGGGTCACCCGGAAGCCGAACTGGAGGTTCAGCCAGGCGCCGAGGAAGGAGGCCGCGCCGAAGTCGATGCCGGCGGTCACCGCCACCTGGCCCAGCACGTTGAACCAGCCCGTGAACCACGCCCAGGCCGCGGCCGAACGCGGGGGCGCCAGGCGGTGCGCCCAGAAGTACAGGCCCGCCGAGGTCGGGTAGGCCGAGCAGATCTCGGCCATCGACAGGCCCACGAACAGCGTCATCAGACCCACCGCCACCCAGCCCCAGGTGATCACCGCGGGACCGCCGGTGGTCATGCCGAAGAGGTACAGGGTCAGGCAGCCGGACAGCACCGAGATGATCGTGAAGGAGACGGCGTAGTTCGAGAACGCCGACATGCGGCGGGCGAGGACCTGGGTGTAGCCGAGCTGGGCCAGCCGTTCCTCGTCCGACAGGCCACCGGCGCTCACGTCATCTGTCATGCCCCCAGCAATTCCCTCCCTGGGAGCGTGACATGCGTCACTCGGTGACCGGAAATCGATGGCCCGGGTACGCGCGAGGGCCCGTACGAACGGTGTCGTACGGGCCCTCGCCCTGTCTCACTCGGCGTCAGTCACCGGTGTGCCGGCCGACGAAGTGTCGGCCGATGGCGTGTCAGCCGTTGCGCTTCCAGCGCGGCTTGTCCTCGCGGCGGCCGAAGGAGCCAGTGCCGCGGTGGTCGTCACGACGGCCGTAGGGGCGGTCGTGGCCGGCGGAGCGGAAGCCCGGGCGGTCGTCACGGCGGTCACGGTTGAACGGACGGTCGCTGCCCCGGTGGCCACCGCGCTCGTCCCGGCGGAAGCCGCCCCGGTCGTCACGGCGGTCGAAGGAACGGCCACCCCGGTCGCGGTCGAACGGACGGCGCTCGCCCCGGTCGTCGCGACGCTCGAAGGAACGGCCACCACGGTCGTCCCGGCGGTCGTCACGGCGCTCGAAGCCACGGCCACCGCGGTCGTCCCGACGGTCGTCACGACGCTCGAAACCACGGTCCCGGTCACGGTCGCGGTCGAACGGACGGCGCTCGCCCCGGTCGTCGCGGCGCTCGAAGGAACGGCCACCCCGGTCGTCCCGACGGTCGTCACGACGCTCGAAACCACGCTCCCGGTCACGGTCGCGGTCGAACGGACGGCGCTCGCCCCGGTCGTCGCGGCGCTCGAAGGAACGGCCACCCCGGTCGTCCCGGCGCTCGTCACGGCGCTCGAAGCCACGGTCACGGTCGAAGCCGCGCCGCTCCCGGCGCTCGTACGGCGCCGAAGCCGCCGGCCGCTCCTCGCGCTCGGTCTCGCGCTCCGCGGGCTCCTCGGCCACGGCGAGCTGCTCCGCCGCCGTCGCCTGGGCCTCCGCCACCGCCGCCTCCGGGTCGTCGCCGCGCTCGCGGGCGACCCGGGCGACCAGCCGGTCGGCCTCCTCGCGCAGCTCGGCCGCACGGCGCTGGGCGCGCTCCAGCTGCTTGGTGAGCTGGGCGACCTCGCGCTCGGCCTGCTGCGCGGCGTTGGCGGCGGACTCGGCCTGGACCTCGGTCATGGAGCGGGCGCCGGTGATCTCGGCGACCTCCGGGTCGAAGGCGGCACCGCCCTGGATGATGTGGCGGGCCGCGTCGACGCCGGCGTCCTCCATCAGGCGGAAGATCTGGCGCCGCTGGTGCGGGAGGGAGAGCGACACGACCGTGCCGGTGCGGCCGGCACGGGCGGTACGGCCCGCGCGGTGCAGGTAGTCCTTGTGGTCGCCGGCCGGGTCCACGTTGAGGACCAGGTCGATGCCGTCGACGTGGATGCCGCGGGCGGCGACGTCGGTGGCGACCAGGACGTTGACGTAGCCGTCCTTGAAGTCGGCCAGGGTGCGGGTACGGGCGCCCTGGGTCATGCCGCCGTGCAGCGCGTCGGCCTTCACGCCGGCCTCGCGGAGCTGCTCGGCGACGCGGTCGGCGCCCAGCTGGGTGCGGACGAAGATGATCGTGCGGCCCTTGCGGGAGGCGATCGCGGCGGTGACCGGCGCCTTGTCCTTGGGCTTCACGATGAGGATGTGGTGCGACATGGTCGTCACCGCGCCCTGGGCCGCGTCCACCTCGTGCAGGACCGGCTCGTTCAGATAGCGGTCGACGAGGGTCTTGATCTCGTTCTCCATCGTGGCGGAGAAGAGCATGCGCTGGCCGCCGGCCGGGACCTGGTCGAGCAGCTCGGTGACCTCGGGCAGGAAGCCAAGGTCGGACATCTGGTCGGCCTCGTCCAGGACGGCGATCCGCACGTCCTCCAGGGAGCAGGCGCCCCGGTTGATGATGTCGCGCAGCCGGCCCGGGGTGGCGACGAGGATGTCGACTCCGCGCTCCAGGGCGTAGATCTGGTTGCCCATGGAGGTGCCGCCGCAGACGACCTTCATCTTCAGGCCGAGGACGTCGCCGTACGGCTGGAGGGCGTCGGCGACCTGCATGGCCAGCTCACGGGTCGGGGTGAGGATGACCGCGCGGGGCTTGTGCTTCTGGGTACGGCCGCCGGCCAGCTGGGCCAGGGTCGGCAGACCGAAGGAGAGGGTCTTGCCGGAGCCGGTGCGGCCACGGCCGAGGATGTCCTTGCCGGCCAGGGCGTCCGGGATGGTCGCGGCCTGGATCGGGAAGGGGGTCGTCACGCCGTTCTGTGCGAGCTTGCGCACGATGCCCTCGGGGAGGCCGAGGTCGGCGAAGGTGGTCTGGGGGGTGTCAGCGGCCTCGGGGGCCTCGGTGACCTCGGTCGTCTCGTCGACGAGGGCGTTCTCGATCTCGGTGGTGTTCTCGATCTCGATCTCGTTCTCGGACACGACGATCTGGTCAGTGCTGGACACGGACATGCGAATGCGAAACCTTCCGGAGTCTCTTCGGCACGCGCCCGTCAACTCCGTGAATCGCTCACGACCGCCTCAATGCGGTCCGCCACGGCAAAGGAGAGTACGCGCCACACGGCGCGCTCTGTGGTGGCGCCGGGCAAATGGGATCAAACGATCTACCACCATACGCACCTACCACCCCCGAAGGCAAACCGAGCCGCAGAGGCACAGCTCACACTCGGCTTCCCACCGCACCAGCCGCCGGCCACGGTGACGGAAGGCAGTGGCCCCGGCCCGACCGCGCGCACGCCTCTACGCCGGCACGCCCGCCGCCGGGGCCGGCTCCCGCTGGACCAGTTGCGGGCCCGTCTCCTCGTGGGCCGACGAGGACGGCTCGGCCGACGGAGGCTCGGTGACGGGCGGCGGCGGAGTGGAGGCCGGCGGCTCGGGCGGGGCGGAGGTCACGGGCGGCGTCGGCGGCGCGTCCGTCGGCCCCGGCTCGCCGGGCTCGGCGGTCCCGCCCGGTTCGGCCGGTGCGTGGGAGGCGCTGCGCGCGGCGGACGGGGTGGCCGACGCCGAGCCCTTCTTCCCCCGCTTCGCCCTGCCGCCGTGCCCGTGCTTGCCGTCACCGGCGGCCCCACCGCCTTCCGCGGCGAAGCCGCCCCCGCCGGCCACCGGACCGCCGTCGGGCACCTCGCCGCCGCGCTGCCCCGCCGAGTGGGAGGGCCGGGCCCGGCCGGCGTCGTCGCCCACGCTCACACAGCCGGCGGCGGCGGTGACGGCCAGTACCGCGGCGGCGAGACGGACGGGTACGTACAAGGGGCGCACGGCGGCCACCTCCGGGGGCAAGGAAAGAAGTCAACCTCCCCAACTCCCGCCGCCCACAAGAGGACACGCGCCCCGCCCGCATCGCCCCCAGCGCCCACGCGGTCCCCCGGCACACAGCCCCGCACCCGCCCGCACGACTCGATCCCCACCAGCCCACGGGAACCCGCCCACCCGCACGGTCACCGGCGCCCAGCCCACGGGAACCCGCCCACCCGCACAGTCAGGGACGCCCAGCCCACGAACCCACGCCACCCGTACGGTCATCCGCCCCCACCCACGGACCCACGCCCGGCCCCGCCCTCATCGGCGTCCAGCACGCGCGAACCGGCCCCCCGGGGGGCGCGCACCGTGCTCAGCCGTAGCCGAGGGCGTGGAGTCGGGCGTCGTCGATTCCGAAGTGGTGGGCGATCTCGTGGACCACGGTGACCTCGGTCTCCGCGACGACGTCCTCGCGGCTGTCGCACATCCTGAGCGTGGGCCCGCGGTAGATGGTGATCCGGTCCGGCAGGACACCGGCGTACCACTCGCCCCGCTCGGTGAGCGGGGTGCCCTCGTACAGCCCGAGCAGCTCGGGGTCGTCGGCGGGCGGCTCGTCCTCCACGAACACGGCCACGTTGTCCATGAGCCGCGTCAGCTCCGGCGGAATCCGGTCGAGCGCCTCGGCGACCAGTTCCTCGAACTCCTCGCGCGTCATCTCCAGCACAGGGTCATTGTCCGGGATCACCGCCGCATATCCACCAGGGGACGTGGGCATACGGCACCAATGGCCCGCGTCCCCGTCGCAGCCCTGAGCACCATGCTGAACCGGACCCCGAACCGCCCACGCCCCGCCCGCCCCCGCTCCCTCCCCGCCCTGGAACTCGCCGACCGCCCCAACCCCTGGCTGCGCGCCCTCGGGCTCAGCACGGTCGTCCTCGTCGGCGCCTGGCTGGGCCTGCTGATCGTCGGCAACGTCCGGGCCCCGGTCGGCCCGATGGACACGACGATGGCGCTGCGCCCCTCCCTCAGCGGCGGCACGAAGATCAACGTGTCCCCGCTGGGCTCGCTCAGCCTGGACAGCCACGTGGCGCCGGTCCGCCTGGACGTGAACGTCGACCAGCTGGACCCGCTCCGCTCGCAGGCGCTGGTCGACCACCCCGAGCGGCTCTCCGGTCTCCAGGACGAGGTCACCCGGGACGTCGAGCACGGCACGCTGGACCTGGCCGTGCGCTCCTGCGTCGCCGTGGTCTCCGGGGCCACGGCCCTCGGCCTCGCCGTGTACCGGCGCCCGCGCCGGGCCGTGGCCGCCGGCGGACTGGCCCTGGCCCTGCTGGCCGCCTCGGGCGCGTCGGCGTACGCCACCTGGAACCCGAAGTCCGTCCTGGAGCCGCGGTTCTCCGGACTGCTCAGCTCGGCGCCGTCCGTGGTCGGCAACGCCCGCAGCATCGTCACGGAGTTCGACGTCTACCAGAAGGAGCTGGCACGCCTGGTGACGAACGTGACGAAGCTCTACGACGTCACGTCCACCCTCCCCGCCTACCGGCCGGACCCCTCCACCATCCGCGTCCTGCACGTGTCGGACATCCATCTCAACCCGGCGAGCTGGAAGATCATCGGCTCACTGGTGGAGCAGTACAAGGTGGACGTGATCGTCGACTCCGGCGACACGATGGACCACGGCACGGCGGCGGAGAACGGCTTCCTCGACCCGATCCGGGACCTGGGCGCGCCGTACGTCTGGGTGCGCGGCAACCATGACTCGCGGACGACCCAGCGCTACCTGGAGCGCATGAAGAACGTGCACGTCCTGGACGACGGGCGGGCGGAGACGGTGGCGGGCCTGCGGTTCGCGGGCATCGGTGATCCGCAGTTCACCCCCGACCGCTCGACGGCGCCAGGCAGCGCCGCGTCCGAGCAGCTGGCGGGCGACCGGCTGGCCAGTGCCCTGCGCGATCAGCGGACGGCCGGCACCCCCGTCGACGTGGCGGTCGCGCACGAGCCGTCCGCCGCCCGGGAGACGGACGGCACGGTGCCGCTGGTGCTCTGCGGGCATCTGCACCACGAGGGGACGGAGCTGCTGCGGTACGGCACCCGGCTGCGCATGGAGGGCTCGACCGGCGGCAGCGGGCTGCGGGCCGTGGAACGCACGTACCCGGCCCCTATCGAGGCCTCGATCCTCTACTTCGACCGGGACAGCCGCAGGCTCCAGGCCTGGGACGCGATCGAACTGGGCGGCCTGGGACTCACGACTGCCGAGGTCAGCCGCCATCTGGCGGACGAGAACCAACCCGGCGCCACCGGTACCTCGCACTCCCCTTCACCGACCGCTCCCAGCACCTCGCCGTAAACCGTTTTGGCGATACCCCTCGCCATCCCATATGCTTCTCACGTCCCCGACGCGCTGAGAAGCGCCCAGGCGGGCCGATAGCCCTCATCGTCTAGCGGCCTAGGACGCCGCCCTTTCAAGGCGGTAGCACGGGTTCGAATCCCGTTGGGGGCACGCAATACCGTGTGCGACACTGTTGCACACAAGCTTGGTCCTGTGGAGCAGTTTGGAGTGCTCGCCACCCTGTCAAGGTGGAGGCCGCGGGTTCAAATCCCGTCAGGACCGCTGGTGTTTCACGTGAAACACCGTGGCTGGGTAGCTCAGTTGGTACGAGCGTCCGCCTGAAAAGCGGAAGGTCGCCGGTTCGACCCCGGCCCCAGCCACAACCGCCCCCACCAGGGCGCAAGAAGCCCCTCTCTGTCGCTAGCGGAGAGGGGCTTCTTGCATGGAGGATCCAGGTCGCTTGGCACCGGTCCCGGTCGGCGCTACGTTCAGCGCTGATCGCGTGTGGTGCGCAGGGGGCGGGGGAGACATGGGCCGGGACCAGGGCAGAGCCATGCAGGACACCGAGCTGGAGAAGGACCGGGCCCGGTACGGGCTGCTCGCAGTCGTCGTCAGCAACCTGGCGATCGCCGCGGTCGCCGTCTTCGGCGTGTGGCAGCTCGACGGGGACAAAGCGGTGATCGTCGGCATCCTCACCGCCGCGTTCACGGCCGTCAGCAGCACGACCACCGCCTACCTGGGCATCAAGGCCGTCTCCAACACCGCGAAGTCGATCGCCCTCGGAGAGGGGCAGGCCCGCCGGCACACCGAGGCCACCCCGCCGGCCCCGCCCGCCCAGCGCACTCCCTAGGCCGCGTGGGCCGGCCGGCGCGGTCTGCCGCCCGGATGGCGGTGCCGCCAGGTCAGGAAGACCGCGCAGGAGACGACCGCCCAGCCCGCCAGCACCAGGAACGGGAACAGGTGCTGGTTGCCGCGGAAGTACACCGCCGTGTGCTGGGCGTTCACCGAGGCGCCGGGCGGCAGCCAGCGGCCGATCGTCCCCAGCACGGACGGCAGCAGGGGCCAGGAGACGGCACCGCCGGACGACGGGTTGCCCAGCAGCACCATCAGCCCCCACGTCGGCAGCATGGCCCAGCGCCCGACCAGGGTGTTGAACATCGTGAACACCATGCCCGAGGTGAACATGGTGAAGGCGAGGATCGCCCAAGACTCCACGAACGGCAGCCGGAGCGCCCCCAGCAGCCAGTCCACCACCGCCGCGATCGAGAACCCGCCGAGCAGGGCATAGGCGACGGTGAAGCAGATCCGCTCCAGCGGGTTCAGCGCCGACGCGTGCACGCTGAGCTGGATGGCGCCGACGAAACCGATGATCACGGCGGCCAGGGAGATGTAGAAGATGGCCAGGCCCCTCGGGTCGCCCTTCTGCAAAGGCTTCAGGTCGTGGAGCACCACGGTGATGCCGGTGGCCTTGCCGACCTTCAGCGCGGCCTCCCCCAGCACCTGCGCCACTGTCGCCCCGGACGCCCCCGACACGTCGAGGGTGATCGTCCGGCCACCGGCGGGCGCGTCGACCACCGCGAAGACCTTCTGCTGGTCCACCGCCCGTACCGCGTCCTCCCGGTTGCCGTACGGCCGCAGCTTCATGGAGGCGCCGAGCGCCTTCTCCATGCCGGTGACGAACCGCCGGGCCGCGGGCTGGTCGTAGGCGCCGGTCACCGCCGCGGGGATGCTGCGCGGGGTCGGGTTCGCCATGGCGTACGTGTAGGACCCGGCGAAGAAGCCGGCCGCGACGGCGATGATCAACAGGAGGACGGTGGCGGGGAGGAAAGGGGATGCCTTGAACGCCGCCCAGCGCTCCGCGCGGGTCGGGGGACGGCCGTGGTCTCCATGAGGGGAATCAGGCATATCGACCACGCTAGGTCATGCCGTGACATCGCGCCCGGGTCAAATCGTTCGCTTGTTTTTCGCCCCAGGTGAGATCCTGGATCCCGTATGTCTACGCATCCCGCCCCCGCCCTCGGCACCCTCGCACCCCGTCTGACCGAGCTGTCGCTGCGCGACGCGCATCGGCTCGGGCGGCGACTGGAGGGCGCACGCAAGATCCGTAAGCCGGAGGCCCGCGCCGCCGTCCTCGCCGAGATCGACGGCGAGATCGGCAAGGCCGAGGCCCGGATGGCCGAGCGGCGCTCGCGCGTGCCGGCCGTCACCTACCCCGAACAGCTGCCGGTCAGCCAGAAGAAGGACGAGATCGCGGCCGCCATCCGCGATCACCAGGTCGTCATCGTGGCCGGTGAGACCGGTTCCGGGAAGACCACCCAGATCCCGAAGATCTGTCTGGAGCTGGGCCGGGGCGTGCGCGGCATGGTCGGGCACACCCAGCCCCGCAGGATCGCCGCCCGGACCGTCGCCGAGCGGGTCGCGGAGGAGCTGAGGACGCCCCTCGGCGAGGCCGTCGGCTGGAAGGTGCGGTTCACCGACCAGGTGAACCCGGACGCCACCTTCATCAAGCTGATGACGGACGGCATCCTGCTCGCCGAGATCCAGACCGACCGCGAGCTGCGCGCCTACGACACGATCATCATCGACGAGGCCCACGAGCGGTCGCTCAACATCGACTTCCTGCTGGGCTACCTCGCCCAGCTGCTGCCGAAGCGGCCCGATCTGAAGGTCGTCATCACCTCGGCGACCATCGACCCGGAGCGCTTCTCCCGGCACTTCGGCGACGCGCCCATCATCGAGGTCAGCGGGCGGACGTACCCCGTGGAGGTGCGCTACCGGCCGCTCCTCGAAGAGGACTCGGACGACGCCGACCGGGACCAGATCACCGCCATCTGCGACGCCGTCGAGGAACTCCAGGCCGAGGGCCCGGGCGACATCCTCGTCTTCCTCTCCGGCGAGCGGGAGATCCGCGACACCGCGGACGCGCTGGAGAAGAAGAAGTACCGCTTCACCGAGGTGCTCCCCCTGTACGCCCGGCTCTCGCACGCCGAGCAGCACCGGGTCTTCCAGCCGCACACCGGGCGCAGGATCGTTCTGGCGACCAACGTCGCCGAGACCTCCCTGACCGTGCCGGGCATCAAGTACGTCATCGACCCCGGCTTCGCCCGGATCAGCCGCTACAGCCACCGCACCAAGGTCCAGCGGCTGCCCATCGAGCCGATCAGCCAGGCCAGTGCCAACCAGCGCAAGGGCCGCTGCGGCCGTACGTCCGACGGCATCTGCATCCGCCTGTACTCCGAGGACGACTTCGTCGCCCGCCCGGAGTTCACGGACGCCGAGATCCTGCGGACGAACCTGGCCTCCGTCATCCTCCAGATGACCGCGGCCGGTCTCGGCGACATCGAGAAGTTCCCCTTCATCGACCCGCCGGACCACCGCAACATCCGCGACGGCGTGCAGCTCCTCCAGGAGCTGGGCGCGCTGGACCCGGCGCAGAAGGACCCCCGCAAGCGGCTCACGGACACCGGCCGCAAGCTGGCCCAGCTCCCCGTCGACCCCCGTCTGGCCCGGATGGTCCTGGAGGCCGACAAGAACGGCTGCGTCCGCGAGGTCATGGTCATCGCCGCCGCGCTGTCCATCCAGGACCCGCGCGAGCGCCCGGCCGAGAAGCAGACCCAGGCCGACCAGCAGCACGCCCGCTTCAAGGACGAGACCAGCGACTTCCTCGCCTATCTGAACCTGTGGCGGTACGTCCGCGAGCAGCAGCGCGAGCGCGGCTCGTCGTCCTTCCGCCGGATGTGCAAGCAGGAGTACCTGAACTTCCTGCGCATTCGCGAATGGCAGGACATCTACACCCAGCTGCGCACGGTCGCCAAGCAGATGGGCATCCACCTCAACGACGACGACGCCCCGGCCGACCGCGTCCATGTCTCCCTCCTCGCCGGCCTCCTCTCCCACATCGGGATGAAGGACGTGAAGGACGGCAACAAGAACGAGTACCTGGGCGCCCGCAACGCCAAGTTCGCGATCTTCCCGGGCTCGGCCCTGTTCAGGAAGCAGCCGAAGTTCGTGATGTCGGCCGAGCTGGTGGAGACGAGCCGCCTCTGGGCGCGGGTCAACGCCAAGATCGAGCCGGAGTGGGTCGAGCCGCTGGCCGGGCACCTGCTCAAGCGGACGTACAGCGAACCGCACTGGGAGAAGGACCAGGCGGCCGTGATGGCGTACGAGAAGGTGACGCTGTACGGCGTCCCGATCGTCGCCCAGCGGAAGGTGAACTACGGCCGGATCGACCCGGAGGTCTCCCGCGAGCTGTTCATCCGCAACGCGCTCGTGGAGGGCGACTGGCGCACCCACCACAAGTTCTTCGCCGACAACCGCAAGCTGCTCAGCGAGGTCGAGGAGCTGGAGCACCGCGCCCGGCGCCGGGACATCGTGGTCGACGACGACACGCTCTTCGACTTCTACGACCAGCGGGTGCCCGAACACGTCGTCTCCGGCGCCCACTTCGACTCCTGGTGGAAGCGCAAGCGCCAGGAGCAGCCGGACTTCCTGGACTTCGAGCGGGAGATGCTCATCCGGGAGTCGGCGGAGGCGGTCACCAAGGCCGACTATCCCGACACCTGGCGGCAGGGGCAGCTCAAGTTCCGGGTGACGTACCAGTTCGAGCCGGGCGCGGACGCCGACGGTGTGACGGTCCACATCCCGCTCCAGGTCCTCAACCAGGTCACGGACGAGGGCTTCGACTGGCAGATCCCGGGCCTGCGCGAGGAGGTGGTGACGGAGCTGATCCGCTCCCTGCCGAAGCCGGTCCGCCGTAACTACGTACCGGCGCCGAACTACGCGAAGGCGTTCCTGGAGAAGGCGGTGCCCCTCCAGGAGCCGCTGACCGTCACGATGGCGCGCGAGCTGAAGCGGATGGTCGGCGTTCCGTTCGAGGCGGACGACTTCGACTGGGCCAAGGTCCCCGACCACCTCAAGATCACCTTCCGGATCGTCGACGAGCGGCGGCGGAAGCTGGCCGAGGACAAGGACCTCCAGGCGCTGAAGCTCCGGCTGAAGCCGAAGGCGCGCAAGGCGCTGTCGCAGGCCGCGGCGGCGACCGCGTCCCGCGAGGGCGGGGAGTCCCTGGAGCGCAAGGGCCTGACGGACTGGACGATCGGCACCCTCACCCGCGTCTTCGAGACACGCCGGGCCGGCCAGCCGGTCAAGGCGTACCCGGCGCTGGTGGACGACGGCGACACGGTCTCCGTCCGCCTCTTCGACACGGAGGAGGAGCAGGCGGAGGCCATGTGGAAGGGCACCCGCCGCCTCATCCTGCGCAACATCCCGGTCAATCCCGCGAAGTTCGCGTCCGAGAAGCTGACGAACGCCCAGAAGCTCGCCCTGTCGGCCAACCCCCACGGCTCGATCCAGGCCCTGTTCGACGACTGCGCGATGGCCGCGGCCGACAAGCTGATCGGGGACTTCGGCGGGCCGGCGTGGGACGAGGAGTCGTACCGGAAGCTGTACGACAAGGTGCGCGCGGAGATCGTGGACACCACGGTCCGTGCGGTCGCCCAGGTGCAGCAGGTCCTCGCCGCCTGGCAGGCCTGTGAGCGCCGTCTGAAGGCCGTCGGCAGCCCCACGCTGCTCGCAAACCTGACGGACGTCCGCAAGCAGCTGGACGCCCTCGTGAAGCCCGGTTTCGTCACCTGGGCCGGCATACGGCGCCTGCCGGACCTGATGCGCTACCTGGTGGCCGCGGACCGGCGCCTGCAGCAGATGCCGACGAACGTCCAGCGGGACACGACCCGCATGGAGAAGGTCCACGAGATGCAGGACGAGTACGCCTGGCTCCTGGAGCAGCTCCCCAAGGGCCGCCCGGTGCCGTCCGCCGTCCTGGACATCCGCTGGATGCTGGAGGAGCTGCGGGTCAGCTACTTCGCCCACGCGCTGGGCACCGCGTACCCCGTCTCCGACAAGCGGATCATCAAGGCGATCGACGCGGCCGTCCCGTAACCGCTCCTGTACGGAGGGTGAGTTCGACCAGGGCCCTCACCCTCCTGTACAGTCTCTTCTCGCAGCGCAACGCAAGAAGAAGCGCCGCGAAACCTGGTCCTGTGGAGCAGTTTGGAGTGCTCGCCACCCTGTCAAGGTGGAGGCCGCGGGTTCAAATCCCGTCAGGACCGCACAGACATCTGAGGCCCGCATCCCGCAAGGGAGAGCGGGCCTCAGTCATACCCCCTCCGGCCGGACCCCCACAGAGGCCGCGCGCCCGCGGCGGAGCCGCAATCCAGCACAGCAAATCCCGTCAGGACCGCACAGACATCTGAGGCCCGCATCCCGCAAGGGAGAGCGGGCCTCTGGCATGTCTCCCGTCCGGGGGAATCAGCCCTTCCGGCGTTTGAGGACGAAGCCCGGCAGGGCCGACGGGGTCCGGGGGCGAGGCCCCCACGCGGCACCCCGGCGCCGCCACGCGCACCGGCGCCGCCACGGGCACCCGCACCGCCACGGGCACCCGCACCCCGGCCAAACCGGCGGAGCGCCCGTCGTCTTGACGGCGTCACATTCCCTCGGTACTCAGGGAGCAGGGCTCGTTCCCTCTGTGCGGCCCCCGGAGGTGGCGTATGGCGGCGTCGGTCAGGCACGAGACGCGGGCGCTTCTGAGGGCGCATCTGTCGGCCGCCTCCTCCTACCGGCATCTCACCCGCCACTGTCCCATCTGCCACCACCTGCTGCGGCTGGCGATGGACGCGGCCCCGCAGGCCCAGGAGGCCGAGCAGGAGACCCCCGAGGACGGCGAGGCCACGCGTCGCGCCTGACCTCCGCCGGCCCCAACCGCCGTGCAGGCGTGGGAGTCTGAGGCGCCGTACCCCACCCGGACGCTCCTCTAACCCACCGGAGCCGCAGGCAACAAGCGTCCGGGCATGTGACGGGAGTCACCGCATGAGTTTTGGAAACGGCGGTATTTACCCCCTTCATACAACGGGTCAATTTAATATGTGCAATTGCACCGCCCCCAGGGGCCGCCCGCAGCCGTTCCCACACCCCTCCCCAGACTCCGACAAGGACGCTCACAAGCGCCGCGAGACACCCTCGACCTGCGCACAAAAAAGATCGCGCTGGACCCGGCGGAGTCCAGCGCGATCGACGACGCACCCTGTGTCGCTTGCCTACAACGTTCTCTTCGGCTTGGGCGAGGGGCCTGTTGGGGCAGGTCCCGCGTCGCTTGGAGCTAGGGTTTCGGGCGCCTCGGCCAGTTGGGGGAACCGACCGTCTTGCCCGGTTATCGAGTTGTTCAGGCCTCGCTGCGCTGCTGCGGGATGCCCGCGAGCAACGCGCGGACCTCGGCCTCGCGGTAGCGGCGGTGCCCGCCGAGCGTACGGATGGACGTGAGCTTGCCGGCCTTCGCCCACCGCGTGACCGTCTTGGGGTCGACACGGAACATGGTGGCGACCTCAGCCGGGGTCAGCAGCGGCTCGGCATCAGGGGTGCGAGCGGTCATGAGCGGCCTCCTCGGGAGAACCGAACCTTCTCGGTTCTTTCCTCTAAATTCTGCACCTTGACCCGCGTTGCCCGAAATGGCGGACGCGAGTCGAGTCGGTTATAGGACGAACGGCTTGTCCTCGGCACTACAACTACACCATCTGTCCAGCCGCGTCGGCCAAACCGATGGAATTGCCCTCCCAGGTGTTCATCAGCGACGGAAGCCGATGGACCATGCCATAGCGGACAGTCACGCCACTGTGACGATCAGTCACAGTGGCGTGCAGGAGTCACCAGACCCCCCAAAGCGTGCAATGCTGAGAATCCGCCCATCATGGAGCATAGTTGGACGGATGGAGCCCTCCCCGGACTCCTTGTCCTATTTTGGCACGAGGGGTGCCAAGAGGCGCAAGAGCCGGGTTAGTGCCGTCCATCACCCTTGAGACATACGTCCGGATCGGGGCCAACGCCCCGTCAGGTGATGCAAGCGAGTAGAACGTACGTCCTGTGTCACCCATTTGACCGTGACGTACATCACTCAGCTCGCGGAGCGCCGGTCCCGTACCGCCCGCCACCGCTCGACCAGCCGCCCGTACGCCTCCCCGGCGGCCGCCCCGTCGCCCCGGCGCAGCGCCTCGATCCCGGCCGCGACGTCCGCCGCCGAGTGGTCGCCCTCCAGCTCGCCGGCCGGCAGCACATGCACCAGGCCGCCGTAGTCCAGCTCCACCAGCGAGCGCGGGTGGAACTCCTCCAGCCAGCGGCCGACGTCCACGAGACCGTCGATCAGCGGGCCCTCCTCGACGGTGTCCTTCAGCGTGCGCAGCGCCCTCGCCACCCGGCGCCGGGCCTGCACCATCGGCGTGCGGTAGCGCAGCACCGGCGGCACGTCCGCGGTCCCCTTGTCGTACCGCCGCTCCTCGTCCGAGACCAGCACGAACCAGTTCAGCGGCACCTGCCAGGTCGCCGTGCGGATCCACGGGCGAGCGTCGGGGTTGCGGGCGAGCCAGCGCTCGTAGTCCTGGGCGGCCTGCCGGCGCACCACCGGCGGCAGCACCGCGTCCAGCACCGGCGGCGGCAGCTCCTCGGCCAGCTCCTCCAGGGCCTGCCAGCCGCGCAGCCGGGTCCGCCAGGGGCACACGCAGACCACCCCGTCGACCTCCAGCACGAAGGCGTCGCCGCTCTCGTGCACCGGCACCGCGATCGGCGGGATGGGCAGCAGGTCGGCCAGGGAGCGACGCAGCTCGTCCTGGTAAGAGGGGCGGTCGGGGCGGCGGGCGTAGCGCGCCCAGTGACCGCGCTCCGGCTCCGGGAAGGCGCCCAGCGGCTCGTACACACGCAGGTACGCGGCATAGGGGACGACCACGGAGGACACCTTCGGCACGCCTGCTCCCTCCCCATCGGACCCGGCTCGAAACCACTGCAAATCGTGCCACGCTCATACGTGCACAGCGGGCTCCGGAGAGTGATCCTGAACACTGCGCGGATGGTGCGGGAACCGAGGCTCTACGCTCATGCCACGGTTCCCCGCCACCCGTACGGGGACCGAACCCCACTCGCCGCTAGTACACAGGAGTCACCACAGTGACCGACGTAACCGGCGCGCCTGCTGATGTCCTGCACGCCCTGTTCCACTCGGACCAGGGCGGCCATGAGCAGGTCGTGCTCTGCCAGGACCGCGCCAGCGGTCTCAAGGCCGTGATCGCCATCCACTCCACCGCCCTGGGCCCCGCCCTCGGCGGCACGCGCTTCTACCCGTACGCGACCGAGGCGGAGGCCGTCGCCGACGCCCTCAACCTCGCGCGCGGCATGTCGTACAAGAACGCCATGGCCGGGCTGGACCACGGCGGCGGCAAGGCCGTGATCATCGGCGACCCGGAGCGCGACAAGACCGAGGAACTGCTCCTCGCCTACGGCCGCATGGTCGCCTCCCTCGGCGGCCGCTACGTCACCGCGTGCGACGTCGGCACGTACGTCGCCGACATGGACGTGGTGGCCCGCGAGTGCCGCTGGACCACCGGCCGCTCCCCCGAGAACGGCGGCGCCGGCGACTCCTCCGTGCTCACCGCCTTCGGCGTCTACCAGGGCATGCGCGCCTCCGCCCAGCACCTGTGGGGCGACCCCTCGCTGCGCGGACGCAAGGTCGGCATCGCCGGCGTCGGCAAGGTCGGCCGCCACCTGGTGAAGCACCTGCGGGACGAGGGCGCGGAGGTCGTGATCACGGACGTGCGCGTGGACGCCGTCCAGCGGATCCTGGAGCAGTACCCCGCGGGGGTGACGGCCGTCGCCACCACCGAGGAGCTGATCCGGGTCGACGGACTCGACATCTACGCCCCCTGCGCCCTCGGCGGCGCCCTGAACGACGACAGCGTCCCGGTGCTCACCGCCAGGGTGGTCTGCGGCGCGGCCAACAACCAGCTGGCCCACCCGGGTGTGGAGAAGGACCTCGCCGACCGCGGGATCCTCTACGCGCCGGACTACGTGGTGAACGCCGGCGGGGTGATCCAGGTGGCCGACGAGCTGCACGGGTTCGACTTCGACCGGTGCAAGGCCAAGGCGGCGAAGATCTTCGACACCACGCTGGCCATATTCGCACGTGCGAAGGACGACGGCATTCCGCCGGCCGCGGCGGCCGACCGGATCGCCGAGCAGCGGATGGCCGACGCCCGCGCGACCCGCGCCGCGCACTGAGCCGATCGCACACATGAGCGGTACCCGTCGGCGGGAACTTGGAGAGAACTCTCACTTCCACCGGCGGGTCGTTCCCCGATAAGTGGTTAAAATCGCCACTGACCAGCGAGGACAGGGCGCCTCGAAGGTCCTGGGCACACGCGCGTGCTGCGGGCGACGTACCGTATGGGCGCGGGCTCAGGTACCGTGGAAGCCCTACGGACCGGCCTCTCCATGGAGAGTCCGTTCCAGATCATGAACGCGTGTCAGACTCTGGGGCCGTCGAGCCCCGTCGTTGAGGGGGTCGAGCCATGGGGCGCGGCCGGGCCAAGGCCAAGCAGACGAAGGTCGCCCGCCAGCTGAAGTACAACAGCGGCGGGACGGACCTGTCACGCCTGGCCGAGGAGCTGGGCGCATCGACGTCGAACCAGTCGCCGAACGGCGACCGCTTCACGGACGATGAGCATGACGACGACGACCTGTACTCTCGCTACGCCGACCTCTATGAGGACGACGACGAGGATGAGGACGAAGGTCCCGCACAGCACCGTCGAGGCGCTTGACCTTGCACTGAGCACCAGTCCGGTCGGTGGCACAGCCACCGACCGGCTTCTGTGCTGTGCGCGAGGTCAGACCGCGTAGTCACCCACCAGCTCCGCGCCGGTGGTCCTGTCGCCCCGCTCGGTGATCTCACCGGCGACCCAGGCGTCGACACCCCGGTCGGCCAGCGTGGCGAGGGCGACCTCCGCGGACTCCTCCGGGACGATCGCGATCATGCCGACACCCATGTTCAGGGTCTTCTCCAGCTCCAGGCGCTCGACGTTCCCGGTCTTCCCGACCAGGTCGAAGATCGCTCCCGGGGTCCAGGTGGAACGGTCGACCACGGCGTGCAGCCCGTCCGGGATCACCCGGGCCAGGTTCGCGGCGAGCCCGCCACCGGTGATGTGGCTGAAGGCGTGCACCTCGGCCGTGCGGGTCAGGGCCAGGCAGTCCAGCGAGTAGATCTTCGTGGGCTCCAGCAGCTCCTCGCCGAGGGTGCGGCCCAGCTCGGCCACCTCCGACTCCAGGGCCAGGCCCGCCGTGTTCAGCAGGACGTGGCGGACCAGGGAGTACCCGTTCGAGTGAAGCCCGGAGGATGCCATGGCGATCACGGTGTCACCCGTGCGGATGCGATCCGCGCCGAGCAGCCGGTCGGCCTCCACAACGCCCGTACCGGCGCCCGCGACGTCGAAGTCGTCCTCGCCCAGCAGGCCGGGGTGTTCGGCCGTCTCACCGCCCACCAGGGCGCATCCGGCCAGCACACAGCCCTCCGCGATGCCCTTGACGATGGCCGCGACACGCTCGGGGTGCACCTTGCCGACGCAGATGTAGTCGGTCATGAACAGCGGCTCGGCACCGCACACCACGATGTCGTCCATGACCATGGCGACCAGGTCGTGGCCGATGGTGTCGTAGACGCCCATCCGGCGCGCGATGTCGACCTTCGTGCCGACGCCGTCCGTGGCGGAGGCGAGCAGCGGGCGCTCGTAGCGCTTGAGGGCGGAGGCGTCGAAGAGCCCGGCGAAGCCGCCGAGGCCGCCCAGGACCTCGGGGCGCTGGGTCTTCTTCACCCACTCCTTCATCAGTTCAACGGCGCGGTCTCCCGCTTCGATGTCGACGCCCGCGGCTGCGTAGCTGGCACCAGTCGTCTCAGACATGGGGTGAGAACTTTCGTGTCGTACGGCAGAACTTACGGGCGGCGGATCGCGTCGGTCGCCGCGGTCGCGGCCGGACCGGCCGCCAGCTCGGTCTCCAGCAGCTGCTTGCCGAGCAGCTCCGGGTCCGGCAGCTCCATCGGGTACTCGCCGTCGAAGCAGGCGCGGCACAGGTTCGGCTTGGCGATCGTGGTCGCCTCGATCATGCCGTCGATGGAGATGTAGGCGAGCGAGTCGGCGCCGAGGCTGGTGCCGATCTCCTCGATGGTCATGCCGTTGGCGATCAGCTCCGCGCGGGTGGCGAAGTCGATGCCGAAGAAGCAGGGCCACTTCACGGGGGGCGAGGAGATCCGGATGTGGACCTCGGCGGCGCCGGCCTCGCGGAGCATGCGGACCAGGGCCCGCTGGGTGTTGCCGCGCACGATCGAGTCGTCGACGACGACCAGGCGCTTGCCCTTGATGACTTCCTTCAGCGGGTTCAGCTTCAGCCGGATGCCCAGCTGGCGGATGGTCTGCGAGGGCTGGATGAACGTACGCCCGACGTAGGCGTTCTTCACGAGACCCGCGCCGAAGGGGATGCCGGAGGCCTCCGCGTAGCCGATGGCGGCCGGGGTGCCGGACTCCGGGGTCGCTATGACCAGATCGGCCTCTACGGGGGCTTCCTTGGCCAGTCGGCGGCCCATCTCCACGCGGGAGAGGTAGACGTTCCGGCCGGCGATGTCGGTGTCCGGGCGGGCCAGGTACACGTACTCGAAGACACAGCCCTTGGGCTTCGCTTCCGCGAATCGGGAGCTGCGCAGGCCGTTCTCGTCGATGGCGACGAACTCGCCCGGCTCGATCTCGCGGACGAAGCTCGCGCCGGTGATGTCCAGCGCGGCGGTCTCGGAGGCGACCACCCAGCCGCGCTCCAGCCGGCCGAGGACCAGCGGGCGGATGCCCTGCGGGTCTCGGGCGGCGTAGAGGGTGTGCTCGTCCATGAAGACGAGGGAGAAGGCGCCCTTGACCTTCGGGAGCACCGCGTGCGCGGCCTCCTCGATGGTCAGCGGCTTGCCGTTCTCGTCGACCTGGGCGGCCAGCAGGGCCGTCAGCAGGTCGGTGTCGTTGGTGGCCGCGACCCGGGTGGAGCGGCTGTTGTTGTCGTTCGGCAGGTCGGCGACCATCTCGGCGAGCTGCGCCGTGTTGACCAGGTTGCCGTTGTGGCCGAGCGCGATCGAACCGTGCGCGGTGGCGCGGAACGTCGGCTGGGCGTTCTCCCACACGGAGGCGCCGGTGGTCGAGTAGCGGGCGTGTCCGACCGCGATGTGACCCTGGAGCGAACCGAGCGAGGTCTCGTCGAAGACCTGGGAGACCAGGCCCATGTCCTTGAAGACGAGGATCTGGGAGCCGTTGCTGACCGCGATTCCCGCGGATTCCTGACCCCGGTGCTGGAGGGCGTAGAGCCCGAAGTACGTGAGCTTTGCGACCTCTTCACCCGGAGCCCAGACGCCGAAGACGCCGCAAGCGTCCTGGGGGCCCTTCTCGCCGGGAAGCAGATCGTGATTGAGTCGACCGTCACCACGTGGCACGCAACCGAGTGTAGGCGAGGTCGACCACTGGTCCGAATTGGGGATACGCGCCCGTAACGGGCCGGACGGTCTGGATCACCTTGGGGGATTCGGCGTTTCCGCTGGTCAGGGCGATCCTTCATCGGCCGCCGGGGGCTCAGGACGGGCCGTACGGGCCGGTCACGGGCGTCTTCGCCTTATTCGTGAGTGAGGTGTCGCACATCATCCGGGGGTGCTCCGGCTGAGGTGGACGCGGTCGCCGTCGCCGTCGGTGAGCGTCGCCTTGCCCGCGTCGGCCCTGGCGGTGAGCGTGCCGGTGGTGAGGACGCGTGCGAGGGCGCGCTCGAAGTCCATGCGCTCCTCGCCGCAGGCCATCCTGGTCGTGCGCAGGTCACCGATGGTGATGCGGTCCCCGCGCACGGTGGCGCGGGCGCTGAAGTGGTTGCAGCCCAGGTTGCCGCCCGCCTTGCCGTCCTCGTCGATGCGGAGGCGGGCGGTGGCGGGCGCCTGCCGGGTGGTGGAGCCGACGGTGACGCCGTCGACCCGCCAGTCGATGCCGGTCACCGGTTGCTGGACGCTCACCGCTCCACTGTCCGCCTTCTCGCCGCCACAGGCCACCGTGAACGGGAGAAGCACGGCGGCCACTGCCAGGGTCACGCGTTGCTTGTACCGGTTCATGCTGATTCGACGTACGCGGGTGGGCGCGGGTTCCGGCTACGCCATGACCGGCAGCAGCCCCCCGATGTCCGCCCGCTCCCCGCTTGCGCTGACCTTGGCGGCGGCCAGCGCGTCCGCCCAGGCCGTACGGCCGGTGGCGAGCCGGATCCAGGTCAGCGGGTCGGTCTCCACGACGTTGGGCGGGGTGCCCCGGGTGTGCCGGGGGCCCTCGACGCACTGCACGACCGCGTACGGCGGCACCCTCACCTCGGTGGAGCCGCCGGGCGCCTTCACGGCGAGGGCGTCGGCGAGCAGCCGGGTGGTGGCGGCCAGGGCCTGCCGGTCGTACGGCACCTCCAGGCCGGGGACGGCCGCGTTCAGGTCGTCGGTGTGGACGACGAGTTCGACGGCCCGGGTGACGAGGTAGTCGTCCAGCGGCAGGGCGCCCGCGCTGGTGTCCAGCAGCCGGCCGCCGGGGTGCTCGGCCAGCAGGGCGCGCAGGCTCTCGTCGACGTCGGCGAGGTAGGCGCCGAGGTCCGGGTGGGCGGCGGTGAGGCCCCGGGTGAACTCGGCGATGGCGCCGGCGCGTGACCCGGTGGAGAACGGCCACTCGACCACGGTGACCGTCTGCCGGGGCGGGGCGGGCCGCTCCAGGGCCCGGTCGACGGCGGTGATCGCCATGCCGATGTGCGCGATCAGGTCCCGCACGGTCCAGGCGCCGAGCCGGGTGGGGAGTTCCAGCTGCTCGGGGCCGAGGGTGCGGACGGCGTCCCGCACGTTCGTGAACTGGGCGAGGACCGCCCTACGGGTCTTGGCGGGGTCGTAGGTCCTGGTGCGCTTCTTGGCCGTGGGCATGGCGGTGACCCTATTCGGTGACCCTGTTCAAGGGTGCGGGATTCGGGGTCGCAACTTCACCGCGAGCGAGTACAGACGGGTGATCTGGTCGTCGCTGTCGTTGTCGTCGGAGACCAGGTACAGCGGGTGCCAGCCTTTGTAGCGGCCGGATGTCCAGGGGGCGCCCAGGGCCATGCCCTCGACGTTGTCGAGGAGCGGGTACTGGGCGGACGAGGCCGGGACGGCGACCTGACCGCGGCCGCCCACGGGGCAGGTGGCCAGGTCGACGACCAGTTCGTCGGCGGCGAAGATCTTCGGCGGCTGGTGCCACAGGGAGGTCAGTTCGCTGACGTTCTGGGCCTCGGCGAGGGAGAGCTGGACGATCCGTATCGCGGAGCCCAGTCCGGCGGTGTACTGGCGTTCCAGTGCGAGCAGGTTGCCGTCGTCGTCGATGGCGTTCAGCTCGGACAGGTACATGCCGTCATCGGCCATGAACGCGTACTGCCCGTCCGGGGCGTAGGCGCCGCCGGCCCTTCCCGTGTAGCGCTGGATGCGGATGATGCCCCGGCCGCGCTGGTCGCCGTCCTTCGCCAGGGGTGCCTCCCAGCCGGCGTACAGATGGCGGCCGTCCGGGGAGACGGCCAGTGACTCGATGCTGCGGCCGGTCTGCGCGGAGCCCTGGGGCCAGAAGCGCAGTTCCTTCGGGACGGGTAAGTCCTTGCCGATCTGCCGGCCGGAGGCGATGTCGAAGCGGCGGATGGCCGGGCCGGTCTCGGAGGCGATCAGCATGGTTCTGCCGCCCTTCTCGATGACCATGCCCTCGCCGTCGTACCAGTCGCCGTCGATCGGGAACTTGGTGCCGTCGGCGCGGCGGAGCGGCACCGACTTGTCGGGGACGGGGTCCAGCTTCGAGGGCGATCCGAGGGCGAGCGGCCAGACCCGGCCCGGGGAGTTGTCGGCGAGGGCCAGCGCCCTGACGTCCTTGCCCTGCGAGACCAGGGCCAGGGCGGACAGGCCCGTTATCTTCTCGTAGTAGACGTTCTCCTTGTTCAGGGCGTCGGAGTGGTCGAGGAGCACCGCGCGGGGGGCCGCCGGGTCGGACGGCGAGGGGACCGCGCAGGGACCGGCGGCGGGGGCCGGGTGGATGTCGTGCCACCAGTCGACGAGGGGCGGGACGCCCAGGCCGAGGGCGAGGCCCACGACGCCCGCCGTCAGCGACAGGACCGGGGTGCGGACGCGCTGCCAGCGAGTGGGCGGGGGCTGCTGCACAGGCCGGGGCCAGCGGGACCGCACGGCGGCGTTGCGGACGAAGCCGAGGGCGCCGACGCCGTTGCTGTCCTGGTCCTGTGGTTCCTGCGGCACCTCGGGCTTGAGGGCGAGGATGCGCTTCTTGACCTCCACGAAGAGGTCGTGCAGACCCAGCATCTCCGGGCCGTCCGGAAGGCCCTCGCGCATGACGTCGACCAGGGCGCCGGTGAACAGGGTGCAGCGCTTGGGGTCGGGGGCGTGCGAGGGCCGGTCGCGCGGCCCGGACGTCATGACGTAGGAGCCCTCGACGTCCTTCAGCGTCGACACGGCCATCTCCACGACGTGCCGGTGGCCGTCCGTCATCTCGGTCAGCACCTGACCGCTGTAGCAGCAGTCCAGGATCAGCACCCGGCGCAGCGCGGAGCCGGTGTCGCGGATGGCGCGGCGGACGTCGCCGGACCGGACACAGGTGTCCGGTTGGTCCTCGACCGAGTCGGGCAGGGTGAGCAGCAGTTGTTGCTGTTCGTGGCGGTCCTTCAGGCCATGACCGGCGTAGTAGACGATCAGGGTGTCCTCGGCGAGCGCGGCGGCCTCCCGGATCGGGCGGACCAGCTCGGCCGGTGAGGTCGGGTTGGAAACCGTACGGATCCGCCGGCCGTCGTCGGGGATGCCCCAGATGTCCGGGTCCGTGAGCACGGCCTGGAGTTCCGTGAGGTTGAGCCTGACGCTGCGCAGCGGGTCCAGGTGCGCGTAGTCGTCCACGCCGATCAGGACACAGGCGGAGCGCTCCGGGTCGATCCGGCCGAAACTCTCGACCGTCCCGGGGTCCTTGGCGTCGGTCACCGCGGCTCCCCGTCCGCGTCGTCGCCGTCCTGTCCGAAGCCGCGCAGCAGCTCGGCCACCTGGTCGGGGTCGGCTCCGGTGATGTCGATGGTGACACGGGCCTGTGGCCGGAAACTCTGCCGCCAGGCCAGGTAGGACAGTTGGAGCTGCCCCAGGCCGCTGACCGCGGACAGCACCGCGAGGACCAGGTCGACCCCCGGGCCCATCCGCCCGGTGCCCGAGCCGGCTTCGACGACCCGGGTCACCCGGACCTGGCCGCGCAGGGCGCGGTCGGCCGCCAGCCAGTCGTACAGGGACAGCAGTTCTTCCTCGCGTGCGGCTCCGGCCGCCTCGAACCTGATCTCCATCCGGCCGCTCCCCCGGGCTCACTCACGGATGTCGCCGACTGCCCGACCACCCCACGCGCACAGGTGAGTTGGCAATCCCCTCCTTCCCCCCGCCGCACGCGGTCACGCCTGCGGCCCAAGAGGCTTCCCGAACCTTCACCGCGCCTGCGGGGCCTCGGTCACGGGGCGAGGTCGGCGGCCGGGCTGATCATGCAGTGGCTTCTCGTCACGGGCCCGCCGGAGGAGGGCGCGGGTGGCGAGCTTGCCGAGGCCACGGCCCTGGAACTCCGGCAGCGCCATCCACCCGATCTCCGACGGCGGCTCCCCGGGAACCGCCTCCCGTGAGCAGGGAAGCCCCCGTCCGGACCCTGGGTCCGGGCGGGGGCTCCGGCGTGCCGTACGCGCCGTGGTCCCTGGACGCGCTACGCCAGCAGCGCCGGGATCGTGCCCTCGTGGGCCTCGCGCAGCTCGGCGAGGGGGAGGGTGAACTCGCCCTGCACCTCCACCGCGTCGCCGTCGACGACACCGATACGGGTGGCCGGCAGGCCGCGCGCACCGCACATGTCGTTGAAGCGAACCTCCTCCGAGCGCGGCACGGCGACGATCGCCCGGCCGGCCGACTCGGAGAACAGGAAGGTGAAGGCGTCCAGGCCGTCGGGTACCACCAGACGCGCACCCTTGCCGCCGAGCAGCGCGGACTCGACCACGGCCTGGACCAGACCGCCGTCGGACAGGTCGTGCGCGGAGTCGATCATGCCGTCGCGGGAGGCGGAGATCAGGATCTCGGCAAGCAGGCGCTCGCGCTCCAGGTCCACCTGCGGGGGCAGACCGCCCAGGTGGTCGTGGATCACCTGGGACCAGGCCGAGCCGCCGAACTCCTCCCGGGTGTCGCCGAGGAGGTAGATCAGCTGGCCCTCCTCCTGGAAGGCGACCGGGGTGCGGCGGGCGACGTCGTCGATCACGCCGAGCACGGCCACCACCGGGGTCGGGTGGATGGCGGCCTCGCCGGTCTGGTTGTAGAGCGAGACGTTGCCGCCGGTCACCGGGGTGCCGAGCTGCTGACAGCCGTCGGCGAGACCGCGCACGGCCTCCGCGAACTGCCACATGACCGCCGGGTCCTCGGGCGAGCCGAAGTTCAGGCAGTCCGAGACCGCGAGCGGCTTGGCACCGGTGGTCGCCACGTTCCGGTAGGCCTCCGCCAGCGCCAGCTGGGCGCCCGTGTACGGGTCCAGCTTGGCGTAGCGGCCGTTGCCGTCCGTCGCGATGGCGACGCCGAGGCCGGTCTCCTCGTCCACGCGGATCATGCCGGAGTCCTCCGGCTGGGCGAGGACGGTGTTGCCCTGCACGAAGTGGTCGTACTGGGAGGTGATCCACTTCTTGGAGGCCTGGTTCGGCGAACCGACCAGCTTCAGGACCTGGGCCTTCAGCTCCTCGCCCGTCTCGGGGCGGGGCAGCTTGTTCGCGTCGTCGGCCTGGAGGGCGTCCTGCCACTCGGGGCGCGCGTAGGGGCGCTCGTAGACCGGGCCCTCGTGCGCGACCGTGCGCGGGTCGACGTCGACGATCTTCTCGCCGTGCCAGAAGATCTCCAGCCGGTCGCCGTCGGTGACCTCACCGATGACGGTGGCGATGACGTCCCACTTCTCGCAGATCTCCAGGAAGCGGTCGACCTTGTCCGGCTCCACGACCGCGCACATGCGCTCCTGCGACTCGCTCATGAGGATCTCCTCGGGCGAGAGCGTGGAGTCGCGCAGCGGGACGTCGTCGAGGGTGACGCGCATGCCGCCGGAGCCGTTGGAGGCCAGCTCGGACGTGGCGCAGGACAGACCGGCCGCGCCGAGGTCCTGGATGCCGACGACCAGCTTCTCCCGGAACGCCTCCAGGGTGCACTCGATGAGCAGCTTCTCCTGGAAGGGGTCGCCGACCTGCACGGCGGGCCGCTTCGAGGGCTTGGCGTCGTCGAAGGTCTCGGAGGCCAGGATGGAGGCGCCGCCGATGCCGTCGCCGCCGGTCCGAGCGCCGTACAGGATGACCCTGTTGCCCGTGCCGGAGGCCTTCGCGAGGTGGATGTCCTCGTGCCGCATCACACCGATGGCACCGGCGTTGACCAGCGGGTTGCCCTGGTAGCAGGCGTCGAAGACGACCTCGCCGCCGATGTTGGGCAGGCCCAGGCAGTTGCCGTAGCCGCCGATGCCCGCGACCACGCCGGGCAGGACGCGCTTGGTGTCGGGGTGGTCGGCCGCGCCGAAGCGGAGCGGGTCCACGACCGCGACCGGGCGGGCGCCCATCGCGATGATGTCGCGGACGATGCCGCCGACGCCCGTGGCCGCGCCCTGGTAGGGCTCGACGTACGACGGGTGGTTGTGCGACTCGACCTTGAAGGTGACGGCGTAGCCCTGGCCGACGTCCACCACACCGGCGTTCTCGCCGATGCCGACGAGCAGCGCGTCGCTCTGCGGCGCCTTCTCGCCGAACTGGCGCAGGTGGACCTTGGAGGACTTGTACGAGCAGTGCTCGGACCACATGACCGAGTACATGGCGAGCTCGGCGCCGGTGGGGCGGCGGCCGAGGATCTCCACCACCCGCTCGTACTCGTCCTTCTTCAGACCGAGTTCGGCCCAGGGCAGCTCGACGTCGGGGGTCGCGGCCGCGTGCTCGACCGTGTCCAGAGGCGTCCGGCTCATGCGTTGACCAGCTTCTTGAGGATCGAGGTGAAGAACGGGAGCCCGTCGGTACGGCCGGTACCGATCAGCGGCTCGACGGCGTGCTCGGGGTGCGGCATGAGGCCGACGACGTTCCCGGCCTCGTTGGTGATGCCGGCGATGTCCCGCAGCGAGCCGTTCGGGTTGAAGTCCAGGTAGCGGAAGGCGACGCGGCCCTCCGCCTCCAGCTTGTCGAGCGTGTACTCGTCGGCGACGTACCGGCCGTCCATGTTCTTCAGCGGGATGTGGATCTCCTGGCCGGCGCGGTAGTCGGCGGTCCAGGAGGTCTCCGCGTTCTCCACCCGCAGCTTCTGGTCGCGGCAGATGAAGTGGAGGTGGTCGTTGCCGAGCATCGCGCCCGGGAGCAGGTGGGCCTCGGTGAGGATCTGGAAGCCGTTGCAGATACCGAGGACCGGCAGCCCGGACTTCGCCTGCTCGACGAGCGGCTCCATCACCGGCGAGAAGCGGGCGATGGCGCCGGCCCGGAGGTAGTCGCCGTAGGAGAAACCGCCGCACAGGACGACGGCGTCGACCTGCTTGAGGTCCTTGTCCTTGTGCCAGAGGGCGACCGGTTCCGCCCCGGCGATACGGATCGCGCGCTGGGTGTCCCGGTCGTCCAGGCTCCCCGGGAAAGTGACGACGCCAATACGAGCGGTCACTTGGCCGCCTCCGCGACTTCATCGACCCGGACCGTGAAGTCCTCGATCACGGTGTTGGCGAGGAAGGATTCCGCAAGATCGCGGATGCGGGCGAGCGCGGCCTCGTCGACCGGCCCGTCAACTTCCAGTTCGAAACGCTTTCCCTGACGTACGTCCGAGATCCCTTCGAAACCCAGGCGCGGCAGCGCACGCTGGACCGCCTGGCCCTGGGGGTCGAGGATCTCCGGCTTGAGCATGACGTCGACTACGACGCGTGCCACTGGCACTCCCGGTGTGTGGTGCTGAGCAGGTCCCTTCAGACTACCCGCACAAAATTTCTACGCGAGTAGAGTTGGAGGAAAGTACGTGAGCCGCATCACGATCGGGTGTCGAAGCCGCGCGCCCGTGAAAAGTTCTGGGAAAGTTCCACAGTCCGCTCCGCCACACCTATTGCGCCCGGACACGCGGACGGATTTAGTCGGGCTTCACTTTGCATTGCCGGGCACTGTACAAATGAATTGGCAATAGCCGATACTCGGCACGTCGTCGGCGTTGAGCTGTAACGACGTGCTGCACGGAGGGACCGATATTCGTGGCGCAAAAGGTCGTGGTCACTCTCTTTGACGACATCGACGGCTCGGAAGCGGCGGAGACGATCGCCTTCGGACTCGACGGCAAGTCGTACGAGATCGACCTGAACGAAAGCAATGCCGAGAAACTGCGCAAGGCGCTCGCGCCCTACGTCGAGGCCGGCCGCAAGCGGTCGCGGTCCGGCAAGGCGTACAAGCAGACGGAGGTCGCCCCCGACCCGGCGGCCGTCCGCGCCTGGGCCCAGGCCAACAAGATGGACGTCCCCGCCCGGGGACGCATCCCGAAGAAGGTCTACGAGGCGTTCAGCGCCGCGCAGTGAGCCCGCGAAGGGGCGAGTCCCCAGGGTCCGTCAGAGGGCCCTGGGGGCCGTGCACTTGGGGCATACGGGGCCTCGGGGGAACCCGACTTGCGCTACCCCCCTGCTGATCAGCTAATGTCTGGGACACGCCGAGGGGCGAGGCCGACAGGCCGGATCCCGAGGACCGTGCGGGTGTAGTTCAGTAGTAGAACATCCCCCTTCCAGGGGGAAGGCGCAGTGTGCGATTCCTGTCACCCGCTCCGCACCGCCGACACGACCACGCTTGTGGATCAGGTAGGCTGGTGTTCGCACCGATCGGTGGGAGCCGATCGGGAGCAGTGCGGACGTAGCTCAGTTGGTAGAGCGCAACCTTGCCAAGGTTGAGGTCGCGAGTTCGAGCCTCGTCGTCCGCTCGGGAATGAGACCCCGGTCCACTGGACCGGGGTCTTTTCGTTCACCCGGCAAGGCACCTCTGACATTTGTCATGCCGAACCATGACACCGCGCACTGCCGGCCGGGGCACCCCGCCGGGACGCTGGTGTCATGGACATCGACGGACACGAGCACGTGATCGAGGTCACCGACCTCAGGCGTGTCTACGGGGGCGGGTTCGAGGCCGTACGCGGAATCACCTTCTCCGTCGCACGCGGGGAGATCTTCGCCCTGCTGGGCACCAACGGCGCCGGAAAGACCTCCACGGTCGAACTGCTGGAAGGACTCGCCCCACCGGCCGGCGCGGCCGGGTCCGGGTGCTCGGCCACGACCCCCACCGCGAGCGGGCCGCCGTTCGGCCCCGCACCGGCGTCATGCTCCAGGAGGGCGGCTTCCCCGCCGAGTTGACCGTCGCGGAGACCGCCCGGATGTGGGCGGGCTGCACGACCGGCGCCCGGCCGGAGACGGAGGTGCTGGAGCTGGTCGGACTCGCGGGCAAGCGGGCCGTACGGGTCAAGCAGCTGTCCGGCGGCGAACGGCGGCGCCTCGACCTGGCACTGGCCCTGCTCGGCGACCCCGAGGTGCTGTTCCTCGACGAGCCGACGACCGGGCTCGACGCCGAGGGCCGCCGGGACACCTGGGCCCTGGTGCGCCGGCTGCGGGACGCCGGCACCACCGTGCTGCTCACCACGCACTACCTGGAGGAGGCCGAGGGCCTCGCCGACCGGCTCGCCATCCTGCACGAGGGCCGCATTGCCGCCTCCGGCACCCCGGCCGAGGTCACCGCCGGGCGCCCCTCCCGGATGTCCTTCGAACTGCCCGACGGCTACTTCCTCGGCGACCTGCCGCCCCTGGCCGACCTCGGCGTCTGCGGCCACGAGAGCGACGGCCGGGTCGTCCGGCTGCGCACCCGCGAACTCCAGCGGACCGCCACCGCCGTCCTCGTCTGGGCCGAGCGAGCCGGTGTCGAACTGCGCGGCCTCGACGTGCGCTCGGCCTCGCTGGAAGAGGCGTTCCTCGGGATCGCCCGGGAAGAGGAGGCCGCGGCATGAGCACCCTCGCTCCGCGCGCCCTCACGCCCTCCCTACGGCGGCTGCGGGCGCTGGCGCGGGCCGAGCTGGCCCTCCTCGGCCGCAACCGCGGGGTCGTCTTCACCGCGCTCGTGGTGCCGCTCGCGCTGCCGTTCAGCGTGCGCCCGGCCCTCGACCAGCTGGACCTCCGGCAGCACGGCATCAGCATCGGCGCGGCCATGCTCACGGCCGCGATCGGCTTCTCCCTCCTCTTCGCCGTCTACACCTCGCTCGTCAACGCCTATGTCGCCCGCCGCGAGGAACTGGTCCTCAAACGGCTGCGGACCGGCGAACTCACCGACCCCGAGATCCTCACCGGCACCGCCCTGCCCGCCCTGGGCCTCGGCCTCGCACAGGCGCTGCTGCTGTGCGCCGGATGCGCGGTCCTGCTGGACGCCGGGGTGCCCAGGGCGCCGTACCTGACCCTGCTGGGACTGGCGACCGGACTGGTGCTGAGCGCAGCACTCGCCGCCCTCACCGCGTCCTTCACCCGGACCGTGGAGAGCGGCCAGGTCACCGCGCTGCCGCTGGTGTTCGTGTCGATGATCGGCTCCGGGATCATGTTCCCCACCGAGGTCATGCCGGAGAGACTCGCCTCCGTCTGCGAGCTGCTCCCGCTGTCCCCCGCGATCCGGCTCGTCCGGGCGGGCTGGACCGGTGGGTCGAGCGCGTACGAGGTGCTCGGCGCGCTCGCGACCGCGCTGGCCTGGACCGTGCCGGCGGTGTTTGCTGTAGGGCGGTGGTTCCGGTGGGAGCCCCGGCGCTGAGGAACGGGGGCGCTCGTGGTGGGGCGGATACGGCGGTGGCAGCAGCGGCACTGGCGGGAGCGCAGCAAGGCGGAACGGGTCGAGCTGTACACGGTCGTCACCTGGTACGTCACGACCTGGTTCTTCTCGCTCGGCTGGCTGCTGCTGCCCCTGGTGGGCGGGCTACGGCACCGGCCCGTGGCGGTCGTCCTGGGCGCCCTGCTCGTGCTCGTCGCGGCCTTGCAGTGCGTGGCCTCCAACCGGCTCACCCGGCCCGCGCTCGACGCTTACCTGGGGCGCGCCCGGCTGCCGGCCGACGCCCACCGCGCCCCGGCCGTCCTGCTGGCCCTGGCCCTGGCGCTGACCGTGTCCCTCTCGGCGCTGGACGCGGCCGACCCGATGACGGTCCGGCTGGCGCTCGGCGCCTCCCTGCTGCCGTTCGGGCTCCTGTACGGACTCACGGTCCCGGTACGGGTGTTCCTGCGCCGGTCCGCCGTGCTCACGGCCGTGCTGACGGGTGGCGTGTGGCTCGCCGACCACGACACGGTGGGCCTGCTCGCGACCTTCCTGATGGTGGCCTTCCAGACGGTGTTCTCGCTGCTCGCCTGCCGCTGCGGCGCCTGGACCCTGGCCGTGCTGTGGGAGGCGGAACGGGCCCGGGAGGCGGAGGCCCGGCTCGCCGTCGCCGAGGAACGGCTGCGCTTCGGACGGGACCTGCACGACGTGCTGGGGCGGAACCTGTCCGTGATCTCCCTCAAGAGCGAGCTGGCCGTGCAACTGGCCCGGCGGGGACGGCCGGAGGCCGTGGAGCAGATGATCGAGGTGCAGCGCATCGCGCAGGAGTCCCAGCGGGAGGTGCGGGCCGTCGTACGCGGCTACCGCGAGGCCGACCTCGGCGTCGAACTCGCCGGTGCCCAGGGTGTGCTGACGGCGGCCGGGATCGACTGCGAGGTCCGGGCGGACACCGGCGGACTGCCCGCCGAGGTGCAGTCCGCGCTCGGCTGGGTGGTGCGCGAGGCCACCACCAACGTGCTGCGGCACGGGGACGCGGGCCGGTGCGCGGTGGGACTCTCGGTGCGCGAGGGGCTGGCGGTGCTGACGGTGGAGAACGACGGCGCCGTGGCCGCGAACGGTGACGGCGGGTCGGGGCTGACCGGGCTGCGGGAACGGCTGGCCGCCGTGGGCGGGACGCTGGAGGCCGGATTCGCCGGCGCCGAACGGGACCGGTTCCGGCTGGTGGCGGAAGTGCCGCTGAGCACGGCGGAATCCGTGACCGATGTGAGAGGAGTCACCTCGTGAGCGCACCGGTACGGCTGCTGCTCGCCGACGACGAGCACCTGATCCGGGGTGCGCTGGCCGCCCTGCTGTCCCTGGAGGACGACCTGCTGGTCGTCGCTGAGGCGGCGAGCGGGCCCGAGGCACTGGCGATGGCCCGGGCACACCGGCCCGACGTGGCCGTCCTGGACCTCCAGATGCCGGGTGCCGACGGTGTGAAGGTCGCCACATCCCTGCGCGCCGAACTGCCCGGTTGCCAGGTGCTGATCGTCACCGGGCACGGACGGCCCGGGCATCTGAAACGGGCGCTCGCGGCCGGTGTGCGCGGGTTCGTCCCGAAGACCCTCAGCGCCCAGCGGCTCGCCGAGATCATCCGCACCGTGCATGCCGGAAACCGCTACGTGGACCCCGAGTTGGCCGCCGACGCGATCTCCGCCGGGGACTCCCCGCTGACCGCGCGGGAGGCCGAGGTGCTGGAGCTGGCCGCCGACGGAGCGCCGGTCACGGAGATCGCCGAGCGGGCCGCACTGTCACCGGGAACCGTGCGGAACTACCTCTCCTCGGCGGTCACCAAGCTCGGTGCCGAGAACCGTCATGCGGCAGTACGTCTCGCACGCGAGCGAGGTTGGGTATAGTTGCTCTCGCGCCACGGCGCAACGCGGACGTAGCTCAGTTGGTAGAGCGCAACCTTGCCAAGGTTGAGGTCGCGAGTTCGAGCCTCGTCGTCCGCTCGGGAATGAGACCCCGGTCCACTGGACCGGGGTCTTTTTCGTGCCCTAGGACCGGTTCACGCCCTAGGACCAGCGGGTGCCCGTCAGCCGCTCGTACGCCTCCACGTACTTCTGCCGGGTCGCCGTCACGACCTCCTCCGGCAGCGCCGGCGGGGGCTGCTCGCTCTTGCGGTCCCAGCCGGACGCCGGCGAGGTCAGCCAGTCCCGCACGAACTGCTTGTCGTACGACGGCTGGGCGCGGCCCGGCTGCCACTCGTCGGCCGGCCAGAAGCGGGAGGAGTCCGGGGTGAGGACCTCGTCGGCGAGGACGAGCGTGTCGCCGTCGAAGCCGAACTCGAACTTGGTGTCGGCCAGGATGATCCCCCGGTCCCGGGCGATGTCCCGGGCGCGCGAGTACACCGCGAGCGTGGCCTGGCGCAGCTGGGCGGCGGTCTCGGCGCCGACCTGACGGGCCACCTCCTCGTAGGAGACGTTCTCGTCGTGCTCGCCGACCTCGGCCTTGGTGGCCGGGGTGAAGATCGGGGCGGGGAGCTCGGAGCCGTCGACGAGGCCCTCGGGGAGGGCGAGGCCGCAGACCGTACGGGACTCCTGGTACTCGGCGAGGCCGGAGCCGGTGAGGTAGCCACGGGCCACGCACTCCACCGGGACCATCTTCAGGGACTTGCAGACCAGCGTGCGGCCCGCCCAGTCGGCCGGGGCGCCCTCGGGCAGCTCGGTGCTGATGACGTGGTTCTTCGCGAGGTCGCGGAGCTGGTCGAACCACCACAGGGAGAGCTGGGTGAGGACGCGGCCCTTGTCGGGGATCTCCGTGGGCAGCACCCAGTCGTAGGCGGAGATGCGGTCGCTGGCGACCATCACGAGGTCGCCCGCCTCGTTCTGGTACAGCTCGCGCACCTTTCCGGTGTGCAGGTGCACCAGGCCCGGAACCTCGATCGGCTCAGGCTTTTCTACGAATCCGGACACGGTTCCTCCCCGTGGTTCTGTCCAATGCCTCGATTCTCCCGTATGGGGGTGATAGGGCGCGCCCGGGGGTTGGGTCGACACCTGGGACCGGTGCCGGGTGTGGGTCGCGGGGTGTCAGTCGCGTTTGCAGATGCGGTCCAGCAGGTTCGCCGTGGCGCGCTGGACACGGGCGTCCACGTGGCCCGGACGGTCCAGGGCCGGGGACCAGGCGAAGGTGCCGGAGGCGAACACCCAGGCTCCGGAGGGAGCGCGGTACAGCGACGTCTCCTGGTGGCGCAGGACGCCGTCGTTGTCGGTGTAGGGGGAGTGGGCGAGCAGGATGCGCTCGTCGTGCTCGGGCAGTGGGGTGCGCGGGAAGTAACGGTCCGCCTCACCGGCGACCAGGCCCGCGATCTCGTCGCCCTCATGGGCGCCGGTCGACTCCCACAGCCAGTGGCCGGCGTTGCGGACGATCAGCGGGTGCGGCTCGGGCACCCGGCCCGCGTACTGGATGCCGACCAGTTGCTGCTCGGGCCGGTCGATCTCCCGCCACAGCACCGGTCGACCGGGGCCTTTGCGTTTGCGGCAGGTCAGCAGCCGGTCCGGGACGCCGGACGGGGACGGGCCCAGCTCCACCTGCCAGTACATGGTGTTGGCGGAGAGGAAGACCAGCGAGGTGCCACGGTCACGGGCGTCCTCGACGGCCCGGCGCATCGGCACCGACCAGTACTCGTCGTGGCCCGGGAAGACCAGGCCCCGGTAGCGGGTGGGGTCGATCCGGCCGGCGTGCAGGTCACGGGCCTCCGCATAGGCGAGGTCGTAGCCGTAGCGCTCGGCCCAGCGGATGAAGTCGTAGGCGTGGCCGACGTGCAGGGGCAGGCCGGCGCCGGCGTACGGCCGGTCGAAGGAGACGGTGGTCGCGGCGTCGGCCTCCCCCAGCAGCCGGCCCTTCTCGTCCCAGGCGTGGTAGAGGCTGGCGCCGGTGTGGCCGTCCTCCGGGTAGAGGTTGTACGCCTGCCAGGTGATGTCCGGCAGCAGCAGCAGGAGGTCGGCGGGGTGGTCGTCGCGGACCGTGAACGGCACGTGGGAGCGGTAGCCGTCGGCGGTGGTCAGGACGGCCACATAGGCGCCGATGCTCCAGTAGGAGGGCACCTGGAGGCGCCAGGAGAGCCACCAGTGGTGGCAGGAGACCGTGCGGTCGGCGGTCAGCGGCGGGGGCTGGACGATGCCGGACAGGCGGGGGCTGGTGGTGATCTTTGACGCGCCGTCGCCGCCGTAGTGGCCGATGCGGTAGATGTCCACGCTGAACTGCTGCGGCGGGTCGACCGTGACGTGGAAGTCGATCGCCTCGCCGGGCGCGACCGCGCCGGTGGACGTGAAGCCCTTGATCTGACGGTGCACGTCGTCGGCCGAGCGGGGGCCGGGCCCGGACGCGCGGGGCGCCGGGACGCGTGCGCGGTCGCCGCCGGTGAGCTGCTGCGGGCTGGGGTCGACGTACCACGGCACGACGTGGCCGGTGTCGTCGAAGTACGTCTCACTGCCGCGCAGCCAGGGCACCGGGCCCTGTCCGAAGGGGTCCGTGACGGCGTGCGCGAGTGCTCCGGACTCCCAGCGGCGGATGTGGTCCGAGGCCATGGTCGCTCCCCTCCCTCAGGCCCCCGTGCCTGTCTCGGTGGTGCTCGCTGTTCTCGCTGTGCTCGGTGTGCTCGGCCGTACTGTCGTATGTCGCGTGCCTTTGCCAAAGGCGTGGTCGGTCCCAGCACATCACATAACGCACGGGGACGGTCACTAGTCGTTGCGAATTGACCTGAACTGGAAGTCGCTTTTCCGGTACGGGTGTGCCCCGGGCGGGCAGGCTCACGGTCCGGTCAGACGAGGCGGACAGGCTTCTCGGGGCGTATGCCGGACGCGGCCAGCCAGTCGCGCAGCGGACCCGGGTCTCCCTCCTCGATGAGAGTGAGGACCTTGGGAGCCAGGTCGGCGGCCCGCTCACCGCCGAGCAGCAGGGAGGGGCCGTCCAGCCAGTCCAGGGCGGGGACGGCACCGGCGGTGTCCACGGCCGCACAGCACACCATCGCGGTGACGTGGTCGGCGAGCAGCTCGCGGGCGGTGCGCTGGGGTTGCAGCGGGAAGGGGGGCAGCCCGCAGACGAACTCGTCCCACAGGGCGCTCTCGGCACTCCGCCGTCCCGCTGCGCCTCCGTCCGCCCCCGCGGCCTCCTCCCGGGCGAGCTCGGCACTCAGCCCGGCGGCGAGGGCGGCACTGCGCTCGGTGGTGGGGTCCTCCTCGCCGAAGGGGAGCTGGGACCCGGGCTCCAGGGCGTCGAGGGCGCTGTCGGCGTCGGGGACGTCGGTGGGGGTGTCGACGAGAGGTGGTTCGTCGGCTTCATCGGTGCGGGCGGTGCCGTTGGTGCGGGCGCTGTCGATGCCCTCGGTGCTGCTATCGGTGCCGTCGGCCCGGAAGTCGGAGGGACCGGTGACCGAGGCGCCTGCCATCTCCGCAGCGGCGCCACCGGCTTCGGTGCCAGAAGGGCCGGGGCTCCTGGTGCCTGCCGTACCGCCGGCGGCCTCACCGGCTCCCACGTGAGAAGGCCCGGGGCCCATGGTGCCTGTCGCGCCGGGAGTGGTGCCGTCTGTCGGGAAGGCAGAAGGGCCGTGGGCCGGGGCGTCGGTCGTACGCGGGGCGGTGTCGTCGGTTCCGGAAGCGGCAGCCCTGGCGGCACCGGCGCCCATCGCGTCCGCACCGGCGTCGGCGTCGTCGCCCATCACACCCGCACCGGCGCCCGCGTCGGTGGCCATCGCCCCCCAGGCCCCGTCCTCGGCGGTGGCCGTGAGGTGGTCCAGGACTCGGGCCAGGGTGGGGCCGCCGGGGTCGGGGGCCCGGGGGTCCAGGGAGGGGCGGACGCCGAGGATGTCCAGGACGCGGTGCAGGCGGGCCGCGTCGGCACGCCAGGTGCGGTCCACGACCTCCTCCGGATACGCCTGCCAGTCCACCGGCGCCCAGTCGGGGCCCGGCTCCGCGGGACCGCCGTGGAAGAGCCGGGCGGCGAGCAGGGAGGCGGCCTCGTCGACCACGCCGGGCTCCTCCAGGAGGTCACACGCGGGCCGCTCGCCGAGCCGGGAGGCGAAGCCCTCGGCGAGCCGGTCCCGGCGGGAGAGCTCGGTGAGCGCCGCCACCACCCCCGCGTCGAGCCGGGACGGCCACCGCCCCATGCGCCAGGCGGGCAGCGCCACTCTCGTCAGCAGCCGGTCCCAGCCGGCGTACGCGAGACCGACCTGCTCCTGGGCGACGATCCGCAGGCCGTAGTCCACCGCCTGGGCGCGCTCGGCGGCCGCCGCCGCGACCCCGCGCTCCATCTGGGTCGCGTGCTCCCGGCAGCCGCGCAGCAGCAGCCGGGCCACCCAGCCGAGGACGGCGCACACCCCGCGGGTCAGCGGACAGCGGCCCCTGGTCGAGGCGACGGCCACGGCCGCGTCCAGCCCGCGCACGAAGCGGCGGGCGGCGGCTATGTCCGGGTGCGCCGAGGGGCCCGTACCGGCGATGACCGGGGCGAGGACGGCGCGCAGCTCGCCGACGCGCATCCACCACAGGAACGGGGAGCCGATGACGAGGACCGGTGCGAGGGGGGTCCGGCGGCGGCCGGGGCCCGCTATCTCGTCGGGTGCCGGACGCGGGGGCGGCCCGTGGGCAGAATGGGCCCGGTCCTCCAGCCAGCTGTCGCAGTCCGGGGTGAGCGCTATGGCCGAGGGCGCCGGCACGTCCAGCCGGTCGGCGAGGTCGCGCACCATCCGGTACAGGTCGGGGGCGGCCCCCTCCGGGACCGGCACGGTGGGACTCATGGCGGGGCGGGCCCGGGCCACGACCACCGCGATACCGGCCGCGGCCAGCAGGACCAGCACCGCGAGCACGCCGACGACCCACCGGGCGGCGTCCCAGCCCGGGCCGACGAGACGGCCGGTGGAGGCGCCGGTCAGCAGGATCACCTCGGTGCCCGCGGGCAGCAGCGCCACGGCCAGCGCCCGGCCCCGCACCCGCAGCACGGCGAGGGCCCGGGAACGCGCGGCCTGCGCGCCCGCCTCCACACCGATTCCGGTCACGTGCCGATCTCGCCCCCTCCCTGGCGATCGCGTGCTGCCCTGGTCTTGCTCACTCCCCCACTGTGGCACCCGCCACTGACATCGCAATGCCGGTGGGCCAAGTGCCGGAACGCTTGCGCGGCACCCTAGTTGGGGCCCCGGCCCCCGTCAGCCATATGGGCGATTGCTCACTCGATGGAATGGCTTTGGTCAGAGCTGGGTGACGGACAGCAAAGATCAGGCCCCGGATCGTCTCCGGGGCCTGATGGGGTGCGAGGCGCGGCGCGGGAGGGCCGTACCGGCCGTGGTCACGCCTGCGTCTGCGCCGCCTGTGCCGCCCGCGCCGCGATGTCGGTGCGGTGCTGCGAGCCGTCGAGCCGGATCCGGCCCACCGCCCGGTAGGCCCGCTGGCGCGCCTCGGCCAGGTCCCGGCCGGTGGCCGTCACGGACAGGACACGTCCGCCCGCGCTGACGACGGCGTCGCCGTCCCGCTTGGTGCCGGCGTGCAGCACGTACGCGTGCGGGGCGTCCTCGGCGGCCACCTCGTCCAGGCCGGTGATCGGGTCGCCGGTGCGCGGGGTGCCCGGGTAGTTGTGCGAGGCGACGACGACGGTGACGGCCGCGTCCTCGCTCCAGCGCAGCGGCGCGAGGTCGGCGAGGTTGCCGGTGGCGGCGGCCATCAGGACACCGGCCAGCGGGGTCTGGAGCCGGGCCAGCACGACCTGGGTCTCCGGGTCGCCGAAGCGGGCGTTGAACTCGATGACCCGGACCCCGCGCGAGGTGATCGCCAGACCCGCGTAGAGCAGCCCGGAGAAGGGCGTGCCCCGGCGGCGCATCTCGTCCACGGTCGGCTGGAGCACCGTCTCCAGCACCTCGTCGACCAGCTTCGGGTCGGCCCACGGCAGCGGCGAGTACGCGCCCATGCCGCCCGTGTTCGGGCCCTCGTCCCCGTCCAGGGCGCGCTTGAAGTCCTGGGCGGGCTGGAGCGGGACGACCGTCTCGCCGTCGGTGATGGCGAACAGGGACACCTCGGGACCGTCGAGGAACTCCTCGATCACCACGCGCTCGCACCCGGCGGCGTGCGCACGAGCGGCCTCGGCGTCGGAGGTGACGACGACGCCCTTGCCGGCGGCGAGACCGTCGTCCTTGACGACGTAGGGGGCGCCGAACGCGTCGAGGGCCTCGGCGACCTCCTCGGCGGTGGTGCAGACGTAGGAGCGGGCGGTCGGCACGCCGGCCGCCGCCATGACGTCCTTGGCGAAGGCCTTGGACCCCTCGATCCGCGCGGCCTCCCCCGAGGGGCCGAAGACCGGGATGCCCGCCGCGCGGACGGCGTCGGCGACACCGGCGACCAGCGGGGCCTCCGGGCCGACGACGACCAGGTCGGCACCGAGCCCGGTGGCCAGCGCGGCCACCGCGGCACCGTCGAGCGCGTCGACCTGGTGCAGCTCGGCGACCTCGGCGATGCCGGCGTTGCCGGGGGCGCAGTGCAGCGCGGTGACGTCGGGGTCGAGGGACAGGGAGCGGCACAGGGCGTGTTCGCGGGCGCCGCTGCCGATGACGAGGACCTTCACGGGGTCAGCCTAATGGCAAGGTCGCCGAAGCCTGGGCGCCGGGTTTGTTGGACTTTCCTCCAAAGAGGGCCCGTTTCGCGCGCACAGGGGCCGGTTTCCCGCGCAGGGGCCCCTCACTCGTTGGAGAACTCCTCCACCACCGTCGCCCCCAGCTCCCGCACGATCAGTTCGTGGCCGGACAGCGCCGACTCGTCGAGGTCCGGGTCGTCGTCCTCCGGGATGTCGTCCTCGGGCGAGACGGGTGGTGGCTCGGGCGCGGCGGCCGGCCGGGGGGCCGGGGCGGGTGCGGCGGGTGCGGTTGGGGTGCCGCTCTGCGGGGCGGCGGGTGGCTGCGGGGACGGCTGGGAGGCTCCGGGGCGGGGTGCGGCCGGGGCGCCGTAGCCACCGCCGCCGGGGGCGCCGCCCGGGCCACCGGCGGAAGAGCCGCCGTAGCCGCCGCCTCCGCCGTAGCCGCCTGCGGCCGGTGGGGCGGAGCCGCCGCCCGACGGGTCGACGACCGCCTCGATCTTCCACTGCACGTTGAACTGCTCGGCCAGCGCCTGCCGCAGCACGTCCTCGCTGCCGCTGCCGGCGAAGTTGTCCCGCGCGCCGGCGTTCACGAAGCCGAGCTGGAGCGTCGTGCCGTCGAAGCCGGTCACCTGGGCGTTCTGGCTGAGCAGGATCCAGGTGAAGCGGCGGCGGTTCTTGACGGCCTCCAGGATGTTCGGCCAGAGCGCTCGGGGGTCGAGGCCGCCGGCGGGGGCGGCCGGGACGGAAGCCTGGGGCGCCGGGGCCGGGGCGGCCGGGGGCGTGGACCGGGCCGGCTGGTACGACGGCTGGGGCTGGGCCGGGGCCGCGCGGCCGGGACCCTGCCCCTCCCCCGCGCCCTGGCTCTCCCCCTGCCGGCCGCCCGGAGTGGTGGCCGTGGGCCAGCCACCGGGGCGTCGGCCACCGCCGGCGGGGGCGGCGGTGGGCCAGGCACCCGGAGCGGGGGCGGCGGGGGCGGCCGGAGCCTGGGCGGCGGGAGCGGGAGCGGGCGTGGTCGCAGGGGCGGGGGCAGGGGGCGTGGGCACCGCAGCGGCCGGGGCGACGGGAGCGGCCGGAGCCGGCTCACCCGGACCCGCCGGACCGGAGGGGCCTCCGGGACCCACCGGAACCGCGGCCGGCGTACCGGGTCCGGCCGGGCCCCCCGCGGCCCGGACCGCCGCGCGAGCCGCCGCGGGCCCCCCACCGGGCGGCACGGACGGGCCACCGGCCCCCGGACCGGTACCGGCGCCGGCACCCGCGCCCGCACCCGGTGCGAGGGCGCCGCCGTGGGCCTCGGGACCCGGGACGTATCCCATGGCCGGCGCGCCGGCGCCGGCGGAGAAGCCGATGCCGCGCTCCAGGCGGTCGAGCCGGGCCATCACGGACCGCTGGTCGCCGTAGGCGGCGGGGAGCAGGACGCGGGCGCAGATCAGTTCCAGCTGGAGGCGGGGCGAGGTGGCGCCGCGCATCTCGGTCAGGCCCTCGTTGACCAGATCGGCGGCGCGGCTCAGCTCGGCGGCGCCGAAGGTCTCGGCCTGGGCCTGCATCCGCTCCAGGACGTCGGCCGGGGCGTCGAGGAGCCCCTTCTCCACGGCGTCGGGCACGGCCGCGAGGATCACCAGGTCCCGCAGCCGCTCCAGCAGGTCGGCGACGAACCGGCGCGGGTCGTTGCCCCCCTCGATGACCCGGTCGACCACCTCGAAGGCGGCGGCCCCGTCACCGGTGGCGAAGGCCTCCACGACGGAGTCGAGCAGGGAGCCGTCGGTGTAGCCGAGGAGGGAGGTGGCCATGGCGTACGTCACACCGTCCGCCCCGGCGCCGGCGAGGAGCTGGTCCATGACGGACATGGAGTCACGCACGGAGCCGGCGCCCGCGCGCACGACGAGCGGCAGTACGCCGTCCTCGACCGGGATGTCCTCCTTCTGGCACACCTCGGCCAGGTAGTCCCGCAGGGTGCCGGGCGGCACCAGCCGGAACGGGTAGTGGTGGGTCCGCGACCGGATGGTCCCGATGACCTTCTCGGGCTCGGTGGTCGCGAAGATGAACTTCAGGTGCTCGGGCGGCTCCTCGACGACCTTCAGCAGCGCGTTGAAGCCGGCCGACGTGACCATGTGGGCCTCGTCGATGATGTAGATCTTGTACCGGCTGCTCGCGGGTCCGAAGAAGGCCTTCTCGCGCAGCTCACGGGCGTCGTCCACACCACCGTGGGAGGCCGCGTCGATCTCGATGACGTCGATCGATCCCGGGCCGTTCCGGGCCAGGTCGCGGCAGGACTGGCACTCTCCGCACGGCGTCGGGGTGGGACCTTGCTCACAGTTCAGGCAGCGGGCCAGGATGCGCGCGCTGGTCGTCTTGCCGCATCCGCGCGGACCGCTGAACAGGTACGCGTGATTGACCCGGTTGTTCCGCAGCGCCTGCTGCAGCGGGTCGGTGACATGCTCCTGCCCGATGACCTCGGCAAAGGTCTCCGGGCGATAGCGGCGGTACAGCGCGAGAGACGACACGCATACGAGGTTAATGGCGCCCACTGACAACCGGCCCCGCCCCGGATCCGCACCCCCGGGCCCCGGAACGCAAGGGCCCCCCACGCACCCGCCAGAGCCGACCTACCCTTGCTGCCTTCCGGCCCTGGGGGAGTTCAGTCAGATAGCGCCGCGTGAGGGGCTGTGCCCCACAGTACCCGATGGCGGGCGGCGGTCCGAACCCGGTCGGGCCCGCGACCCCACCCGGGGACGGCCTGCGGGAACGAGTTCGCGAGCACTCCCCTCGGTCATGTAATGTTTCCGGCGGAGGATTCGCCTAGAGGCCTAGGGCGCACGCTTGGAAAGCGTGTTGGGGGCAACCCCTCACGAGTTCGAATCTCGTATCCTCCGCAGCCGCCTGACCAGGCGAAACGAGGACCCCGGACCGCTTCAGCGGCCGGGGTCCTCGGCGTACCCTGGTCTCGGTTTTGATCTCATTTACTTCCGACATCTGCGGCATTCTGTCCGGCGCGACGAAGCGCCTCCGGCGGCAGTGGCGGCGCCATCCAAGCATTCGTTCGCCGACCTGCACACACCATCGAGATCATCCACGCTCTTCATGCCGCTTCCCACCGCTTTCACGGGCGACCGCTGGCTCATGTTCCGCGTCGGAGCAGGGGGTGGCCTCGCCTCATCCGGTGTTGCTGCACCCCGAAGAGCGAAGGCGACGGGGCTGGAAGCCGGCAGCCAAGATCAGCATCAGGTGGCGCTCAACCGCATCGCCGGACGCCCCCCAGGAGCAGCTGCGAGATCCACGGTCGGGTGGGGCCCTCGGACGGTCGCCGACACCACCGCCCGGGCAAGACGTCCTGTCGGACGCCGCCCGCTGTGCCGCCGGAGGCTTTCTGCTTCCGTGCGACCGCAGCCGCCGGCGAGGAGTCACTCGACGAATCAGCAGCGCACTGACCATCTACGTCCGGCCTACCAGCCCGTTCCATGCCGCACGCCAACTCAGAGTGCCGGGCTCGCGCGGCCCACCCCTCCGACGTTGCACTCGGCCGTCGGCGACCGGTCCTCAGTCCCATCGCCTCGCGAACTCGGCTCCGGCCAGCAGATCGCCGGTCCGCACGATCGGATCATCGATCTCCATGGCCACCATCACATCGGCGACAAAGGCTACGTACCTTCCCTTCACCTTCGTGACACGGCAGGGGAAGCGGCCCGCCCTCACCAGTCCACACGCCTTCGATGCGCCGATCCCGAGGAGATCTGCCACCTTGCGGAGGGGCATTGGCTCAACCAGCCACTGCGACAGTCGCCTTGCGCTTGGGCTCACTCGGCTTCCTTCTGCGGTCCGTCGAGTTCGTCGGACTCGCCCTCGGGTACCTGTCCCGAACCCGAGGCGAGGAACGCGCCCAAGACCCCGAGGCGATGCAAGGTAGCACCCATGCGTTCGCAGCTGATGCGCTCCCACAGCAATGGGTCCACTTCGCCGACCGCCTGGATGTCCGACTCGTTGCGGACAGGCGAGTAGCCGTCATCAAGTCGGCTCACGCGGTCGACAAGGCTGTGCGGATCCGTCGTGCGCTCGGCCGGATCAGCCCGCTCCACCGCCCAGCCAGCGGCATTGGCGGCTCGGACGACCTCGTCACGGACGTCGTCACCTTCGACGGTCAGAGCCAGCCCGTACAACGCGCCGAACACCATGGCTGACCTCACCTCGGCAACGTCGACGCAGAGCCTCCTCGACACTCTCGCGGCGGACTTCCGGAGGTAGGGGATGACGAAGTACAACGCGAGCAACTGGCTGCGCTGAGCCAAGTTCGGCGCATCGCTACGGGCATCTCGTCCACGCACCGCCACAGTGCATCCCGCAGAGCAATGTCAGCGGCACCTCGCGCCGCCGCTTCCTTCGCCTCCGAGAGCGTGAGGTGCTCACCCACCGAACATCTCTCCCCGGGCGCATGTGGACAGACCAACTGTCCGCTGAGCAACTGCGAAATCTTGAGCTCGATCGACCTGAAGACGTCTGCCGAAGGCACCAAGGACACGGACTCTCCTCCTGATAGTTCCGCCAACGGCTGGAGGCTCACCGCCGCGAAGGGCAACTATCCGCGCCCACCGCTGCATGCGCTGGTGGAAGTGAACGGCACGAGGTGACCGAGTGAAGCGGTATGCCAGCAGTCATGCGCGGGGAAGACTCGTGGATTGACCATTGGCCTCCTGCGCCTGACTGATTCAGCTACCACTGGTAAGGGCGCTTACACCAAGAGTATGGTCTCTTGTATGGCAACGAGGAAAGTAACGGTGACGATCCCCGAAGATCTCCTGGACGAGATCCGCGCCGAGGCGGCTGAACGGGGACTTTCGGCGTATGTCGCCGAAGCACTGCGCTTCAAGCGCGACCGGGACCGTCTGCTGGAGCTGGTCGACTGGTTGCAGGAAGAGCACGGCCCAGTCACCGAGGATGAGCGCGCGGCAGCACTCGCGGAACTGGACGATCTCGACGCCGAGCACGAGCGCCGCAGTACTGCCGGAGGACACAACGCCGGAGAGGCTGCGTGAAGAAGCGGGCCGGTGATTACGGGCAGCGGCCACTGCGCGTCTTCGTACTCGACTGTGAGGCTCTGTCTCTCGCTGTGCGCGGCGACCGGAAGATGATCGCCTGGCTCGACCTCGCGGCCCGGGGTGAAGCCGAGGTAGTCACGTCCCCCATGACGCTGGTCGAGGCGTACGACGGCAGAACCACCGAGCAGCGCTGGGACTGGGTGCTGTCGCGACTCAAAGTCGCCGACATCGGGAAGGACGAGGCCCGCCAGGCCCGTCGGCTCCTGTCCGACGCCAAGCTCCACGGCCACAAGTACGCGATCGACGCGGTGCTCGCCGTCATCGCCCGGCAGCAGAAAGGGCAGGTCACCGTCTTCACCTCGGACGTGGAAGACCTGGAGAAGCTGGTCCCGAACTCGATCGTCGTCAGGAAGGTCTGACCCGACCCCCGCTGGTCTCAGTTCTGGTCTCATTCACCCCCGTCCAGCGTCGTCCGAAGCCTCCGCCATCACCCGCCCCACCACAGGTCAGAACGCTCCCGTCTCTCCCCGAACCCCTAGACGAACAGTTGGAAAGCGTGTTGGGGGCAACCCCTCACGAGTTCGAATCTCGTATCCTCCGCCAGCCCGGAGGGCCGGACCACGTCAACTGGTCCGGCCCTCTGGCGTATCCGGTTCCGTAGCCGCGTCCGGGTCAGCGGATGCGACTTCCGGGGCGGAAGTGCACTGTGGTGACCAAGGGTCTTTCGCTGGAGGTGAGGGCCTTGGGGCGTTCGTTGCCTGTTGTGGCCGCTGCCGCGGCTCTGCTGGTCCCCGTCGTCTCCGTGGGCGGTACGGCGACCGCGGCGCAGGCACGGGGGTCGGCCTCCGTTCCGGCGGGCCGGTGCGCGTCCCAGGACGCGTATCCGCCGGGGGGCGGCACCGACCTGGGCGGGACGCCCCACCGGTTCAGGTACGCGGACACCCCGTACGCCGGTGCCCGCTTCGACGGGTGCGCCAACACGCTGAGGGTGTACTACGGCGGCTATTCCAGCCCCCGCTACACCTACTACGAGGTCCGGTACACGTATCCGTCACGGCTCGGCTGGTACAGCTGGCAGCTCCGCATGGGCGAGTACCGGGTCGCCACGGTCGACGCGCCCGCGCGCGGCGACTGGAACGTCAAGGTCAGGGCATGCGCCGGCGCCGTCGACGAGGCGGGGCCCGGAAGCTGCACCGGCTGGTCGCCGCAGCTCTTCCTGCACGCCGTCTGATCCCGCCGGCCCCTCGCCCCTACCGCGTCACCCGCACCGGTGCCGACACCGTCACCTGGTCCAGGTCCGACACGCGGACCGTCGCCTTCATCGTCCAGGTGCCGGGAAGGGGCACGGTGAAGGCGGGGGCGGACCAGTAGCCGCCGCGGTCGGTGAGCCTGGTGTCCAGGGGGCCGAGGCGCTGGGACGGGAGCGAGAGGGTGACGCGGAGCTCGGGGACCGTGGAGAGGCCGCCGTCGGGGCCGTAGATCACCGCCTGGAGCGAGTTGGTGCCGACACGGCCCGGGTCCAGGGTGAGCTGGACCTTGCCGTGGCCGCCGGGGGCGCCGGTGTCGAAGGGGATCGTGGTGACCGAGGCCGTCTGGACGCCCGTCGCCGCGGAGGGCGTGGACGAGGCGGACTCCGTCGCCGCGCGGCCGGGGACCGTGCTGGTCAGGAGGGTGGTCAGGGCCAGGACCAGCGCGGCGGCCACCGCCTCCAGCAGGACCGAGCGGCGCAGGAGGCGCAGGGGCGGGGCCGGGGGTGGTTCCGGGGGGAGTTCGGGGAGTGCGGGGCCGGTGGCCGGTTCGGGGACACGCGCGCGGACGGCGGCCCCCGCCGGACGGGCCAGGCGGGCCGTCCAGGTGCGGGAGCAGGCCGCAGCGAGGAGCAGCGCGGTGACCGCCGCCAGCTTCGCCAGGAGCGTGCGGCCGTACGTCGTGTCGGTCAGCGCCTGCCAGGAGCCCAGGCCGCGCCACGACTGGTAGACGCCGGTGACGACCAGGACCACCACCGAGGTGAACGCCAGGCGGGAGAAGCGGGCCGGGACCGAGGCCGGCAGGGTGGCCGGCGTGTCCGGGGCGCGCCGCAGTGTCCACACGAGCGCGGCCAGGCCGCCCAGCCAGGCCGCCATCGCCAGCAGGTGCAGGGTGGACGAGACGACCGCCGCCGGCACCTGGATGCCCGCCGAGGCGTGGTCGGACGCCGACCAGGTCAGGGCCAGGGCGACGGCGAGGACCGCGGCGGCCGCGAGGGTGGCGCGGCGCGGAAGCCTGACGCGGCGGGTTCTGAGGAGGGTGACGGCGGTCGCGGCCAGGAGCAGCAGCGCCAGGCGGAGGAGCAGGAGCCGGCCCGGGCGGGTCGTCGCCGTGTGGGTGAGGGCGGAGGGGGAGAAGGCGGTCGTCGGGGAGGCGGCCTCCTCGTAGGGGGCGCGCAGGACGTACACGGCGAGGGTGGAGGCCACCAGCGTCACCGCGGCGGCGAGGGCGGGGGCCCGCAGGTGGGCCGTCGTCGGCGGGCGGCAGTACGCCACGAACGCGGCCGTGCCCAGGAGGAGGGCCAGGGAGAGGTAGGCGAGGTAGCGCGCGATGGTGTGCAGGGCCGTGGTGGCCCCGTTCTCCGCGCGGTCCCGGGGCAGGGCCGCCGGGGCGGCCGTGCGTTTCCCCACCGAGAAGGTGAGCGCGCCGGACACCGGGTGGCTGTCGGCCGACACCACCCGCCAGGCGACCGTGTACGTCCCGGTGGCGAGCCGGGCCGGGAGGGCGACCCGCGCGGTGTCGGAGCGGCCGGCGGCGTGCCCGGCGGGACCGGTGCGGAGGCGGCGGTTCCCGGGGTCGTAGACCCGGAAGGAGTCGGTCAGCAGGCCGACCGACTCGGTGAAGGTGAGGGTGACGTGGCGGGGGGCGGTGCGCAGGACGGTTCCGTCGGCGGGGTCCGTCGCGCGCAGCACGGCGTGGGCCGAGGCGGGCGTCGCCGTGCCGAGGAGGAGAGCGGGGAGGAGGGCGGGGAGGAGGAGCACGAGCAGGAACGTGCCTGCCGAACGCCGTGACGGACCTCGTCGTCCTCGCGGTCGCCGGTCGCCGTCCCGGGCTCGCTCACGGTCTTCGCCGTGGGCTCCGTCGTGGTCCGCGTCGCGCAGCACCGTCAGCCTCCGTTCCCGCCGTGCTCCCGTGCCTCCCCCTAGGTACGGGGGGAACCGGCCGCGTGCTCACCGGACCGGACGGGTCGTCACTCCACCGCCCCAGCGGGCGGAGCCACCCCGCGCGCGGGATCATCGACGCATGGACGTCACCCTGCACCTCGCCCAGGACCCCGCGGCCGACGCGCTGCTCGGGCGCTCCGCGCTCGCCGCGCTGACCGGGATGCTGCTGGACCAGCAGATCCCCATGGAGTGGGCGTTCAAGGGACCCCGCACCATCGCCGACCGGCTCGGCGCGGACGACCTCGACGCGCACGAGATCGCGGCGATGGATCCCGAGGCCTTCGCCGCGCTGCTCTCCGAGAAGCCGGCGGTGCACCGCTACCCGGGCTCGATGGCGAAGCGGATCCAGCAGCTGTGCCAGTACCTCGTCGAGCACTACGACGGGGACGCGGAGGCGGTCTGGCGGAGCGTGGACAGCGGGGCCGAGCTGCTGCGACGGCTGGAGGACCTGCCGGGGTTCGGCAAGCAGAAGGCCCAGATCTTCCTGGCCCTGCTCGGCAAGCGGCTCGGCGTCGCGCCCGACGGCTGGCGGGAGGCCGCGGGTGCCTACGGCGAACCGGAGTCCTTCCGGTCCGTCGCCGACATCACCGGCCCCGAGTCCCTGGCCAAGGTCCGCGCCCACAAGCAGGAGATGAAGGCGGCGGCGAAGGCGGCCAAGGCGACGAAGAGGTAAGCCCGCCGGCGGGCTGCCGCCGGTGGCTGGCAGGGGCCCGGCGGAGACGGCCATGGGAGGGGTCCCGGCTCTGGACGGCCGAGTTCCGCCACGAGACGGAGAGCGGCCGTGGCCACCGGGCCCGGTACGACGCTCGGGTCTCACGACACGCTGGAGAAGGACTCCGGACGCTGCCCTCCGAACGGGACGGCCGCCCGCCTCACCACCGACCCGCCGCCCCATCACCCACTCGGCCCACCCCGCTCGCCCCCGCCGCCCGGCCGGTCTCAGCATGGGGCATGAGCGAGGTACCGAGCAGCGGTCCCGAGCGGGACCGGGCGTACGACGACCGGCACGTTCACGCGGGGGCATCACCGGGCGGCCACCCCGCCGCGGCGCCGCCCGGCACCCACCATGAACCGGAGCCGCCGTTCGAGGGCCCGCTGCACGCCCTGTCCCGGGCCGCCTGGCAGATCGTCCTGCTCACCGGCATCGGTTCCCTGGTGCTCGGCGTCCTGGTGCTGGTCTGGCCGGGCGCCTCCCTGCTGGCCGCCGGTGTGCTGTTCGGCCTCTACCTGCTGTACAGCGGGGTCCTCCAGCTGGTGTCCGCGTTCGGCACGCACCGGGCGACCTCCCTGCGCGTCCTCGCCTTCATCAGCGGCGCGCTGTCCATCCTGCTCGGCCTGTTCTGCTTCCGCGGGCCCATGCAGTCGATCCTGCTGCTCGCCCTGTGGATCGGCATCGGCTGGCTGTTCCGCGGCATCACGCAGACCCTGGCCGCCGTGCACGACTCCCGGATGCCCGCCCGGGGCTGGCAGATCTTCCTCGGGATCCTGACCTTCATCGCCGGGATCGTGCTCATCGACTCGCCGTTCGAGTCGGTGGCGGTGCTGACCCTCGTCGGCGGGATCTGGCTGGTCGCGGTGGGGATCGTGGAGATCGTGACCGCGTTCGGCATCCGCGGCCGGGCGCGCCGTGTACCGCAGACGCTCTGACCACCGCCGCGACCCACGCCGTACTCCCCACCGCTGCCGTCCCCGCGACCACTCCCCGCGCCGCCACCGCCCCGCTTCCAGCACCGGGACCACCACCCCGGCACAACCGCGACCGCCCCCATGGCCGCTGAACCACGCACACCCCATGTACTCCGGACGGGTGGATCTCGCCCCCGGCATGCTGCCCTTCCCGCGTGCCGCGGGAAAAGAGCCGGTGTGAGCAGGAGCAGGAGCACGCCCCGGGGCCGTACCTGGCTACGCGTCCTCGTGCTGCTCCTCGCCCTGTGGGTGCCCGGCGCGCATGTGCCCGCGCAGGCGGTGCCGGATCTCGCCGTGGCCGCCGAGACGGCCGAGCACGATGTGCTCGACACCCCGCTGCGGCCTCCCGCCCGCGCGCTCCACCGGGCCGACACGCCCGAGCGCCCCGCGCCGCTCCCCGCTCCGGCGCCCGCCGTCGTGGCGGCCCGTCCGGGTGCCGCCGCGCCCCGGGCGCCGTACACCGCACCCCTGCTGCGCACGGTGGTCCTGCGCTGCTGACGGACCCGCGTCACCGCGAGGTCAGTCGGCTCGACGCAAGGAGCAGCACAGCCATGCCCAAGGATCCCTACGCCGTCCTGCGCGCCCTGCTGCGCGCGGAGGCCCGGCGCGGTACGGCCCCCCGGCCGGACCAGCGGACACCGGAACCCCAGCGGTCGCCCGAGGAACGGGACCGTTGACCCGGCGCCGGCGGGGGCGGGCTACCGCCTCCGCCGGGCGGTGCCGAAGAGGGAACGGGTGATCTCGCGGCCGAGCTGGGTGCCGACCGAACGGGCCAGCGACTTGAACACCCCGCTGCTGACGACCTGTTCGACCAGCGACGGCTCCTCCCGGGGAGCGTGCCCGGCAGCAGGCTTCGGCGGCTGTTCCGCCGGCCGGGCGGCGCTCAGCCTCTCGTACGCCGACTCGCGGTCCACAGCCTGTGCATAACGGTCGTGGAGCGGGGAGTCACGGACCGCCCGGTCCAGTTCGGCGGGGTCCAGCGGACCCATCAGGGACCGCGGGGCACGCAGCCGGGTGGCCGCGACCGGGGTCGGCGCGCCGGTCTCGCCGAGCACGGTCACCACGGCCTCCCCGGTGCCCAGCCCGGTGAGCAGTTCCTCCAGGTCGTACGCCGATCTCGGGAAGGTCTGCACGGTCGCCCGCAGGGCCTTGTGGTCGTCGGGGGTGAAGGCGCGCAGGGCGTGCTGCACCCGGTTGCCGAGCTGGCCGAGGACGTCGCCGGGGACGTCCTTGGGAGTCTGGGTGACGAAGAAGACGCCGACGCCCTTGGAGCGGATCAGGCGGACCGTCTGGGTGATCGACTCCAGGAACGCCCTGGACGCGTCGTCGAACAGCAGGTGCGCCTCGTCGAAGAAGAAGACCAGCTTGGGCTTGTCGGCGTCGCCGATCTCGGGCAGGTCGTGGAAGAGGTCGGCGAGCAGCCACATCAGGAACGTCGAGAAGAGCAGCGGTTTGTCCTGCACCGCCGCGAGTTCCAGGACCGAGACGACGCCCCGCCCGTCCTCCGCCGTGCGCAGGAAGTCCGCCGTGCCGAACTCCGGCTCGCCGAAGAAGTCCGTCATGCCCTGCGCCTCGAAGGCCGTGAGGGAGCGCAGGATCACCCCGGCCGTGGCGCTGGACAGGCCGCCGATGTCCCTGAGTTCGGCCTTGCCCTCGTCGGAGGTGAGGAAGGCGACGACCGCGCGCAGGTCCTTGAGGTCGATCAGCTCCAGGCCCTTGGTGTCGGCGTAGTGGAAGATCAGGCCGAGGGACTGTTCCTGGGTCTGGTTCAGCCGGAGCACCTTCGCCAGCAGCACGGGGCCGAAGCTGGTGACGGTGGCCCGTACGGGGATGCCGTGGCCGAGGCCGCCGAGCGCGAAGAACTCCGCCGGGAAGCCGGCCGGGGTCCACTCCTGGCCCACGTCGGCGGACCGCTTGCGCACCCGCTCGTTCGGCTGCCCCGGCCGCGCGATGCCGGACAGGTCGCCCTTGATGTCCGCGAGGAACACGGGCACGCCCTGCGCCGACAGCTGCTCCGCGATCAGCTGGAGGGTCTTGGTCTTGCCGGTGCCGGTGGCGCCCGCGACCAGCCCGTGCCGGTTGAGCACGGGCAGCGGGATGCGGACCGGCGCGTCGGCGCGACACGCCCCGTCCCACAGGAGGGCGCCGAGATCGAGCGCGGGGCCGGTGAAGGCGTAACCGGAGGTGATCTTCCGGGCCTCCGCGGGCAGTGCGGGCGTCCCCTGCGGGCCGGCGGGCGGCACGGTCTCGCTGTCACTCATCTCCGACCCCTGTCCCCGTAGTTACCTATATGCCCGATTTGATCCATCTTTTCAAGCCTCGCACTCCGTCGCCATGGCTGCGCCCGGAACGTCTTGGCCGGTAGGCTTTCCGTGTGATCTTCAAGCGCATCGGAAACGGCCGGCCGTACCCCGACCACGGCCGGGAGAGCACCCGGCAGTGGGCGGACGTCGCGCCGCGCCCGGTCCGCCTCGATCAGCTCGTCACCACCAAGCAGCAGCTCGATCTGGAGACCCTGCTGGCGGAGGACTCGACGTTCTACGGCGACCTCTTCGCGCACGTCGTGAAGTGGCAGGGCGACCTCTACCTGGAGGACGGTCTGCACCGCGCGGTCCGCGCCGCCCTCCAGCAGCGCCAGGTGCTGCACGCGCGCGTGCTCGAACTCGACTGACCCGGCGCGACACGGCCGTTGGCCCTTTCGGGTTCCGCTGAGCGGCATCGAGCGGCATCGACTGATCATCTGATAGGCATCGCCGCTCGGGCGCACTACGCTGCGCCCATGAGCATGCTGACTCCCCCCGGCATGGGCGGCCAGTACCGCATCACGGGGGACAAATACCCTCGGATGCGTCCGCCCCGGCGGCGCGGCAGGCTCGTGGCCGTCGTGGTGGCGTCCGTCGCCGCCCTCGGCCTGATCGGCTGGGGCACGCTCCAGCTCATCGACGTCTTCACCGGCGGCGGCGACAAGTACACGGCGAGCCCTTCCACGACGGACTGCCGGACCAAGACCGCCGCGGCCCCCGCGGCCCAGGGCCATGCCCTGCCCAGGCCCGGCCAGATCACCGTGAACGTCTACAACGCGACCAAGCGCACGGGGCTCGCCAAGACCACCGCGGACGAGCTGAAGAAACGCGGCTTCAAGATCGGCGCTGTGGGCAACGCGTCGAAGCAGTACGACAAGAAGGTCAAGGGCACCGGGATACTCCTCGGCTCCGCCGCCGCGCAGGACACCTCACTGCGCGTCCTCGGCACCCAGCTCGACGGTGCGCAACTGCGCGCCGACAGCCGCAAGGGAGCCGACCTCGACCTCGTCATCGGCGACGCCTTCAAGGGGCTGTCGAAGCCGGCGGCCGCCGAGCAGGCGCTGACGACCCTGACCGAGCCGAAGCCGACGGCTTCCCCGAAGAAGGGCTGCTGAGGAGCGCCCCGGAAGGGGCGCGGGGAACTGCGCGACCGGCCACGACGCACCCGTACCCGCGGACGGCGCCCAGGCGGCATCCCCCCTGGGCGCGCAGAATTACTCGGCGGCCCCGTAGAGGCGGTCCCCCGCGTCCCCCAGCCCCGGCACGATGTACCCGAGCTCGTTGAGGTGGTCGTCGACGGCCGCCGTGACCACGGTGACCGGCGTCCCCGCCAGCTCCCGCTCCATGACCTCGACACCCTCGGGGGCGGCCAGCAGGACCACCGCCGTGACGTCGTCGGCGCCGCGCTTGATCAGTTCCTGGATCGCCGCGACCAGCGTGCCGCCCGTGGCCAGCATCGGGTCGAGGACGTACACCTGGCGGCCCGAGAGGTCCTCCGGCATGCGCGAGGCGTACGTGGACGCCTGGAGCGTCTCCTCGTTGCGGATCATGCCCAGGAAGCCCACCTCGGCGGTCGGCAGCAGCCGGACCATGCCGTCCAGCATGCCGAGACCGGCCCGCAGGATCGGCACCACCAGCGGACGGGGGCGGGCGAGCTTCACGCCCGTGGTCCGCGCGACCGGCGTCTGGATGTCGACGGCCTCGGTGCGCACGTCCCGCGTGGCCTCGTAGGCGAGCAGGGTGACCAGTTCGTCGGCGAGCCGCCGGAAGGTCGCGGAGTCGGTGCGCTGGTCGCGCAGCGTGGTGAGCTTGTGGGCGACCAGGGGGTGGTCGACGACATGGAGACGCATGCCCCTAACGGTACCTGCGCCCCGGTCCGCCCTCGCGCTGGCGTCAAACCGGCCATCCGGGGGAAAGTGGGAAGGACGGACTGGGGTGGTGTGACGTGTCTGACCTGCCTGACCTGCCCGCGGACGCCTCCGGGCCCACCGGCGACACGGCCGGCCCCGCTGCGCGGTCCGCGCGGACCGATTCCGACAAGCCCGAGAGCGAGAGCGAACGCCGGCGCCGCCGCGCGCAGTTCCTGCGCGAACTCGCCGAGGCCCGTGCGCTGCGCGCCCGCGTCCAGCCCCGGCGCGCCAAGGCCGCACGGTTGCGCCACGCGATGCGTATGCGGACGTTCCGCTGGTAGTCCCAGGGCCCGTTCGCGTGACGGAGGAGCCACGCTCGCGCCGGTGTCGGGAGGTGGGCGTGCGTGAGCGCCGGGAAAAGCCGCGTACGATCCGCAGGTGGCGGCAATGAGCGCGCTGGTGAGCCGATCACGGATCCACGATCGAAACAGCCAGACACAGGGAGCCGAAGACGTCCCCTGGAGGCCTTGTTTCTGCCACGATTCCGAGTGGGTGGGGCTCGGAGCCCAGCTCTCTCCGCCCAAGTACCTCCGCCGGGGGGACCCCCAACCGGCACGCCTATGACCAGTGGGAGAGTCACGGTGTACTTCGCCGCACTGCTCGCGCGCACCGAAGACGGGTGGGAAGCGAGCGACACAGAGCTCGACGATGTGGAGACCCTGTCGGATCTGGCCGACCTGGCCCGGGAAGCCTCTCCCGACGAGGACACGGTGCTCGTCCTGATCGAGCAGGAGGACGCCTGGTTCGGTGTCGTCCGCGTGGACGGCGAGGACGACCCTCGCATCTACGTCTCGGACGCCGCCGCCGCCCAGCGCAGCGCGTACGGGGAGCTGCTGCTCACCGACGAGCTGCTCGGCCGGGAGCCCGGCGCGGACGACGGTCCGGACCTGGACTCCCTGGACCTCGACGGCACCGAGGACGGCGAGTCCGAGGACGACGAGGAGGAGGGTGCCGCCACCGACGCGGTGCCGCACAGCCCGGTGGGCGACAGCGAGATCCTGGACGACCTGGGCATCAGCGAGAAGGAGCTGCGCGCGCTGGACGCCGACGACGCGCTGAACACGATCGCCGAGGCGCTGGGTGCCTCGGAGGTGCTGGAGACCGTCCGCTGACCACGCCACAGCGGGCGCAGGGCACGCCGGACCCGGTGCGGGACCCCTGGCGGGCCGCGATGCGGCTCGCTCTGGACGAGGCCGGGCTGGCCGCCCGGGGCGGGGACGTCCCGGTCGGCGCCGTCGTGCTGTCCCCGGACGGTACGACGGTGCTCGGTGCGGGGCACAACGAGCGTGAGGCCACCGGTGATCCCACGGCCCACGCCGAGATCCTCGCGATCCGGCGGGCGGCGGCCCGGCTCGGGGAGTGGCGGCTGACCGGCTGCACGCTCGTCGTCACGCTGGAGCCGTGCACGATGTGCGCGGGCGCGCTCGTCCAGTCCCGGGTGGACCGGGTGGTCTACGGCGCCCGCGACGAGAAGGCGGGTGCGGCCGGTTCCCTGTGGGACGTGGTGCGCGACCGCCGGCTCAACCACCGGCCGGAGGTCATCGAGGGTGTGCTCGCGGCGGAGTGCGCCCGGCTCCTCACCGAGTTCTTCCGTGCCCGCTGAGCCGCCGCCCGATACCGATTTCGAACCACGGCCTCCCGTGCTGTAGGGTCTCCCTCGGTAGCGTGTCCGAGCGGCCGAAGGAGCTCGCCTCGAAAGCGAGTGTGGCGCAAGTCACCGAGGGTTCAAATCCCTCCGCTACCGCTCACAGAAGGGCCCCGTCGACCGGCGGGGTCTTTCTCGCGTTCCGGGCACAACGCGCGTGCGACGGCGCGCTGTTGGCCGCAGGCGAAGGCCAGAACGTTACACTCGCGGCCGGCGGGCAGCAGGGGCCCGAGGGCGCTGGTACAGGGGAGGCCGCGATGGCGGTGAACGCCAAGAAGATCGCCGTGTACGTGCTCGTGGTCTTCGCGCTGTACGTGATCATCACGGATCCGGCCAAGGCGGCCGACTACGTGCAGATAGGCTTCGAGGGCATATCGGACGCCGCGAAGGCCATCGGCGACTTCATGACCTGGGTCGCCCACGGAGGAAAGAGCTGAGGTACACCCCATGATCCGCCACCTGGTCCTCTTCAGGCTCAACGAGGGCGTCGAGCGCGACGATCCGCGGGTCGTGGCGGGTGTGGAGGCCTTCCGGGCCCTCGGCGGCCGGATCGAGGAGCTGCGGTTCTGGGAGTGCGCCTGGAACATCAGCGACCGGCCGATCGCCTACGACTTCGCGATCAACTCGGCCGTCGAGGACGCCGACGCCCTCAAGCGCTATCTGGAGCACCCGGCCCACCAGGCGGGCGTCGCGCTGTGGCGGGAGTTCGCCACCTGGGTGATCGCCGACTACGCGTTCTGAGCCCCCCGCCCGCCAGCACCCCTCGCCGCTGCGGCGAGGGGTTTTTCGTGGTCGCTGCGAGACCTTTTCCGGCGATGCGTACCCAACTCGTGGGAGTTTGAACCACAACACGGGGTTATCGGGTGCTTGCACACGGTGCACATGTCTTGTGATGCTATGACCGCTTTTGACGGATGATTGACCGATGAAGAGGTGGCGTTGACCGTGTCGGCCAGTACTGCGCCGCCCCACGAAGAGGCGTCCACTCCGACCCCGCCGGCCCCCGAGAAGCGCCGCGGCGCGGACACCCGGGCCCTGACCCAGGTGCTGTTCGCCGAACTGAAGGACCTCACCCCCGGCACGCCGGAGCACAACCGGGTGCGCGGAGCGCTGATCGAGGCGAACCTCCCGCTCGTACGCTACGCCGCCGCCCGCTTCCGCTCCCGCAACGAGCCCATGGAGGACGTCGTCCAGGTCGGCACCATCGGACTGATCAACGCCATCGACCGCTTCGACCCCGACCGGGGCGTGCAGTTCCCGACCTTCGCGATGCCCACCGTGGTCGGCGAGATCAAGCGGTACTTCCGGGACAACGTCCGCACGGTCCACGTCCCGCGCCGGCTGCACGAGCTGTGGGTGCAGGTCAACAGCGCCACCGAGGACCTGACCACGCTCTACGGCCGCTCGCCGTCCACCGCCGAGATCGCCGACCGGCTCCGGATCAGCGAGGACGAGGTGCTCAGCTGCATCGAGGCGGGACGCTCGTACCACGCCACCTCGCTGGAGGCCGCCCAGGAGGGCGACGGACTGCCCGGACTGCTCGACCGGATCGGCTACGAGGACCCGGCCCTGGACGGCGTGGAACACCGCGACCTGGTCCGCCATCTCCTCGTCCAGCTCCCCGAGAGAGAACAGCGCATCCTTCTCCTGCGCTACTACAGCAATCTCACCCAGTCACAGATCAGCGCGGAACTCGGCGTCTCCCAGATGCATGTCTCACGGCTCCTCGCCCGTAGCTTCCAGCGGCTGCGTTCCGCAAATCGGATCGACGCATAGCCGCAGCAGACGCCGTGGCGCCTGATGCATAGCGGGCGCACGGAAGCACGCCCCGAACACCACTGCATCGCAAACCCGATCGAGCGTTAACCGGCGCGGGCGAATCGCTCACCAGGGCTGTTGCCGACAGTTCGGACCCGAAAAGCCGTCAGACCCCTTGTTTGCAGGGCCGATTCGGATCTCACATGTCGACATGTCGGTACAGCGCGTTGCCGACATGTGACATTCTGCGGGAAGCGCGTTTGCCGTGGCTCCGGCTCCGGTATTCAGGTGAAGGCTGCGTTGCTCGAAAGAGACGGCGCCGCCGCGACCGTCCCGCGACCCAAAGGGGGTGGCATGTCCGCAGACCAGGGCAGCTCGAAGGTGCTGACGCCCACGATGAGCGAGGCAGCGCCCAAGGAGCTCGACGCTCTCGACGTCCTCGACGGCTTCGAGGGTGTCACGGCCCTCGAAGCCGTGCCGTCCCCGGCCGCCGGCCCGGCCGCCGAAGCTGTCCCGGCCGCGCAGGTCCCGGCCACCATCGACACCCGCACCCTGTCCCGCTCGCTGTTCCTGCGCCTGGCCGCGCTGGGCGAGGACAGCCCCGAGCGGGCGTACGTCCGGGACACATTGATCGAGCTGAACCTGCCGCTGGTCCGCTACGCGGCGGCGCGGTTCCGCTCGCGCAACGAACCGATGGAGGACATCGTCCAGGTCGGCACCATCGGCCTGATCAAGGCGATCGACCGGTTCGACTGCGAACGGGGCGTGGAGTTCCCGACGTTCGCGATGCCGACCGTCGTGGGCGAGATCAAGCGGTTCTTCCGCGACACCTCCTGGTCGGTGCGCGTCCCGCGCCGGCTCCAGGAGCTGCGCCTGGCCCTCACCAAGGCCAGCGACGAGCTGTCCCAGAAGCTGGACCGCTCCCCCACGGTGACCGAGCTGGCCGCCGTGCTCGGTGTCTCCGAGGAGGACGTGGTCGACGGCCTCGCGGTCGGCAACGCCTACACCGCCTCCTCCCTCGACTCCCCGGCCCCCGAGGACGACGGCGGGGAGGGCTCGCTCGCCGACCGGCTCGGCTACGAGGACACCGCCCTGGAGGGCGTGGAGTACCGGGAGTCCCTCAAGCCGCTGCTGGCCAAGCTCCCGCCCCGGGAGCGCCGGATCATCATGCTGCGCTTCTTCGCCAACATGACCCAGTCGCAGATCGGCGAGGAGGTCGGCATCTCCCAGATGCACGTCTCCCGTCTGCTGACCCGGACGCTGGCGCAGTTGCGGGAGGGCCTGATCTCGGACTGACGCTTCCCGTCCGCTTCCCGTCCGACGAAGCGTCAGTCACCGTGACCGGATGCTTCGTACCGGGATGCTTTGTACCGGGATGCTTTGTACCGGGATGCTTCGTACGACGACATGAACGTGTGGCCGCCGAGGCGCCGTGACGGCAGCGTCGGCGGTCGTCGTCTGTCCGGGCGGGGTGGCCGTCGCGTGCACGGGCGGTGGTCCGGGCGGCGGCCGCACCGCGGTCGGCGCGGGGCCGGGCGGCCCGACGGCCGTACCGCCGTCCGGCTCGGTGATACTCGTGCCGCTCGACGGGGCAAGGGCCGCGGTGCACCCGGAGGCGCCCCGCACGCGACCGGCTCCGCCGCGCGTACGCGGGGATCGATCCCGTCCGGCGGTCCGCGCTCCGCCCCGCCGGCGCCGGCGCCGCCCGGCGAGGACAGCACCGGCACTTCGCGGCCCCGCGGCGGCCCGGGGGGTCGTACGACTCCGCCGGCGGCCTCGCCGAGCCCGCCACCTCTCCGAGCCGCGTGTGTCCTACCTGACGGCCAGCCAGGCGACGCCGGCCACCACCACGAGCGCCACGATCACGCCGATGATCAGACCGACCCTGGGGCCGGAGGAGGCCGCCTGCTGCTGGGGCCCCTGGGGAGCCTCGTCGACGAACGCGCGGAACATCTGGGTGCTGCCTGCGGGGTCGTAATTGCCCTGGGGGCCCTGGGTGTTAGCCATGGCCCGAGACCCTAGCGAATCCCGGTGACCGACCCAAGTGCGGGGCCACCGGGACAGACGGGGGCACGCCACCCGCAGTCACCTGCATATTTACGGTCGCAATACTTGCCTTTGCCAAGTTTTTGCGCCGTCGATCCCGTGGTTGTTTGCCTTCAGCAACCAAGCAGTCTTATGGTTGCCCCAAGCAACGAATACGGGAGGTGTGATGGCCGAGCAGGCGCAGTTCGAAGAGCTGGCGCGTCAGCTCAGTGCCGTCGGAGCCGTGAAACGGGACATGGGGCGGATCCTGCCGCCCGACTGCCCGGCCGGTTCGGCCGCCGTGCTGACCCTGCTCGGCCGCCACGGCGACATGCGCATGAGCAAGCTCGCGGAGTTGCTCTCCGTGGACATGTCGGTCACCAGCCGGCATGTCGCGCACGTCGCCGCACGCGGCTGGATCGAGCGGCACCCCGACCCCGCGGACAAGCGCTCGCGCATCCTGCGCCTGACGCCCGCGGGCCTGCACCAGCTCGACGACCTGTCCCGGCGGACCACGCACCTGCTGGCCGAGCGGCTGGCGGACTGGACCGACGAGGACGTCGACGAGCTGATCCGCCTGATGACGCGTCTGCGCGCGTCCTTCGGCGACTGCCGGTCCGCCCCGCTGCGGCTCCCCGCCCCCGTAGACGAAAAGACCACCCGTACACCCGCAAGCACGTAAGAAAAGGAAGCCCATGGCAACGACCACACCAGCCGGTGTGCGGGCTCACGCCAAGCACGGGGGAGGCTCCCACGGCGACGCCCCGATGACCCACCGGCAGATCATGGAGGCACTGTCCGGGCTGCTGCTCGGCATGTTCGTGGCGATCCTGTCGTCCACGATCGTCTCCAACGCCCTGCCGCACATCATCGGGGACCTCGGCGGCGGCCAGTCCGCCTACACCTGGGTGGTCACCGCCGCCCTGCTGTCGATGACCGCGGCCACTCCCCTGTGGGGCAAGCTCGCCGACCTGTACAGCAAGAAGGCTCTCGTCCAGATAGCCCTGATCATCTACGTGGTCGCCTCGATGGCGGCCGGTCTGTCGCAGAACCCCGGCATGCTCATCACCTTCCGGGTGTTCCAGGGCATCGGCGTCGGCGGTCTGTCCGCCCTGGCGCAGATCGTCATGGCGGCGATGATCTCCCCGCGTGAGCGCGGCCGGTACTCCGGCTACCTGGGTGCCACCTTCGCCGTCGCCACCGTCGGCGGCCCGCTGCTCGGCGGTGTCATCACCGACACCTCCTGGCTGGGCTGGCGCTGGTGTTTCTACGTCGGCGTCCCCTTCGCCATCCTCGCGCTGATCGTCCTCCAGAAGACCCTGCACCTGCCCGTCGTCAAGCGGGAGGTCAAGGTCGACTGGGGCGGCGCGACCCTCATCTCCGCCGCCGTCTCCCTGCTGCTGGTCTGGGTCACCTTCGCCGGCGACAAGTACGACTGGCTGTCCTGGCAGACCTACGCGATGGTCGGCGGTTCGATCGTCCTCGGCGCGCTGTTCGTGCTCGTCGAGTCCAGGGCGAGCGAGCCGATCATCCCGCTGCGCCTGTTCAGGAACCGCACGATCACGCTGGCGTCGCTCGCCTCGCTGTTCGTCGGTATCGCGATGTTCTCCGGCACCGTCTTCTTCAGCCAGTACTTCCAGCTGGCCCGCGACAAGTCCCCGACCATGTCGGGCGTCCTGACCATCCCGATGATCGGCGGCCTGTTCGTCTCCTCGACCGTCTCGGGTCAGTTCATCACCCGCACCGGCCGCTGGAAGGCGTGGCTGGTCAGCGGTGGCGTGCTGGTCACGGCCGGCCTGCTGCTGCTCGGCGGCATCCGGTACGACACCGACTACTGGAAGATGGCCATCTTCATGGCGCTGCTGGGTCTCGGCATCGGCATGATGATGCAGAACCTGGTCCTCGCCACGCAGAACCAGGTCTCCCCCTCCGACCTCGGCTCGGCCAGCTCCACGGTCACCTTCTTCCGCTCCCTCGGCGGTGCGGTCGGCGTCTCCGCGCTGGGTGCCGTGATGTCCCGCCGGATCACCCACTACGTCCAGGACGGCGTCGCCGACCTGAGCCCGAAGTACCAGAAGGCCCTGGCCGGCGGCTCCGGTTCGACCGACAGCATCCCGGACATGAACGCGCTCCCGAAGCCCATCCGGACGCTGCTGGAGAGCGCCTACGGCCACGGCATCGCCGACGTCTTCCTGATCGCCGGCTGCCTCGCCGCCGTCGCCTTCCTGATCACGCTGTTCATCAAGGAGGTCCCGCTGAAGACCAAGGGCGCGCTCGCCCAGGCCGCCGAGTCCCCCGTGACCGACCCGGCCGCCGCGCCGGCCGTCGCCGAGGCCCAGGTCCCGGCCGCCGCACCGGTCCCGGCCGCGGTCGCCGCCTCCACCGAGGCCGGCCCCGACGGCACGGCCACCGCCACCCGGCCGATGGCGGCCGTCGCCACGGTCGCCGAGCCCGGCGGTTCCGGCGGCACGCCGGTGCACGGCTTCGTCCGCGGCGCCGAGAGCGCCCCGGTCCCGCAGGCCGCGGTCACCCTGATCTCGCTGTCCGGCCGCCAGCTGGGCCGCGCGGTCGCCCAGGCCGACGGCTCCTACGGGCTCGACGCCCCGGGCACCGGCAGCTACGTCCTGATCGCCTCCGCCGACGGCTACCAGCCGCAGGCCTCCACCGTCGTGGTGGGCGAGGAACCGCTGTCGTACGACATCCTGCTCAGCGGCACCAGCGGGCTGACCGGTGTGGTCCGGGCCGCGGGCAGCGCGCTGCCGGTCAAGGACGCGATGGTGATCGTCACCGATGTGCGCGGTGACCTGCTGGCCACCGCCGCCACCGGGGAGCAGGGCGACTTCGCCCTCACCGACCTGGTGCCCGGCACCGTGACCGTCGCGGTCAACGCGAGCGGGTTCCGGCCGCGCGCCCTGCCGGTCGAGGTCGGCGCCACCGGGGTCACCCGGATCGAGGTCGACCTGGACGCCGGCGCCCGGCTCCAGGGTGTCGTCCGGGCCCCGCACGGCCCGCTGGCCGACGCCCGGGTGACCCTGGTCGACCAGGCCGGCAACGTGGTCGGCACCGCCACCACCGGCACGGACGGGGCGTACGCCTTCACCGACCTGGACAGCGGCGAGTACACCGTCATCGCCACGGGTTACCCGCCGGTGGCGACGGCCCTGACCGTCTCCGGCACCGGAGTCGACGGCCACGACATCGAACTCGCCCACCCCGGCGAGTAGTTCGACCCCGGCCCGTGGCGGCGCGCGCCTTGAGCGGAGGGCGCGCCCGCCACGGGCCGGTCTCATACGACCATTTTTGAGCTTTTTTCAGGGAGAAACGGGATGGGACTGACCGCGAAGATCCGTACGCGGGACGGGTGGGCCGTGTCGCACGCGGTCGTCACGGTGACCGACATGACCGGCACGCAGGTGCTGCGGGCCGAGGCGGACACCGAGGGGGCCGTACGGGACACCACCGAGCTGGCGCCGGGGGCGTACACCGTGATCGTGACCGCCGTCGGCTACGCGCCCGCCGCGTCCAGCGCGATCGTCACCGCGAGCGGCCGGGCCGAGGTCGGCACGGTCACACTGGCCCGGCAGGGCGGCACCGAGCTGCCGCCGCCCGGCCCCTGGACCATCGACCCGGCCCACTCCTCCGTCGGCGCGGTCGCCCAGCACCTGGGCATCTCCAGCGTGCACGGCCGGTTCACGGAGTTCGGCGGCACGATCGAGATCGCGCCCGACGACGTCACCAAGTCCCGCGTGGAGGCGGTGATCAGGGCCGCGTCCATCGACACCGGCAACGGCATGCGCGACACGCACCTGCGCTCCGCGGACTTCCTCGACGTCGAGAACCACCCCGAGATCACCTACCGCTCCACGGGACTGACGCAGGCCGGCTCCGACCGCTGGACCGTGCACGGCGAGCTGTCCCTGCACGGGGTCGTACGACCCGTCGACCTGGACCTGGCCTACCTGGGCACCGGCGCCGACCCGTGGGGCGGCACCCGCGCCGCGTTCCGGGCCACCACCGAACTGCACCGCGAGGACTTCGCGATGAACTACAACCAGGTCCTCCAGGCGGGCATCGCCGCCATCGGCACGACGCTGAAGGTGGAGCTGGACATCCAGGCGGTCCAGGGGGACTCCCTGCCCCAGGCGTAGGCACGGGCCTTGGACATAGGCACAGCGGGGTCAGCCACCGGGGCACCCGCTGCCCCTAGGCTGCCCCCATGGCACCGAACATCGCTACCAACACCCGTGTATCGCTGGACGAGCTGCTGGACTTCGTACGCCCCCGGCACCGCGCCCTGCTGATCACGCGCCGGTCCGACGGCTCCCCCCAGGCGTCCCCGCTGACCTGCGGCGTCGACGACTCCGGCCGGATCGTCGTCTCGACCTACCCCGAGCGGGCCAAGACCCGCAACGCCAAGCGGGACCCCCGGGTCGCCCTGGTCGTCCTCAGCGACGACTGGAACGGCCCCTGGGTCCAGATCGACGGCACGGCCGAGGTCATCGACACGCCCGACTCGGTGGAGCCGCTGGTCGAGTACTACCGCAACATCGCCGGCGAACACCCCGACTGGGACGAGTACCGCCAGGCGATGGTCAAGCAGGGCAAGTCCATCATCCGCGTAACCCCCGAACGGTGGGGCCCCGTAGCGACCGGCGGCTTCCCCGCACGGCTCGTGTCCGAGTGATCGCCACCCCGGCCTCGCCGGACCCGGCGGACGGAGTCCGGCGCAGCGCTCCGAAGCCTGCGCAGCAGTGCGAGGGCCGCAGACGAAAGGGGCCCGCCAGGCAATGGTCAAGCAGGGCAAGTCCATCACCCGCGTGACCCCCGAACGGTAGGGCCCCGTAGCGACCGGCGGCTTCCCCGCACGGCTCGCGTCCAGGTCGGCTGGTGTCCGGGTAATCGCCAGTCCGGGACGGTGGGGCCCCGTTGGGCCGGTCAGCCGCGGGTGACCATCGCCTCTATGCCCGCGACCAGCAGGTCCAGGGCGAAGGTGAAGTCGCGGTCCAGCATCTCGGCGACCGTGTCGCCGCCGCGCGCCGCCATGAGGTCCTTGGACTCCTGCATCACGTCGGCGGTACCGGGGACCTCGTCCACCATGGACATGGCCTGCTCGAAGTACTCGTCGGGGCTCAGCCCCGTGTCCGCTATCCGGGTCAGGAAGTGACCCTCGATCGTGCCGAAGCCGTACACGAACTGGAAGACCGCCGAGATCGCCCCGGTCACCCCGTGCGAGGGCAGCCCGGCCCGGCGGACGACCCGCTGGACCACCCGGGAGAACGCCAGGGAGTTCGGGCCGATGTTGAGGAAACGGCCGGCCAGCGGGGACAGCCAGGGGTGGCGGACCAACAGCGCCCGGTACGCGGTGGCCAGCGCGCGCAACTGCTCCCGCCAGTCCTCGTCCGCGCTCTCCGGGTCGGGCAGCCGCAGTTCGGCGTAGGTGGCGTCCAGGGCGAGTTCGAGCAGGTCGTCCTTGGTGTCGACGTACCAGTACAGGGACATCGCGGTGACGTTCAGCTCGGCCGCCAGCCGCCGCATGGAGAATCTGGCGAGGCCCTCGGCGTCCAGCAGCCGCACGGACGCCGCGGTGATCCGCTCCCGGTCCAGCCCGGACGGCTGCCCACTGCGCCCACCGCGCCGGACCCTGCCCTCCAGCCACACGCTGTCCCGCGCCGACCGACCTGCCTGCTTCGTCACCGGCGGCCCTTCCTCGATTCCGCTCACGGTTCCAACCTAAGGGGCACGACTACCCACCGGCCCGGGCCACTAGGCGGACACCCGTTCCGCCCGCCGCAACAGCCCCGCTGCCACGAACCCACCGACCAGCACGGCCACGGCCCCCACCAGCTGACCGGCGCCCAGCCCGGCGGACAAGGACTCCCCCGACGCGACCGAAGAGCTGAGCACCGCGCCCAGTACGGCCACCCCGAGCCCGTTCCCGAATTCGGCGAGGGTGCCGTTGATCCCGGCCCCCACCCCCGCCTTCTCCGGGGGGATCGCGCTCATGATGGCGTGTGCCATCGCCGGATTCGCCACCGCGCACCCCGCGCCGATCAGCAACAGCCCGAGCAGCGTCCCCGCGTACCCCCCGGAGTCCACCTCCGCGATCGACACCAGGCCCCCGGCCATGCACACCATCCCCAGCGCGATCGACGCCGGCGTGCCCAGCCGTGCCGACCACTTCGCCGACAGCCCGGTGAAGTTGAGCGCCACCACGGTCAGCGCCAGCGGAGCGGTCCGCAGGCCGGCCTCCAGCGGCTCGTACCCGAGCACGAACTGGAGGTGCTGGGTCAGCAGGAACAGCGCGCCGCCCATCCCGAACACGATGAGCACGGCCCCGGCGACCGCACCCGTGAACCGCGGGTCCCGGAAGAAGTGGAGGTCGAGCATCGGTTCGTCGGTCCTGCTCTCCCACCAGGCGAAGGCGCTCAGCACGAGCACCGCCACGGCCGCCGTGCCGAGCACGCGCGCCGAGGTCCAGCCGTGCTCCGGCCCGGAGATGATCGCGTACACCAGCGAGGCCATGCCGATGGTGGACAGCACCGCGCCCGGCAGGTCCGGGCGGTCACCCCGTGGGTTCTTCGACTCCGGTACGAGCACCACCACCGCGGCCAGGCCGAGCGCGGCGACCGGGATGTTGATCAGGAAGATCGCGCCCCACCAGAAGTGGTCGAGCACGAAGCCGCCGATCAGCGGGCCGCCGGCGAAGCCCAGCGCGTTGACGGCGCTCCAGATGCCGATCGCCTTCGGCTGCTCCTCTGGGGCGAAGATCTGCATCGCCACGGCCAGCGTGGTGGTCACCAGCAGCGCGCCGCCGATGCCCATCCCGGCCCGCGCGGCGATGAGCTGACCGGTGCTGCCGGCGAGTCCGGCCACGAGCGAACCGAGGCCGAACAGGGCGAGCCCGGCGATCAGCATCTTCTTGCGGCCGTAGCGGTCGGCGGCGCTTCCCGCGGTGAGCAGCAGGCCGGACTGCACCAGGGAGTACGCGTTGATCATCCACTGGATGTCGGAGGTCTCCGCGTGGAGTTCCCGGGTGAGGGAGGGGATGGCCACGTTCAGGACCGTGTTGTCGAGCAGCACGGTGAGCTGCGCGAGACAGATGACGCCGAGGATCAGCCAGCGTTGGGGATGGCCTTGGGGGGTGGACATGCCGTACACCGTATAGCTGACGCTATACGGTGTACAACGCGTTTCCCGGTCAGCCGGCCGCCTCAGTCACCCGCCTTCTGCGTGAGGTCGTAGAACGTGGCCGATCCCACCGTCACCTTCTTGAAGGTGCTCTGGATCCACGAGCTGATCTGCGAGGCGGTGCCACTGTTGCCGCCGCCCATGCCACCGCCGGCGATGAAGTAGTGGATCCTCCCCTCCTCGACGTACTTCCTGAACTGGGCGAGCGTCGGGGACGGGTCGGTGCCGTTGAAGCCGCCGATCGCCATCACCGGGTCGCCGGTGGCGAGCTGGTAGCCGGCCGCGTTCTGCGAGCCGATGGACGCGGCGACCCAGGTGTACCGCGAGGCGTCCTTCTCCAGCAGCTTCTTGGCCTCGGACGACACGCTCGCGCCGTTCAGCAGACCGCCGACACCCCCGGCGCCGCCCCGGCCGCCCTCGCCCGTCCGGCCGCCGCCGGGGAAGCCGAAGCCGTTGCCGTTCCGCTGGCCTTGTTGACCCTGCTGGCCCTGCCGGCCCGGCTGCGTCGGGGCGCCCCCGCCGAAGCCACCGCCGCCCGGGAAGCCGTCGCCCTGCTGACCTTGCTGGTTCCGCTGCCCCTGGCCGCCCGGCATCCCGCCGCCGAAGCCGCCCCGCAGACCGCCACCGGGACCCCCGCCCCGGCCGCCCATCACGCTCGCGCCCGCCGGACCGGCCGTGACGATCGAACCGGTGTGCCCTTCCTGGAGCGTGCTCAGGGTGTACGCCGTGGGCCCGGCCAACGCGGCCACGAGACCCACCGCCGCCGCGCCGAGGGCCAGTTGCCGGGAGATCCGGCCGGCGAAGACCAGGCCGAGCGCCGCGGTCAGCCCGCCGATCAGGACCAGCCACTTCAACCAGGGCAGATAGTCGGGGGTGCGGTTGAGCAGGACGTACCCCCAGGCCGCCGCCGCGACCACGGACGCGGCGAGCGCGATCGACGCCCACGGCTCCCGCCGCCGTTCCCACAGCAGCCCGGCGCCCATCCCGACGACGGCGGCCAGGTAGGGGGCGAGCGCCACGGTGTAGTACTGGTGGAAGATGCCCGCCATGTAGCTGAAGACCACCGTGGTCATCAGCAGCGAGCCGCCCCAGACCAGGAACGAGGCACGGGTGACGGACGTCCTGCGGGCCTTGCGGGTGGCCACCAGGCCGGCGACGAGCAGGATCAGCGCGGCGGGCAGCAGCCAGGAGATCTGGCCGCCGATCTCGGAGTTGAACATCCGGTCCCAGCCGGTCTCGCCCCACATGCCGGAGCCGCCCGCGCCGCCACCGCCGCCGCCCACGCTGCCGGTCTCCTCGCCGTTGAGACGGCCGAGCCCGTTGTAGCCGAAGGTCAGCTCCAGGAAGCTGTTGTTCTGCGAGCCGCCGATGTACGGGCGGGACGACGCCGGCCACAGCTCGACGACCGCGACCCACCAGCCACCCGAGACGACCAGCGCGAGTGTCGCCGCGGCGAGCTGCCCGAACCGCTTCCGCAAGGACACCGGCGCGCAGACCGCGTACACGACCGCCAGCGCCGGCAGGATCAGGAACGCCTGGAGCGTCTTGGCGAGGAACGCGAAGCCGATCGCGACCCCGGCCCACACCAGCCACTTCGTACGGCCGTCCTCCAGGCCCCGGACGACGAGGTAGCAGGCCACCGACATCAGCAGGGCCAGCATCGCGTCCGGGTTGTTGAACCGGAACATCAGCGCCGCGACCGGCGTGAGCGCCAGCACCGCGCCCGCGACCAGGCCGGCCACCGGGCTGAACCGGCGGCGCACGGCCGCGTACACGACGGCGACCGTCGCCACGCCCATCAGCACCTCGGGCGCCAGGATCGCCCATGAGTTCAGGCCGAAGACCCTGACCGACAGCTCCATCGGCCACAGCGAGGCCGGCGGCTTGTCGACGGTGATCGCGTTGCCCGCGTCCAGCGAGCCGAAGAAGAACGCCTTCCAGGACCTGCTGCCCGCCTGGACGGCCGCGGAGTAGAAGGAGTTGGCGTAGCCGGAGGCGCTGAGGTCGTACAGGTACAGCACGAGGGTGGTGGCGAGCAGCCCGAGGAGGGCCGGGCGGACCCAGCGGGGGTCCTCGGGCCGGCCGCGCCACAGTCTCCGTACGAACGGCTGCCTCGGCTCACCGGCCCGGGGGCCCGGCGGGGGCGCGGTCGGTGGCGGACCCCAGTCGGCCGCGGCGCCGTGCTCGGTCGTCGGCGGGTCGTAGTGCGTGGTCATCGGGCATCCCCCGGGTCGGTGTCATGAGGGCGTACCGGCTGCGACCGCGTGGTCGTGTCGGTGACGCCGCTCCAGTTGCCGTCCGCGGCCTCGTCGGCGCGGAACTGAGTGGTCCGGTACGGCTGCGGCGCCGCGACCGGCCGCTGCGGGAGCGGTGCGTACGGAGCCGTGGCGCGGTCGGCCGGGGCGTACGGAGCCGGCGCGCGGTGGGCCGGGGCGGACGGTGTGTGCGCGGTGGCCACCGGGGCCGACAGGGACTCCCTCCGCTCCGGGAAGACCCAGGCACGGAAGAGCAGGAACCGCAGCACGGTGGCCGCCAGGTTGGCCGCGACGAGCACCGCGAGCTCGGTGGAGTGCGCCGGGCTGTGCGTGGCCGTGTTCAGGGCGGCGAGCGAACCGCTGGTCAGCACGAGACCGATGCCGAACACGACCAGGCCCTGCGCCTGGTGCCGTACCGCGCCGCCCCGGCCGCGCACCCCGAAGGTGAGCCGGCGGTTGGCGGCCGTGTTGGCCACGGCAGAGACCAGCAGGGCGAGCGCGTTGGCGAGCTGCGAGCCGCAGAACTGCCGGAAGAGGCTGTACAGCAGCAGGTAGAAGAGGGTCGACAGGACGCCGACCACGCAGAAGCCGACCAGCTGGCGGGCGAGTCCCCGGGGCACGTCGGTGAGTTCGCGGTCGCGCGGGTCGTCACCGAAGGGCCGGGTCAGCCGGTCCAGCGGCAGCGAACCGGTGGTCAGCGCCCTGCCGACCCGCCACACGCCCTTCAGGTCGTCGGTGGCGGTCTTCACGATGTGCACGGTGGAGTCGGGGTCGTCGACCCAGTCCACCGGCACCTCGTGGATCCTGAGCCCGGCCCGCTCGGCGAGCACCAGCATCTCCGTGTCGAAGAACCACCCGGTGTCCTCCACCAGGGGCAGCAGCACCTGCGCCACATCGCGCCGGATCGCCTTGAACCCGCACTGCGCGTCCGAGAAGCGGGCCTGGAGCGAGCCGCGCAGGATCAGGTTGTAGGCCCGGCTGATGAACTCCCGCTTGGGGCCGCGCACGACCCGGGAGGTGCGGGCGAGCCGGGAGCCGATCGCCAGGTCGGAGTGGCCGGAGATCAGCGGCGCCACCAGCGGCAGCAGGGCGTTGAGGTCGGTGGACAGGTCGACGTCCATGTAGGCGAGGACCGGGGCGTCCGACGCCGACCACACGGTCCGCAGCGCCCGCCCCCGCCCCTTCTGCTCCAGACGGACGCTGCGGACCTCCGGGATCTCCGCCTCCAGCCGTGCCGCCACCAGCGGGGTGGTGTCCGTGGACGCGTTGTCCGCGATCGTGACGCGGAACGCGTACGGGAAGGTGCGCGTGAGGTGCTCGTGCAGTCTGCGGACGCACGGCTGGAGGTCCTTCTCCTCGTTGTAGACGGGGATCACTACGTCCAGGACAGGCGTTCCGGCGTCTGCGGCCGGGAGGTGCTCCCGCGCCGGCAGGGTGCCGGGAGAAGAGTCGGTTCGCATGGCACCGACTGTTCTCAACTGCCCTGTCGCACCCATGTGGTGGCACTGTGCTGTGCCTGTGAGTCCGATCGTCCGCTCGTTCCGGGCTCCGGCCGGGGCACGGCCGGGCCGAGGGCGGGCAGGTGCACGGTGAACACCGTGCGGCCGGGGACGCTGTCCACCGTGACGGTACCGCCGTGCGCGGCCGCCACCGCCTGCACGATCGCGAGCCCGAGCCCCGTGGACCCGGTGGCGCGCGAGCGCGCGGAGTCCCCGCGGGCGAACCGCTCGAAGACGTGCGGGAGCAGCTCCGCCGGGATCCCCGGCCCGTTGTCCTCGACGTCCACGCACATCCACGGCCCGCGCCGCCGCACCCGCGCGGTGACCGTCGTACCGGGCGGGGTGTGATTGCGGGCGTTGCCCAGCAGGTTGACCAGCACCTGCTGCAACCGGGCCGCGTCCGCCGACACCGGCGCGGGCTCGTCGGGCAGTTCGAGCCGCCAGACGTGGTCCATGCCGGCCGCGCGGGCGTCGCTGACGGTGTCCACGACGAGCGGTACGAGATCGGTCTGCTCGAACCGCAGCGGCCGCCCGGCATCCAGCCGGGCGAGCAGCAGCAGATCCTCCACCAGCAGGGTCATCCGACCCGCCTCCGACTCGATCCGTCCCAGCGCGTGCCGGGTGTCGGGGCCGACCTGCTCCCGGCCGCGCCGGGTGAGCTCGGCGTACCCCCGGATGGAGGCGAGCGGCGTCCGCAGCTCGTGACTGGCGTCGGCGACGAACTGCCGTACCCGCGTCTCGCTCCGCTGCCGGGCGTGCAGGGCGCCGTGGACGTGGTCCAGCATGCGGTTGAGCGCGGCACCGACCTGCCCGACCTCGGTGTGCGGATCGCACTCCGCCTCCGGGACCCGCTCGCTGAGGTTCACCTCGCCGCTGTGCAGGGGGAGTTCGGACACCCGGGTGGCGGTGGCGGCGACCTTGCGGAGGGGGCGGGTGGCGACGCCGACGAGCACGTACCCCGCGATGGCGGCGGCGACGAGACCGGCGGCGGTGACACTGATCTCGACGAGGATCAGCGTGTTGATCGTGTTGCCGACCGTCTCGGTCGGCAGGGCGACGTAGTAGGTGCCCTCGGCTCCGGTGACGTACCGCGCGAGGTACTCACCCAGGCCCGGGATGACGACGGTGTGCGTGCCCGTGGTGGGCACCTTGTTCAGGGCGGCCTTCTGCTCGTCGCTGAGGGCGACGGCGATGTTGCGCTGGAACGGGCCGTCGTCAGGGGCCTGCTTGGCGATGACCGCCCGGGTGACCGTGCCGTCGGGCCCGACGTCGGCGGCGATGGTCTGCCGCTGCGTCGGCCCCTTGACGAACCCGGTGAGCCGGTCCGTCAGCCCGGAGTCGCTCATGCCGCCGGGCTTCACGGGTCCCGACAGGCGCTTGCCGGCCTCCGCCACCTGCCCGTCCAGTTGTTCGTACAGGTGCGAGCGCAGCGCCAGCGTGGTGACCGTGCCGATCACGGCGCACACCACGGCGATCAGCGTCACGGACGCGACGACGAGCCGCGTCCGCAGCGTGCGCGGCTGTCCGGCCCGTCGCCTCCGCCGCCGCTGCGGACCCGTCCGTCGCCGCCCGCTCATGACGCGGCGGGCTTGATCAGATAACCGGCCCCCCGCCGGGTGTGGATCATCGGCTCCCGACCGGCGTCGATCTTCCGCCGCAGATAGGAGATGTACAGCTCGACCACATTGGCCTGCCCGCCGAAGTCGTACGACCACACGCGGTCCAGGATCTGCGCCTTGCTCAGCACCCGCCGGGGGTTGCGCATGAGGAAGCGCAGCAGCTCGAACTCGGTGGCGGTCAGATGGATGTTCTCCCCGCCCCGCGACACCTCGTGGCTGTCCTCGTCCAGGGTCAGATCGCCCACGACGAGCACGGAGTCGGACCGCCGGTCGGCGGCCCCCGACCGGCGGATCAGCCCGCGCAGCCGTGCGACGACCTCTTCGAGACTGAACGGCTTGGTGACGTAGTCGTCCCCGCCGGCGGTGAGCCCGGCGATACGGTCCTCCACCGCGTCCTTGGCGGTGAGGAAGAGGACAGGCACATCGGGCAGCTCGCGCCGCAGCCGGCCGAGGACGCTCAGCCCGTCCATGTCCGGCAGCATCATGTCGAGCACGACGGCGTCGGGCCGGAACTCACGGGCCGTCTGGATGGCCCCCTGCCCGTCCCCCGCACTCCTGATCTGCCAGCCCTCGTAACGGAGGGCCATGCTCAGCAGTTCGGTGATCGACATCTCGTCGTCCACCACCAGCACGCGGACGGGGCTCCCGTCCGGCCTCAGCAGTTCGGTGCGCCCCTGGGGCGAGGTCGTGGTCATGCTGGACACCTTGTCGGTGCCCTCTGAGAACACGCTTTCACGAATCTGTGATTTCCCTGAGAAACGCACAGGCGTTCCTCAGGGAGCACCCGGGTCAGAACAACCCGTCCGGTTCCCTCCTGAACTCCCGCACGGGAAAGGCGCATCCGGCCGCCACCGACTCCGGCGGCGCCAGCTCCCAGCCGGTCATCAGCCGCGTGTCCAGCACGACGACCCCGCGAGCGCCGGCCGCCAGATGGAGATCGGGTCCGGCGACCGCGACCAGCTCACCGCTCACACCCCCGCCGGGAACGAGTTCAACCACCTCCCCGAACGCGTCCGGCCCCGCACCGAGCCCGAAGACCCCGACGTGGTCGACCACTTCGCAGGGCTCGGGCCGCAGGGACTCCGGCCACCCGGCGAGCGCGACGGCCCGCGCGTGCAGTTCGCGCACCTCGGCGGCCCGCTCCGCCTCCGTCCCCGGCAACGCCGAGCGCACCGCACGCTTCTCCGCGTACGGAATCCGGTCCGGCACCCGCAGCGCGGCGCGCAGCAGCTCCTCGGTCCGCCGGGCGGCCATCAGCGGGCCGGTACCGAGCCAGCTGAAACAGACCGCGCCCTGCTCCAGCAGCCGCGCCGGCCCCCGCTCGACGGCGGTGATGCCGACCTTCACCATCCCCGGCCCGAACCACGCCAGATACACGCGGTACGGCCGTGGATCGTCGGCGATCGTGTCGGCGGCCACGGAGTGCGCCCGGTCCAGCCGCGCGCACTCCTCGCACCGGGCCCCCGTACTCCGCCCCGGCACGGCGGCCCGCACCGGACAGACGTGCCCCCGCGCCCCCACACACGTACGCCGTCCCCCCTCCGGCACCGCGAAGGCGACCCGCTTCCCCCGGGGCAGCGCACTGCGCCGCCCGCCGTCCCACTCCAGCACCGGACCGCCCGCCGCCCACCGCAGTCCCGCGCACTTCCAGACCTGTGCCATCACTCGTGAGGGTAGAGGGTGGGTCTGACAACGGCTGTGGGCGACGGGTGGGGGTACGGTTGGCGACGGCCCGAAGCCGCAACTCCGTTTTGCGGCTTCGGGCCTTCCTCCGGTGCGCTGCTACGGCAGCACGTACACCGGCATCCCCCCGGCCCCCACTCCCGACTGGCGCATGCAGCCCCGCTTGATCAGCATGCGCACGCAGTCGTGCACCCGGTCGAGCGCGAGCCCGGTCCGCTCCGCGACCTCCTCCAGCCGGCAGTGCACCGGCCCGCGCACCAGCGCCGGGGCGAGGTAAGCGGCCACGGCGCGCACGTCCTCGGTCACGACGAGGTTCTTCGCCCGCCAGGTCGCGAGGAGCTGCTGAGGGGTCACCGCCGAGCGGACGGGGCCGGGCGGCCGCAGGCGGTCGGCGATGAGATCGAGGGTGTCGGCGATCCGCCCGAGCACGTCGTGCACACCACCGGCACGGCCGGCGAGGGAACCGAGGTGGTCGTCGACCCGACCGAGCTGTGCGTCGGTACGGCCCAGCTGATCGGTGACGCGCCCCAGGTGCTCGTTGGCCAGACGCATCTGCTCGATCCGCTCGATCTGCGCGACCGCCAGCTCCTCGTCCGCCCGGATGTTCCGCTCCTCCAGCCGGACGATCGCGTCGGCGACCTGCTGGGGCATCAGGTAGGCGGTGGTGCCGCCCGGGGCGGGTTGTACGGGGGCGGGGTCGAGGGAGTAGGAGCCGTCGCACTGGATGGTCTCGATGACCTCGCAGACCCAGCTCTTGAAGAGGCGGCACTCCAGCCTCGTGCAGGCGTTGACGAGCGCGATGAGGCCACGGAGATTCACCATCCGCATCGACTTCTTGAGCCCGTGACCTGCAATTTTGCGCAAGGCGTCTGCTCCATGGACGCTTCGTGCAAGATCCTCAAGCGACTGATGACAGTGCGGTGCAACATGCCACAACAAGGCTTGCCGCGTGTTTGCGTACCCCAGGTTGCTCGCCACGCCCACCGCCGGGAACCAGTGCTCCCCGTCCGGCGTCGTCAGCCTCCGCACCCGCGCCCCCGTGGCCGCGAACCTGCTTCGCTCCCGTCGGCTGCTCCGACGGGGTGTCGTTCTGCTCGTTCATCGAGCATCACCTCCACCCCGGAAGCCAGGGTCGGCGATCGGCAACTGCCGTTCGAAGAAAGCTCGTTCACTCGACAGGGGACAGAGGGATCGATTCGGCAGGAATCGCACCCGGCGCCGAGGCCGAGACGGAGCCCGAGACCGAGGCCGGCGCAGAGGCCGAGACCGAGCCCGGCTCCCCGGCCGACCACTTCCGCCCCCGCCCCGCCAGCCGGCACCCGACGCACTCCGCGTGCCCCTGCCGCGCCTGCGCGTCCCGGACCCGCATGCCCCACTGTTCGCGCGGCCGCACCCCGGGCGGCTTGCCCCAGCCGGACAGGTGCAGGGCCCAGGTCACCAGGACGCTCACCGCCACCACGGCCAGCCCGGCACCGACCACGGGGAGCGAGGCCGTACAGACCCCCAGCCCCACCACGGCGCTGCCCGCGGTCGCGATGGCGACGCCGGTCCAGCCGGCGATCGTGTGACCCTCGTCGTACAGACTCATGGAACCGCCTCCAGGGGACGACCCAGTTCCCTCACGGGCTAAGAAATTTACACTCCGAATATCTCACGAACTAAGGGATTACGAAAGATGCACGGCACGCCGCGCCCGCCCGCCACCCCGGCCCAGGCGCTGTCGGCGATGGACCACCTCATCGCCGCCCACCTCATCGGACAGCAGGAGCTGGCCCGGCGGCTCGGACTGAACGTCACCGACCTGACCTGTTTCGCCTTCGTCCTGGAGGCCGGCGACGAACTGCTGACGGCGGGCGACCTCGCGGCCCGCGCCCACGTCACCACGGGTGCGGTGACCGGCATCCTCAACCGCCTCGAACGCGCCGGCTACGTCACCCGCCGCCCCGACCCCACCGACCGCCGCCGGGTCCGCGTGGCCGCCGTACCGGACGCCGTCAGCCGCGTCGAGGCGGTGTACGCGGGCCACTACAAGCGCCTGACGGTCCTCTTCTCCGACTACTCCCCGGAGGAACTCGCGATCATCACCGACTGGTTCACCCGCGCCACGGCCCTGGCCCACGAATACCTGGAGAAGCTGAACCGCAACGACCCGGCCGAGGAGTGCTGACCCCGGGGCACTCGGCCGCGAAGCGCCGGGGCCGGCCCGTCAGGAGGTGATGACGGAGATGCCGTCCCCCAGCAGTTTCAGCCCCAGAACGAAGAACAGGACCGCCATCACGGCGACATTGTGCTGAGCTGCCCAGTCCTTCCAGTTCCCGAGCGTGGTCCTGGCCCGTGCTCCGCCGAGGAGGAAGACGCCGAGCGGGACCAGCAGGCCGAGCGTGGCGATCACGACGAAGATCGCAAGTGATGCGATCTGCTGCCCGACCGGAAGGCCGGCCGAGCCGATCGCGGCTCCCGCGGCGATGGTCAGCGGGGCGTTCTTGGCGTTGAGCGCGGCCAGGGCCGTGCCGAGTCCGAAGACCTTGACCGGCGTCAGGCGGTCGATGGCGCCCATCCACTTCGGCAGCTTCGCCTGCGAGGGATCCTTCGGGCGCCGCCGCCACTGACGGGCGCCGAAGAGGAGGAGGAGCAGGCCGAGCGCGAGCTTGAGGGCTCCCACCCAGGTGGCCGGGTGCTTGTGCGCCGAGGCACCCGCCGGGGAGGCGATCGCCAGCATCACGGCGCCCAGTGCCGACAGTCCGAGGAGCCAGCCGACGGTGAAGAGGATTCCGTTGAGACGTCCCCGGGGCGTGGCCAGGATGAGGATGACGGCGATGACCGGAAGCGGGCTGACCGCGACACCGGCCGCGAAACCCAGCACGTCACCGAGAACTGCGCCCATGGCTGCCTCCAGCTGGGGTCAGGGTGGCGATCCCGTTGAGCAATGGACCGTTGGGGGAGGCGAGTGCCCCGGCCGCCTGCCCGGCGCGAGGGGTTCTTGTGCAAAGGTCGCGCCGCGGCTTCGCGGCCTCGGGGAAACGGCGGACCGGGAAGGTTGACGACCCCGTGCCCGGCACGCACGGCCCACTCCCATCTTCCTGCGCCCGGCTCGATCTGTCCTCGGCAGCATCGGCTCGCGCCGCGTCTGCCGAGGTGCGAGGCCGCGCATCTGTGGCGAACATGGACTGGTGAGGGCGATGGTGCCCCGCGTTCGGGTGCTTGGTGACCCTCACCCCGATCCGTGGCAGGGGAGTCTCCCGATGACTGCAACGGCACAAGCGAACCAGTCGGCCCACCCCGAGCGTCCGGGCAGATCGGACGGGGTCTGCAGCGAGTTCACCGTGTTCACCGAGATCAAGCCCGGCCATGCGGACGCGTTGCGGGAGGATCTCGCCGCGATGGCCGACGCGGCGGAGGACGAGAGGGTCCACGCGGCGTTGCGCCAGATCGGCACCCTGCATGACGCCCGGCACGTGATCTTCGACAACGACACCCGGTTCATGTTCGCCAGCGTCTTCGACGGCTCGTGGGACGCGTACATCGACGACTTCGCCAAGACGGTGGTCGGGGAGCGCTTCGACAAGGTCTTCTCGCACAGCGTGGGGTTCCCCGGCGTCAAGGATCCCGGGGCGAAGGACTGGTTCATCGCTCACCAGGCGCCCGCGGGTGTCTTCGTCAGCGCCTATCCCGATCTGACCGTTCAGCAGATCTACAAGGACCACCGCGTGGAGGAGGCGTTCGAAGAGGTGCTGGACACCGCCGAGTTCCGCGCGGCACTGGAGAACCCGGCCAACGCGGACCTGGTGAACACGCCTGCCTTCCAGAAGCTGCTGGAAGAAGCCTCGGCCTAGATCCCGGGCACGGCTGTCCCGCAGAGCCGAGGCCCCTTCGGGGAAGCGCGTCAGCGGGCGCGGACCCGCCGCTGCGGGGCTGTCAGGACAGCGACCGATGCGGAGGCGCATACGATCATGAGTACGGCAGACAGTGGCAGCGCGACCGGTGTACGCGTCGAGGTCGAGGACGTCCAGAGCGGGGCGCTGCGCCCGCGACCCGTCCCCTACGAGGGGAAGTTCGTCTTCCTGCGTGTCGACGACCGCCACGCCGGGCGTGCCCTGCTGCGGCGGCTGCTCCCGCTGACCTCGGGCGGCCTGCCGGACGTGGACCGGAGCCGGGACGCCTGGGTGGCCGTGGCGTTCACCTATCAGGGACTGAGGGCGCTCGGGGTGCCGCAGGAGTCGCTGGACAGTTTTCCGCGGGCGTTCCGTGAGGGCATGGCCGCCCGGGCGGAACTGATCGGTGATGTGGGCGAGAACGCCCCGTCCCACTGGGAGAAACCGTTCGGGACGGGCGACGTCCACATCGCGTTGAGCGCCCTCGCCTCGGACGCGGCGCGACTCGGACGGGCACTGGAGGAGGCCCGAGTCGCCTATCAGGCAACCCCCGGTGTGCAGGTGATCTGGGAACAGGACGTCCACCAGCTTCCGACCGGACGCACCACCTTCGGCTTCCGGGACGGCATCAGCCATCCGAACATCGAAGGGGTCGGACTGCCCGGCTCCAATCCGCAGGAAGCCCCCATCAAGGCCGGCGAGTTCATCCTCGGCTATCCGGACGAGACCGGCAATCTGCCGCCCATGCCCAGACCCGATGTGCTGGGACGCAACGGAACCTACGTGGCCGTTCGCAAGATCCACACCAACGTGGCGGCCTGGCGCCGGTATCTGCGTGCCAACAGTTCCGACGCCGAGGAGGAAGCACTCCTGGCGGCGAAAATGATCGGCCGCTGGCCGAGTGGCGCACCGCTGACGCTGACGCCGGAGCACGACGACCCCGAACTGGCCGCGGACCCGCAGCGCGTCAACAACTTCCTGTACCGGGAGAACGACGACCGCGGCCTGCGATGCCCCGCCGGCGCGCACATCCGCCGGAACAACCCCCGCGACGCCACCATCATCGGCGACGCGCGGATGCACCGGATCATCCGCCGCGGCACCACCTACGGTCCGCCGCTGCCCGAGGGCGTGCTGGAGGACGACGGTGCCGACCGGGGCCTGGTGGGAGTCTTCATCGGGGCCCATCTCGAACGTCAGTTCGAGTTCATCAAGTCCGAATGGGTCAACGACGGCAACTTCATCGGCTACCCCGGCGAGCAGGACCCGGTGGCCGGCCATCACGACGGAACCGGCAGCGTCACCATTCCCGGCAAGCCGGTCCGGCGCCGCCTGCGGAACCTGCCCAGCTTCGTGGTCACCCGCGGCGGCGAGTACTGCTTCGTACCGGGTCTGCGCGCCCTGCGCTGGCTCGCCGAACTGGAGGGCTGACGGGAAACCCCATCCCTGCGGTCCGATCTCGCTCTCCGAGGAGAGGTCGAAGTCATGGCAGCACAGTTCGTCCCCTACACGCCTGACGTCGAGGTGCAGGACCCGGACTTCGACCGGCACGTGCAGACGGTGATCGAGAAGACCGAGAACTACATCGCCGAATCCATCCAGGCGGGTGGCACCGGACAGGCCCTGCGCGACGCCCACGCCAAGGGGTACGGACTGGTCCGCGGGGAGGTCGAGATCCTGGACGGGCTGCCCCCCGAGTACGCCCAGGGCATCTACGCGACGCCCGGAACCCACGACGCGCTCATCCGCTTCTCCAACGGCTCGCCGCACGCCGGAGCCGACGCGCGACTGGGCGCCGCCACCGGACTGGCACTGAAGCTGTTCGACATCCCCGGCCCGACCCTGCTGGAAGACGAACCGGACACGGGCACCTTCGACTACGCCAACATCAACGGCCCGGTCTTCTTCTGCAACACGGTCGAGCACTACCTCTTCATCCAGGAGCTGTTCCTCGACGCGCCGGCCTACTTCTCCCAGGGCCGGCCCGGCGCCCACCGCTTCTTCACCGAGTTCGTGACCGGCAAGGGAACGCTGGACCAGGACGACTGGGCATGGGACGAGTTCCTGGCCTTCCTCCGCCTGTCGAAGACCCCTCCGGCGAACGTGCTCCTGTCGAGCTACTGGACGATGGGCGCCGTCAGGCACGGCGACTACATCGCCAAGGTGCGCATCACTCCCGACCCGGACCGTGCCGCAGCGGTGACCCGGCGCACCATCGACCCGTCCTCCGCGCAGGAGGTGTTCCGACCGGCCCTCCAGGCCGAGCTGCGGGAGCGGCCCTACGCCTTCGACATCCAGGTCCAGCTCTGCACCGACCTGGAACGCATGCCGGTGGAGGACACCACCGTGGAGTGGCCCGAGCGACTGTCGCCGTCCGTCACCGTGGCCAGGCTGCGGCTCCCGCAGCAGGACATCTCCGGCCCGGAGAACCTGGCGAAGATGGACTCACTGTCCTTCACACCCTGGAGGGTCACCGCCGAGCACGCCCCTCTGGGCAACATCATGCGGGCCCGCAAAGAGGTCTACCGACACTCCTCCATCACACGCCACAAGCTCAACCAGCAGCCGCGGACCGAGCCACGCAGCGCCGACGAGGTACTCGGCCCGGCTCGATGACACGCCGGAGCCCCCAGGGCGCATCGGCCCACCCCTCACCCCCCTGGCCGACGGCGGGCCGACGATCGTCGCGCCGAAAGCCTTCCGATGCCATGGACGGCGCCGGCTGATGCGGTCGCTGCACTTGACTGCTGTACGCCCCTGAAACGCAAGAGGCCCCGGATCTCTCCGGGGCCTCTCGTCTGTGCGCACTCGGCAGGATTCGAACCTGCAACCTTCTGATCCGTAGTCAGATGCTCTATCCGTTAAGCTACGAGTGCTTGTTCTTTTGTTTTGCCCCCGCTCCCGGCCCTTTCGGCCCGCTCGCGGCGACAGGAAGAACATTACATGACTGCCGCCGTCATGTGAAATCCGATCCGCATACCCCTTGTGACCTGCGGAAACGTCGGCAGGGGGCGAGGAGGCGGCAGGGGCCGGGGAACGCCGAAGCCCCGGTCCTGGGGACCGGGGCTTCGGGATGAGGGCGGAGGCGGAGGGATTTGAACCCTCGATGGGCTTTAAGGCCCAAACCGCATTAGCAGTGCGGCGCCATAGACCGGACTAGGCGACGCCTCCAGCACAACCGCTCACGCGAGCGCGCGAGTGGTGCGTGCAGATGATGACACAGTCGAGCACCGCGTCACCAATCGCCCCCCACGGTACTAGGCACCTGGGCCGCAGAGCAAAGGGCTTCTCCCCCGGCGGGGCGCAACGTCCGGGGCGGGGACGCGTTGGAAGGGGTATGGATTCCGTGCTGCCGGGCGCCGGACGGCGCCTTCTGCTCGCGTCGCTCTCCGCCGCCGCTTCCCTCGTCCCCCTCACCGCCGTGCCCGCCGCCGCGGCCGGCGCCGTGCCGCCGCCCGTCCGGCCGGATGACCAGGGTGATCACCTCACCGTCGTGGTCCGGCACGCCGGGGCGAGGCGGGACGGGACGTACGAGGTGCGCTGCCACCCCAGTGCCGGGCGGCATCCGGACGTCGCCGAGGCCTGCCGGGTGCTCGACGCGCACACGCGGTGGGGGCGCGATCCCTTCGCGCCTGTTCCTGACGGCACCACCTGCACGATGCTCTACGGCGGCCCGGCCACCGCCCGTGTCACCGGGACGTGGGCCGGCCGCCCGGTCGACGCCTCGTACGACCGCGGCGACGGGTGCGAGATCGGGCGGTGGGACCGGATGGTGCCGCTGCTGCCGCGCATGGGCGGGCCGGCGTAGCGGGCGGTGGGCGGACGCATTGGTTCCGTAAAGGTCCCGGGGAGGACTCGGGGAGCCGGCGCATACGGTCACGCGTTCGCCGTCACTTCCTCGTGGGACCTCCCTCTCATCCGGCGCCCCGAGCGCGACCCGTGCCCTTAGACTCCCTCGCGTGACACGTCGCGGGCCGGTTGGCAAGATGGCCCGAGCGGTCGGCAAGGTGCGGTAACAGGGAGGAAGGCGTCTCGTGAGCAGCAGGCCATCCCGAGGCGCTGCTCGCCTCGCAGCCATACTCGACGCGCTGCCGGACGCGTTGGTCCTGGTCAACGCCAACGGAACCGTCGTCAACGCCAACACCATCGCGCTGGAGGCCTTCGAGACGCCCGGTACGGCTCTCGTGGGGCGCGGGCTGCTCGATCTGCTGCCCGAGTTCGACTCCCGGCTCATCCCCGGCTCCATGCGGCGGCCCGATCACATGGATCCCACGGGACGGACCAAACCGACCCGGATGGTCGCGCGGCGGACCGACGGGACCGAGTTCCCGGTCGAGGTCACCAGCGCGAACCTGGAGAACGGGCAGCAGGCGTACGACGGTTACGGCTACACCGGCGACGAGCTGCTGATGATCGTGGTCCGGGACCTGTCCGGGACCGTGGACACCGAGGCCGAGCTGGCCCGGTCGCAGCGGCAGACCGAGATGATCCTGCGGGCGGCGGCGGAAGGTGTCGTGGGCACCGACACCGACGGACGGATCGTGCTCGTCAACCCGGCCGCCGCCCAGATACTGGGGTACCGGGCCGGTGAGCTGGGCGGCAAGGAGCTGCACACGCTGGTGCTGCACTCCCGCGCCGACGGCTCGCCCTTCCCGTACGACGAGTCGCCGCTCGCCGACACCCTGCGCTCCGGCCGCAAGCACCGGGTGCGCGGGCAGGTGCTGTGGTCCAAGGGCGACCAGAAGGTGCCGGTCGACCTGACCACCGCACCGGTGCGCGACGGCGACCAGCTCGTCGGCGCCGTGATGACCTTCACCGACCGGCGGCCGTACGACGCGCTGGTGGAGGAGAAGGCCGCGCTGGAGAAGGCGCACGCCGAGGAGCTGGAACGGCTCTCCGAGGAACACGCCTCCGACCTGACCGCGCTGCGCCAGCAGCACGTCACCGAGGTCGAGGAACTGCGCGAGAAGCACACGGAGGAACTGGCGGCGGGCGAGGAGCGGTACGCGGCGCTCGCCGAGCGGGAGAAGGACAGGTACGAGGCCCTCGCCGGGCGGCACGAACAGTTGCTGACGCTGCTCGGGCAGTCGCTGCGCGGACCGCTGGACGAGCTGCGCCGCGAGCTGTCCGCGCTCGCCGCCGACGACGCCGGGCAGCTGTGGCCCGAGGCCAACCAGGTGCTCCACCACCTCTCGGCCGGCTACTCCCGCATCACGACCCTCATCGACAACGTCCTCGGGTACCAGCGGCTGGACGCGGGCACCGAGGACATCACCCGTACGAAGGTCATGCTGGACGCCGTCGTCGCCGCCGGTGTGGACGGGGCCGTCGAGCTGATCGGGCCGGGGCGCGTGCAGTTCGCCGTCCACGCTCCGCCCATCGAGGCCGAGGTCGACCCGCAGCGGCTCGCCACGGCGCTCGCGCACCTGGTCGCGGACGTCGCCGGGGTCGACGCCACCGGCAACACGCCCGTCTCGGCGGGCGGTTACCTGGACAACACCGTCGTCGTGGCCGCCGCGCAGCGCGGTGAGGTCGCGCGGATCGAGGTGCGCGGCCCGTACGCCGGCGGGGACCCGGTGCACGAGCCGATCGTGCGCGGGATCGTGCGGGCCCACGGCGGTGTGCTCCAGACGCACGAGGTGCCGGGCATGAGCGGCAGCGCGTACGTGCTCGAAGTACCGCTCGGCGGCGGGGCGGGCGCGGTCGCGGCAGGGGCCGCGGGGGCGGCCGGTGCCGCCGAGGCGCCGGTCGCGGTGCGGGTGCCGGACGGTGGTGAGGGCGGCGAGGACGACGCCGGTACGGCGGGGCAGGGCCCCGCCGGCGGCCGGCGGCGGGCCCGGCGGGCCTCCACGGACGCCTTCCTGGACAGTGACGTGGCCGGCGCGGGTGACGCCGGTGACACGGAGGCGCCCGCGCCGACCGGACGGCGCCGGCGGCGTGCCGCCGCCCCCGCCGAGGAGGCTGCCCCCGTCCCGGCCGAGGGCACGGAGACCGCGTCCGGCGGGACCGGACGCCGCCGCGGCCGGCCCGCGGACAACGCCGGTGCCGGTGCCGGTGAGGGCAACGCCGAGGGCGTGTCCGAGGGGTCCGTGGTGACCTCGGCCGAACAGGGCGCGGGGGCCGCCGCCTCCGGTACGGGACTCGGTGGCACCGTGCCGCCGCAGGGCGTGCCCGTGCCGACGGGCCGACGCGCCCGCCGCGACTCCGGTGCCCCGCAGGCCGCGCTGCCTCCGGCGCTTCCGGCGGCGGGCGGCGAGCCGGGTGCGCGGGCGGTTCCGGCCGAGGGTGCCTCCGTGGTGCCGGCACAGGGTGGCGAGGCGGTTCCGGCCGAGGGCGCGCAGCCGACGGGACGGCGCCGACGGGCGCTGGCCGCGGCGGCGGAGCGGGCCGCGGCGCAGGAGGCGGGCGGCGCGCGTACGGTCTTCGCCCTGCCGCCGGCCGAGGCGGACCGGTCCCCGGACACCCCGGGCCCGGAGAGTGGTGCGGCCGAGGCCATGGGTACGGGCGCGGGTGTGGCCGTGCCGGTGCCGCCGGGTGGCGGTGCGGGTACGGGGCCGGGTACGGGGGTCCCTGTGGCTCCGGGTGCCGGGGTTCCGGTGACTCCGGGGACGGGGGCTCCTGTGGCTCCGGGCGCCGGAATGCCGGTGGCTCCGGGGACGGGGGCTCCTGTGGCTCCGGGCGCCGGAGTTCCCGCCGGCCCTGACGCCGGTGCTCCTGTCAGCCCGCACGCCGGTGTCCCTGCTGGTGGCCCCGTCGCTCCCGTTGCCGGCGTTCCCGCCGGTGGCCCCGTCGCTCCCGGTGCCCGGACTCCCGTCGCCCCAGGTGCCGGTGCGCCGGCAGCCTCCGGCACCGACGCCGGCGCCCCCTTGGCTCCCGGTGCCGTGGCCCCGGCCGTCCCCGGTGCAGGTGCCGTAGCCCCAGCCGTCCCCGGTGCCCCCGGTGCGCCCAGTGCGGGTCCCGCCGTCGGCGGGCGGACCGGCGTCCCCGGTCCGGTGGCCGGTGCAGGGCCGTTGCCCGGTCAGGTGCAGGTTCCCGCCCAGATGCCGGTGTCCGTCGAGGGCATCCCCGGTGATGACGGCCGGCACGACGCCGTACCGCTCGACCAGGCCGAGGACCACACCCCGCCGCAGCCGCATCCCACCAGCGCACCGACCGGCCGACGCCGCCGGGCCGTGGCCCAGCCCGCCGAGGCCGCCCGGGCGATGACGCCCGCGACCGGGCAGACACCGCCGCAGCCCCTTCCGGCGTCGGCCGCTTCCGGCCAGGTCCCGCAGGGTACGGCCGTACCGCCGGCCCCCGGTCAGGGGATCCCGGCGCACAGCGATCCGGCGCAGGGGGCGGCCGGGCAGGGCAGCCCCGTCCAGGCCGGTCCCGTTCCCCCGGCCGGGCAGCCCGCCGCCCAGGCGCAGGGTGCCGTGCCTGCGGGCCCCGGCGCCCAGCCCGGCACCACCGCCCCGGGCCAGCCGGCAGCGGGAGGCCGACCGGCCGCACCGGCCCCGGGTACGCCGGGCCACCTCGCTCCCGCCCACGGCACGCCCGCCCCTGTCGCCGCTGGTCAGCCCGCACCCGCCCCCGCCGCACCGGCCCCGGCCACGCCCGCCCATGGCACGCCCGCCCATGGCACGCCCGGCCAGGCCCCGCAGGGCCAGGGCACCGCTCCCCACCTCGCTGTCGCGCAGCCGGGCACCCCGGCCGCCGGTACTCCGGTGGCGTCCCCGGGTGCGCTGCCGCTGCCGGCCGAGGCAGCCGCGGGTCAGGTGCCCGCGGGGGCGCAGGGGGCCCAAGCCGCGCCCGTGCCGCCCGGCGTCCCGCAGCAGTGGCCGGGCGCCGACGACACCTCCGGCACGGGAACCCCCAGCCCGGCCCCCGGCACCCCCGCCGCCGCCGTCCCGCAGCAATGGCCCGGCTCCGGGGACACCTCCGGTGCCGGGGTTCCCGCCGGTGGCCGGCCGCAGCGGGTCGCGATGCCGCTGCCCGCCGAAGCCGCCGGTGGCGCCCCCGTCGACCCGGACTCGACGCAGGGGCGGGCGATCAGCGTCCGTACGCTCGGGCAGGGCGTGCCGTTCGCGCGGCAGGCCGCCCAGGTGCAGCAGCCGACGGCGACCCCGCCGCCGCACGCGCCGGGCGGTTCGGGCCGGCGGCGCAAGCTGGGCACGCGTCCCGAGCCGGCACCCGCCGGCCAGGAGCCCCGGCCGGACCAGGCGGCCCGGCCGCACCCGTCCGCCGAGCCCGCGCCCGCGCACCCCGCGCCGGCCGGACAACCGTCACTCGGCGGCCAGACCTCGCTCGCCGGGCAGCCGACCCCGCCGCACCCCTCGCCCACCGCCCCGGCACCCGTGCCGCAGCCCTCGCTCGGTGGGCAGGCGCGGCCGGCGCAGGGTACCGAGGGGGGCGGGCGGTCGTACGCCATAGGCGCCCCGGGGCCCGATGCCGCCGAGGGGCCGGAGCCGCTGGACGGTCCCGGCGGGGCCGTGGAGGTGGCGGACACCCCGCGTCCGCAGCCGCTGGACGACGAGCTGCCCCCGGAGCCGCTGGACAACCCGCGCCGGCTGCTGGTGTGGCCCGCGCCGGACGTGACGACCCAGCAGGCGCTGAGCGACCGTGGCTACCGGCCGGTGATCGTGCACTCGCGCGAGGAGGTCGACGCCCAGATCGCGGCCTTCCCCGCCGCGCTGTTCGTGGACCCGCTGACCGGACCGATCACGCGGACGGCGTTGCAGTCGCTGCGTCAGGCCGCCGTGGCCGCCGAGGTCCCGGTGCTGGTCACGGCCGGGCTGGGGCAGGCGACGCGCGAGGCGGCGTACGGCGCCGACCCCGCCGTACTGCTGAAGGCGCTGGCTCCCCGGGACAGCGAGCAGCATCCTCCGCGGGTGCTGCTCATCGAGGAGCACGCGGAGATCGCGCTGGCGCTGACCGCGACGCTGGAGCGGCGCGGGATGCAGGTGGCGCGGGCCGCGAACGACAACGACGCGGTGACGCTGGCGGGGCAGTTCCGGCCGAACCTGGTGGTGATGGACCTGATGCAGGTGCACCGCCGACGGGCCGGGATCGTCGACTGGCTGCGGGCGAACGGGCAGCTCAACCGCACCCCGCTGGTCGTCTACACCGCCGCCGTCGACCCGGCCGACCTGCCCCGGCTGGCCTCCGGCGAGACCGTGCTGTTCCTCGCCGAGCGGTCGACCAGCGGTGAGGTGCAGTCGCGGATCGTGGACCTGCTGGCCCGGATCGGCACGAACTAGCGCCCCTGTGTCCGACGAGCGGTCCGCGGGCCGCCTCCCCTTCCGGGGGGCGGCCCGCAGGCGTTCTCAGAGCCCCGCAGGGGTTCTCAGAGCCGGGTGACGTCCAGGCGCCCGTCGGCGTACTGCCGGCGCAGCACCTTCTTGTCGAACTTGCCCACGCTCGTCTTCGGTACCGACTCGACGACCGTCCAGCGCTCGGGGAGCTGCCACTTGGCGATGCGGCCCTCCTCGGCGAGGAAGGCGCGCAGGGTCTCGAAGTCGGCGGTCGCGCCCGGCCGCAGGACGACCGTGGCCAGCGGGCGCTCGCCCCACCTCTCGTCCGGTACGGCGACCACGGCGGCCTCGGCGACGTCCGGGTGGGACATCAGCGCGTTCTCCAGCTCGACGGAGGAGATCCATTCGCCGCCGGACTTGATGACGTCCTTGGCGCGGTCGGTGAGGGTGAGGAAGCCGTCGGGGGAGATGGTGCCGACGTCTCCGGTCTTCAGCCAGCCGTCCTCGCTGAACTTGTCGGCGGGGCGCAGCGGTTCGGCGTCGGGGCCGTTGTAGTACGCGCCCGCGATCCAGGGGCCGCGCACCTCCAGCTCGCCCGCCGACGCGCCGTCCCAGGGCAGGCGTTCGCCGCCGGGGCCGGTGAGGCGGGCCTCGACGCCGGCCGGGAAGCGGCCCTGGGTGAGGCGGTAGGCGAACTCCTCGTCGGTGCCCGCCGCGTGGGCCGGCGGGCGGGCGACCGTGCCGAGCGGGGAGGTCTCCGTCATGCCCCAGGCGTGGCAGACCCGCATGCCCAGCTCGTCGAAGGCCGCCATGAGGGAGGGCGGGCAGGCGGAGCCGCCGATGGTGACCTGGGTGAGGGAGGAGACGTCACGGGGTGTGGCGTGCAGCTCGCCGAGGAGGCCCTGCCAGATGGTCGGGACGGCCGCCGCGTGGGTGGGCCGTTCGCGCTCGATCATCTCGGCGAGCGGGGCGGGCTGCAGGAAGCGGTCCGGCATCAGCATGTTGACGCCGGTCATGAAGGTGGCGTGCGGCAGGCCCCAGGCGTTGACGTGGAACTGCGGGACGACCACGAGGGAGGTGTCCTGGTCGGTCAGGCCCATCGACTGGGCCATGTTGACCTGCATGGAGTGCAGGTAGATGGAACGGTGGCTGTAGACCACGCCCTTGGGGTCGCCGGTCGTGCCGGAGGTGTAGCACATGGCGGCGGCCCGGCGTTCGTCCAGCTCGGGCCAGTCGTAACCGGTCGGGCGGCCGGCGAGCAGTTCCTCGTACTCGTGCACCCGGGCGGTGGCGCCCTGGAGCGGGGCGCGGTCGCCGGGCCCGGACACGACGATGTGCTCGACGGTGGGCAGCTTGGGCAGCAGCGGCGCGAGCAGCGGGATCAGCGAGCCGTTGACGAGGACGACCTTGTCGGCCGCGTGGTCGACGATCCACACCAACTGCTCGGCCGGCAGGCGCAGGTTGAGCGTGTGCAGCACCGCGCCCATGGACGGGATCGCGAAGTACGCCTCGACATGCTCGGCGTTGTTCCACATGAGCGTGGCGACCCGGTCGTCGCCGGTCACGCCCAGCTCGTCCCGCAGGGCGTGTGCCAACTGGGCGGCGCGGGCCCCGATCTCGGCGAAGGTGCGCCGCTGGGGCTCCGGTTCCCCGGTCCAGGTGGTCACCCGCGACGAGCCGTGGACCGTCGACCCGTGGGTCAGGATCCTGGAGATCAGCAGCGGTACGTCCTGCATGGTGGCCAGCACGGCGTTCCTCCCGGGCGACATTGCCTACGCGGTAGTAGGGGGGTGCGCTGATTCTGCGCACATACCACGCGGTATGTCACTAGGGGGTGTGTCACTGAGGGGGAGGAAATCCCGGTCGGCGGAAGGGGGAAGCGCGGCCCGGGGGGCCTGTAGCAGGGGAGGGGGAAGCGCGACCTGGGGGCCTGCGGCGGGGGAGGAGGGAGTCCGGCCGGGCCGTCGGCGCCCGGGTAACGGCTAGCGGGCCAGCTCCAGTTCGGGGTCCTCGCGCAGCTTGCCCAGCGCGCGGGACACCGCCGACTTCACCGTGCCCACCGACACGCCGAGCACCTCGGCGGTCTGGGCCTCGCTGAGGTCCTCGTAGTACCGCAGGACCACCATCGCCCGCTGCCGGGCCGGCAGCCGCAGGACGGCCCGCCACATCGCGTCGCGCAGCGCCTGGCGTTCGGCCGGGTCGTCGCCGCCGGTCACGGGCTCCGGCTCGGGCAGCTCGTCGCAGGAGAACTCGTCCACTCTGCGCTTGCGCCACTGCGAGGTCCGGGTGTTCAGCAGCGCCCGGCGCACATAGCCGTCGAGCGCCCGCTGGTCCTCGATCCGCTCCCAGGCCACATAGGTCTTGGCGAGCGCGGTCTGCAGCAGGTCCTCGGCGTCGCTCGGGTTCGCGGTCAGCGAGCGCGCGGTGCGCAGCAGGACCGGCTGACGGGCCCGCACGTACGACGCGAACGACGGGTAGGCGGGAGTCCGCCGCCCGGGTGCGGCGGCGGCCGAGGCGCTGGTGCAGACGGGTGTGGTCATGACTCCACGCTAGGAGTGCGGCCCACGGCGCGGATCGGCCGCAGGTCCCGAAGGCGAGTCCCCCTCAGGTTGTAGGGGTGGGGCTGCCTCCACCTCCTGAAGGTGGAGTGCGGGTGTGCCCGGTCTGCGGGTACGACCCTGAGGAGGTCAGCCGTCCCCCGTCAGGACCAGCCCGGATGCCGGCACCCCGGTGCCGGCCGTCGCCGGGGTGCGGGCGACCCCCGGGACCTGGTGCACGGCCGTTCACCGCAGCTGGCGCACCGCCTCCACGCTGCCGTTCATGCCGTGCGGGTGACGCATCCCCGCCCAGTCGATGCCGTCCGGGCCGAGCCCGGAGGTGCGCCGGAACCGGCGGGCCACCGCGTCCGTCTCCGGCAGGCCGGTCAGGTCACCCCGGACCGGGGAACGCCGACGCGGCGGCACCGAAGCACCGCCGCGCCGACGTGTTGCGACCCCGAAGCACACCCCGCGGGAGCCCTCCTCAGGAGGACCCTCGCCCCCGGCTCACCAGAGCTGGGTGAAGTTGACGTCGATGTTCTCGTTGCCCTGCCGGATGGCCGTGAACGCGGAGCCGTTGACCTGGGCGGTGTTGCTCTGGTTCGAGGCGCCGGAGCCGGCCGCGTTCTGGTTCGTGGTGGACGAGTTGCCGTTGTTGTCGTCGCCGACCCCGCTGCCGAGGACGGCCGCCACGCCCGAGTTCGATCCGTCGTCCGCGAGGGCGCCGTTGTCCGCCGTCGCTACGCCGGCGAAGAGGGCGGCTGCGAGCGGGAGAGCGGAGACTGCGGCGAGAACGCGGGCGGTACGGATGCTTGCCATGTGTTCCTCCAGAACCAAGCACTCTGCGGCCCTAGGGCCGGTGGTACGTGAACTACGGCTGGTGTCAGGGCGGTTGGCCGACCGCCTTGACTGTCGTGGACGACGTCGCGCCTCCAGAGTTGCCCACCGGATCCCCGGCGAACCGTCCTGGAAGCCGCGATTCGCACGCAAGCGTGATGACAAGTCGATAAACCCCTATCGCCACCTTTGGTTGCATTCACCCCGGATCCATGCCTCACCTGACATCTCGGCTTCAAGCCATACAAGGGGTGAATCGTTCCGCCACCCTTCCGGCCGATCCGGCCCGTACCGGCGCGCCGCGACTGCCCGCCCTTCCCATTTTCGAACACCTGTACGAACATGGAGGCATGGCCACCATCGACCGGCAGGCCACGACGCTGGCCCTCGCACACGCGCTGTCAGCCGCAGAACGCGGACTGGCCGTGATCCCCCTGTCCCGGACGAAACTCCCGGCCCTGCGCTCCCCGCACCGCGACGACCCCAATCCGCCGGGGCGCCCCTGCCACGGCGAGTGCGGCCGCTTCGGCCATGGCGTGTACGACGCCTCCACCGACCCCGTCCGCATCCGCGAGCTCTTCGCCGCCGCTCCCTGGGCCACCGGCTACGGCATCGCCTGCGGGCTGCCCCCGTACCACCTGATCGGCGTCGACCTGGACACGAAGTCCGGCACGGACTCCTCGGCCGCCCTGCGGGAACTGGCCCTGCGCCATCTGTTCACGATCCCGGAGACGGTCGTCGTCCTCACCCCGAGCGGCGGCCGCCACCTCTGGCTGACCGGCCCGCCCGACACCGTCGTACCGAACTCGGCCGGCCGGCTCGCCCCCGGCATCGACATCCGGGGCGCCGGCGGCTACCTCGTCGGCCCCGGTTCCCGCACCGACCACGGCGTCTACACCGCCGCGCCCGGCACCGCCGACCTCGCCCCGGCCTCCTGCCCGCCGTCCCTCCTGCGGCTCCTGCTCCCCCCGCCCCGCGCGCCCCACCCCACCCGTCCGGCAGTGGGCGGCCACGGACAGGGGCTGGTCCAGTTCGTGCTCGCCGCGCACGAGGGACAGCGCAACACCCGCCTGTTCTGGGCCGCCTGCCGCGCCTACGAGAACGGCATCGGGCCCGCCCTGGCCGACCCCCTGGTGGCCGCCGCCCGCGAGACCGGCCTGACCGAACGCGAGGCCCGCGCCACGATCGCGTCAGCGGCCCGGCTGACCGGGCACCGGCCGTGAGACGGGCGGCGCCGGCAAGATCTTCCCCCGCCGGCTAGGCGAGCAACGGCCAGAGGTAGACCACTCCCGCGATGCACCCCGTGGCCGACCCGGCCATCCAGTACAAGGAGAAGGTGTTGAGGGGCACCTTGGCCCAGGGCTTCTCCTCCTGCTCCGCGATGTCGGACGCGACCCTTCTCGCCACCGGCACCAGCATGACGACGAACATCACCAGGGCACAGCTGTAGAAGTACAGGGTGTGCGAGACGGAATAGCCCTTCACCACGGCGTTGGGCAGCAGGAACACCCAGCCGGCCAGCGGGGCGACGAGCATGCGCCGCTTCGCCTTCGGCGTGGGCATGCACCAGTACATCGCGGCCAGGTAGACGACGGTGACGCCGACCGCGATGAGCCACCAGTCTCCCGTGGTCAGATGGGCGTGCATGATCGGGGCTCCTCCCGAGGCGGAACGTACGAGCACGGTCGCAGCGGTGGCCGGACCCGACACGGCGGCCGCTGTCTCGTCGACCCATCACCCCCGTCCCGCCCGAATGCCCGAATGGATGGGCCGATGGGATCGGCCCCCGACCTTTTCACCCGGTCAGGGGCCGTTCACCTGCGCGGTGGGTGTGGGATTTGAACCCACGGTGGCTCGCGCCACGACGGTTTTCAAGACCGTTCCCTTAGGCCGCTCGGGCAACCCACCTCGCCCGCCCACCAGGGGCGGAGCGGGTACAGCGTACCGGGACCGGGCGCCGTACGGGGGCTGTGGTCCACACGGGGTCCACTGAGTCTGACTCGCCCGCGATCCCAAGAGCGACGCTTGGTCCCAGCTCACGCCGGTACCGCGTAAGCCTACTGACGTGCCTGACGATGCTTGGTCGCGGACCACCTCCGGTGGCACGTGACCAAGTGGCGGAACGCCGCAGTCGTCCCGCACGAGTGCAACGCCAAGGTGGGGGATCTCGTCTTCTTCGAGTGGAAGACGGAGAGGGTTTACAAGCCCCAAGACCCGCTGGTGGCAAGGAACGTGAGATGCCCGGGTTGAAGCATAGCCATGCGGCGGCCGGATGGATGGCAGCAGCGGTGTTGCTGACATCTGGATGTGCTGTTCTCGGCAGCAGCTCTGCTGATGCCACAGGACCGGGCTCGTCCTACGAGCAGGCGTACGCCGACCACGGACCGTTGCACGTGGTCGGCTATCCCTCCACCGGCTCTTTGCTGGTGATGCAAGAGCTGGTGTGGGACATCGCCGACGGCAAGACGGCTGAGCTCCGCAAGCTGGCGACCAACGACAGCAGCGAAGCGGTAGCCCGAAAGACCGCCGAGAACTGGATCAAGGGCTTCGGAGCCGGCGCCCGCGGCAAAGTGACAGGCGACTTCTATGACGACGGTTCAGAACGCCAAGTCGTGGTCCTGTACTTCCATGACACCCACCAGGTCAAAGAGTTCACCGTTCGGCTCGACGGCGATGCGGGCAAGGAGGACTGGCGGGTTCTGATGAGGTCGGCCGATTTCAAGGACGCCACCCGAGCTCCCAGCTGGGCGCCGAAGAAGCCGGGAGAAACCGGCTCCACCATGAAGAACCAGGCGCTGACCTGCTGTTTGTCTCGCAACGGTGCTCCACGCCCGGTCCACGTGCACTGATCCACAACGCGAGAGAGCCGGATCAAGGTGAGACGGACCCCATGCAGAAGGGGTGCCTCTCTTCGAGAGACACCCCTTCTGACCAGTACCTACGCTGGCCCGCGCGAAGGCGGTGGGGTGGGGCATGGCCCCCGTGGGTCAGTTGTCGCCCACCCGGGAACCCAGCGTCAGTTCCACCGTGTGCTCCTGGCCGCCCCGCTTGTAGGTGACCGTCACCTTGTCGCCCGGCTTGTGGGTCCAGATCTCGCCGATGAGGGTCGGTCCGCTGTCGATCACGTGGTCGTCGAGCTTGGTGATGACGTCACCGGGCTTGAGTCCGGCCTTGTCCGCCGGACCGCCCGTCTCGACCGCGGCGGAGCCGCCCGTGCCCTGGTCGGTGATCTGCGCGCCGTCACTGGAGTCCTGCAGGGAGACGGACGCGCCGATGCGCGCGTACACCGGCTTGCCGGTCTTGATCAGCTGCTGGGCGACGTACTTGGCCTGGTTGATCGGGATGGCGAAGCCCAGGCCGATCGAGCCGGACTGGCCGGTGCCGAAGCCGCCGCTGCCGGTGGACTGGATCGCGGAGTTGATGCCGATGACCGCGCCGGAGGCGTCCAGCAGCGGGCCGCCGGAATTACCGGGGTTGATGGACGCGTCGGTCTGCAGGGCGCTCATGTACGACGCCTTGCTGCTGGAGCTGCCGTCACTGGAGGCCACCGGGCGGTTCTTGGCGCTGATGATGCCCGTCGTGACCGTGTTGGACAGGCGGAAGGGGGCACCGATGGCGATGGTCTCGTCACCGACGGCCACCTTGTCGGAGTCACCGAGGGTGAGCGGCTTGAGGTCGGAGGGGGCGTTCTTCAGCTTGATGACCGCGACGTCGTAGCCCTCCGCGTGGCCGACGATCTCGGCGTCGTACTTCTTGCCGTTCGGGAAGGTGGCCGTCAGCTTGCCGCCGTCCACCGCGTCCGCCACCACGTGGTTGTTGGTGACGATGTGACCCTGGGTGTCGAAGACGAACCCGGTGCCCACCCCGCCCTCGCCGTTGGTGCTCTCCGCCTCGATGGTCACCGTGCTGGGCAGCGCCTTGGCGGCCACGTTGGCGATCGTCCCCGGCGCGCGCTTGACCTGCGTGGCGCCGGCGTCGGACGCGGAGACGGTGGTGGAGCCGCGGTCGTCCCGGTCCTTGGCCAGGGTGTAGCCGAGGCCGCCGCCCAGGCCGCCCGCCACCAGCGCGGCCACCAGGACGGCCGCGACCAGCCCGCCGCGACCGCCGCGCGGCTTGGGAGCGGGCTGCTGGTAGGTGCTCCCCCACCCGGTGCCCGCGGCGCCGGAGCCGCCGTCGGCGTAGGCCGGGGGACCCGGCGGCGGGGGCGGCCAGGAGCCGTCGGGGGCCGGGCCGGGCTGGTGCGCGGGACCGTGGCCGGCCGTGGCGGAGGCCGCCGGGGCCTCGGGCGGGAGCGGGGCCGTCGGCGCGTTCCCCTCGGGCGCGGGGCCCTGCGGGGAAGCGGCGGGAGAGGCCATCGGCACGGGAGGTGCGGACGGCGCCGGGGGTACCGCGTTGCCCTCGTTCTCGGTGCTCACAGGTCTTCTCCTCGATCCAAGCCTGGTGTCGTCGGTCGCACTGGTCTGCAGTCAGCTTTTCCCACGGGCCGTCAGAGCACCATAAGCGGTGGCTGTGGGTCCGGCAGCCGTCTTTATATAGGTTTATATAGGATCTTTCGAGCAAAGGTTTTGTAACGTGCATGCCGCATGCCCCCCGTGCGTCGCGGGGACGGGGCCCGCGCCGCCCCGTGTACCCGGCGGCGGTGGCACCATGGCGCGGTGACCCACGCACGACAGCACTCCCTCCAGGTCGTCGCCCACCGCGGCGCCTCGGAGGACGCACCCGAACACACCCTCGCCGCCTACCGGAAGGCCATCGAGGACGGCGCGGACGCCCTGGAGTGCGACGTACGGCTGACCGCGGACGGCCATCTGGTCTGCGTCCACGACCGGCGGGTGAACCGTACCTCCAACGGCCGCGGCGCGGTGTCCGCGCTGGAACTGGCCGATCTGGCCGCCCTCGACTTCGGCTCCTGGAAGACGCGCGAGGCCTGGCGCGGGCGGGACGAGGAACCCGACTGGGAGCACCGGCCGGAGGACCGCGAGGAGACCTCCGTGCTCACCCTGGAGCGGCTGCTGGAGCTGGTCGCGGACGCCGGACGGCGGGTGGAGCTGGCCATCGAGACCAAGCACCCCACGCGCTGGGCGGGGCAGGTCGAGGAGCGGCTGCTGGCCCTGCTGAAACGGTTCGGGCTGGACGCGCCGGCGTCCGCCGCCGAGTCGCCGGTCCGGGTCATGAGCTTCTCGGCGCGTTCGCTGCACCGGGTGCGGGCCGTGGCGCCGACGCTGCCGACGGTGTACCTGATGCAGTTCGTCTCGCCCCGGCTGCGCGACGGACGGCTGCCCGTCGGCGTGGGCATCGCGGGGCCCTCGATCCGTATCGTGCGCAGTCACCCCGCCTATGTGGAGCGGCTGAAACGGGCCGGTCACCAGGTCCACGTGTGGACCGTGAACGAACCCGAGGACGTCGATCTCTGTGTCGGGCTGGGCGTCGACGCCATCATCACCAACCGCCCGCGCGCGGTGCTGCGGCGACTGGGCCGCTGAGCCGGCCCGTGCCCGCCACGCCCGTGCGGGCCCGTCACTGGGCGTGCCCCGGCGCGTTCGCTGCGTGTCCGCCCGTGTCGAATGCGTCACCGGAAGAGGATTGGCCGGTTTCCGGTACAGGCCGAGAGGGCATCCACCCCATGGCGTGGGGCGAAGGAGGTCTCGGGGGTGGCGTTGGTGGTGGCACAGGAGGTGCCCACGTCGTCGAGCATGGCCGTACCCCATGGCCCTGCGGGCGTGGGCAAGGCGCGGCACCGGATGCGGGCGCAGCTGCGCAGCGGTGGTGTGTCCGAAGCGGTCATCGACGACGCCGTACTGATCCTTTCCGAACTGTTGAGCAACGCCTGCAAGCACGGGCGGCCCCTGGGGGACGCGCCGGCCGGGGACGGGGACGTCCGCGCCGCCTGGCGGGTCGACGCGCGCGGGCGGCTCGTCGTGGAGGTCACGGACGGCGGCGGCCCGACCCGCCCGGCGCCGGCCACTCCCTCGGTGACCGCGCACGGCGGTCGCGGGCTGAACATCATCACGGCCCTCGCCGACGACTGGGGCGTCCGGGACGACGTCCAGGGCGAGGTGACGGTCTGGGCGCTGGTCCACGAGGACGTCCACGATCCCGACGCCGGATGCCGCCGCGAGGCTTTCGCTACGCGCGTCACCCGCTCCGCGCCGCTGCCCGAGCTGTCCGGGCTCGACTTCGGCGACGTGTTCGACGACCTGGACTGAACCAGGGCGGCGCCCCCCCGTCCGCCACCCGTGGATTCACCCACCGGCGTCGAGCGCGCGTGCGTTGTCCACAGGTTCCCGTCGGCCATGGTCGGAACGGCTAGGCTCCGGACGTACGAGAAGAGCCGTAACCGGGAGACACCCACCATGGCCAAAAAGCGACCCCAGACGAAGGTCAAGCCGCAGCTGATCGACGGGGAGATCCCGGTTGTCGGCGCCCGTGAACCCTGCCCCTGCGGCAGCGGCCGGCGCTACAAGGCCTGCCACGGCCGGGCGGCCGCGCACGCCGCGACCGAGCTGGTGCAGCGCCCGTTCGAGGGACTGCCGGGCGAGTGCGACTGGGTCGCGCTGCGCGAGCTGGTCCCGGCCGCGACGGCAGGGCTGACCCTGCGCGGCGGCCTGCCCGAGGGCGTTCCGTCGGTCACCCTGGCCACCGTGCTGCCGATGGCCTGGCCCGCGCTGCGCCGCGACGACGGCTCGGTGCTGATCGGCCTGCAGAACGACACGGCGTCCGGCGACATCAGCCGCGACCTCGCCGACACGCTGCTGCGCGCGCTGGAGGCCGCGCCGGGCACCCCGGTGCAGGGCCGCCGGGCCCCCGCCGAGGGGCCGCGCCTACAGGATCTGCTCGACCCGGAGGGCGCGTTCGAACCGGTCGTGCACAGCGGCTTCGAGTTCTGGGTGCCGGACGCGGAGAACGCCACGCCGGAGGTGGCCGCCTCCCTGGAGCGGGCCAACGCCGCCGCCATCCCGACCGTGAAGCTGTCCGGTGTGGACGCCGCGTACTGGTGCGAGACCCCGGAGAAGAACCACCTTCGCTGGGTCATGCCCCACCCGGAGGAGCAGCTTCTGGACGCCCTCGCGCGGTTGCACGCGGCGGGCCGGTCCAGCCTCGGCGAGGGCACCCGGCTCGTGGGCTCCTTCCGTGCTCACGGCCTCATCGTGCCGGTCTGGGACCTGCCGACCGGGGTCACCGCGGAGGACGTGGAGAAGCCGGCCGCCGAGTTCGCCGAGCGCCTCGCCGCCGCCCTCGCGGTCCAGGAGCCGCTGACTCCGGAGGAGCGCCGGGCGCGCGGCGGCCTGACCAACCGGCAGGTCACGCTGAGCTGACGCCCCGCGCGCGGATGTTCACGGCTGACCGGTCGGTCAGCCGTGGCAGCGGACCGCGCGGCAGGTGACTCGCGTCACAACTCCCGGTGCCGACAGGGCAATCGGTGTCCGAATAGCCAACCCGGAATTTGCGAACCGCCGATCTCTTGTTACCGTTCCAGTAGCCCGGTTGCTGGTGCATCCCCCGTCGCCAGCAACCGGGTCTTTCCATGCCCGCGTACGGCGGGCGGCGCGCACCAAGCCACCAATTCTCCCCGGGCGCTCAGGAGTTGCTGCCGGAGCGGAGCAGCAGTGCCCCGTCAGGGCCGCGCTCGGCGAACTCGGAGACGGCCGTGTAGACGTCCGGTCCGCCCCGGCTGCGCTCGCGCGGAGTCTCACAGGTGGCGGGCTCGTCGTCGGTCCCGGTGGCACAGCGGATCTGGACGGTCCGGTCGCCCGGGCCCATCAGGCTCAGCACGGAGTCCAGCGACCGGCCGGTGGCGTTGCGGTAGTAGGCGCGCGCCCAGGTGTCCTCGCCCTGCGTCAGCACACAGGTCTGCGCCTCGATGCCGTCGGGCGAGGTGAGTTCGGGGCCGCAGCGGGCGGCGGTGGCGAGCCCGAGGCCGAGCAGGCGGGGGGAGCGGCTGCCGGTGTCCGGGCGGGTCGTGGCGTCACCGCGGGGGGCGGCCGGTACGGCGGCCCGGCCGGCGTCGCCCGCCTGCCGCGCGGAGGCCACGGCCAGCGGCAGCGCGACCATGGCCGCCACGAAGCCCGCGAGGGCGAGCAGACGGAGTTGGCGGGGCTCGGGCTTTCGGTGGTTCCGCCGGCCGCGGTGCGGCCGTGGGGCGCGGTGGCCGCCGGGTTGACGCTGCATATGCGGACGATAACGAGCGAGCGGGGCTCACCCGCCCCGCCCGCGCCCGACACCCTTACAACTCGGGCGCGCTCACACCCGTACGAGTGAGGGCGTCGACCACGGCGTCCACGACGGCCTCCACATCGGGCACCCAGGGCGCGGCGGAGCCGGGCAGCGGCGCGCGCTCCCAGCGGACGGCGCCCTGGCCGGTCTCGGACGGGGGCAGCGCGAGATAACCGCCCTCGCCGTGGAAGCGCAGGGAGCCGGGGACGAAGTCCTTGGCGTAGAGCAGTTCGCCGAGTTGCTCCATGGAGTACGGCTTGACGAGCAGCGCCCAGCGGGTGGGCGAGGCGACCACCGGCCCGAGCCGCATGCCGCGCCGGTCGAGCAGGGCGAGGGCGCGGGAGGCGGCGAGCGCCGGCAGGCTGACCGCGCAGGGCGCCTTGCCTCCGGTGGCCAGGACGACCGGGGCGGCCGGCCGGTTGGTCCACCACCAGCGCACCATGCGCTCGTCGGTGGTGGCGGCGAGCAGGCCGGGGTCGAAGGGGTGCGCACCGGGCACCGTGCACTCGGGGTCGGGGCAGGCGCAGCGGGCCCGTCCCTGCGGGTCCGGCGCCACACCGGGGAGCACCGGCCACTGCCATTGCGTCGCGAAGGTCAGGGCTGCGCCGATCAGTTCAGGCCTCCCGTCGTTCCGCCTGGACAGAAGCCTGCGTCGCCTTCCGAGGATCTCGCGCATGAGCGCTCGTTCCTTTCCGTTGCACCGCTGGCAACACCGTGGGCCACATCACACCATGTGTCGATCACTTCACTGGGCGTACCTGTTGGCGCATCACACCCCCGCGCACGGCAGGGGGAACCCCAGGGGGTCGAGCGTTGGCCGCGTCCGCGTCCATAGTGCGTCTATCAAAAGCACGGCTGCGGCGTGGGGGTGGCGAAGTCTGGCGTTTTGCCGTCGCGCGTATTTCTCTCCGCCTCCGCCACGGGAGGATGGGGCTCGGCCGTCGGTGGCTATGACGCCCGGGTCCGTCGCCAGGTTCCGGGTGGCCCCCAACCACCCCTGGCCTTCTCCGAGTACGTACCCATCACGACCGCTGTGACGCTCCGTGGAGCAAGGCCAGTCGACCGCAATGAACCGATACCTAAGGCAGTTTTGAGCCAACTTGGCAGTAAGGCAAGGGGTTCGAGGAAAACCCTCACCAACCTCATGGACACCAGGAATCCCCGCAGGACAATGCTGGACATCCCCTTACGAGTGCGTGTACATGTGGAGACACTGCTAGCGGCGCAGAATGACATGGGGGTTTGCGATGCTTTTCAGCAATACGCACCGGTCTGAAGGCCGGACGCCATGAACGCCCCGCACCCTCCGAAAGTGGCTGGAATCGATCCCACGGTCTCCACACCCGCCCACACTGCCGCACCCGCCTCCCCCGCCTCCCCCACCTCCGGCCCCGCTCCCGCGGTCCCCGCGCCGCACAGCCCGGCCCCCGGCACCCTGCTCCAGGACCGGCTGGCCGGCTGGGTCTCCGATCTCACGACCCTCCACGAACTCACCGAGCGCCTCTCGCGCACCAGCGCCCTCGACCCCGCCCTGCACGAACTCCTGCGCGCCGGCGCCGCCCTGGTCGGCGCCCGCCGCGGCCTGGCCGTCCTGGAGCCCGGCGACGGCGACGGGCCCCGCACCACCCTCGGCCTCGGTCTCGGCCGCGCCGACCTCGGTCACATCGAGACCGTGCCGCGCGGCGCCCTGCCGTACGACACCCGCGGCGCCGCCGAGATCGTCCACCCGGACCTGTTCGCCGAGGAGGGCCTGGACCCGCGCCACCGCGAGGTGGCCGCCCGCCTCGGCTACGCCGCCAGCTACGCCCTCCCGCTCGCCACCGAGTCCGCGGGCCGCCTCGGCGCCGTCGTCTGGCTCTACGACGAACCGGCCGAGCCGCACGAGCGCCGGCGCCACCTCGTGGGCCTGTACGTCCGGCACGCCACCGAGCACCTCGCCCGGCTGCTGGAGGTGGAGCGCACACGCGCGTGCGTGGCGGCCCTCACCGAGGAACTGCTGCCCGCCCGGCTGCCCCGGGTGGCCGGCGTCCAGCTCGCCGCCCGGCACCGCGCGGGCCCGCGCGGCGGCGGTGACTGGTACGACGCCCTGCCGCTGCCGGAGGCCGCCCTCGGCCTCTCGGTCGGCTCGGTCACCGGCTCCGGGCCGAGCGCGGTGGCCGCCATGGGACGGCTGCGCGCCTCCCTGCGCGCGTACGCCGTGATGGAGGGCGAGGACCCGGTCGCCGTCCTGTCCGACCTGGAGCTGCTGCTGCGGCTGACCGAGCCGGCCCGCTCGGCCACCGCCCTGTTCGCCTACTGCGAGCCCGCCGTGCGCAAGGTCACCCTGGCCGGTGCCGGGCACAGCCCGCCGCTGCTGACCGGCGAGCGGCGCACGGAGTTCGCCGAGACCTCCGTCTCCGCGCCGCTCGGCATGCTCGCCTGCTGGGAGGCGCCCAGCGTGGAGATCCAGGCGGAGGCCGGGGAGACGGTCCTGCTCTACACCGACGGGCTGCTGCACCGTACCGGCGACCCGATGGACCGGGCCTTCGCCCGGCTGCACGCCGCCGCCGCGGGCGTCCCGCGCGCGGTGCGGCAGGATCCGGGGGCCGTCGCCGACCACGTCCTGCGGGCGGTCCTGCCGGACGGCCTGGACGCGGCCGACAGCGAGGAGGACGTGGTCCTGCTGGCGGCCCGCTTCGACTGAGCCGCACGCTCCGCGCGGCTGGCATGACCGGGCATAACAGGTCATCCGCCCCCGTCCGCTCCCGGTACGACCGTACGATGATGGTGGTCCCCGCTCGGCCACAAGCAGGAGCGTCGCGGGCCCCGGGGGAGATCACTGGCGTATCGAGGAGGATCACGTGTCCGACGAGCTCAACCCGGCTGTCCCCGACTCCGCTACCGCGGAGGGCCCGGAGACCGAGGCCGAGGAGACCGTCAAGCAGCGGAAGAACGGCCTGTACCCGGGCGTCTCCGACGAGCTTGCCGAGAACATGAAGTCCGGCTGGGCCGACACGGAGCTGCGTGACCTGGAGCCGATCCCGCAGGCCGCGGAGACCGCGCGCCGCCGTGCCGCGCTCTCCGCCCGCTTCCCGGGCGAGCGCCTGGTGATCCCGGCGGGCAACCTGAAGACCCGCTCGAACGACACCGAGTACCCCTTCCGCGCCTCCGTCGAGTACGCGTACCTCACCGGCAACCAGACCGAGGACGGCGTCCTGGTGCTGGAGCCCAGGGGCGACGGCCACGAGGCCACCCTCTACCTGCTGCCGCGCTCCGACCGCGAGAACGGCGAGTTCTGGCTCTCCGGCCAGGGCGAGCTGTGGGTCGGCCGCCGGCACTCCCTCACCGAGTCCGAGGCGCTGTACGGCATCCCGGCCGCCGACGTGCGCGAGCTGGCCGACAAGCTCCGCGAGGCCACCGGCCCGGTCCGCGTGGTGCGCGGCCACGACGCCGGCATCGAGGCGGCCCTCACCGACAAGGTCACCGCCGAGCGCGACGAGGAGCTGCGCGTCTTCCTCTCCGAGGCCCGTCTCGTCAAGGACGAGTTCGAGATCGGCGAGCTGCAGAAGGCCGTCGACTCGACGGTCCGCGGCTTCGAGGACGTCGTCAAGGTCCTCGACAAGGCCGAGGCGACGAGCGAGCGCTACATCGAGGGCACGTTCTTCCTCCGTGCGCGCGTGGAGGGAAACGACGTCGGCTACGGCTCCATCTGCGCGGCCGGCCCGCACGCCTGCACCCTGCACTGGGTCCGCAACGACGGCCCCGTCCGCTCCGGCGACCTGCTGCTGCTGGACGCGGGCGTGGAGACCCACACCCTCTACACCGCCGACGTCACGCGCACGCTGCCGGTCAACGGCACGTACAGCGAGATCCAGAAGAAGATCTACGACGCCGTGTACGAGGCCCAGGAGGCCGGTATCGCGGCCGTGCAGCCGGGCGCCAAGTACCGCGACTTCCACGACGCCGCGCAGCGCGTGCTGGCCGAGAGGCTCGTCGAGTGGGGCCTGGTCGAGGGCCCGGTCGAGCGGGTCCTGGAGCTGGGCCTCCAGCGCCGCTGGACCCTGCACGGCACCGGGCACATGCTCGGCATGGACGTCCACGACTGCGCCGCCGCGCGGACCGAGACGTACGTGGACGGCACGCTGGAGCCGGGCATGGTGCTCACCGTCGAGCCGGGGCTGTACTTCCAGGCCGACGACCTGACCGTGCCGGAGGAGTACCGGGGCATCGGCGTCCGGATCGAGGACGACATCCTCGTGACCGAGGACGGCAACCGGAACCTGAGCGCCGCGCTGCCGCGGCGGTCGGACGAGGTCGAATCGTGGATGGCCTCTCTGAAGGGCTGATCTGCGTTTGAATGGCCGGGCACCGGAGAGGTGCCCGGCCATGTCGTCTGCGGGTGGAGCCGTGGCCGGTCGCGCAGTTTCCCGCGCCCCCGTCGGGGCGCGTGCAGTGACGGGGGTGGAAACGTGGACGACTTCTGGTCGGGCGTCGGTGTGGACCTGCATCTCGAACCCGACTCGGCCGACGGGCGGCGGGTCGGGCTCGAACGGGCCCTCAGGGACGCCGTACGGGACGGGCGGCTCGCGCCCGGCACCCGGCTGCCCGCCACCCGGCGGCTCGCGGCCGACCTCGGTATCTCGCGCGGCACCGCGAAGGCCGCCTACGACCAGCTCGTCGCCGAGGGGTATCTGACGGCACGGCAGGGTTCGGGCACCCGGGTCGCCGAGCTGCCGGCCGTGCAGGCGGAGGAGCCGGGGACGGACACGCGCGCGCGTGCGCCGCGTCTCGACCTGCGTCCCGGCAGCCCGGACGTCGGCGCGTTCCCGGCGGCGGCCTGGCTGCGCGCGCTGCGCCGCGCCATCGCGACGGCGCCCTCGCTGGCGTACGACTACGGCGACCCGCGCGGCCGGATCGAGCTGCGCACCGCGCTCTCCGGCTACCTGGGGCGGGCGCGCGGGGTGCTGGCGCCGCCGGAGCGGATCGTCATCACCTCCGGCTACGTACAGGGCCTGGCGCTGCTCACACGGGTGCTGGACGGCGCCGCCGTCGCCATGGAGGACCCGGGGCTGCCCTTCCACCGGGAGGTGGTGCGGCACAACGGCGGAACGGTCCTGCCGGTGCCGGTCGACGCGCGCGGGGTACGCCCCGAGGAGCTGGGCGGGGCGGCGGCCGTGGTGGTCACGCCGGCCCACCAGTACCCGACCGGGGTCACCCTGCACCCCGAGCGGCGCCGGGCGCTCACCGACTGGGCACGCGCGTGCGGCGGGCTGATCGTGGAGGACGACTACGACGGCGAGTTCCGTTACGACCGCCAGCCCGTGGGCGCGGTCCAGGGGATGGCACCGGGCCAGGTGGTGTACCTGGGCACCGCCTCCAAGACCCTGGGCCCGGCGCTGCGGCTCGGCTGGATGGTGCTGCCACCGCACCTGGTCGACGCGGTCGCCGACGCCAAGCTGCACAGCGACCACCACACCGAGACCATCGGCCAGCTCGCGCTCGCCGAGCTGATCGACAGCCACGCCTACGACCGCCATGTGCGCGCGTGCCGGCTGCGCTACCGGCGGCGCCGGGACCAGCTGCTGGACCGGCTGGGGGCGCGCCGCAGCGTGCGCGGGATCGCGGCCGGGCTGCACGCGCTGATCGAGGTGCCGGACGAGGCCGCGGTCCTGGACCGCGCGGCGGCGGAGGGCCTGGCGCTGGGCGCGCTCGGCGACCACTGGCACACCCCGGGCCCCGGACGGCCCCAGGGCCTGGTCGTCGGCTACGGAACCCCCAGGGAGCGGCTGTACCCGGAGGCCCTGGAGACCCTGGCGAAGGTCCTCGGACAGCTCGGCGGCACCGGCAGGGCGTCCGCTAGGCCGTGAGGAGGGACGGGTCCTTCCGCCATTTGAGGATCTTGTCGAAGCTGACCACCGTCCCGCCCCGGCCGGGTTTCGCGCCGATGTGGACGTGGTCGGCCAGTTCGCGGATGAGACAGAGGCCGCGGCCGTGCTCGGCGTCGGGGCGGGCCGGCCGGGGGTCCTGCGGGCGCGCGAAGCCGGGACCGGAGTCGGTCACTTCGATACGGCACTTCTCGCCGTCGAGGTAGGCGGTCACCCGGTACGCCTCCGAGCCACCGCGGGCGGCGTCCCCGCCGTGCTCGACGGCGTTCGCGCAGGCCTCGCTCAGGGCGACGGACAGGTCGTAGGAGATCTCCGGGTCGACCCCCGCCGTCTCCATCGTGCCGATCAGCAGCCGCCGGGCGAGCGGCACGCTGGCGGCCTCGCGCCGCAGATGGAGTGACCACCAGATGCTCATGCTCCAGCCTCCTGGCCGCGGCTCGACATACCGTTACGTATTGCCGCCCGTAGGCGGCCGTAAGCACTCCGTTGACGTGTCTGCGCCCATCCGGCCGATGCGCCGGGGGAGGAATCGGTGTATGAGGGACGCCTCAGGCGCCCTGCCGTATGCGAGCGGTGAGGGCAGTGCGATGATGACCCCGCCATGACTGCCCCCCACACAAGCACGGCGCACTCCGGAGCCGGGCTCCGGACCCTGCGGGCCGCGGTGTTCGCCGCGGTCTGCGTCGCGCTGGCCGCGGGCGGGCACTCCCTGGCCTCCTGCGCGCCCGTGCCGCTGTGGACGCTCGGCGCGGGCTTCCTCGGCGCCCTGCTGCTCGTGGCACCGCTCGCCGGGCGGTCCCGCTCGCTGCCGGGCATCGCCGTGCTCCTCGCCCTCGGCCAGACCGTGCTGCACACGCTGTTCGGGCTGGGCCAGCACGGGGCGACGATGGCCTCCGCCGGGATGTCGATGGGCTTCGGGGGGCCGACGGCGGCGGGCGGGCCGACGGGCGCCGTGCTGAGCGACAACGCGCTGGTCGAACGGGCCGCGCGGCTCGTGTGCGGCTCGACCGCCGCGTCCCTCACTCCGGGACACGCCTTCCGCCTGCTGCTCGACGCGCGTCTCATCGACCGCGCCGGCCGGCCGACGTCCGGCCTGGGCACCGTCGAGCACGTCCACGACGCCACCGGCGCCTCGGCCGGTCTGCTGCCCTCGCTGCCCATGCTGCTCGGCCATGTGCTCGCGGCTGTCGCCGCCGGCTGGCTGCTGCGCCGCGGGGACCTCGCGGTGCTGCGGCTGACCGAGCTGTCGGCGCATGGAGTCGCGGAGGGGGCGCTCGTACGGTCCCTGCGCGCTGCTCTCGCGCTGACGTGCGCCCTGTGCGCCGGACTGCTGCCCGCCACCGGGCCCGGCCCGCGCGGCCCGCGCCCCGACCGGGACGAGGCACCGGCCCCGCACACCGCCGTACTCCAGCACACGGTGATCCGGCGCGGCCCGCCCGCCGCCGCCTTCCTCCTCGCCGCCTGACGCGGCCACCGCTCCCCCGACACGGACCCGGTGCGCCGCCGACGCGCGGCACGCGCGCGTGCGCGATCTCCCGAGCCGTACGGCCGATTTCCGTGCCGTCCTGCCACAACACAGGTCACGCGCGCGTACCCCTCTTCATCACCGGTCCTGACTCAGAGTGGAGTGCTTCCTTCCATGAAGGCTTCTCGTATCGCCGCCGCCGCCGCTGTCGCGGGCACGGCCGTCCTCGCCGTGTCCGCCCCCGCCTTCGCGCACGTCTCCGTGCAGCCGGAGGGTCCCGCGGCCAAGGGCGGTTACGCCGTCGTGGACTTCAAGGTCCCGAACGAGCGTGACAACGCCTCGACGACCAAGGTCGAGGTGAACTTCCCGGCCGACCACCCGATCGCCTCGGTGATGCCGGAGGCGATCCCGGGCTGGAAGATCGACATCACCAAGTCCAAGCTGGCCAAGCCGCTGACCGTGCACGACGAGAAGATCGACGAGGCCGTCACCAAGGTCACCTGGACCGCCGACGGCAAGGGCATCGAGCCCGGCTACTTCCAGAAGTTCCCGCTCTCCCTGGGCGCGCTGCCCGAGAACACCGACCAGCTGGTGTTCAAGGCGATCCAGACGTACTCCAACAAGGAGGTCGTGCGCTGGATCGAGGTGCCGCAGGAGGGCCAGGACGAGCCGGAGAACCCGGCCCCGGTCCTGGAGCTGTCCGCCGCCACCGACGACCACCACGGCACGGCGAGCGCGGAGGACACCGCCGAGAAGACCGGGAAGACGGCCGCCGCCGAGGACTCCGGCGACGACAGTGACACCACCGCGCGCGTGCTCGGCGTGGTCGGCATCGTCGTCGGCGTCGCGGGCGTGGCCTACGGCGTCCTCGCGAGCCGCCGCCGGACCGCCGCCTGAGCCTTCGTTCCGCAGCGCGCACCGGGTGCCGTACGACCCCGGCACCCGGACCGTCGTACGACCCCGGTGCGCGCCGGAGTTCACACATCTGGGACATTTTTCTATGCGCAAGAAGACGTTCACCGCGGCCGTGCTGCTCGCCGCCGCCACCCTGACCCTCTCCGCCTGCGGCAGCGGCGACGACAGCAAGTCGCCGGTCGCCGTGGTCTCGGGAGGATCGGACGCGGGCAAGGTCGCCACCGTGCTGGACCAGCCGTTCGACAAGCCGGACCTGGTCCTCACCGACACCCACGGCAAGAAGTACGACCTCCGCAAGGAGACCGAGGGCCACCCGACCCTGGTCTACTTCGGCTACACGCACTGCCCCGACATCTGCCCGACGACGATGAGCAACATCGCCGTCGCCAAGAAGGCACTGCCCAAGGCCGAGCAGAACGACCTCCGGGTCGTGTTCGTCACCACCGACCCCGGCCGCGACACCCCGGCCGAGCTGGGCAAGTGGCTCAAGGGCATCGACCCGCAGTTCGTCGGCCTGACCGGCGACTTCGCCAGGATCCAGGCCGGCGCCCGGTCCGTCGGCATCTCCGTGGAGCCGACGACGAAGGACAAGGACGGCAAGCTCGTCTCCGTCCACGGCACCCAGGTCGTCGCCTTCTCGCCGAAGACCGACGCCGGATACGTCCTCTACGGCGAGGACGCCACGGTCGACGACTACACCAAGGACCTGCCCAAGCTCGTCAAGGGAGCCAACCCGTGAGGCGCCGTGCCGCCGTTCTGACCGCGGGAGCGCTCGCCGGGGCCCTGGCCCTCGCCGGCTGCTCCGGATCCGGCACGGGGTCGGACAAGGCGGAGCTGACCGTCGGCTCCTCGTACATGCCCCAGCCCGTCTCCGCCGACATGGCCGCCGGGTTCCTGACGATCGCCAACAAGGGCGGGGCCGGAGACGAGCTGACCTCGGTCACCAGTGACGTCGCCGGCGAGGTGACCATGCACAGCACGGTCGGCGGGGCCATGACGGAGAAGTCCTCCTTCGCGATACCGGCCCACGGACGGCTCGTCTTCAGAAGCGGTGGCAACCATCTGATGTTCGAGAAGCTGAAGCGCGCGCCGAAGCAGGGCCAGACGGTCACGGTGAAGCTCACCTTCAGCAAGTCCGGACCGCTCACCGTCGAGATGCCCGTCAAGTCCGCCACGTACAACCCGTCGACCGGCCACTGAGGGAGGGATCACCGTGACCCGGACCATCGCCCCCCGCGTGCGGATCCTGGTGCTGCTGTTCATCGCCGTCACCGGCGCGCTGCTGGCGGGCGCCGGACCGGCCTCCGCCCACGCGGCGCTGACCGGCAGCGACCCCGCGCAGGGGGTGGTGGTCGACAAGGCACCCACCCAGGTGTCGCTCACCTTCTCCGAGAAGGTCGCGCTGAACGACGACTCCCTGCGCGTCCTCGACCCGAAGGGCAAACCGGTCCAGACCGGCAGCCCCGCCAACGTGAGCGGGACGACGTACACCGTGCGGCTCAAGGGCGGCCTGGCCGACGGCACGTACACCGTCACCTATCAGGTCGTCTCCGCGGACAGCCACCCCGTCGCCGGTGCCTACACCTTCTCGATCGGGGCGCCCTCGCGGACCGTCGTCTCCGGCACCGGTCCGGCCGCGGGCGGCGGGGTCGTGGGCGGGCTCTACGCGTTCGGGCGGTACGTGTCGTACGCCGGTTTCATCGTGCTCGCCGGCGGCGCGGCCTTCGTGCTCGCCTGCTGGCGGCCCGGCGCGGGCGTACGGCCCCTCCAGCGGCTGGTCGTCGGCGGCTGGGTCGCGCTGACGGCGGCCACCCTGTGGCTGCTGCTCCTGCGCGGCGCGTACACCACCTCCGGAAAGTTCGCCGACGTCTTCGACCTCGGCCTGCTCGGCCAGGTGCTGCAGACCAAGACCGGTGCCGCGCTCGTCTCCCGGCTGCTGCTGCTCGCCGCCGCCGCGCTGTTCGTCGCCGTCCTCTTCGGCGCCTACGCCCGCCCGTCACCCACCACCGCCCTGAACGACGGCGCTGCGCGCCGACTGCCTGATCCCCGGGACGAGGGCGAGGAGAAGCGCGACCTGACCTTCGGGCTCACCGTCGGCGGGGTGGTCGTCGCGGCCGGACTCGCCACCAGCTGGGCCATGGCCGAGCACGCCTCGACCGGGCTCCAGCCGGGCATCGCCATGCCGGTCGACGTCGTGCACCTGCTGGCCGTCGCCGCCTGGCTCGGCGGTCTCACCGCCCTGCTGACCGCGCTGTACCGGGCACCCGCCGAGACCCCGGTCGAGGCCGCCGCCGTACAGCGCTTCTCCCGGGTGGCCTTCGGCAGCGTCCTCGCCCTCGTCCTCACCGGCGTCTACCAGTCCTGGCGGCAGCTCGGCTCCTGGTCGGCGTTCACCGAGACCCGGTACGGGCAGCTGCTGCTGGTCAAGATCGGACTGGTGGCGGTGCTGGTCGGCATCGCGGCCGTGTCCCGGCGGTGGACGGGGCGGCTCACGGACCCGGCCGTCCGCACCGGGAAGGCGGAGAAGGCCCAGGCCCGCAAGGAGCAGGTCGCCGTCTCGAAGGCGACCGGTGACGGCAAGGGCACCGGCGCCGGTTCCCGTGACACCCGGCGCGCCGCCCAGCTCGCCCGGCAGCGCGCGGCCGTCGACGCAGCCCGGCGGAAACGGCTGCGGGACGGCGACCCGAACCGCTTCGGCCTGCGCCGCTCGGTGCTCGCCGAGGCCGGAGTCGCCATCGTGCTGCTCGCCGTCACCACCGCGCTGACCCAGACCGAGCCGGGCCGCACCGAGCAGGAGGCCAAGGCGGCCACCTCCGCGCCGGCGGACTCCGGCACCTCGGCGGCGTCCGGCGCGCTCACCCTGGACATGCCGTTCGACACCGGAGGCACCGACGGCAAGGGCGTCGTCAGCATCGACCTCGACCCCGCGCGCGTGGGCGGCAACGAGATGCACGTCTACGTCCAGCGGCCCAACGGCCGGGCCTTCGACGTCCCGGAGGTGAAGGTCTCCTTCACCCTGGAGGCGAAGAAGATCGGCCCGCTTGCCGTGAATCCCGACCACATCGCCACCGGCCACTGGTCGGCGAACGGAGTGCAGATCCCCATGGCCGGCGACTGGAAGATCTCCGTCACGGTCCGTACCTCCGACATCGACCAGGTGACCGTCTCCAAGAACGCGAAGATCGGCTGAACCACACCATGCCCGACCAGTCCATCCCCCACGCCCGTACGCCCGACGCTCCGGTGGCGGAGCCCGTGTCCGGGGCGAGCGGCATCTCGCGGCGCGCCCTGCTCGGCACCGCCGGCGCCACCGGGCTGGTGCTCGGCGCGGCCGGCGGGGCCGTGGGCTACGCCTCCGCGCCCGCCGAGGCCACCCCGCTCACCTCGGTGGGCGTGGGGCGAGCGATGTTTCACGGGAAACATCAACCCGGTATCACCGAGGGCCTCCAGGCGCGCGGCCATCTCGTGGCCTTCGACCTGGCGGCGGGGGCCGGACGCAGGGAGGCGGCGGCCCTGCTGCGCCGCTGGTCCACGACCGCCGAGCGGCTGATGGCGGGCGAGGCGGCCCCGCACGGCGACACCGATGTGGCCCGGGACGCGGGGCCGTCCTCGCTGACCCTCACCTTCGGCTTCGGACACAGCTTCTTCGCCAGGACGGGCCTGGAGAAGCAGCGACCCGGCGCGCTCGACCCGCTGCCGGACTTCTCCTCCGACCACCTCGACAAGTCCCGCAGCGACGGCGATCTGTGGGTGCAGATCGGCGCGAACGACGCCCTGGTCGCCTTCCACGCGCTGCGCGCGATCCAGAAGGACGCGGGCTCGGCCGCACGGGTGCGCTGGCAGATGAACGGCTTCAACCGCAGCCCGGGTGCCACCGCCCACCCCATGACGGCCCGCAACCTCATGGGCCAGCTCGACGGCACCCGCAACCCCAAGCCCACCGACACCGACTTCGACCAGCGGATCTTCGTGCCGGCCTCGGGCGAGCCCGCGTGGATGGCAGGCGGTTCCTACGCGGTCGTCCGCCGTATCCGCATGCTCCTGGACGACTGGGAGAAGCTGTCGCTCGCCGCGCAGGAGCAGGTCATCGGTCGCCGCAAGGCCGATGGGGCGCCGCTGTCCGGCGGCGACGAGACGACCCCGATGGACCTGGAGAAGACCGACGCACACGGCGACTGGGTCGTCCCGCTCAACGCGCACGCCCGGATCACCCGGCCCGACAGGAACGGCGGCGCGGCCATGCTGCGGCGCCCGTTCTCCTACCACGACGGCATCGACGCGGACGGCACGCCCGACGCCGGTCTCCTCTTCATCTGCTGGCAGGCGGACCCCTTGCGCGGATTCGTCCCGGTGCAGCGCAAGCTCGACCGGGGTGACGCGCTGTCGAAGTACATCCGGCACGAGGCGAGCGGCCTGTTCGCGGTGCCGGGCGGTGCTGCGCCGGGAGAGTACGTGGGGCAGCGGCTGCTGGAGGGGTGACCACGGGCGCCGGCACTTTGTGGGGTGAACCGGGTTCAAACCACCTGGTCGAGTGGTTGTCGTGAGATGCCTCAACCGACCGGGCCTGCGGCCATTAGGGTGAGGACATGCCAGCGAGCTATGCCTATCTCGGCCCGGAGGGCACCTTCACGGAGGTCGCCCTGCGCACGCTTCCTGAGGCAGCCACCCGGGAGCTGATCCCGTACGTCTCGGTGCAGTCCGCGCTGGACGCGGTCCGGGCCGGCGAGGCCGAGGCCGCGTTCGTGCCGATCGAGAACTCCGTCGAGGGCGGCATCACCACCACCCTGGACGAGCTGGTCGCGGGCGAGCCCCTGATGATCTACCGCGAGGTGCTGCTGTCGATCACCTTCGCACTGCTGGTCCGCCCCGGCACGAAGCTCGCGGACATCAAGACGGTCTCCGCCCACCCGGCGGCCCAGCCCCAGGTGCGCAACTGGCTGCGCGCGAACCTCCCGGAGGCCACCTGGGAGTCGGCGGCCTCCAACGCGGACGCCGCCCGCCTGGTCCAGGAGGGCCGCTACGACGCCGCCTTCGCCGGCGAGTTCGCGGCCGCCCGCTACGGCCTCGAAGCGCTGGAGACCGGGATCCACGACGCGGAGAACGCGCAGACCCGGTTCGTGCTGGTCGGCCGCCCGGCCCGGCCGGCCGCGCCCAGCGGTGCCGACAAGACCTCCGTGGTGCTGTGGCAGCGGGACGACCACCCCGGCGCCCTGCGCGACCTGCTCGGCGAGTTCGCCTCGCGCGGCATCAACCTCATGCTGCTCCAGTCCCGGCCGACCGGCGCCGGGATCGGCAACTACTGCTTCTGCATCGACGCCGAGGGGCACATCGCCGACCGGCGGATGGCGGAGGCGCTGATGGGGCTGCGGCGGATCTGTCTCCAGGTGCGCTTCCTCGGGTCCTATCCGCGCGCGGACATCACGCCGGACGGGGCCAGGCCGACGCTGCCGGGCACGTCGGACGAGGAGTTCATGGCGGCCGCGGACTGGGTGGCGCGCTGCCAGGACGGCCGGTTCTAGCCGGTCGCACGTGCGGACGCCTACCGGTCGTACCTGCGGACGAAGGTTATCCACAGAAGTTATCCACAGGTTCCCTTCTCGACCTGGGGACAAGTCGACACAGCGGTGCCGTCCGGTCGACAAATCGCCCTGGAAGCCCCGACCGGTACCACCGGCACCTGACTCACCCTTCGTCCACGCGTTTCCTTTGGTTCATCTTTTGGGGCGACCGTTTTCCACCCGAACGTGGGTGTCGATGCGGTTTGACCCGGGAATTCTTCAGTCCGTTGGCGCTTTCCGGAGTGATCAATTCCGAAGTCCACAGATCTTCCACACAGCCTGTGGATAACTCTTCGGAGGGTGTGGATCGCTGTGGACAACCGGCCCGCCAAATCCCGTTCTCCACAAGGAAGTCGGGTCAACCCGGCGCCCGGGACGTGGCCCGTCCCAGGGAGTGAGACACTTTCCCCTTGACGCTCGGCATGCCGTACGGACACCAGAGCGGAACACGCTCGGCAATTACCGCATAACGGAACGTATGCCGCGAATCAGAACTCCGCCGATTAGTGATTCGTGAGCCGCGACCCCGCACCGGTAGCCTTGCCCTCGTGATTGACCTTCGCCTGCTCCGTGAGGACCCCGACCGTGTGCGCGCGTCCCAGCGCGCCCGTGGAGAGGACGTCGCGCTCGTCGACGCCCTCCTGTCTGCCGACGAGCGGCGCAGGTCCTCCGGCGTCCGCTTCGACGAACTGCGCGCCGAGCAGAAGCAGCTCGGCAAGCTGATCCCCAAGGCCACCGCCGAGGAGAAGGCCGAGCTGCTGGGGCGGGCCGAGCAGCTGAAGGCGGATGTGAAGGCCGCCGACGCCGAGCGCGACGCCGCCGACGCCGAGACCCAGGAGCTGCTGCTCAAGCTCGGCAACCTCGTCCACCCCGACGTGCCCGTCGGCGGCGAGGAGGACTTCGTCACGCTGGAGACGCACGGCACGATCCGCGACTTCGGCGCCGAGGGCTTCGAGCCCAAGGACCACCTGGAGCTGGGCCAGCTGCTCGGCGCGATCGACGTCGAGCGCGGCGCCAAGGTCTCCGGCTCCCGCTTCTACTTCCTCACCGGTGTCGGCGCCCTGCTGGAGCTGGCCCTGGTGAACGCGGCGATCGCCCAGGCCACCGCCGCCGGCTTCACGCCGATGCTCACCCCGGCGCTGGTCCGCCCGCAGTCCATGGCCGGCACCGGCTTCCTCGGCCAGGCCGCCCAGGACGTCTACCACCTCGACAAGGACGACCTCTACCTGGTCGGCACCTCCGAGGTCCCGCTGGCGGCCTACCACATGGACGAGATCATCGACGCGGACCGGCTGCCGCTGCGGTACGCGGGCTTCTCCCCGTGCTTCCGCCGCGAGGCGGGCTCGCACGGCAAGGACACCCGGGGCATCTTCCGCGTGCACCAGTTCGACAAGGTCGAGATGTTCTCGTACGTCGCCCCCGAGGACTCGCAGGCCGAGCACCAGCGCCTGCTGGAGTGGGAGAAGCAGTGGCTGACCTCGCTGGAGCTGCCGTTCCGCGTCATCGACGTGGCCTCCGGTGACCTCGGCTCCTCGGCCGCCCGCAAGTTCGACTGCGAGGCGTGGATCCCGACCCAGGGCAAGTACCGCGAGCTGACCTCGACCTCGGACTGCACCGAGTTCCAGTCCCGCCGGCTGTCCATCCGGATGCGCGACGGCAAGCAGGTCAAGCCGCTCGCCACCCTCAACGGCACGCTGTGCGCCGTACCGCGCACCATCGTGGCGATCCTGGAGAACCACCAGCAGGCCGACGGCTCCGTCCGGGTCCCCGAGGTGCTGCGCCCCTACCTGGGCGGCCGTGAGGTCCTGGAGCCGGTCGCCAAGTGACCGCGTTCCCGTACCGGCTGATCGCGACCGATCTCGACGGCACGCTCCTGCGCTCCGACGACTCGGTCTCGCGGCGCACCCGCGACGCGCTCGCCGCGGCCACCGCGGCGGGCGCCGCGCACATCGTCGTCACCGGTCGCGCGGTCCCCTGGACCAGGCACATCCTGGACGACCTCGGCTACGACGGCCTCGCCGTCTGCGGTCAGGGCGCCCAGGTGTACGACGCCGGCTCCCACCGCCTGCTGACCTCGGTCACCCTGGACCGGCAGCTCGCGGGCGTGGCCCTCGCCAAGATCGAGACCGAGGTGGGCCCGCTGTACCTGGCGGCCAGTCGGGACGGCCTGGACGGCGAGGTGCTGGTGGGCCCGGGCTACGCAGTCACCGGCAAGCTGCCCGCCACCCCGTTCACGGACGCCTCCGACCTCTGGACGGCACCGCTGAACAAGATCTACATACAGCATCCGACGATGGGCGACGACGAGCTGGCGGAGGCCGCCCGGCAGGCGGCCGGCGGCTTCGTCACGGTGGCCATGGCGGGCGAGGGCATCGTGGAGCTGCTCCCGCTCGGCCTGTCCAAGGCCACGGGCCTGTCCCTGGCGGCCCGCCGCCTGGGCCTGAAGGCCGCCGACACGATCGCCTTCGGCGACATGCCCAACGACATCCCGATGTTCGCCTGGGCGGCCCGCGGCGTGGCCATGGCCAACGCCCACGCGGAACTACGGGCGGTGGCAGACGAGATCACGTCCTCCAACGAGGAGGACGGGATCGCGGTCGTACTGGAGCGGCTGCTCGGCTAGCGGGCCGCCGCGTCAGGGCAGGCGGCGGGCCAGGGCCGGACAGGTCTCGGCGTCCCCGGCGGCCACGACCCGGCCGTCGGCCTGGACCACGCCGTCGCGCGCGTGGCCGGCGACCCCGGGAGTGAAGCCGGTGTCGGCCGTCCTGGCCTCTCCGTCCCGCTCTCCTGGGCAAGATCGCCGACGCCAGGGGGGCTCGACCACCAGGGGCGGCCGAGCCCCCCGTGGCCGCGGCTGGGTGAGCGGCCCACACGAGAGCGACATCGCGTGCTCGAAGCGGCCGCCCCGGGCAGTCCCCGTGGCTCCACGGAGGGGTGGCGCATCACTCCGGAGCCGGCTTCGGGCTGCCCTGTCGGGAGCTGGGCGTACTGCCGTGCAGGGGCATCGCCCACCTCCGCTCCCAGTCGGTGACGCCGGGACGATCCCGGCAGATGGGGCACAATCACTGTGCCCCGAGCCGGAGTTGAGCGCCACCGAATAAGACAGACGGACGACCGCTAGCGGCGGCGCCACCTGCGGCGCCGCACCTTGCTGAAGAACCAGCCGGCCGGCGGCTCGTCGGAGCGCCACGGCTGCGGCTCGGGTGCCTCGGCCCGCCAGCGCGCGGCGAGCATCCGGGCCCGGGCCGACGGCTCCGAGGTCCCGGCCGCCCGGACGAACGTCTCGTCCAGGACGACGTCGTCCCAGCCGCCCGCGCCGGTCCGCTCCCGCGCTTCGTGCTGCGGCGTCTCCTCAGCCATCTCCGGCCTCCTAGCCGTACGTCCGCTCAGCCCAGTGTGCCCGGGCCGGGGTGAAGCCCCCGTCAAGGCCGGGACCCGTCACTCCTCGCCCGCGAGCGTCAGCGACCGCAGCTTCTGGCCGGCGTACCAGGTGGCCAGGACGGTGACCGCCACCAGCAGCACGGTGGCCGTCGGCAGGCCCACCTCGGAGGTCACGAGATCCCCTCCGGCCATCTTGTGGGCGACGGCCAGCGACCACTGCTGGACGCTCAGGGTGCGCGCGCCCGGCACCAGGGAGCCGAACAGCGCCTCCCAGACCAGGGCGTAGACGAGCCCGAAGACCACCGCGTGCCGGGAGACCGTGCCCAGCAGCAGGAACAGCGCCGAGTAGGCGATGGAGGAGACGAGCGCGGCGACCGTGTAGGCGACGGCGATCTGCTGGCCGTTGCCGTTCAGGATCAGGCCGGCGATCAGGGTCGGCACCGCCGAGAAGACCATGGTCACGGCGATGGCGACGATCAGCTTGGTGAAGATGATCGTGGGCCGCTTGAGCGGCTTGGACAGCAGGTAGACGACCGAGCCGTCGTCGATCTCCGGGCCGATCGCACCGGTGCCGGCGATGACACCGATGATCGGCACCATGGTGGCGAGCGCGAAGCCGCCGAGGACGTCCGAGGCCGTCTGGTCGTCGGCTCCGGTCAGGGCGCGGACGGCCACGGAGATCACGATGAGCAGCAGCGGCAGCGCGCCGAGGATGAGGGCCCGGCGGCGGCCGAGCAGGGCCCGGTAGGTGAGCCGGGCGACGGTGGGGTCGTACATCTTCGGCCTCCTACGCCGCGACCAGGTACGAGAAGACGGACTCCAGGGACTCGTCGGACGGCGAGACCGTGAGGAGCCGGATGCCGTGGTCCCTGGCGACCTTCGGCAGCAGGGCGGTGAAGCGGCCGAAGTCGACGGCCTGGATGCGCAGGGCGCCCTCGGCGTGGTCGACCTCGATGCCGGCCGTGGACGGGTCGGCGATCAGCGCGGCCGCGAGGGCGCGGTCGTCGCTGGAGCGGACCAGGTAGCGGTGCGGGCGGTCGGTCATCAGCCGGCGGATCTTGCGGAAGTCGCCGCTGGCCGCGTGCCGTCCGGCGACCACGACCTCGATGTGCCAGGCGAGCTGCTCGACCTCTTCGAGGATGTGGGACGAGAACAGCACCGTGCGGCCCTCGTCGCCCATCTTCCGCAGCAGGTCCATGAGCTGCATGCGCTGGCGCGGGTCCATGCCGTTGAACGGCTCGTCCAGCAGGAGCAGCGAGGGGTCGTGGACCAGCGCGGACGCCATCTTCACGCGCTGGCGCATGCCCTTGGAGTACGTGGAGATCTTCCGGTCCTGGGCGTACTCCATCTCGACCGTGGCGAGGGCGCGCTGGGCGGCCTTGTCGCCGAGGCCGTGCAGTTCGGCGTTGGCGACGACGAATTCGCGGCCGGTGAGGAAGTCGTACATCGCCTCCCGCTCGGGGACGATGCCGATGTGCCGGTAGATCGCCTCGTTGCGCCAGACCGGCTGGCCGTCGAGGGTGACGGTGCCGGTGGAGGGGGCGAGGAAGCCGCCCATCATGTTGATGAGGGTGGACTTGCCGGCGCCGTTGGGGCCGAGCAGACCGGTGACGCCGGGGCCGATGGTCATGGTGATGTCGTTGACGGCGACGACGTTGCCGAACCAGCGGGAGACGTGGTCGATGGTGAGAGTGCTCATGGGCGCAGCCCATTCCTTGGAAGGGTGGTGGCGGGAGACGGGCTGGGCGTGGTCACAGTCCCACCTTCTTGTAGCGGCGCATCAGGAGGCCGTAGCTGGCGGCGATCAGGCCCAGGACGACCAGGACGTACACCGCGCCCTCGCCGTTGCCGGGGCCGGCCGCGCCGGGGAACGCCGAACTCGCGCCGAGGAAGGCGGACTGGACTCCGTCGATGAGTGTGACGGGCGAGAACAGCCCGATCCAGGGGATGGCGCCGGTGCTGTTCTGCGCGTCGGCGATGGCCTGGAGCGTGGAGACGGCGCCGTAGGAGATGGTCAGTACGGCGATGACGGCCGCGATGCCGAAGCCGCGCCGCGGGGTGACCGAGGCGATGACCAGGCCGATGCCGGCGAAGAGCAGTGAGAGCAGTGCCACGGAGACGAGTCCCTGTGCGAATCCCTTGGTCTGGTCGGCGAAGTCCAGCTTGGCCAGCAGCGCGCCCACGTAGAGGACGATCAGCGGGGCCGCGGTGAGCACGAACAGCGCGGAGGCCAGTGCCGCGTACTTCGCGCGGACGTAGTCGGCGGTCTCGATCGGCCGCGAGAAGTACAGCGGGACGGTCTTGAAACGCAGGTCGCGCGAGACGGACTGGGGCGCCTGCGAGGCGACGTACAGGCTGATGACGGCCTGCATGATGATCGCGTAGCGCGTGTAGTCGACGGGCAGTTCCCTGGCCTTGGTGGCGACCGCGACGGCGACCATGATGGCCGCGGGCACGCACATCACCACGAACAGCAGCATCGGCAGCACCTTGGACTTGACCGAGCGGCCGAGGCCGTAGGCGCCGCGCAGGGACTGCGAGTACAGGGAGCGGGTGGCGTAGGAACGGCCGAGGCGGGGGCCGTCGTAGTTGCGGTAGCCGATGTTGTGGATGCGGGTCTGGTCACCCGGGGTCGCGGCGGATGCCGGCAGGGGCTGCTCAACTGCCATGGACGGCCGCCTCCTTCCGCTGCTCGTCCTCGGTGAAGACCTCCGAGATGTGGTGCCGGCGCTGCTCCATGCGCACCAGGCCGAGGCCCAGGTCGGCGACGACGTCACGGACCAGGTCGTACGTCTCCTCGCCCTGCGCCGTCAGGAGCAGGATGTGGCCGGCGCCCGGCAGGCCGCTGCCGGCCTCGACCCTCACCCCGCGCGCCTGCAGCGCCTCGCGCATCGCGCGCGTGCCGTCGGGGTGCTCGTCGGTGTCGGTGACCTCGACGGCGAGCGTGGTCGTGGTCTGGGTGAAGTCGGTGGTGGAGCTGGAGCGCAGGAGCTTGCCGCCGTCGATGACGACGACGTGGTCGCAGGTGCGTTCCAGCTCGCCCAGCAGGTGCGAGGTGACAAGGACCGAGATGCCGAAGTCGGTGTGGATGCGGCGGATCAGGCCGAGCATCTCGTCGCGGCCCACCGGGTCGAGGCCGTTGGTCGGCTCGTCCAGGAAGACCAGCTGGGGGTCGTGCACCAGCGCCTGGGCGAGCTTCACCCGCTGCTTCATGCCGGTCGAGTAGCCGCCGATGGGGCGGTAGCGCTCCTCGTACAGCCCGACGTGGCGCAGGGTGTCGGCGGTGCGCTCGCGGGCGGCGGCGGGCGGCAGGCCGGACATACGGGCCATGTGGACGACGAACTCGGTGGCCGAGACGTCCGGCGGCAGGCAGTCGTGCTCCGGCATGTACCCGACGCGCTCGCGGATGGCGGCGCCCTTGGTGGCGACGTCGAGGCCGAGCACCTCGGCACGGCCCTGCGTGGCGGGGGACAGGCCCAGCAGGATCTTGATCAGGGTGGACTTGCCGGCGCCGTTGGCCCCGACGAGTCCGGTCACACCGGGTCCGATGTCCACGGACAGCCGGTCGAGCGCGGTCACCCGGGGGAACCGTTTGCTCAGGCTTTCGGTCGCGATCACAGTCACGCCGTCGACAGTAGTGACGCGGACCACTGTCCGTCGTCAGACCGAAGAGCAGTCTTCTCGTCAGACTCCAGATGTAGGGGTTCCGTAAGGGACCCCCTCCTTGAGAGGTACGGGGCCCCTGTTGACGTCGGGTCTAACAAGTGCCAGATTCGGCGGTGCCCGGTTACGGGCACGTACGGCGATGGCGGGACGGGATGGCATGGCGACGACGTCGACCAGGGAGTGCTCGGCGGAGCTGCGGGGGTTCCGGCCCCAGGGCTACGCCGACCGGCACCGCGCCTGCCCCTTCGGGGTGATCGCCCACAAGGTGGACCGGGTGCGGCAGCGCCGCTGGCCACCCCACTCGTTCGGGTTCGGCACCCGGTCCCTGAAGGGCCTCGCCGCCCGCGCGCTGCACGGCCACCGCGAGGGCTGGTCGCCGCTGTGGTCGCCGTACCGCTTCCCGGACCATCCCCCGCGGCCGGGCCTCCGGGCGGTCGAACCCCGCCTCGGCTTCCGGGGGACGGGCGCGAAGTTCGAGGAGATCCTGGTGGTCACCGACTCCCGGGACCCCGAGGAGAGCGCGTTCTGGCTGGACGACGATCCGCCGCACACGCGGCGCTGGGCGGAGGAGGAGTGACCGTGAAGGGTGCACGCGAGCGCCGGGTGCGCACGGGCGGGGTCGAGCTGTGCGTCGCCGAGCTGGGCGATCCCGGCCGGCCGACGGTGGTGCTGGTGCACGGCTACCCGGACAGCAAGGAGGTCTGGTCGGAGGTCGCCGTCCGGCTCGCCGGCCGCTTCCACGTCGTCCTCTACGACGTCCGGGGCCACGGCCGCTCCACGGCACCCCGGCCGCTGCGCGGCGGCTTCACCCTGGCCAAGCTCACCGACGACTTCCTGGCAGTCGTGGACGCGGTCAGCCCGGACCGGCCGGTGCACCTCGTCGGGCACGACTGGGGCTCGGTGCAGTCCTGGGAGTTCGTCACGGTGGGCCGCACGCAGGGCCGCATCGCCTCCTTCACCTCCATCTCGGGGCCGTCCCTCGACCACTTCGGGCACTGGATCAACGCGCGCGTGAAGCGCCCCACGCCCCGCCGGGTGGGCCAGCTCCTCGGCCAGGGCGCCAAGTCCTGGTACGTGTACCTGCTGCACACGCCCGTCCTGCCGGAGCTGGCCTGGCGCGGTCCGCTCGGCAAGCGCTGGCCGAAGATCCTGGAGCGGGCCGAGCGGGTCCCCGGCGGCGACTACCCGACCGCCTCGCTCCCCACCGACGCGGCACACGGCGCCTGGCTGTACCGGGACAACGTCCGCGCGCGGCTGCGCAGGCCGCGCCCCGACGCGTACGCCCACGCGCCCGTGCAGCTCATCACGCCCCAGGGCGACGCGTTCCTCTCCGATCGGCTGTACGACGACCTGGACCGGTGGGCGCCCCGGCTGACGCGCCGCACGCTCCCGGCCGGGCACTGGGTCCCGCGCACGCGTCCCGACCAGGTGGCCGCCTGGATCGAGGAGTTCACGACGTCCGTCGAGGGCGGCTGTCCCACCCCGACGCCCACCGGGCGCCACGCCGACCGGTTCGCCGGACAGCTGGTGCTGGTCACCGGCGCAGGCAGCGGGATCGGCCGGGCCACGGCGTTCGCCTTCGCCGAGGCCGGGGCGCGCGTGATCGCCGTCGACCGCGACGCCGAGGCCGCCGCCCGCACCGCCGAGCTGTCCCGGCCGGCCGGCGCGCCCGAGGCCTGGGCGGAGCCGGCCGACGTCTCCGACGAGCAGGCCATGGAGAAGCTCGCGCAGAAGGTCCACCACGAGTACGGCGTGCTGGACGTGCTCGTCAACAATGCGGGCATCGGTCTGTCGGGCTCCTTCTTCGCCACGACGACCGACGACTGGCGCAAGGTGCTGGACGTGAACCTGTGGGGCGTGATCCACGGCTGCCGGCTCTTCGGCGCGCGGATGGCCGAACGCGGTCAGGGCGGCCACATCGTCAACGTCGCGTCGGCCGCCGCCTACCAGCCCTCGCGCGTGCTGCCCGCCTACAGCACCTCCAAGGCGGCGGTCCTGATGCTCTCCGAGTGCCTGCGCGCCGAGCTGGCCGCCCAGGGCATCGGCGTCACGGCGGTCTGCCCGGGCTTCGTCAACACGAGCATCACCTCCACGGCCCGTTTCGCCGGTGTCGACGAGGAGGAGGAACGCCGCCGCCGGCGCAGGACGGCCCGTCTGTACGGCCTGCGCAACTACCCACCGGAGAAGGTGGCCGACGCGATCCTGGACGCGGTGGCCGGCAACAGGGCGGTGGCGCCGGTGACCCCGGAGGCCCGCGGCGCCCACCTGCTGTCACGCTTCGCGCCGGGGCTGCTGAGGAGGATCGCGCGGGTGGAACCGAGGTTGTGACGCGAAAGGCCCCACAGCGCACGGCAGTTGTCCACACCTTCGTCAATCCGCCTGTGGATAACCGCACTTGGCTGTGGATCAAACCTCGCGACGAAAACAAGCTGCGTGATCCCTGTCTCTCCCGCACGCTGGACCCATGGACGAACGCCGCACCGTGAAGGTGTCGAAGTACCTCTCCAGACACCTGCGGCACCAGCCCGGGAGGATCGGGCTCACGCCGGACCCCGGCGGCTGGGTGGAGATCGACACACTGATCGCCGCGGCCGCCGCCCATGGGTTCCCGTTCAGCCGCGCGGAGCTCGACCACGTGGTCGCCGCCAACGACAAACGGCGTTTCGCGGTCGAGAACGGCAGGATCCGCGCCAGCCAGGGTCACAGCATCGAGGTCGACCTCGGTCTGCCCCCGGTGGCCCCACCGCCGTACCTGTACCACGGCACGGTCGCCCGCCACCTGGACGCGATCCGCGCGGAGGGCCTGCGTCCCATGAACCGGCACGCCGTGCACCTCTCCGCCGACCGGGAGACCGCCACCCGCGTCGGCGCCCGCCGGGGCAGGCCCGTGGTGCTGTCCGTGGACTCCGGCGCGATGCACCGCGACGGCCATGTGTTCCACATCAGCGCCAACGGCGTCTGGCTGACCGCGACCGTCCCGCCGCGCTACCTGCGCTTCCCCGGCCCGCACTGAGCACTGCGCGGCCGGCGGACACCGGGGAGACCCGTTGTCCGGCCGACACGGAGAACACCCGGTGGTCGGCCGACACGGAGAACGCGCGGTGGTCGGCCGACGCATGGACCCCCACCACTCGGTGACCACTCCGTGGCCGCCGGACCGCACACGGTGACCGTTTCGTCCGTTGCCGAGGGGCCGCTTACGCTCGGACGCATGAGTCTGCGTCTGAGCACCGTGATCCTGCCGTACCGCCGCTGGCACGAGGGTGGCCGTTCGGCCTGGGTACGCGCCGAGCAGCTCGGCTTCCACACGGCGTACACCTACGACCATCTGTCCTGGCGCAGCTTCCGTGACGGCCCCTGGTTCGGCGCGGTCCCGACGCTGACGGCGGCCGCGGCGGCCACCGACCGGCTTCGCCTCGGCACGCTGGTCACGTCGCCGAACTTCCGCCACCCGGTGACCCTCGCCAAGGAACTCATCTCGCTGGACGACATCTCCGGCGGCCGGGTCACCCTCGGCATCGGCGCGGGCGGCACCGGGTTCGACGCCACCGCCCTCGGCCAGGAACCGTGGAGCCCGCGCGAGCGCGCCGACCGGTTCGCCGAGTTCGTGCCCCTGCTCGACCGGCTCCTCACCGAGGACGCGGTGTCCTCCGAGGGCCGCTTCTACTCGGCGCACGAGGCCCGGAACATCCCGGGCTGTGTGCAGCGGCCCCGGCTGCCGTTCGCGGTGGCGGCCACCGGCCCGCGCGGCCTGAGGCTCGCCGCGCGGTACGGCCAGGCGTGGGTGACCACCGGCGACCCGAAGCTGTACGAGACCGGTACGCCGGAGCAGTCCGTCGCGGCCCTGCGCGGCCAGATCGGCAAGCTGGCCGAGGCGTGCGAGGCCGCCGGGCGGGACATCGCCGAACTGGACAAGGTCCTGCTCACCGGCTTCACCCCGGACCGCGGCCGGCCGCTCGCGTCCTTGGACGCCTTCGTGGACTTCGCCGGCCGCCACCAGGAACTGGGCTTCACCGAGATCGTCATCCACTGGCCGATCCCGGACTCCGACTTCGCCGCCGACGAGAAGGTCTTCGAGCGGATCGCCATGGAAGCCCTCACCCAGCTGGACTGACCCCGGAACCAACCCCCGCACCGGCCGCGCCGAGCGTCGCCTGCGTCTCATCTGCGCGGGCTCCCGCACGGCCGTGCGGGAGCCTGGGTGAGAATGGCCCGGTGACCTCAGCGACCAGACAGCCCGGGACCCCTGCCGCCGCCCTGCCACCGCGGCTGATCGCCACCGACCTGGACGGCACTCTGCTGCGCGACGACAAGTCGGTCTCCCCACGGACCGTCGCCGCGCTGGCCGCCGCCGAGGAGGCCGGGATCGAGGTCTTCTTCGTCACGGGCCGGCCGGCCCGCTGGATGGACGTGGTCAGCGACCACGTCCACGGCCACGGCCTGGCGATCTGCGGCAACGGCGCCGCCGTGGTCGACCTGCACGGCGGCCCCGGCGCCCACCGGTTCGTGAAGGTCCGCGAGCTGGCCCGGGACAACGCCCTGAAGGCCGTACAGCTGCTGCGCGAGGCGGCGCCGGGCACGGTGTTCGCGGTCGAGCAGACGTACGGCTTCCACCAGGAGCCGGACTATCCCAAGCTGCACATGGAGATACCCGACCACCTCCTGCCCGCCGAGAAGCTGCTCGCACCCGACGGTCCCGAGGCCGACCAGCCCGTGCTCAAGATCCTCGCCTACCACCCGTCCCTCGACCCCGACGCGTTCCTCACCCTCGCCCGGCTGGCCGTCGGCGAGCACGCCAACGTCACCCGTTCCAGCCCCAGCGCCCTGCTGGAACTCAGCGGACCCGGCGTCTCCAAGGCCAGCACCCTCGCGCTGTGCTGCGCCGAACGCGGCATCTCGCACGAGGAGGTCGTGGCCTTCGGGGACATGCCCAACGACGTCGAGATGCTGACCTGGGCCGGCCAGTCCTACGCGATGGGCAACGCCCACCCCGACGTCATCGCCGCCGCGTCGGGCCGCACGGTCGCCAACAACGACGACGGCGTGGCGGTGGTGATCGAGCACCTGCTCGCCGACCGGGTGCGGTAGCGCTCCGCGCGGGTCACAGTGACCTGCCACACCGGTGGGCCCGGCCGGACATCGCCGGGTGGCCGCGCGGGGAGCACGAGCGGGCCTCCTTGGAGCGGGGGCTCCCTGGAGCAGGGGCTTTCTGGGGCGGGGGCTCCCTGAAACAGGGGATCCCTGGAGCAGCGGCCGGACCCCGAGACCCCGCCACGCTGGTGGGCCGGTCGGAGCAGCCGGGGCGCCTGCCCCGCCCGGGCCCGCGGGGCGGCGCCGTCGGCGAGCCCTCAGCCCACCCCGACCAGCGACTCCGCCTCGGCCTCCCGGCGTGCCATCTCCCGCAGCGGCCCGTCCTCGGCGATCAGCCGCTCGTACGGCCCTCGCTGCACCACCCGGCCGGCGTCGAGCACGATCACCTCGTCCACCGCGTCGAGTCCCGCCAGCCGGTGGGTGATCAGCAGCGTCGTACGGCCCTCCGTCGCGGCCAGCAGATCGGCGGTCAGCGCATCCGCCGTCGGCAGATCCAGGTGCTCGGCCGGCTCGTCCAGGACCAGCACGGGGAAACCGGCCAGCAGCGCGCGTGCCAGCGCCAGCCGCTGCCGCTGCCCGCCGGACAGCCGCGCCCCGTGCTCGCCGACGAGGGTGTCCAGGCCGTCCGGCAGCGCGTCCACCCAGTCCAGCAACCGGGCCCGGCCCAGTGCCCCCCGCAGCTCGGCCTCGCTGGCGTCCTTCCTGGCGAGGAGCAGGTTCTCGCGCACCGAGCTGTCGAAGAGATGCGCGTCCTGCGCGCACAGCCCGACGAACCGCCGTACGTCGTCACCGTCCAGCGCGCACGCGTCCACACCGGCGAGCGTGTACGAGCCCGCCTCCGGGTCGAGGAACCGCAGCAGCACCTGGGCGAGGGTCGTCTTCCCGGAACCGGACGCCCCCACCACCGCGACCCGGCGCCCCTCCTCCAGCGTCAGGTCCAGCCCGGCGAGCGCCTCCCGCCGCTGCCCCGCGTACCGCGCGACCACGCCCTTGACGACCACCGGGAACGGCGAGGCCGGCGCCTGCCGGGGCGAGACGGGCTCGCGCACGGGCTCGGGCGCGTCCAGGACCTCGTACACCCGCTCCGCGCTGCGTCGCACGCGCTGCCGGTACCGTGCGGCGAGCGGCAGTCCCAGTACGGCCTCGAAGGCGGCCAGGGGGGTCAGGACGACCACGGCCATCGCCACACCGCTCAGCCGGCCGGCCGCCACCGCCTGGGCGCCGAACGCCGCGGTGGCCGTGACGGTCAGCCCGGAGACGAGCGCGGTGAGCCCGTCCCCGAGTCCGGTGACGGCGGCTGCGCGCGCGGCGATCCGGGTCAGGGTGCCGTCGGCCCGCCGGGCCGCGTCCGTACGGGCCGGCAGCGCACCGGCGACGGTCAGCTCGGCCGTGCCGGTGAGCAGGTCGGCCACACGGGTCGCGAGCACTCCCCGGGCGGGCGCCAGCCGCCGCTCGGTCCGCCGCGCCGCGGTCGCGGTCAGCAGGGGGACACCGGCACCGGCGGCCAGCAGACCCGCCGCGAGGACGGCACCGGCCTCGGGCAGCAGCCAGGCGGTGAAGCCGACGGAGGCTGCGGACACGGTGAGGGCCACTCCGGCGGGCAGCAGCCAGCGCAGCCAGTAGTCCTGGAACGCGTCCACGTCCGCGACCAGCCGGGTGAGCAGATCACCGCGTCGGGCGCCGCGCAGCCCGGCGGGGGCCAGGCGCTCCAGCCGCCGGTACACCGCGACCCGGGTGTCGGCCAGCATCCGCAGCACGGCGTCGTGCGACACCAGCCGCTCGGCGTACCGGAAGACGGCCCGCCCGATCCCGAACGCCCGGGTCGCGGTCACGGCCACCATCAGGTAGAGCACCGGGGGCTGCTGAGAGGCCCGCGAAATGAGCCAGCCGGAGGTGGCCATGAGTCCCACGGCACTCCCCAGGGCAAGACTCCCCAGCCCAAGGGCCCCGGCCAACCGCCCCCGCCTGCTCCCACCCATCCCCCGAACCCGCCGCAACACGCCACCCCGGACCCGCTGCTCCGACCCACCCTCCAGCCGACCGAGCCGCCCCCCAACCGGCCTCCCGTCGAGCCCACCGAGCCGACCCTCCACCGACCCCCCATCCAGCCGCCCGGGTCGATCCCCGACCGGCCGCCCCTCCAACCCACCGTCCCGTGCCCCCGTCGGCTCGCCTTCGAGCCGACCGAGCCCAACCTTCACCGGCCCACGATCCGGCCGACCGAGCCCAGCCCCCACCGGCCGCCCCTCCAGCCCACCGGCCCGCACCCCCGTCGGCTCGCCTTCCAGCTGACCGAGTCGGGCGGCGGGTGGGCGAGGGCGGGGGTCCAGGGGGCGGAGCCCCCTGGTGGGCCCACTGCACCCCGGGGACGGCACAGAAGCCGCACCCCCCAGCCGTACCACCCGGTCAGCCACCCCCAACAACGCGGGCCGATGCACGACAAGCACCACGGTCCGCCCAGCGGCAAGCCTCCGCACCGCAGCAACGACCTCCCCCTCGGTCCCCCCGTCCAAGGCAGCCGTCGGCTCATCCAGCAACAGCACAGGCCGGTCAGCGAGAAACGCCCGAGCCAACGCCAACCGCTGCCGCTGCCCCGCCGACAACCCCGCCCCGTCCTCCCCGAGCACGGTGCCGACCCCCTCAGGCAGCGCCGCCACGAACTCCCACGCCCCCGCGTCCCGCAGCGCCCGCCGCACGGCACCGTCGTCGGCGTCAGGCCGAGCCAGTCGCACGTTCTCCGCGATCGTCCCGGCGTACAGGTGCGGCCTCTGCGGCACCCACGCGACCCGGGACCGCCACTCCGCCAGATCCAGTCCGGCGAGATCCGCGCCCCCGATCCGCACCCGCCCCTCGGTGGGCCGTACGAACCCCAGCAACACACTCAGCAGCGTCGACTTGCCCACCCCGCTCGGCCCGACCAGCGCGACGGTCTCGCCGGGCTCGACGGTGAACGACACACCGGTCACCGCGTCCGAGGACCGCCCCGGATACCGAACACTGACCCCCTCGAAGGCCACGCCACCCACCGATCCCACCGGCCCCGCCCCGGTACCCGGCTCCGGCACCGCCGTCTCCAGCACGCTGAAGATCTCCTCCGCCGCCGCAAGCCCCTCCGCCGCCGCGTGGTACTGCGCACCCACCTGCCGCAGCGGCAGATAGGCCTCGGGCGCCAGCACGAGGATCACCAGACCGATGTAGAGATCCATGTCTCCGTGGACGAGCCGCATCCCGATCGTCACGGCGACCAGCGCGACCGACAGTGTGGCCAGCAGCTCCAGCGCGAACGAGGACAGGAAGGCGATCCGCAGGGTCCGCAGGGTCGCCTGCCGGTACTCGCCGGTGATCCGCCGGATGGACTCCGCCTGTGCCTTGGCCCGGCCGAACACCTTCAGCGTGGGAAGTCCCGCGACCACGTCCAGGAAGTGGCCCGACAGCCGGGAGAGCAACCGCCACTGCCGCTCCATCCGGGACTGGGTCGCCCAGCCGATCAGCATCATGAAGACCAGGATCAGCGGCAGGGTGCAGACGATGATCGCCGCCGACACCCAGTCCTCGGTGACGATCCGGGCCAGCACCGCCACGGGCACGACCACGGCGAGCCCCAACTGCGGCAGGTAGCGCGAGAAGTAGTCGTCCAGGGCGTCGACCCCGCGCGTGGCCAGGGTGACCAGCGAGCCGGTCCGCTGACCGCTCAGCCACCCGGGACCGAGCGTCGCCGCCCGGTCGAGCAGCCGCCCGCGCAGCTCCGACTTCACGGCCGCGCTGGCACGATGGGCCGCGAGTTCAGTGAGCCACGCGACCATCGATCGCCCCACGGCCACGGCGGCCAACAGCAGCAGGGGAGTGCGCAGTTCGGCGACCGACTGTCCGTGCTGGAACGCTCCGACGACGATCTCGGCGATGAGCATGGCCTGGGCGATGACCAGTCCGGCGCCGACGGCCCCCAGGCCGATGACCGCGACGAGGAAGAGACGGGTGGCGCGGGCGTACCGCAGAAGGCGGGGATCGATTGGTTTCACGTGAAACATGCCCTTCGGTACCGAGGGTGCTGTTTCACGTGAAACAGCACCCTCGGCAAACTCAGTGCGCGGCGCCGGCCGCAGCGTCAGGAGCGATGTGCTGCGTGCCGATCCGCTTACGGAAGACCCAGTAGGTCCAGCCCTGGTAGAGCAGAACGAGCGGTGTGGCGATGGCCGCGCACCACGTCATGATCTTCAGGGTGTACGGGCTCGACGAGGCGTTGGTGACCGTCAGGCTCCAGTCCTCGTTCAGGGTGGACGGCATGACGTTCGGGAAGAGCGACAGGAAGAGCATCGCCACGGCCGCCACGATGGTGAGGCCGGACAGCGCGAACGACCACCCCTCCCGCCCGGCCTGATTGGCCACGAGAGCCGCCGCCAAGGCGACGACGGCCACGATCAGAGCCACCAGACTCTTGCCGTCACCGCTGTCGGACTGCGTCCACAGCAGGAAGACGAGCGCCACGACGGCCGCGATCAGACCCACCCACCGGGCCAGCTTCCGGGCCCGTACCCGGATCTCCCCGACCGTCTTGAGCGCGGTGAACACCGCTCCGTGGAAGGTGAACAGCGTGAGCGTGACCAGGCCACCGAGCAGGGCGTAGGGGTTGAGCAGGTCCCAGACGTTGCCGACGTACTCGAAGTTCCGGTCGAGCTTCACCCCGCGCGCGATGTTCCCGAAGGCCACTCCCCACAGGAACGCCGGCAGCAGCGAGGTCCAGAAGATCGCCGTCTCCCAGTTGCGCTGCCAGTGCTCCTCCGGCCGCTTGGCCCGGTACTCGAAGGCGACTCCCCGGACGATGAGGCAGACCAGGATGAGCAGCAGGGGCAGATAGAAGCCGGAGAAGAGGGTGGCGTACCACTCGGGGAACGCGGCGAAGGTCGCGCCGCCCGCGGTGAGCAGCCATACCTCGTTGCCGTCCCAGACCGGTCCGATGGTGTTGATCAGGACCCGGCGCTCGGGCCGGTTGCGAGCCAGCAGCTTGGTGAGGATCCCGACCCCGAAGTCGAAGCCCTCCAGGAAGAAGTAGCCGGTCCACAGGACGGCGATCAGGACGAACCAGACGTCGTGAAGTTCCATGACTGTTCCCTCGGCCTAGTACGAGAAGGCCATCGGCTTGTCGGCGTCACGGGTGTCGCCGCCGATCTTCGTGGGCGGGTTGAGGTCGGCCTCGGTCAGCTCGGGCGGGCCGGCCTTGACGTACTTCGTGAGCAGCTTGACCTCGACCACAGCGAGGATGGCGTACAGCGCGGTGAAGACGGTCATCGAGGTGAGGACCTCACCCTGGGAGACACCGGGGGAGACCGCGTCCCGGGTCTGCAGGACGCCGTAGACGACCCACGGCTGGCGGCCCATCTCGGTGAAGATCCAGCCCCACGAGTTGGCGATCAGCGGGAAGGCGAGCGTCCACGTCGCTATGCGCCAGTACCAGGGGGTGAGCTTCGGGCTGAGCGCCTTGTTCTTGAACAGCACCAGGTGCGGCACCTCCTCCTCGCCGACCCTCAGGGCTTGCGGCAGCATGAACTTCTTGCGGGTCAGCCAGAGCCCGGCCAGCCCGATGGCGAAGGAGGTCATACCGAAGCCGATCATCCAGCGGAAGCCCCAGAAGGCGACGGGGATGTTGGGCCGGTAGTCACCGGGCCCGAACTTCTGCTGCTCCGCCTTGTTCACGTCGTTGATGCCGGGCACGTACGAGGTGAAGCTGTCGTCGGCGAGGAAGGACAGCAGACCCGGGATCTCGATCGCCACGGAGTTGTGGCCCTTGTCCACGTCGCCATAGGCGAAGATCGAGAACGGCGCCGGCTTCTGTCCGTCCCACAGTGCCTCGGCGGCGGCCATCTTCATCGGCTGCTGCTTGAACATCACCTTGCCGAGGGTGTCGCCGCTGATCGCGGTGAGCAGGCCGGCGATGACCACGGTGACCAGGCCGAGCCGCAGCGAGGTCTTCATCTCGCGGATGTGCTTCTTGCGGGCCAGGTGGTAGGCCGAGATGCCCACCATGAACGCGCCACCGGTCAGGAAGGCCGCGGACAGGGTGTGGAAGGCCTGGCTGAGGGCGGTGTTCTGGGTCAGCACGGCCCAGAAGTCGGTCAGCTCGGCTCGCCCCCTGGCCTTGTCGATCTTGTAACCGACCGGGTGCTGCATCCAGGAGTTCGCCGCGAGGATGAAGTACGCCGACAGGACCGTGCCGATCGAGACCATCCAGATGCAGGCCAGGTGGATCTTCTTGGGCAGCTTGTCCCAGCCGAAGATCCACAGGCCGATGAAGGTGGACTCGAAGAAGAAGGCGATCAGCGCCTCGAAGGCGAGCGGGGCGCCGAAGATGTCACCGACGAAGCGCGAGTAGTCGGACCAGTTCATGCCGAACTGGAACTCCTGCACGATGCCGGTGACCACACCCATCGCGATGTTGATCAGGAAGAGCTTGCCCCAGAACTTCGTCGCCCTGAGGTACTTCTCCTTCTCCGTACGCACCCAGGCCGTCTGCAGCCCGGCCGTGAGCGCGGCCAGGGAGATCGTCAGCGGAACGAACAGGAAGTGGTAGACGGTGGTGATGCCGAACTGCCAGCGCGCCAGTGTCTCCGGCGCCAAAGCCAGGTCCACGTCGTCACTCTCCTTACTGCGGCGTGGTGCAGCGGCGGTTTGCCCCTTTTGTTGCACACATACGGAACAAACGAGACGCGCTTGTGAACGCGTTCACATTCACAAGCCATTATGACGCACTGATTTTCGGTCCGCGTAGGGGGGTCCCCTCTTCGCCGGAGGGTCACGGCGGTCAAGGCCTTGGCGGCAACTTCAACACCTTGTTGAATTGCATGCCATGCAGATGGTGCATCTCCTGGCCCGCGGGCAACATCACCGCGACCCTCGACGCAAGCACCCCGACAGCCCAGGCCCTCGCCAGTGCGCTGCCTCTCGCTTCGACCGCGCACACATGGGGTGAGGAGGTGCATTTCGGCACAGGCGTCTCCGTTTCACGTGAAACGGACGCCCGGCAGATCGTGGAACCGGGCACGGTGGCCTTCTGGACGGACGGTGACGCACTCGCCCTCCCCTACGGCCCACGCCGATCTCGCGAGGCGGGAGTGCCGCCTCGCGAGATCGTGCAACGTCGTCGGCAGCGTGGACGGGGACGCCGGTCTCCTGGCGACCGTACGGGACGGCGACCCCACCCGGGTGGAACTGATCGACGAGTAGAGCTACCGCCGGACTACAGCTCCTTGCGAAACCCCTCCGCCGCCTTCAGGAAGATGTCGTTCGCCTCGGCCTCCCCGACCGTCACCCGCACACCCTCGCCCGGGAACGGCCGGATCACCACTCCGTGCTCCTCGCAGACCTGTGCGAACGGGACCGTACTCTCCCCCAGCCGCAGCCACACGAAGTTGGCCTGCGTCTCCGGCACCGTCCAGCCCTGGGCCCGCAGCGCGTCGACCACGCGCGTGCGCTCGCACACCAGCGAGCCCACCCGGCCCAGCAGCTCGTCCTCGGCGCGCAGCGAAGCGATCGCAGCCTCCTGGGCCAGCTGGCTCACCCCGAACGGCACGGCCGTCTTGCGCAGCGCGGCCGCCACAGGCTCGTGGGCGATCGCGAAACCGACGCGCAGCCCGGCCAGCCCGTACGCCTTGGAGAAGGTCCGCAGGACACAGACGTTGGGCCGCTTCCGGTACAGCTCGACACCGTCGGGCACCTCGGGGTCGCGGATGAACTCCCGGTAGGCCTCGTCCAGCACCACCAGCACATCGGCGGGCACCCGGTCGAGGAACCGCTCCAGCTCGGCCCGTCGCACCACCGTGCCGGTCGGGTTGTTGGGGTTGCAGACGAAGATCAGCCGGGTCCGGTCGGTGATCGCGTCCGCCATCGCGTCCAGGTCGTGCACATCGCCCGGCGTCAGCGGCACCTGCACCGAGCGGGCGCCGCTGATCTGCGTGATGATCGGGTACGCCTCGAACGACCGCCAGGCGTAGATCACCTCGTCACCGGGGCCGCTGGTGGCCTGGATCAGTTGCTGGGCGACACCCACCGAGCCGGTGCCGGTGGCCAGGTCGGAGAGCGGCACACCGAAGCGATCGGACAGCTCGTTCATCAGCCCGGTGCAGGCCATGTCCGGGTAGCGGTTGAAGTCGCAAGCCGCCGCACTCACGCTCTCCAGCACGCCGGGCAGCGGCGGGTACGGGTTCTCGTTGGAGGACAGCTTGTAGGCGACCGGTCCGCCGGCCGCGGCCGGCTTGCCCGGCTTGTAGGTGGGGATACCCTCCAGCTCGGCGCGCAGCTTGGGGCTCGTCTCGCTCACCGCAGTCCTCCTCGCGACCACCGGCGGCCCGTCGACACCGCCGGCATTCAATACTCCTCACCTTAAGAGGATTCGGTCCCGCTGCGAACAGGTGCGGAACGCCCAGCGGTGCGGCCGCCGCCGTGAAAAGAGGCGAAGCTCACGTCTCCCCCCGGCATCAGGGGCATCCTCGTACGAAGGCGTACGTTTCGGGGGGCGCGCCGTACATATATCTATGCGCCGGTAGCTTGCGCCGTGGCGCGCGTCCCCCGTGAAGGTGAGTTGAGACCTCTTCGAGACATCGGGGACTTGGTAGGTCCATCCGCGTCGACAAGTCACGTCTTACTATTGGATCGATCAACAACCTTGGTTTCCAAGGAAGTTGGCACCCAATGACCATGCAGAAACGTGCCTGTCAACGCGTGCATATGCGTCCGCACTACCCCACCGCATGAGCCCTACTATCGGCTCGCCATGACAGCAGCAGGGAAGCACCAGGTGAGCCGCGCGGAAACCTCACGTCGAGGCAGCCGGCCGGGTCGGGCGGGCATCAGGGACGTCGCCGCCGCCGCCGGGGTCTCCATCACGACCGTGTCCGACGCCCTCAACGGCAAGGGCCGGCTCCCGGATGCCACCCGGCGCCATGTCCGCGAGGTCGCCGACCGGCTGGGGTACCGGCCCTCGGCCGCCGCCCGCACCCTCCGTACCGGCAAGTCGGGTCTGATCGGCCTGACCGTGACGACATACGGGGATGAACCTTTCACCTTCACCGAGTTCGCCTACTTCGCCGAGATGGCACGGGCCGCGACCTCGGCCGCGCTCGCCCGCGGCTACGCCCTGGTCATCCTGCCCGCCACCTCCCGCCACGACGTCTGGTCCAACGTCGCCCTGGACGGCACGGTCGTCATCGACCCCTCCGACCAGGACCCGGTGGTCAGCGAGCTGGTCCGGCAGGGGCTGCCGGTCGTCTCGGACGGCCGCCCGGCCGGCGCGCTCCCCGTCACCGCCTGGGTCGACAACGACCACGAGGCCGCCGTACTCGGCATCCTCGACCACCTCGCCGCCGCCGGCGCCCGCCGCATCGGCCTGCTCACGGGCACCACGACGGACACGTACACCCACCTGTCGACCACCGCGTACCTGCGCTGGTGCGAACGGGTCGGCCAGGACCCGGTCTACGAGGCCTATCCGGCGCACGACCCGTGCGCGGGCGCCGTCGCCGCGGACCGGCTGCTCGCCCGCCCCGACCGGCCCGACGCGGTCTACGGGCTGTTCGACCCCAACGGCACCGACCTGCTCGCCGCCGCCCGCCGCTACGGCCTACGCGTCCCCGACGACCTGCTGCTGGTGTGCTGCAGCGAGTCCACCGTGTACGCCAGCACCGAGCCGCCCATCACCACCCTGTCCCTGAAGCCGCGCCGCATCGGCACCGCCGTCGTCCAGCTCCTCATCGACGCCATCGAGGGCGTCGAGTCGGACCAGCCGGTCGAGCAGGTGATACCGACCGAGCTGATCGTGCGCACCTCCTCCCAGCGGCGGTCCCCGCGCACGACGGTCAGCCCGCCACGGACACCGGACGACAAGTAGCACCGCCCGCCGCACCGACCCGCGCGGGTCCCGGCCGGTGCGGCACAGGGGGACCCGTCGGCACGCCGCGGGCGGGGACGGACCCGGTGGACCGAGGGCCCGACCGGTCGACAGCCGGTCGAACATCTGCCCAAACGGGGCGAAAGCCGCGGTGAACTGGAGTCTTGTTCCGATTCACCACCCCTGGGTCATCACACGGCGCGACGCGCGTTCCTATGATGGGCCCACGACACCGCGGACCGCTGCGACCAGGCAGTCCGAAGCGGTGCAGATGCGGCGCGATGGTGGAGGGGTCTGATGACTCAGGGGGCCGGTCAGGGACCCGAGGCGGAGCGGACGGCGACGCTGCGCGACTTCCGGGTACCCGCGTACGTCCACGAGACCGGTCCGTACGTCCAGCACGTCCACCCCGGCGACGTCGTGCCGCCCGCCGACGAGGCGTACCCCGACGGCTACACCCCCACCCAGCGCGACCTGCCCGTCATCAACCGCGGCGACACCCTCCAGGTCCCCGTCGAGCCCGTACCGGCCGCCCCGGCCCCGCAGCCCGCGACCGGGCCCGGTCCGCTCTATGTCGTCGGTGACGTCCACGGCTACCTGGACGAGCTGGTGGCGGCCCTGCAGGAGCAGGGCCTGATCGACGCCTCGGGCCAGTGGTGCGCCGGCACCGCCCGGCTGTGGTTCCTCGGCGACTTCACCGACCGCGGCCCGGACGGCATCGGCGTCATCGACCTGGTCATGCGGCTGTCCGCCGAGGCCGCGGCGGCCGGCGGCTACTGCAAGGCCCTCATGGGCAACCACGAACTGCTGCTCCTCGGGGCCAAACGGTTCGGCGACACGCCCGTCAACTCCGGCGCGGGCACCGCCACCTTCCAGGCGGCGTGGCTGCTCAACGGCGGCCAGAAGACCGACATGGACCGCCTCCAGGACCACCACCTGCAGTGGATGGCCCGCCTCGACGCCGTCGAGGAGGTCGACGGCTATCTGCTCCTCCACTCCGACACCACCGCCTACCTCGACTACGGCGACTCCATCGAGGCGGTCAACGACACCGTCCGCGAGGCTCTGACCCGCAACGATGCCGACGAGGTCTGGGACCTGTTCCGCAAGTTCACCAAGCGCTTCTCCTTCCGCGACGACGGCGGCGCCGACGCCGTACGCTCCCTCCTCGATACGTACGGCGGCACCCGGGTCGTTCACGGGCACAGCCCCATTCCGTACCTCCTCGGCCAGGTCGGCTCGGAGGACGGCGAGGAGAGCACCGGACCGATCGTCGAGGGACCGCACGTCTACGCCGACGGACTCGCCATCGCCATGGACGGCGGAGTGACCATGGCCGGAAAACTGCTGGTCCAGCAACTGCCCCTGAGCAGCTGACCGTTCGTCGGGCAGGCATCCCCCAGCCGCGTACGCGCAGGCCGGACCGCAATTTCCGGCAATCCCCTGTCACCGCGCGCCGTCACGGCTCTACCATCGGCTTATCCGTAGCAGGCTCCCCTCCGTTTCTGCCCGACGGCTCGCCGGCGTGCGAGCCCCAAGCCCTACGGAGCATCGGGGGATGCACATGAACAGCGTTCCGCAGCACCTGCAGAGCGAGGACCGCCAGGAATTCGAGCGGCTCCTCGATGAGGCGCTGCGCTCCGCACCGCACCGACCGGAACTGGCCGCTGTCGGACAGCGGCTCAACTCCGAACAACTGCGCACCATGGCACTCAACGCCTCCGCCCTGATCACGGCGGCCGCGGCGGCCGAGTACCAGCACTACGTCAAGCTGCGCGACGAACTGCGTCACCCGGCGCTGTCCGGCCCGCCGGCCGTCGCCAACCCCGACGACGCGGGCCCGGGTTCGACCGCCACGGGCCTCGCCACCACCCTCGGTGAAGCCGCCGAGAACACCGGCGCGGGCGCCATCGCGGTCATCGCCGTCCTGGCTCCCGTCCTTTCCGGGACCGCTGCGGTGATCTTCCTGCTCGTCGGCTACATCCTGAAGATGCTCGACCCCGGCCAGACCTTCGCCCGGACCATGCTCACCGCCGGCTGGGTGTTCGGTGCCATCACCGCGGCAACGGTCCTGGTCGCCGCGGTCGGACTGCTGCTCACCGCTCTGCGCAACAGCACATCGGCGGACGACCGGGCGCGGGACGCGGCCCACGAGGAGCTGGCCCGGGCCAAGGAGGCGTGGCGGGACGCCCTGCTGGAGCGCGGCATCGTGCCCTTCCTCCGGGAGGCACTCGCCGAGCCCGGCACGACCGCCGGGCACCCCTCGACCCCACCGGCACCGACCGGCCGCATACCCCGCCTCGGTTACGACCGTCCCGGCTTCAGCAGCCCCGACGACGGCACCGCGACCGGCCGCCCGAGCTACACCAGCCCCGACTACACGAGCCCGGACTTCGGCGGCCCGGACCACCGGCCCGAGTGATCCGACCGGCTCTCCTCGGCCTCGGCGCGGCTGCCACCGTGCTCACGCCGGATGTCCTGCGACATCTTCATGCAGGACTGCGTCCCTGAAAGGCTCAGTAGGCTCAACAGGTTCGATTCAGAGGATGCCGGCTTGACCGGCGGCGGTCAGCCAAGCTGGGAACTCGGACAGGAGTCGGTCGTACAGTTCCGGGTCGGAGACCTTACTGATGTCGTCAACGGCGAAGAAGCCGACGTTGTCGACCCGTCGGCCCGGTATCGTGCTGAAGCGCTCCAGCACACCGTAGTTGGCCCGTCCCATCCCCACGAACTGCCAGAAGATCGGTTCCTCGACGGCTTCACGAAGCTCCCGCTCAATCTCCGCGTTGCGATAGACGCCTCCGTCGGAGAAGAACAGCACGAGCGTGGGGACGGTGGCTGGGTGAACGCGAACGAACTGACGAACTTGAGCGATGGCTTTCTGTTCCTCGTTCTGGATACCGACCGTCCGCATGTCCACCTGACCGGCTTGCAGTCCCTTCCTGGGTTTCCTGCTCCGGCGGAAGAGGCTCAGCTCACCTACCCGGACGTGGAGCCGGAGCCATTCGGGGAGGTCCCCCAGGTGTAGATCGGGCAGTCGGGCGGCGTGCGAGGCGAACGTCCAGGCCTGCATCTCACCGTCGTCGTCCAACTGCGCCGCGACCGCGGCCATGCGTTCCACCACGTCGGCCACGACGCCCTTCGAGTACAGGAAGGACATGGAACCGGAAGCATCGAGTACCAGGACGACTCGCGCCGTGACACCGGCGGCACCGTGCTTCTCCAGGCTGACCGCCACCTGCTCCTTGCGCAGGGACAGCCTCTTGCGCATGTCCACGGGGAGCTGTTCCTCGCCCTTGCTGAGGCGCGAGGCGACTGTCGGCGCGGACGGGGCAGGCGGTTCCGGCGCAGGCGCCGGCGGCAGACGGGGTACGACCGTGGCCGGGGGGTCGTCATCAACGGTGATCCCGAAGTCGGTGGCGAGCCCGGCAAGCCCGGAAGCGTATCCCTGCCCGACCGCACGGAACTTCCACCGGCCGCCCCGCAGATAGAGCTCGCCGCCGATGAACGCCGTCTCCGTCGTGGCCTCCATGTCGAATCGGGCCAGTTCCTCCTGCGTGCCTGCATCGAGCAGTCTCAGCGTCATTCCCGATATCTGCCCGAACGTCCCGTCATCGGTGGACGCACACAGCACAACCCTTTCGACTTCCGGTTCCACCGCACGCAGGTCCACCTCGACCGTGTCCGTCGTGACACCAGAACCCCGCTGCTTCCCCACGTGCCTTACGGAGCCTGACGCATGCTGCGGCTGGTTGTAGAAGACGAAGTCACCGTCGCTGCGAACCCGTCCGGCACCGGTGAGCAGCAGCGCCGAGGCATCGACGTCCGGCGCTCCGGGTGTCTCGGACCAAGCAAGCTCAGCGCGCACTGCCCGAGAACCGATCGGAAGGTTGGCGCCCTTGCTCATCGATCTCGCTGTCATGCGGCAAGTCTGGAGCCGGCATGGTTGAGACACCACCTCCACGTCGCAGGGAGCGATGATCCGGCCGCCGAACCACCGCTCCCCGCTCTGTCAGTCGGTCAACGGCAGGTACACCCGGTTGCCGCCGGCGGCGAACTCCTTCGACTTCTGGAGCATCCCCTCGGCGATCTCCTCAGGTGACGCCCCCTCAGCCGCCGCACCACCGAACCGCTGTGTGATGCTCTGGCTGATCTTCATGCTGCAGAACTTCGGGCCGCACATGGAGCAGAAGTGCGCCGTCTTGGCGGGCTCGGCCGGCAGGGTCTCGTCGTGGAACTCCCGTGCCGTGTCCGGGTCCAGCGCGAGGTTGAACTGGTCCTCCCACCGGAACTCGAAGCGGGCGTCGGACAGTGCGTCGTCCCACTCCTGAGCCCCGGGATGCCCCTTGGCGAGGTCCGCCGCGTGTGCGGCGATCTTGTAGGTGATGACGCCGGTCTTGACGTCGTCCCGGTTGGGCAGGCCGAGGTGCTCCTTGGGCGTGACGTAGCAGAGCATCGCCGTGCCCCACCAGGCGATCATCGCGGCACCGATGCCGGAGGTGATGTGGTCGTACGCGGGCGCGACGTCCGTGGTCAGCGGGCCGAGCGTATAGAACGGGGCTTCATCGCAGATCTCCTGCTGAAGGTCGATGTTCTCCTTGATCTTGTGCATCGGGACGTGGCCCGGGCCCTCGATCATGGTCTGTACGTGGAAACGCTTGGCGATCCGGTTGAGTTCCCCGAGCGTCCTCAGCTCCGCGAACTGCGCCTCGTCGTTGGCGTCCGCGATGGACCCCGGCCGCAGGCCGTCACCCAGCGAGTAGGTGACGTCGTAGGCGGCGAGGATCTCGCACAGCTCCTCGAAGTTCTCGTACAGGAACGATTCCTTGTGGTGCGCCAGACACCACGCGGCCATGATCGAGCCGCCGCGCGAGACGATGCCGGTCTTGCGGTTGGCGGTGAGCGGGACGTACGGCAGCCGGACGCCGGCGTGGACCGTCATGTAGTCCACGCCCTGCTCGGCCTGTTCGATGACGGTGTCCTTGTAGATCTCCCAGGTCAGTTCCTCGGCCCTGCCGTCGACCTTCTCCAGGGCCTGGTAGAGCGGCACGGTGCCGATGGGGACGGGGGAGTTGCGCAGGACCCACTCGCGGGTGGTGTGGATGTTGCGGCCGGTGGACAGGTCCATGACCGTGTCGGCACCCCACCGGGTCGCCCAGGTCATCTTCTCGACCTCCTCCTCGATGGAGGACGTCACCGCGGAGTTGCCGATGTTGGCGTTCACCTTCACCAGGAACCGCTTGCCGATGATCATCGGCTCGATCTCCGGGTGGTTGACGTTGGCCGGCAGCACGGCCCGGCCCGCCGCGATCTCCTCGCGGACCACCTCGGGAGAAACGTTCTCCCGGAGGGCCACGAACTCCATCTCCGGCGTGATCTCGCCGCGGCGGGCGTACGCGAGCTGTGTCACCGCCTGGCCGCTACGGCCCCGCCGCGGCTGGCGCGGGCGTCCGGGGAAGACCGCGTCCAGGTTCCGCAGCCCGCCGCGCGGCGAGGTGTGCTTGATCCCGTCGTCCTCGGGACGGACCGGACGGCCCGCGTACTCCTCGGTGTCGCCACGGGCGATGATCCAGTTCTCCCGCAGCGGCGGCAGGCCACGGCGGACGTCTGTGTCGACGAGTGGATCGGTGTACGGGCCTGACGTGTCGTACAGCGTGACCGACTGCCCGTTGGTGAGATGCACCTGACGGACCGGCACGCGCAGATCGGGGCGCGAGCCCTCGACATACGCCTTGTGCCAGCCGATGGACTTCCCGGCCTCCGGGGACTTCTCGTCCTGGACGGAGGCAGGCGTGCGTGCGTCCTTGTTGGCCATGAGACCTACTCCCTACGCCGGCATTACCCGGTAACAGGTTCGGCGGTCGACGCAGCGGTTTCCGTCTGTCGACGTCTCTTGTGGAACACCCCTTGTTCCACGTGAAACATCGCGTATACGGAGGTCAGCGCCCTCTCAGCCCGGTGCTCCGAGCTCCCGCGTGTGCAAAGGTGCCTCCACGCTAGCGTCATGTGTGGCGCGGTGAACAGTGGGCCCCCGCCCGTTCTTGCAATGATCGGGCGGTGACCAGGATGGAGCAGTACCCCTACCAGCCGCCCGAGCCGCCCCGCCAAGACGGCCCGGAAGAAAGCGACGGACACGGCCACGGTCCACGCGGCCACGGTCACCCGCACGGCGGCAGCCACGCGCACGGCGACAGCCACTCGTACGGCGACACCCCATCGCACGGCCACAGCCACTCGCACGGTCACAGCCACAACCACGGCCCGGCTGCCCCCGTCTCCCAGCACCTGCGCAAGGTCATCGCGGCGATCCTGGTCCCCTTCACCGCGGCGGTCCTGGTCGGCCTCGTGGTGCTCTGGCCCGGGCATGCCCCCTCCCACAAGCGCACCGGCGTCGGCTTCGACCGGCAGACCCAGCAGGCCACGGTCACCCGGGTCGTCGAGGTCAGCTGCACGTCGGTGAACGCGGCCGGCGGCACTCCGGCCGGCGACGCCTCCACCGCCGAGGGCACGTCGGCGGAGGCGGGGCCCAACGGAACCTGCAAGAAGGCCACCATCCGGGTCGACACCGGCAAGGACGAGGGCCGTACCTTCACCGAGATCGTGCAGCCGGACCAGTCGCGGCAACTGCACCAGGGCGAGAAGGTCGTGGTCGCCTACGAGCCCTCGGCCCCCAAGGACCTGCAGTACTCGGTGACCGATGTGAACCGCAAGTTCCCCATGGCACTGCTCGCGGGGATCTTCGCGGTGGCCGTCGTGGTGGTGGGCCGGCTGCGCGGGGTCATGGCGCTGGTCGCACTGGCCGTGAGTTTCCTCGTGCTGACGCTGTTCATCCTGCCGGCGATCCTGGAGGGGGCGAACCCGCTGCTGGTCGCCGTGGTGGGGTCGAGCGCCATCATGCTGATCGCCCTGTACATGTGCCACGGTCTGTCGGCGCGTACGTCGGTGGCCGTGCTCGGCACGCTCATCTCGCTCTGCCTGATCGGCGTGCTCGGCTCACTGTTCATCGGCTGGGCGGCGCTGACCGGCAACACGGACGACAACACCGGCCTGATCCACGGCCTGTATCCGTCGATCGACATGAGCGGTCTGCTGCTGGCAGGCGTCATCATCGGTTCGCTCGGCGTCCTGGACGACGTGACGGTGACGCAGACCTCGGCCGTCTGGGAGCTGCACGAGGCCAACCCGTCGATGGGCTGGCGGGGGCTGTACCGGGCGGGCATCCGGATCGGCCGCGACCACATCGCGTCCGTGGTCAACACCCTCGTGCTCGCCTACGCCGGTGCCGCACTGCCGCTGCTGCTGCTGTTCTCGATCGCGCAGAGCAGCGTCGGCACCGTGGCCAACAGCGAGCTGGTGGCCGAGGAGATCGTGCGCACGCTGGTGGGCTCGATCGGTCTGGTCGCCTCGGTCCCGGTCACCACCGCGCTGGCCGCGCTCGTCGTGTCGGCCGACCGGACCGGGCCCGGGGCCACGGCGCTCGCCGGGGCGCAGCCCGCACCGGCACGCGGTGGCCGGGGCCGACGCCGGAAGCGATGACGTAGGGAGGGCTGACGCCGGGAGCGGTCAGCAGCGAGGAGGGCGGAGCGCTCACCCGGCGCCGGCCGTGGCCGTCGTCGAAATCCGGGGGGAGGCCCTTCCGGCGCCGGGAGGAGGCACCGGAGGGGTGAGCACCGCGGCGGGGTGGCCCCGCTGGAACGTGCCCGCCGCAGAAGCGTTCCTGCACAGTCCCGCGCGGGCACGGCGGATCGCCCGTCACCCTTGCCGCAACGCTTCAGCCGGCGCTCTGTTCCTCGGCCAGGATGCGGTCCAGGGCCTCGTCGAGATGAGCGTCGAAATCGGCGAGTGCACCCTCCTGACCGAGCGGAACGAGTTTGTCCGTACGGTCGAGGAAGGCCACGAGCGGTGGCGCCGACGAGCGGAACAGGGCCTGGTCGCCGCCGACCTGGAGCCGGATCAGCACCTCACCCAGCACCTCGGAATCGACGGGGGCGATGTGCACGTCGCCCTCCCCGCACGGGCGGCCGACCCCGTCGATCAGCAGTTCCCGCCCGAAGGCCCAGGTGACCGGAGCATCACCGGGGAGATGGAAGGTGAGGCGTACGGCATACGGATCACAGGTCTCGTAGCGCAACTCCACCGGGATGCGGAAGGAGAGCTCCTCCGACACGAGAAAGCTCATCATGACTTCTGCCTGTACGGACTCGCGCATTGCCTATCCCGTCATATGACATCGACTGGCCGGGATTGATCCCTCTGACCGTGGTCAAATCTTGCTGAAAGTACACGAGAGATCACAAGGAGTGAGTTTTCAGATACTGATAGAGAGAGTGAGCGATCCGAGATGTCGACCGATCTCGGCCTGCAGCCGCTGTGCGGCGGGCATGAGCCGGTCGGCCTGGTGGACGGGCAGCGAGATGGCCATGGTGGCCGCGGTGGTGCCGACCGTGATCGGGACCGCCGCGCAGACGGTGCCGACCGCGTACTCCTGGCGCTCCACCACCGGTTCCATGCGCCGCATCCGGACCAGCCGCCGCAGCAGAGCGTCGTTGTCCCGCACCGTGTATGGCGTGATGGGCCGCACCGGATACCGGGCGAGGTGGTCGCGTCGCGCCTCCTCGTCCAGCTGGGAGAGCAGGCACTGCCCGATCGCGTGCGCATGGCCGGTCTCACGGAAGTCCGCCCACTCCTCCACCGCGGGCGCCTGACGGGAGGCGGAGACGCACATGACCTCGATCTCACCGTCCCGGTACATCGCGTAGTACACCGGCACTCCGATGGAATCGCGCCAGTGCGCGAGCGTGTCCGCCACCGTGCTGCGACGTTTCTGCTGCGCTCCACTGCGGCCCAGTCGCTCCGCCGCGTCACCGAGGAAGAACAGCCCCTTCTCGCGGCGCAGATAGCCCTCGTGGACCAGGGTGCGCAGCAGGTGGTACGCCGTGGGCAGCGCGAGGCCGGTCTCACGGGCGAGTTGTTTGGCGGGGGCGCCGTACGCGTGCGTGGCGACGGTCTCCAGCAGACGCATGGCGCGCTGTACGGACCCGATGAGCGTGGCGGTGGGCGTGGGGGCGGCCACTGGTCCCGGTCGGCCGGCGGAGGGCGGTGCACCGGAGCGGTCCCCGGCACGCGGGGGCCCGGGGATGTCCCCTGCCTGGGGCTGGCCCGGCACGGCCAGGGGCAGCGGTCGCTGGACGGGGGCCGCGCAGGAGCGCGGTGGGGCGGGGGGTGCGTGGGGTTCTGCCGGTGCGGTGTCAACCGTGGCCAAGAGTCACTCCCGGAGCGCGAGGGGCAGCCCGTGCGAGGAAGAGCACGGAGGGGGGTCTGCGCCGCCCACGGGGCCGGACCCCGTGGGGAGTTCCGGACTTTAACCGCCCGCCACCGCTCGCCGGCGGCTCCCGGGGGAAACTTCCCTCCCCCGAGGGAACCGGCCCTCCGTCACGGGTGACCGGCTCCCGGGCACCTCACCAGTCGCTGCGCGACGAGGAGTTCCCCATGAACTTGCGGACGATGTAGATCAGTCCGCCGACCAGGGCGACGAAGACCAGCGCCTTGAAGAGCAGGCCGATCACGAACCCGACCACCGTCGCTATCAGGCCGCCGAACACGACCAGGGCGATGACCGGCACCGCGACCCACTTCACCCACCACGGCAGCCCCGCGAAGATCTCTCGCATCGCCCTCGTCCTTTGCGTTCTCGTGCGTTGTCGATGTTCCGCACTCGATGCTAGGGCCGCGGAGAGCCCTCGCGGGGGCCTCGCATCCCTTGTCCTCCCCTGACCCGTCCCCTAGGGAACCCGGGCTTCGGGGTCACGCCTCGGGCGGAGAGAACACGACGAGCACCCTGAGGTCCTCGCTGATGTGGTGGAACTTGTGGGCGACCCCGGCGGGCACGTACACGACGCTGCCCCGCGCCACCTGGGTCGTCTCCAGACCGACGGTGATCGACGCCCGGCCGCTGACCACGAAGTACACCTCGTCCTGCCCGTGCGGCTTCTGCGGGTCGTGCTCGCCCGCGTCGAGGGCGTACAGGCCGACCGACATGTTCCGCTCGCGCAGGAACTGCAGGTAGGCGCCTTCGTTGGCGGCGCGTTCCGCCTCCAGATCGTCCAGCCGGAATGCCTTCATCGCCGCTGCCGCCCTCGCCTCACTGCTCGCTGTCCGCTGCCCGCCGTCGCACCGCTCGCCGTCCGTCCGGCCAGGGTCCGCCCGGTCTGCCACGATCAGACACATGAAGAATTTCGTAGTCAAGACGATCGCCAACGCGGGCGCTCTGGCGGTCGCGGTATGGCTGCTCGACAAGATCACCCTGACGGGTGACAACACCGCCAAGAAGGCCGGCACGCTGATCGTCGTCGCGTTGATCTTCGGCCTGGTGAACTGGTTGGTCAAGCCGATCGTGCAGGTGCTCACCTTCCCGCTGTTCATCCTGACCCTGGGCCTGATCACCCTGGTCGTGAACGCGCTGATGCTGCTGCTGACCTCCTGGGTGTGTGGCAAGCTCGACCTGAGTTTCCATGTGGAGGGCTTCTGGACGGCCGTCCTCGGCGGTCTGATCGTCTCCGTGGTCTCCTGGGCGCTGCACGTCGTCCTGCCCGACGAGGACTGAGCGCATGACCTACCGCGTCTGTTTCGTGTGCACCGGCAACATCTGCCGCTCCCCGATGGCCGAGTCCGTCTTCCGCGCGCGCGTGGCGGAGGCCGGGCTGGAGGACCTGGTGGCGGTCGACAGCGCCGGCACCGGCGGCTGGCACGAGGGTGAGCCCGCCGACCCGCGTACCGTCTCGGTCCTGGAGGAACACGGCTACGACAGCGAGCACGTCGCTCGCCAGTTCCTGCCGTCGTGGTTCGCCCGCCTCGACCTGGTGATAGCCCTGGACACCGGGCATCTCAAGGCCCTGCGCCGCCTCGCGCCCACCGAGGAGGACGCGCGCAAGATACGCCTGCTGCGCTCCTACGACCCCGCCGCCGGTGACGACCTCGACGTGCCGGACCCGTACTACGGGGGCCGGGACGGCTTCGAGGAGTGCCTTGAGATGGTGGAGGGGGCGAGCACCGGTCTGCTCGCCGCCGTACGGGACGAACTGGAAGGACGGGCCGCATGAGCGACGCCACGAAGAACGAGGGCCGCGTCGGCGACGGCACGCGGGCGGTACGGGCGGGACTGCCGAAGCCTGCCAAGAACGAGCCGACCCTGCCCGGACCGGTGTTCGCGGCCCACTTCCACCTGCCCGGCGAGGTCTCGGGACCGTATGCGTACGGCCGTGACGACAACCCGACCTGGACGCTGCTGGAGCGGGCCGTCAGCGAGCTGGAGGCGCCCGGACGGGAGGACGCCCAGACGCTGGTCTTCGCCTCCGGCATGGCGGCGATCTCCGCCGTGCTGTTCTCGCAGCTGCGCGCCGGGGACGCGGTCGTGCTGCCGTCCGACGGCTACCAGGTACTGCCGTTGGTCGGCGCCCAGCTGGAGGCGTACGGCGTCGAGGTACGCACCGCGCCGACCGGCGGGGACGCCCAGCTGGAGGTGCTCGACGGGGCACGGCTGCTGTGGATCGAGTCGCCGTCCAACCCCGGACTCGATGTCTGCGACATCCGGCGCCTGGCCGAGGCGGCCCACGCGCGTGGCGCCCTGGTGGCCGTCGACAACACCCTCGCCACCCCGCTCGGCCAGCGCCCGCTGGAACTGGGCGCCGACTTCTCCGTGGCCAGCGGTACCAAGCAGCTCACCGGCCATGGTGATGTCCTGCTGGGTTACGTCACCGGCCGCGACACCGAGGCGATGGCCGCCGTGCGCCGCTGGCGCAAGATCGTCGGCGCGATCTCCGGCCCCATGGAGGCGTGGCTAGCGCACCGGTCCATCGCCACGCTCCAGCTGCGCGTCGATCGGCAGAACGCCACCGCCCTCGCCGTCGCGGAGGCGCTGCGGCAGCGGCCCGAGGTCTCCGGCCTGCGCTACCCGGGTCTGCCCGACGACCCCTCGCACAAGATCGCCGCGCAGCAGATGCGCCGCTACGGCTCCGTCGTCTCCTTCACCCTGCCCACGCGCACGCGTGCCGAGCGTTTTCTGGCTGCCCTGCGGCTGGTGGAGGACGCGACGAGTTTCGGTGGGGTGCGGTCCACGGCCGAACGCCGCCGCCGCTGGGGCGGGGACGCCGTCTCGGAGGGCTTCATCCGCATGTCCGTCGGCGCGGAGGACCCCGAGGACCTGGTGGCAGACGTGCTGCGCGCCCTGGACGAGTCCGCCGAGTAGCGTCCGCGTCTCTCCCGCCGCTGTCATCAGGGCGGTCCGAGCCTCCCCCCTCGTGGCTCGGACCGCCTGCGGCTTTCCTGGGAAAGACCGTGCGAACCAGGCTAGTTGACTCTGGGTCAGTGTCCAATCACGCTAACGACAGAGACCTATCGACTTATTTATAGTTGGTGCCTGCCTGGGGGCCGGAGGAGGCAGCGACAGGAGAGGGCGTGCCATGGATCTGGCCTTGCTGCGGACCTTCGTCACCGTGCACAGAGCCGGCTCCTTCACCCGCGCCGCCGCTCTGCTGGGCCTCTCCCAGCCTGCCGTCACCTCGCAGATTCGCACGCTGGAGCGGCAGCTCGGCAGACCGCTGTTCCTCCGCCAGGCGCGCGGAGTGACCCCGACGACCGTCGGCGACGAACTCGCGCACAGGGCCGCACCGCATCTCGACGCCTTGGTGGAGATAGCGGAGAGCGGCCTGGACGACGACTCCTCGTCACGGACGCTGCACCTGGCCGGGCCCCCGGAGTTCACCGCCGAGCGCGCTCTGCCGGCGCTCAGCGAACCGACCGGCGACGACGGCCGGAGCTTCACGCTACGGGCCTCCTTCGGGACGACCGAGGAGGTGCTGGAGGGGCTGGCCTGCGGCCTTCATGATCTGGCCATCAGCACGGCGTGGCCGCGCGGGGCGCTGCTCACCGCCACTCCGCTCTGCGACGAGGAGCATGTGCTGGTCGCCGCCCCCCGCTGGGCGGAGCGGATCGGCTCGGACGCCCTGCGACTGAAGGGCGCCCCGGCCCTGGAGGACCTGCCCCTCGTCGAGGTCCACGAGTCGCTGCCGTTCGCCTCGCGCTACTGGGCCTCCGTCTTCGACTCCCGCCCGGCCGCCACAGGCGCGGTCATCGTCCCGGATCTGCGGGCCGTACTCTCCTGCGTCGTCGCCGGGGCCGGACTGGCGGTGCTGCCCCGCTACCTGTGTGCCCCGGCGTTGGAGGACGGCGCGCTCGTCACCCTGCACGATCCGGTGGTCCCGCCGCTGCGTACGTACTTCCTGGTGGTGCGGACCGGCACGCTCGCCATGCCCCATATCGCCCGGGCCTATGAGGGGCTCCAGCGCGCCGCCACGGCTTGGGGCTGACGCCGCCCGAAGGGGTGCACGCACTGCGGTCATGTCGTGGCACTTTGCGATGTTTCACGTGGAACCAGCCGGGCCACATTTCTCCCATGACCGTCCGACCCGTGGTCAAGCGCACCGCCCGTGCCGTTCTTCTGGACGGTGACGACCTGATCCTGATCAAGCGCACCAAGCCTGGTGTCGATCCCTACTGGGTCACCCCCGGTGGCGGAGTCGAACCCGGGGACTCGACCGTCGTGGACGCCCTCCACCGCGAGGTGGAGGAGGAACTCGGCGCCAAGATCACCGACGTGGTGCCGTGTTTCGTGGACACGGTGGAGCACATCGGTGAGGACGGCGGCGCTACCGGGGTGAAGGTGCAGCACTTCTTCGTCTGCCGGCTGGAGTCCATGGACCCCTCCCTGCGCCACGGCCCCGAAGTGGACGAGCCGACCGGTGAGTACGAGATCGTCCGCATCCCGTTCACCCGCGTCGGTATCGCGTCCGTCCACCTCGTCCCGCTGTCCCTGCGCCACTACCTGGACGGGAACATCGAAGGGGTACGGGCCATGCACGCCCCTGACCTCGGCTAGTAGTGCTTCGTTACGTCGGGTGATCTTGGCTGGTGGTGGGCATCGTCTCCGGTATGAGGCTGGGGGAGGTGGAACGGCTCCGGGGTGAGTTCGGAGTTCGTTGCCGATGTGTTCGCGTCGCTGCCACGGCGGGATCAGCGGCGGTGGGGCGCTTGTTATCTGCGGGGGCTGATGCTGGACGGCAGGCGGAAGTCGATCCAGCCGATGGCCGAGCGGCTGCCGGACGGGAACATGCAGGCCCTGCAGCAGTTCGTGAACCAGTGGCCGTGGGATTGGCTGCCGGTGCGGCGGCGGATCGCCGAGCGGTTGTGCGAGGCGGTCGGCCCCGAGGTGTGGGTCGTCGATGATGTGTCGTTTCCCAAGTGCGGCACCGCCTCGGTCGGGGTGGCCCGGCAGTACTGGCTCTGGGGCTGCTGGACCGGCTGGCCTCGCAGGGCCTGAAGGTGCCCGTGATCGTGGCCGATGCCGGCTACGGACGCAGCGTCTCCTTCCGGCTCGCGCTGGAAGAGCGCGGCTGGTCCTATGTCATGGCCGTCGACCCGAAGGAGGTCGCACGGCCTGCCGGCGCCAAGCCGTATCAGCCGGCCTACGGCGGCCAGGGGCCGCCGACCCTGGCCCGATACCGCGAGGCGCCCCGTCCGCTGCCGGGCCTGCTGGAGGGGGCTGTGTTCGAACAGGTCACCTGGCGGCAGGGCAGCAAAGGCACGATGACCTCCTACTTCGCCGCGATCCAGGTACGGCCCTCGGGCAAGGAAGCCTGCCGCACCGCCCAGGAACAGGCAGGCGGACGCAGCCGCTGGGACGGCGTGCTGCCCGTGAGGACGCTGCTGGTCGAACAGCCCGAAGAAGCCGACGGGCCGACCGGCTACTGGATGAGCAACCTGCCCGCCACCACCCCGGTCGCCGACCTGGTGCGGTGGGCGAAGATGCGCTGGCGGATCGAGCACGACTACCGCGAACTCAAACGCGGCCTGGGCCTGGACCACTTCGAAGGCCGCACCTGGCGCGGCTGGCACCACCACGTCACCCTCGTCACCGCCGCCCAGGCCTTCCTCACCCTGCGACGGCTCGACCCAAAAGCCCAGACGCCGGCCTGACCCTCTACCAGGTCCTGGACACCCTCCAGGACCTGCTGAGGTGCTGGACCGGCACCTGCACCACCTGCGGCCGACCCCTCACCACCAGCAGAACCAGACCCAGAACCTAACGAAGCACTACTAGGCCGTTTCTTTCGGATCACCTGGCCGACCAGATGCAGATGGCGGCGGGGTGGTCGGGGCGTCCATGGTGTGCCCTTGCCCCGGACAACGAGGCTGAGCTGCGACACCGGTCCATTACCGGGCCGGTCCGACCAATTCATAGGCGTCCCACAGATCCTGTCCCATGTACGAGTGGGTCGCCAGTCCGGCCAGGTGCGCATCGGCGTTGACCGCCACGGAAACCGGTACGGCAGCGAACAACTCCTTGTCCGACGACGAGTCGCCGTACGCCACACAGTCGGCTCGTGCCACCCCGAACTCCGCGCAGAGCCGGTTCGCAATGGTCACCTTGGCCGCTGCGCTGAGCGCCCCGGAGGGGTCGACGGGCTCGGTGAACGGCACGGCCGGGAAGCGCGACCCGTGCGCCGCGTGGGCACCCCAGTCGAGGAGGCGTTCCACGAAGAAGGAGGGCGAGAGAGACACCACCGCGCAGTACTCGCCCGCGCTTCTGATCGCTGCCCAGACCTCGCGGATCCGGGCCAGCCAGGGAGCCGCCTCGAACGCGGCCCGCACATGCTCCTCGGTCAGGTCCGCCCACAGGTCGTACACCTCGGCCGCGTACCGGGGCGGACCGATCCGGCCCTCTGCGATCGCACGGTCCAGTGCCACCGTCTCTGCTTCCAGGCCCAACTGGCGTGAAATTTCCACTGGAGCGGTGGTTCCGTGCAGCAAGGTGCCGTCGAGATCGAAGAGATGAAGTCTCGCCATGGCCCGAGGCTAGTGGGCTGCCGATGTTTCACGTGAAACACGCAGAGCTGTCCATGGGCTGTGCACGGGGCCACGAGATGGCCAAAAGCACGTACGTCACCATCGAAACGGGTGGACGGCAGGGGTGCCGGTCGGACAGCCTGACCTGCGTGCCAACTCCTTCCCTCACCGCTCTGCCCATTCGCCGCCTGACGCTTCGCGATCTCACTGCCTGCGCCGACCTGTCCGAAGACCGGGGGTGGCCACGCGAGGAACACAAGTGGGGCTTCCTTCTCACAGCCGGGAAGGGCTTCGGCATCGACGACCCCGAGGGCGGCCTCGTCGCCGCGTGCGTGGTCACGGAGTACGGCGCGTGGGGGCGGCCGGATCTCGCCGCCGTCGGCATGGTGCTGGTGGCCGAACGTCACGCACGCCGGGGCGTCGGGCGCCGTCTGATGCGGCATGTCCTGTCCAGCGTGGGGACGACTCCCCTGACTCTGCACGCCACGCCGTACGGCCGTCCTCTGTACGAGGAGCTGGGCTTCAAGGTGACGGGCCGGGCGGAGATGCTGATGGGCCACTTCATCCCCGAGGACCGGGATTCCGAGGTCGTCACCCGCGCCGCCACCGCAGAGGATGTCCCGGCGATCCTGCGCCTCGACGAGGAGGTGTTCGGCACCGACCGTACCTCTCTCATCACGCGCCTGCCCGCCTTCGCCGATCAGCTCCGGGTGGCCGAGGAGGACGGCCGCCTCATCGGCTACACCGCCGCGTGGCCCAACATGGACACCCATGTCGTCGGTCCGCTGATCGCCCGGGACACGGAGACCGCCAAGGCGCTGATCGCCTCGCTGGCGGCCCGCACGGACCGTCCGCTGCGGACCGACATCGATGTGCGCCATGAAGAGCTGCTGACCTGGGCGAAGGAGCGGGGCCTGGCCTCCGTGGCCTTCAACTCGGTGATGGCCTGTGGCATCACGGAACTGCCGGGGGACTGGACGCGGCGGTTCGCACCGCTCACGGTCGCCGCGGGCTGAGTCCTCGTACGACGCGCACCGGCCCCGCCGCTCGAAGCGGCGGGGCCGGTGTCATGAGGTCCGGGCTGTTGCTGTGGCTCAGGCGAGCGCCTGCACGGCCGCGGTGGCGAAACCATGGTCCTGGTCGGGAGCACCGCCGCCGACACCGATCGCGCCGACCAGCCGGCCGTCGCGGTGGACCGGGATGCCGCCCGCGATGAAGAGCAGGGGCCGGTCGAGCGCCGTGGGGAGGGTGTGGAAGAGGCCGCCGGGCTGGACGGCGTCGACGAGGTCGGCGGTGGGCGCGTTCAGCTGAAGAGCCGTGTAGGCCTTGCGGGTGCTGGTCTCGCCGGAGATCAGCACAGCGCGGTCGTCCCGGCGGAAGGCGAGCAGGTGGCCGCCGGCGTCCAGGACCGTGACGCTGACGGCGACTCCGGCGTCGTCGGCCGCGCGGCGGGCGGTGGCGACCAGCAGCTCGGCGTCCTCGATGGTGAGCGGGGCGACAGCGGTGGTGGTCATGGAGGTGTCTCCTCGGGAGGGGCTGTGGTGGGTGCTTGCCGTACCGGTGGAGCCCGGTACGGAGGTCTGTGGGGGTGAGGCGCCCGGAGTGCGGGCCGCTCAGTGGTGGACGGGCGTCCGCTGCTCCGCCGGTGCGCCGGAAGCGGTCACGGTCCCGCGGGCGCCGTCACGGCGCTCCAGGGCCGCCGAGAGGAAGGCGAGGACCAGGGCGGCAGCGGCGAGGGCAGCGCCGACCCAGTTGGGGGACGTGTAGCCGAAGCCGGCCGCGATCACGAGGCCGCCGAGCCAGGCGGACAGGGCGTTGCCCAGGTTGAAGGCGCCGATGTTCACGGCCGAGGCGAGCGTCGGAGCGCCGTGCGCCTGGTCGAGGACGCGCTTCTGCAGCGGCGGCACGGTCGCGAAGCCGAGGGCGCCGATCAGGGCGATGGTCACCGCGGCCGCGATCTTGTTGTGGGCGGTGAGGGTGAAGAGTGCCAGAACGACGGCCAGGGCGCCCAGGGAGACGTACAGCATCGGCATCAGGGCGCGGTCGGCGAACTTGCCGCCGATGAGGTTTCCGCCCACCATGCCGAGGCCGAACAGGACCAGCAGCCAGGTGACCGAGCCGTCGGCGAAGCCGGTGATGTGGGTCATCATCGGGGCGATGTAGGTGATGGCCGCGAAGACACCACCGAAACCGAGGACGGTCATCGCCATGGCCAGCAGGACCTGGGCGTTCTTGAAGGCGGCCAGCTCATGGCGCAGGTGGACGCCCTCGGGCCGCGGCAGCTCGGGAACGAGCTTGGCGATACCGGCGAGGCCGACGACACCGAGGGCCGCGACGATCCCGAAGGTGACGCGCCAGCCGGCACTCTGCCCGATGAACGTGCCCAGCGGGACACCGACGACGTTGGCGATGGTCAGACCGGTAAACATCATGGCGATGGCGCCGGCCTTCTTGTCGGGCGCCACCAGGTCGGCGGCGACGACCGAGCCGATGCCGAAGAAGGCACCGTGGGCGAGCGAGGCGACCACGCGTCCGATCAGCATGACCGCGAAGACCGGGGCGACGGCCGAGAGCAGGTTCCCGGCGATGAACAGGACCATGAGCAGCATGAGCATCCGCTTGCGCGGGATCTTGGTGCCGAGCACGGTCATCAGCGGAGCGCCGATGACCACGCCGAGCGCGTAGCCGGTCACGAGCAGGCCCGCCGTGGGGATGGAGACCCCGAAGTCGCCCGCGACCTCGGGCAGCAAGCCCATGATCACGAACTCGGTCGTTCCGATTCCGAAGGCCCCGATCGCGAGGGCCAGAAGCGCGAGAGGCATGAGAGGGGTACACCTTCCCAGACGATTGCAGGAGCGCTTTGCGTTCGTTCACAATAGTTGCAGACGCTGGTTAAATGCAAGCGACGTCTATTGCGACAGTGCTCTACTCTTGATGGAGCCACTCCGGGACGGAGGAAAACGCCAATGACAGCCACGGACCCCGCGCTCACCGCCCTCGCACAAGGCTGGTGCGCCCTTTCTGCGCTGCACGGACGGATCGAGGCGCACATCGAGCGCGCTCTGCAGGCCAAGCACGACCTGAGCGTCCGTGAGTACTCACTGCTGGACGTCCTCAGCAGACAGCACGAAGGCGAGGGCGGGCATCTGCAGATGAAGCAGGTCGCCGACGCGGTCGTGCTCAGCCAGAGCGCCACCACCCGCCTGGTGACCCGGCTGGAGGACCGCGGACTGCTGGAGCGCTACCTGTGCCCCACCGACCGGCGCGGCATCTACACCAACGTCACCCCGGCGGGTCTGCGGCTACTGGAGGAGGCGCGGCCCACCAATGACGCCGCCCTGCGCGAGGCCCTGGACAGCGCCGCCCAGAGCCCCGAGCTGGCGCCGCTGGTGCGAGTGGTGGAGTCCCTGAACGTGCCCGCGTAGGGTGCGCCCATGGACGATCTTGAGATACGTGCCGCGACCGCCGACGATCTCCCGGCGATCGTGGCGATGCTCGCCGACGACCCGCTCGGGGCCCAGCGCGAGTCGCCTGGCGATCTCACGCCGTACCGGAAAGCGCTGGAACTCCTCACCGCCGACCCCAATCAGCATGTCGTCGTCGCCGTACGCGAAGGCCGTGTGATCGGGACTCTCCAGCTGACGATCATCCCCGGGCTCTCACACAAGGGGGCCACTCGGGCGCTCATCGAGGCCGTGCGCATCCACGCCGACGAGCGGGGCAGCGGGCTGGGCAGCCGGCTGATCGAGTGGGCGATCGACACCTCCCGACGGCTCGACTGCCAGATGGTCCAGCTCACGTCCGACAAGACGCGGACCGATGCGCACCGTTTCTACGAAAGGCTGGGCTTCACCGCCTCACACGAGGGCTTCAAGCTGCGCCTCTGACGGCGGCCCGTAGAAGAACGGAACAAGGGGTGTGTTTCACGTGAAACACACCCCTTGTGCGTATGCGGGCTAGCCGATGCCCCGCCACCCCTCCGGGGCCACGCCACCGGGCACCGGGGCCTCGGGGTCGTACGGCTGACGGGTGAACACGAATGAGCCGAGATCCAGGTGGCTCACCGACCCGTCCGGGTGCCGTTCGGGCCGCAGCAGCTCACCGGCGTAGTAGCCCTCCAGCCCCGTCCAGGTGCCGTCGCCGTTCGCACGGAAGCGGGCCCTCCGTCCGCCGCCCGCCAGTGGCGCCAGCGCGAGCAGGCCGTCGGCGGTCGCACGCAGGCCGAAGGCATGGGTGCCCCAGTACCACTGCCCCACGAGCTCCAGCACGGCCGGGTCGACCTCCCTCAACGGCCGCCAGGGCTCGGGGATGCGCGGCTCCGCCTCCGCGACGATCCGGACGAGGTCCGCTCCCACGGCACCCAGCAGCGGACCGCTGGTGCAGTTGGCGAGCACCACCGCGGCCACGTCGTCCTCCACGCTGATCGTGAGGTTCGCCAGAAAACCCGGCAGGGAACCGGAGTGCCCGACGAGTAGCCGGCCGTCACGGCACTGGACCTGCATGCCCAGCCCGTACGTGACCCCGTCCACCACATCCGCGGCCTCGGCGGGAGCCGCCGGAGTGCGCATCTCCCGGACGGACTCCGCGCTCAGAACCCGCTCGTCTCCCCGGGCCAGAAACGCGGCGAACCGTGCCAGGTCCCCGGTGGTCGACCAGAGCTGGCCGGCCGGTGCCATCCGGCCCAGGTCCTCCGTCGGCTCGGGAAGCATCGCGTCGGCCCACGGGTGCACCGCCCATCCGCCCGCATGCGGGGGTTCCGGCTGCGTGCTCGTCCGGTGCAGACCCAGCGGCTCCAGGATCTCCGCGCGCAGCGCCTCCTCCCAGGGGGCGCCGCGCAACTCTTCCACCAGAGCCCCGAGCAGCGTGTAGCCGGGGTTGGAGTAGTGGTGCCGTCGGCCGACGGGATGCAGGTGGGGCTGTTTCCCGAGTACATCGCTCAGTTCGGGCCGCAGGGAGCCGGGCGTCCGTTCCCACCAGGGCGCGGGCGATTCGGCCGCCAACCCCGCGGTGTGCGCGAGCAGTTCCGCGATCGTCGCCTCCCCCGCGCCGGTGCCCGGCAGATGTTTCTCCAGCGGGTCACCGAGATCGAGGACACCCTCGTCCCGCAGCCGCATCACCAGCACGGCGGTGAAGGTCTTGGTGATGGATCCGATCCGGTACTGCACGGTCTCGTCCGGTCCGTGCCCGTCCACCGAGGTCCGTGCCCCGTGCCAGACGGCCTGCCCGTCCCTTACCACGGCGGCGACCAATGACGGAGTCCGTCCTTCGGACTGCGCGACGGCGATCCGGTGGAGCAAGGCCCTGCGGGTGGCGGGGAGGAGCGCTTCCTGAGTTCTCGTCATGGGCCCAGTCCACCTGGTGCGGAGGCGGGCGTCGAATGCATTTGTCGTGCGCCCCGGCCGGGCCCACGACACCCCCGCCCCTAGCCGCGGACGTGCCCGGTGGGTCAGGTCTGGGCCATGTCCACGAAACGCGAGTAGTGGCCCTGGAAGGCGACCGTGATGGTGGCCGTCGGACCGTTTCGGTGCTTGGCGACGATCAGGTCCGCCTCGCCCGCGCGTGGGGACTCCTTCTCGTAGGCGTCCTCACGGTGCAGCAGGATGACCATGTCGGCGTCCTGCTCGATCGAGCCGGACTCACGCAGGTCGGAGACCATCGGCTTCTTGTCGGTGCGCTGCTCGGGACCACGGTTGAGCTGCGAGAGCGCGATGACCGGGATCTCCAGCTCCTTCGCGAGCAGCTTGAGGTTACGGGACATGTCCGAGACCTCCTGCTGACGGCTCTCGGCGCGCTTGGAGCCACCGGACTGCATCAGCTGGAGGTAGTCGATGACGACCAGCTTCAGGTCGTTGCGCTGCTTCAGGCGCCGGCACTTGGCGCGGATCTCCATCATCGACAGGTTCGGGGAGTCGTCGATGTACAGCGGCGCGGCCGACACGTCCGGCATACGGCGGGCGAGTCGCGTCCAGTCCTCATCGGTCATCGTGCCGGACCGCATGTGGTGCAGGGCGACCCTGGCCTCGGCGGACAGCAGACGCATGGCGATCTCGTTGCGGCCCATTTCGAGCGAGAAGATGACGCTCGGGAGGTTGTGCTTGATGGAGGCGGCCCGCGCGAAGTCCAGGGCGAGGGTCGACTTACCCATGGCGGGACGGGCCGCGATGACGATCATCTGGCCCGGGTGCAGTCCGTTCGTCAGCGAGTCGAAGTCCGTGAACCCGGTGGGCACACCCGTCATCTCGCCGCTGCGCGAGCCGATCGCCTCGATCTCGTCGAGAGCGCCTTCCATGATGTCGCCGAGCGGGAGGTAGTCCTCGCTGGTGCGCTGCTCGGTGACGGCGTAGATCTCGGCCTGGGCACGGTTGACGATCTCGTCCACGTCTCCGTCGGCCGCGTATCCCATCTGCGTGATGCGCGTGCCTGCCTCGACCAGGCGGCGCAGAACGGCCCGCTCATGGACGATCTCGGCGTAGTACTCGGCGTTGGCCGCCGTCGGCACGGTCTGGACGAGGCTGTGCAGATACGCGGCGCCGCCGACCTTGTTGATCTCGCCACGCTTGGTGAGTTCGGCGGCGATGGTGATCGGGTCGGCCGGCTCGCCCTTGGCGTAGACGTCGAGGATGGCCTGGTAGATCGTCTCGTGCGCGGGCTTGTAGAAGTCGTGGCCCTTGAGGATCTCGACGACATCGGCGATGGCGTCCTTGGACAGCAGCATGCCGCCCAGCACGGACTGCTCGGCGTCCAGATCCTGTGGCGGCACCCGCTCGAAGGACGAACCCCCGCCGTCCCAGGTGCCGTTCTCCCTGCCCCGGTCGTGCTGCTCGTCACGACCCCGGCCGACATCACCGCGCCGACGGGAGGCCGGCAGACGATCACTGGGCCCACTGTCGGCCCACGGATCGTCCAAGGGCTCGGAAATGCTCACCGAGCCACCTCCTCCCGTCCGCACGGCGGACCTCGCCGTGTCCTCTTTTGTACGGCACGACACTGACAAATAAGACGCCCAACTCCGGTTCAGGCGCGTCGGGTTTGTGACGGTTCCCCGGCCCGAAGAAGGACGCCTCCGGAGCCCGGTGAGGGAGCGGGCGCCGGACCACCGTAGGCCCGTCGGCACCGTCAGCCAATCTGGTTATCCACAGGCCATGTGGACGACGGCCCGGATGCTGTGGAGAACTCGCCGAAACCTGTGCACGACCCGGTGGAAAGCCCTGTGAACAAGCCCTCGATCTCTTCGAGACCAAGCCTTTGACCTGCGCATTCACGATCCACCGGCTGTGCAGAGAAAAAACTTCCCCAGTCGGGCCAAGATCGCTTCGAACGGCACCCGAAAGGACACGACCCGCAATTCAAAGTAAGGATCACATGGCGGTTGCATCACTTACCTGTGGACGATTACATTGATGCTCATGACACAGGCTCCAGAGATCCCCAAGGCCGCCCTGCGTCGGCACGACCGAGAGATCGTCGCGCTGGCCGTCCCGGCCTTCGGCGCCCTCGTCGCCGAGCCTCTCTTCGTCATGGCGGACAGTGCGATCGTCGGCCATCTCGGGACCGCTCAGCTCGCCGGTCTCGCCGTCGCCTCGGCGCTCCTCACCACCGCCGTGAGTGTCTTCGTCTTCCTCGCCTACGCCACCACGGCCGGCGTGGCCCGCCGCGTCGGCGCCGGTGATCTCCCGGCGGCCATCCGTCAGGGCATGGACGGCATCTGGCTGGCACTGCTGCTCGGTCTCGCCGTCATCGCGGTCGTGCTGCCCCTCGCGCCCGGCATCGTGGACCTCTTCGGCGCGTCCCCGACCGCGGCCCCGTACGCCATCACCTATCTGCGCATCTCCGCGCTGGGCATCCCGGCCATGCTCATCGTCCTGGCCGCGACCGGAGTGCTGCGCGGCCTGCAGGACACCCGGACCCCGCTTTACGTCGCCGTCGCGGGATTCATCGCCAACGCCGTCCTCAACGCGGGGCTCGTCTACGGCGCCGGGCTCGGTATAGCCGGTTCGGCCTGGGGCACGGTCATCGCCCAGTGCGGCATGGCGGCCGTCTATCTGACCGTCGTCGTCCGCGGGGCCCGCCGGCACGGCGCTTCTCTCCGGCCGGACGCCGCCGGTATCCGGGCCTCGGCTCAGGCCGGCGTCCCTCTGCTGGTGCGCACGCTGTCCCTGCGGGCGATCCTCATGATCGCCACGGCGGTCGCGGCCCGTCTCGGTGACGCCGACATCGCCGCGCACCAGATCGTCCTGTCCCTGTGGAGCCTGTTGTCCTTCGCGCTCGACGCGATAGCGATCGCGGGACAGGCCATCATCGGCCGCTACCTCGGAGCGGACGACGCTCAGGGAGCCCGGGAAGCCTGCCGCCGCATGGTCCAATGGGGCGTCGCGACCGGAGTTGTGCTCGGCCTGCTCGTGGTGGCCGCACGACCGCTCTTCCTGCCGCTGTTCACCGGCGACTCCCTGGTGAAGGACGCCGCTTTGCCGGCCCTGCTGCTCGTGGCGCTGTCGCAGCCCATCTGCGGGGTCGTCTTCGTCCTCGACGGGGTCCTCATGGGCGCGGGGGACGGCCCATATCTGGCCTGGGCCATGGTCGTCACCCTGTTGGTGTTCGCTCCGGCGGCCCTGCTCGTTCCCACGTTCGGCGGCGGACTCACCGCCCTGTGGGCCGCGATGACGTTGATGATGGCGGTCCGGATGCTGACCCTGTGGCTACGGACCCGCTCGGGCCGCTGGATCGTGACCGGCGCGACCCGCTGACCGTTTCACGTGAAACACGCTGCCGTCCCGGTGACGACAGTCCGGTCAGGAAAGCCCGGCCTTGAGGTCCACGTCCATGGGGGCCACGTTCATGAAGGCCACGTTCATGGGAAAGGGACCGCACCCCTGAAGGGTGCGGCCCCTTTCACCGGCTCAAGCGAGCACGGCGATCACGCGGCGATTCAGGCCGCGACGACCTCGACGTTGACCTTGGCGGCAACCTCGGGGTGCAGACGCACGGACGTCTCGTGGGCGCCCAGGGTCTTGATCGGAGCGGACAGCTCGATGCGGCGCTTGTCGACCTCGGGGCCACCGGAAGCCTTGATCGCGGACGCGATGTCGGCCGGGGTGACGGAACCGAAGAGACGGCCGGAGTCGCCGGAGCGGACGGCCAGACGGACCTTCACGCCCTCAAGCTGAGCCTTGACCTGGTTGGCCTGCTCGATGGTCTGGATCTCGTGGATCTTGCGAGCACGGCGGATCTGCTCGACGTCCTTCTCGCCACCCTTGGTCCAGCGGATAGCGAACTTCCGCGGGATCAGGTAGTTGCGAGCGTAACCGTCCTTGACGTCGACGACGTCGCCCGCGGCACCGAGGCCGGAGACCTCGTGGGTGAGGATGATCTTCATGAGTCGGTCACCCTTCCCTTAGCGCGCGGTGGACGTGTAGGGCAGCAGCGCCATCTCACGGCTGTTCTTGACGGCCGTGGCGACGTCACGCTGGTGCTGCGTGCAGTTGCCGGTCACGCGGCGGGCACGGATCTTGCCGCGGTCGGAAATGAACTTCCGCAGCATGTTCGTGTCCTTGTAGTCCACGTACGTGACCTTGTCCTTGCAGAAAGCGCAGACCTTCTTCTTCGGCTTGCGCACAGGCGGCTTCGCCATGGTGTTTCTCCTGTGTGATCAAGAAGTTGGGATACGACCCGCCCTCGACCCGGACCGGCCCGAAGGCCTGGCCCGAAGGCCTAGAAGGGGGGCTCGTCCGAGTAGCCGCCACCGCCGCCGGAGCCTCCGCCCCAGCCGCCGCCACCCTGGTTGCCACCGGCGGGAGCGCCGGTCGCCCACGGGTCGTCGGCCGGAGCGCCGCCGCCCTGCTGGCCGCCACCGGAGCCTCCGCCCCAGCCGCCGCCACCCTGGCCGCCACCGCCGCCGTAACCGCCCTGGCCACCGCGAGCGCCACCGGCGGTCTTGGTGACCTTCGCCGTGGCGTTGCGCAGGCTGGGGCCGACTTCCTCGACGTCCAGCTCGTAGACCGTGCGCTTGACGCCCTCACGGTCCTCGTAGGACCGCTGCTTCAGCCGGCCCTGCACGATGACGCGCATGCCTCGCTGGAGCGACTCGGCGACGTTCTCCGCCGCCTGGCGCCAGACCGAGCAGGTCAGGAAGAGGCTTTCGCCGTCCTTCCACTCGTTCGTCTGGCGGTCGAAGGTGCGGGGAGTGGACGCGACGCGGAACTTCGCGACCGCCGCACCGGACGGGGTGAAGCGCAGCTCGGGGTCGTCGACAAGATTGCCGATGACCGTGATGACGGTCTCGCCTGCCATGGGGGAACCTCTCGGCGGGTTTGCTGCTCTGGCTGCTTGTTGCTGCTACTCGGATCCCGAGATCAGCTGAGCGGGAGAGCTCAGTGGGTCTCGGGGCGGAGGACCTTGGTCCGGAGGACCGACTCGTTCAGGTTCATCTGGCGGTCGAGCTCCTTGACGACCGCAGGCTCGGCCTGCAGGTCGATGACCGAGTAGATGCCCTCGGGCTTCTTCTTGATCTCGTAGGCGAGACGACGACGGCCCCAGGTGTCGACCTTCTCAACCTTGCCGCCGCCGTCACGGACGACGGACAGGAAGTTCTCGATCAGCGGGGAGACAGCGCGCTCCTCGAGATCGGGGTCGAGGATGACCATCACCTCGTAGTGACGCATGTGGAACCCACCTCCTTTGGACTCAGCGGCCACGGTCGTTCCGTGGCAGGAGGGTTGTGATGCGTACGCAACGGTATCGGCCGCCACTGACAATCGGGGTTCCTTCAGGGAAGCCGGCAGTGTGACCTGTACAGGTCTGGGCAGACACCAGTGCAGACGATACAGACTACCCGCACACACGCTTCCGGTTGAAATCCGGCCGTCGACCCCGACAATCTGTACACATCGGGTGTGTACGGCGCTACGATGCGCCGCCTTCCGCAGGAGGTGCCCATGGCACAGGCATTGCGACCCAACACCGCCGGTTCCCTCTTCGCCACGGACGGCAAGCCCCATCCGCTTCAGGACACCCTGATGGCGGTGACGTTCGTCCTGGGCCTGCTGTCCTTCATCACGTCCTTCTTCCACAGCCTTCACCTGCTGACCTCGTGGACGGGCCTGGTGGCACTGGCCACGGGCGTGTACGGACAGTGGATCTCGGTGACCACGCGGCAGCGGTTCGGTCTGATCCTGGGTCTCGGCGCCGCCGGAGTCGGTTTCCTGATCGGCATGGCCCACGGCGGCCTGTTCGGCGGGGTCATCAGCTGACCCCACCGGGCTCAAAGCCCCGTACGCCCAGTCGGGGCGCTCGCAAGGCGCAGTAGGCTTCGGCGCGAGAGCCGGAGCCCCTGTACCCATGGGGACACACCAGCCCGAGGAGCGCCCCGAATGAGCCTGACCCTGAGGACCATCAGTCGCGAGCAGCATCTGGCCTTCATCCAGAGCCTGCCGGCGGCGAGCCACATGCAGGTCCCGGCCTGGGCAGATGTGAAGGCGGAGTGGCGTTCGGAGAACCTCGGCTGGTTCGACAGGAGCGGCCAGCTGGTCGGCGTGGGCCTGGTCCTCTACCGCCAGCTGCCCAAGATCAAGCGCTACCTCGCCTATCTGCCCGAGGGCCCGGTCATCAACTGGTACGCGCCGAACCTGGACGACTGGATCCAGCCGATGCTGGCGCACCTGAAGCAGCAGGGTGCCTTCTCCGTGAAGATGGGCCCGCCGGTGATCATCCGCCGCTGGAACGCCGACACGATCAAGAAGGGCATCCAGGACCCGGACGTCAAGCGTCTGCGCGACCTGGAAGCCGACTTCATCGAGCCGCGCGCCTTCGAGGTGGCCGACAAGCTGCGTCGCATGGGCTGGCAGCAGGGTGAGGACGGCGGCGCCGGCTTCGGCGATGTGCAGCCCCGCTACGTCTACCAGGTGCCGCTGGCCAACCGCTCCCTGGAAGAGGTCCACAAGAACTTCAACCAGCTGTGGCGCCGCAACATCAAGAAGGCCGAGAAGGCCGGTGTCGAGGTCGTCCAGGGCGGCTACCAGGACCTGCCCGAGTGGCAGCGGCTGTACGAGATCACGGCTGTCCGCGACCACTTCCGGCCCCGCCCGCTGTCGTACTTCCAGCGCATGTGGACGGCCCTCAACACCGAGGACCCCAACCGCATGCGGCTGTACTTCGCCCGCCACAACGGGGTGAACCTCTCGGCAGCGACGATGCTGATCGTCGGCGGGCACGTCTGGTACTCCTACGGCGCCTCCGACAACATCGGCCGCGAGGTCCGGCCGTCCAACGCCATGCAGTGGCGGATGCTGCGCGACGCCTACGCGCTCGGCGCCACCGTCTACGACCTGCGCGGCATCTCCGACTCGCTGGACGAGACCGACCACCTCTTCGGTCTCATCCAGTTCAAGGTCGGCACCGGCGGCCAGGCCGCCGAGTACCTCGGCGAGTGGGACTTCCCGCTGAACAAGCTGCTCCACAAGGCGCTCGACATCTACATGTCGCGCCGCTGAGCCGCGCGGGCGTTTGATTCCATTGCCTTCGCAGCTCTCACACCTCTGATCCACCGCAGCCACGAGAAAGGTTCCGGGTCCGGCCATGGCGCTCACGCTCTACGTCGACACCGCGCGCTGGCGGGCGCACCACAAGCACGTGCAGGAGCAGTTCCCGGGACTCGTCCCGGTCTGCAAGGGCAACGGCTACGGCTTCGGGCACGAACGGCTGTCGGAGGAGGCCACGCGGCTCGGTGCCGACCTGCTCGCCGTCGGCACGACCTACGAAGCCGCACGCATCAAGGACTTCTTCAGCGGTGACCTGCTGGTGCTCACGCCGTACCGGCGTGGCGAGGAGCCCGTGCCGCTGCCCGACCGGGTCGTCCGCTCGGTCTCTTCGATCGACGGCGTGTACGGCCTCGTGGGCGCCCGTGTCGTCATCGAGGTGATGTCCTCGATGAAGCGGCACGGCATCAGCGAGCACGACCTGCCCCAGCTGCACCAGGCCATAGAGAACGTCCGGCTGGAGGGCTTCGCCATCCATCTGCCGCTGGACCGCACCGACGGCTCGGACGCCGTCGAGGAGGTCATCGGCTGGATGGACCGGCTGCGCGCGGCACGGCTGCCGCTGCACACGATGTTCGTCAGCCACCTCAAGGCCGACGACCTGGCCCGGCTCCAGCAGCAGTTCCCGCAGACCCGGTTCCGCGCCCGCATCGGCACGCGGCTGTGGCTGGGGGACCACGACGCCACGGAGTACCGCGGTGCCGTCCTGGACGTCACGCGCGTGGCGAAGGGCGACCGGTTCGGGTACCGGCAGCAGAAGGCGGCCTCGGACGGCTTCCTGGTGGTCGTGGCGGGCGGAACGTCGCACGGGGTGGGTCTGGAGGCCCCGAAGGCCCTGCACGGCGTCATGCCGCGCGCCAAGGGCGTCGCCCGGGCCGGGCTCGCCACGGTGAACCGGAACCTCTCCCCGTTCGTCTGGGGCGGCAAGCAGCGCTGGTTCGCCGAGCCGCCGCACATGCAGGTGTCGATCCTGTTCGTGCCCTCGGACGCCCCCGAGCCGAAGGTCGGTGACGAACTGGTGGCCCATCTGCGGCACACCACGACCCAGTTCGACCGTCTCGTGGACCGCTGAGCCCGTCCAGAACGCCGAGAAGGCCGTATCCGGTGCTCCCGGATACGGCCTTCTGTGCGCACCGCCTCCCGCGGGACGGCAGGCTCGCGGTGCCGTGTGCCGATGCGGCGCGGAGCGGGCCGATGAGGCCTGGCGCGTGTTCGCTCAGAGCGAACGTTCGTCGTGGGACAGCGTCTCCGGCCGGCCCCAGTCCACCTGAGGCCCCTCGAAGTCGGCGGCGTGGCGCGGCGGATGGGCTCCCGCGCCGAGCACGAACACGTCCTCCGCGCCGTCGAGCACGCCGCCCGACGGATCGTCGTCGCCGGACCGGCGCACCACGTCCCGCTCCGGCATGAGGATGTCCCGGACGACCACGGCGCACAGGTACAGCGTGCCCAGCAGGTGCACGACGATCGCCCAGTGGTAGCCCTGCGTCGGCAGGCCCTTGTGGGCGTCTCCGCTGGTCGTGTAGGCGAGGTACAGCCAGATGCCCAGGAAGTACGCCACCTCGCACGCCTGCCAGATCAGGAAGTCCCGCCACTTGGGCCGGGCGAGGACCACCAGCGGCACCAGCCACAGGACGTACTGGGGCGAGTAGACCTTGTTGGTGAGGACGAAGGCGGCCACCATCAGGAAGGCGAGCTGGGCGAAGCGCGGCCGGCGCGGGGCGGTGAACGTCAGCGCGGCGATGCCGAGGAAGCACAGCACCACGAGCACCGTGGCGGCGGTGTTGACGAACTCGGTGGTGGGCGGACTGCTGGAGTTCTGCGCCCAGATCAGCCAGAAGGAGCCGAAGTCGACGCCGCGCTCCTTGCTGAAGGTGTAGAACTTCGCCCAGCCCTCACGGATGTGGAAGCCCGTCGCGTCGTGCGTGATCATCACGGGCAGGTTCACCACGAGCCAGGCGACCACCGCTCCGCACACGGCCTGGAAGAACGCGCGCCACCTGCCCGCCCGCCAGCACAGCACCAGCAGCGGCCCCAGCAGCAGCACGGGATACAGCTTGGCGGCCGTGGCGAGCCCCAGGAGGACACCGAAGGCGACGGCGCGGCCCCGGGACCACATCAGCATCGCGGCGGCCGTCAGCGCCACGGCCAGCAGGTCCCAGTTGATGGTCGCGGTCAGCGCGAGGGCGGGCGCCAGGGCGACCAGCAGACCGTCCCAGGGACGCCGACGGTGGGTACGGGCCACACACACGGCGATGACGGCGGCGCACACCATCAGCATCCCGGCGTTCACGAACCAGTACCACTGCTCCTGGTGCTGGATACTGCCGCTGTGCGGCGTGAGCCAGGAGGCCACCTCCATGAACAGGCCGGTGAGCACCGGATATTCGAGGTAGTCCATGTCGCCGGGGAGCTTGTCGAAGTACGGCACGAGGTGGTCGGCGAACCCGCGGCCCTGATATAGGTGCGGAATGTCCGAGTAGCAGGCGTGCGTGTACTGGCTGCTCGCTCCGAAGAACCAGCCACTGTGGTAGCAGGGCGCCTTCTGGACCAGGCCGAGGGCGAACATGCCGATCGCCACGAGCGCCACGACCCGCACGGGGGTCCACCAGGAGGCCCCCAGCAGGGCGTGCCGTCCCAGGGGGCCGCCGATCAGTTCACTGCCTGCGGCGGCGACCTCGTCCTCCCTGGTCGGCTGCACCGCCTCGGCCGCGACGGACCGCACGGACTCGGGCTCGTGCATGCTCGCGGGCGTCATCTCTGCACTGGGCATGGGGCACATCCTGCCGTACCCGGCTGGGAAAACACCGAGGGCCGCCGCACCTGGTGGGTGCGGCGGCCCATGTTTCACGTGAAACACCCTCGGTGGGCGATATGGTCGCCAACCGGTCAGATCACCGGGTTAACCGGTCTGACCTCCGAAGAAGCCCCCGTTGCCGTTTCCTCGGGTGTTACCGGTCCCTGTCGTGTCCGTGACCGTGGGTGACGGCGACTCGCCTGTGCCTCCGTCGAGGCCACCCGTGTCCACGCCTCCGGTGCCATTGCCGTTCGCTCCGCCGGTGCCATTGCCGTTGCCGTTGCAGTTCGGGTCCCAGCCGAACTGGCAGGACTCGCTCGGCGTCGGTGACGGTGAGGTGGTCGTCACGCTCGGCGTCGGGGTCGGCGTGTCACTCGGCGTCGGGCTGGGCGTGATGGTGACGCTCGGGGTCGGGGACGGAGCACCCACCTCGTCCTGGACCTTGCCGATCTCGGCGGGGTCCGGGAAGCCCGGGTCGTTCTTGCCCTTGAGCGCCTCCTTCATGTACTCGGTCCACACCTGGGTCGGGATGTCACCACCGTGGATGGAGTCCACGCCCGCCGTGCCATTCATGGACAGCAGCTCGTGGTCCTTGGGGTTCTCGCGGAACATCGCGACCGAGGTCGACAGCTGCTTGGTGTAGCCGACGAACCAGGCCGACTTGTTGCTGTCCGTGGTACCCGTCTTGCCGGCGGCGGTACGTCCCAGGGCCTTGGCGTTCTGGCCCGTACCGTTCTGGATCACGTTCTCCAGCGTGTCCGTGACGTTGTTGGCCACGTTCTCCGGCATCGCCTGCGTCCGCTTGGGCTTGGTGAAGCCCGGCAACTCCTGGCCGTCCTTCTTGACGCTCGTCACCGAGTACGGATCCGTGTGCTGGCCCGACGCGGCGAACGTCGCGTAGGCGTCGGCCATACGGATCGCGCTCGGCGTGGAGGTGCCGATCGCGAAGGACGGGTTGAGGTCGGCGAAGCTTGCGTCGAGGATGCCGGAGGCCTTCGCGACGTCCCGGACCTTCGTCATCCCCACGTCCATCCCGAGCTGCACGAACGGCGTGTTGACGGACTGCTCCATGGCCTTGCGCAGCGTGATGTAGCCCCAGGGCTTGGGACCCTCGTTGCGCTGGTAGAAGACCGAGCCGTCCTTCTTCAGGACGTAGCTTCCGTCCTGGTTCCTCACCTTGAGCTTGTCGTTGCCGTTGTACTTGCTCAGCGGCGAGATGCCCTCACCGTCGGACTTGTAGGTGCCGTACTCCATTGCCGCGGCCAGCACGAACGGCTTCCACGTCGAACCGACGGGGACACCGGAGGTGTCGGCGTTGTTGGTGAAGTGTCCGTTCTCGTACCCGTCACCGCCGTAGAGCGCGACGATCGCACCGTCCTTCGGCAGCACCGATGCCGCACCGAACTGGACGTACTTGTCCAGATCGCGATGTTTCGGGTCGAGGCGTTCCTTCTGGACCTTCTTCACAGCCGCGCTCAGGGCGTTGACGCTCTTCTTGTCGAAGGTCGTGTAGACCTGGTAGCCGCCCTGGTCGAACTGCGCCTCGGTGATCTTGGAGTGGTTCAGCACGTACTTCTTGGCCGTGTCGACGAGGTAGCTGATCTGGCCGGTCATGCCCTTGGTCGCCTTGCGGTCCTGGGGCTCGGGGTACTTGCTCTTGGCCAGCTGGTACTGGTCGTCCGTGAGGTGCTTGTCCTTGTGCATCTCGCTGAGGATCCAGGCCCAGCGCTTCTCGGAACGCTCTCGGTTGTCCTTCGCGTTCGCCGACGGGTCGAGGTCCGCGTTGCCGGCCGGGTCGTAGTACGTCGGACCCTTCAGCAGCGCCGCCAGGAAGGCGCACTCGCTCGGGCTGAGGTCGAGCGCGTCCTTGCCGTAGTAGGTCCGCGCGGCGGCCTGGATGCCGTAGGCGCCGCGACCGTAGTACGAGGTGTTCAGGTAGCCCTGCAGGATCTGCTTCTTGTCGAGCTTCGTGCCCACCTTTATGGAGATGAACATCTCCTTGAACTTGCGGGTGACGGTCTGTTCCTGGCTCAGGTAGGTGTTCTTCACGAACTGCTGGGTGATCGTCGAGCCACCCTGCGTCTGACCGCCCCGGGCCATGTTCGCCAGGGCTCGGGCGATACCCATGGGATCGACGCCCGAGTCGTCGTAGAAGCTCTTGTTCTCCGCCGAGATCACGGCCCACTGCATGGCCTCGGGGATCTTGTCGATGGTGACGTTCTGCCGGTTCACCCCGGTGCCCGTCGCCACCATCTGGCTGCCGTCGGCCCAGTAGTAGACGTTGTTCTGGGACTTGGCCGCGTCGTTCTCGTTCGGGATCGAGACCATCGCGTAGCCGACGCCGACCATCACCACCAGGCTCCCGACGAAGCCGACGAACAGCCCGCTCACCAGCTTCCAGGACGGCACCCAGCGTCGCCAGCCGTACTTGCCGGCCCTCGGGTAGTCGATGAACCGCTTCTTGCCGGGTGCGGTCGTCGCGCGGCCGCCGCCGCGCCCGGGACCGGTCGGCCCGCCCGGGCCGCCGCGCCGGCCGCCGGCGTTGTCGGCCGCTCTGCGTCGGCCACCTCTCTGCGCGGCACGGCGGGCCTCGGCACGGCCGCCGTAGGAACGCTCCTCACTTCCCGGGTCAGTGGGCTCCGACCCCGGGGAACGGGACCCATAGGAGTCGGCAGGGGACCCGGTGGCGCCTCGCGGTGCCGCACGGCGGCCGGAGGACGGACCGGACTGGCCGCGTCGGGCCGCGGCACGTCCGCCTCCCTGCGGCTGCGGCGGTTTGCGACGGTGCTCGCTCATCGAACGATTACTCCTCGGGCAGGCGCACCCGTGCGCGCCTGGAACGGCGGCTGATTTCCGGTCCCCCCGAAGTACGGATGTGGTCGGTCCTGCATTCACCCGTACTGCACCGGGGACGACGACGTTCCCCAGGCATCACGCGGTTCCCGGTGGTGTGCATGCCGCACAGACTACGCACCACCAAAACGCGCCGAGCTCCGAAGTTCACCCCAAAACAGGCAAGTTGCCTCCAACGAAACGGTGATGTGATCCCGTTCACCACTCTCCCTCTTGTCGCGTGCGGTAGGCCGTTCTATCGTGCTGATGTATCGAGTCGATACATCAGCACGAGATAAAGACGCTGCCAGGCGGTGCGAGACCTGCGGGACGGACCTGCGGGACCGGGAGGAGGCGACGATGAGCCGGCGCTCCGGCATCCTTGAGTTCGCCGTGCTCGGCCTGCTCCGGGAGTCCCCGATGCACGGCTACGAGCTGCGTAAACGCCTCAACACGTCACTGGGTGTGTTCCGCGCGTTCAGCTACGGGACGCTGTACCCCTGCCTCAAGGCGCTGGTCGCCAACGGCTGGCTGATCGAGGAACCCGGGAACACCCACGACGACGCCCTCGCCACTCCCCTCGCCGGACGCCGCGCCAAGATCGTTTACCGGCTGACCGCGGAAGGCAAGGAGCACTTCGAGGAACTGCTCTCGCAGGCCGGTCCCGACGCGTACGAGGACGAGCACTTCGCCGCACGGTTCGCCTTCTTCGGGCAGACCTCGCGCGATGTGCGCATGCGCGTCCTGGAGGGCCGGCGCAGCCGCCTGGAGGAGCGCCTGGAGAAGATGCGCGCCTCGCTTGCGCGCACCCGGGAGCGCCTCGACGACTACACACTTGAGCTCCAGCGCCACGGGATGGAGTCCGTGGAGCGCGAAGTGCGCTGGCTGAACGAGCTCATCGAGAGCGAGCGGGCCGGGCGGGACCTGAGGGGTTCCGCGTCCGGGGGGTCCGCTCAGCAGGACACCACCACTGGATCGACGGGCGGCCTGCCCCGTCCCGGGGACACTCCCCGGACGGATACGCCCGACGACACCGCCACGTGAGTCCCAGTCAGGGCCTCACTCGTACACACAGGGAGCAACCGGAATGGGTTCGGTTCGCGTAGCCATCGTCGGCGTGGGCAACTGCGCCGCGTCGCTGGTGCAGGGAGTCGAGTACTACAAGGACGCCGACCCGGCGTCCAAGGTCCCCGGCCTGATGCACGTGCAGTTCGGTGACTACCACGTCCGCGACGTCGAGTTCGTCGCCGCGTTCGACGTCGACGCCAAGAAGGTCGGCCTTGACCTCGCGGACGCCATCGGCGCCTCCGAGAACAACACGATCAAGATCTGCGACGTGCCCACCACCGGTGTCACCGTCCAGCGCGGCCACACCCTCGACGGCCTCGGCAAGTACTACCGCGCCACCATCGAGGAGTCGGACGCCGAGCCGGTCGACGTCGTCCAGGTCCTGAAGGACAAGCAGGTCGACGTCCTGGTCTGCTACCTGCCCGTCGGTTCCGAGGACGCGGCGAAGTTCTACGCCCAGTGCGCCATCGACGCCAAGGTCGCCTTCGTCAACGCCCTCCCGGTCTTCATCGCCGGCACCAAGGAGTGGGCGGACAAGTTCACCGAGGCCGGTGTGCCGATCGTCGGTGACGACATCAAGTCCCAGGTCGGCGCCACCATCACGCACCGCGTCATGGCGAAGCTGTTCGAGGACCGCGGTGTCATCCTCGACCGCACGATGCAGCTGAACGTCGGCGGCAACATGGACTTCAAGAACATGCTTGAGCGTGAGCGCCTGGAGTCCAAGAAGATCTCCAAGACGCAGGCCGTCACCTCCCAGATCCCCGACCGGGACCTCGGCGAGAAGAACGTCCACATCGGCCCGTCCGACTACGTGGCCTGGCTGGACGACCGCAAGTGGGCCTACGTCCGCCTGGAGGGTCGCGCCTTCGGTGACGTCCCGCTGAACCTGGAGTACAAGCTGGAGGTCTGGGACTCCCCGAACTCCGCCGGTGTCATCATCGACGCGCTGCGCGCCGCGAAGATCGCCAAGGACCGCGGCATCGGTGGCCCGATCCTGTCCGCCTCCTCGTACTTCATGAAGTCCCCGCCGGTCCAGTACTTCGACGACGAGGCCCGCGAGAACGTCGAGAAGTTCATCCGCGGTGAGGTCGAGCGCTAAGACGCCCGGCGCCGCTCGCACGAGAACGCTCCTGCCAGGGCTGTGAAGGTCCCCGGGTCCCGCGACCCGGGGACCTTCCGCATGTGTGAGGGTGTGATCCATGCCCGTCGTCCGTGACCTGCGCGTCCTGCTGCGCCTGGAGAACTTCCGGCGCCTGCTGTACGTCCGTCTCCTGTCCCAGGGCGCCGACGGCGTCTACCAGGTCGCGCTCGCCGCGTACGTCGTCTTCTCTCCGGAGAAGCAGACCTCGGCCGCCGCGATCGCCTCGGCGATGGCGGTCCTGCTGCTCCCCTACTCACTGGTCGGACCCTTCGCCGGTGTCCTGCTGGACCGCTGGCGCCGCCGGCAGGTCTTCGTGTACGGCAACCTGCTGCGCGCCCTGCTGGCCGCGGCCACCGCCGCGCTGATGCTCGGCCACACTCCCGACTGGCTCTTCTACGTGTCCGCGCTGTGTGTCACGGCCGTCAACCGCTTCGTCCTCGCCGGGCTGTCCGCCGCCCTGCCACGGGTCGTCGACACCGAGCGCCTGGTGCTGGCCAACTCTCTCTCCCCGACCGCCGGCACCCTGGCCGCGACCGTCGGCGGGGCCCTGGCCTTCGGCGTGCGGATCACGGCATCGGACTCCGACGCGGCGGTGGTACTGCTCGGCGCCTTCCTGTACCTGTGCGCGAGCCTCGCGTCCCTCCGCCTGGCACCCGGCCTGCTCGGACCCGACCGACACCCGGCCCGCCCCCGCCTCGGCACGGCGCTCGCCACGACGGCACGCGAGCTGCTGGCGGCCCTGGGACACCTGGCCGCGCCCAGGCGCAGGGAAGCAGCCTGGGCTCTGGGCGTGATGACACTGATGCGCTTCTGCTACGGCGCCCTCCTCGTCCTGCTGCTCATGCTCTGCCGCTACGCCTTGGCCGACACTCCCGAGGAAGGACTGCGACTCCTCGGGCCGGCGCTGGCACTGTCCGGCGCGGGATTCTTCGCGGCGGCCGTGGTGACGCCGTGGGCGGCGGGACTGCTCGGTCCCATCCGCTGGATCATGGTGTGCTCCGGCGCGGCCATGGTGCTGGAACCCGCCCTGGGCCTGCCCTTCGCCACCGGACCACTCATGGTCGCGGCCTTCGTTCTGGGCCTGATCACCCAGGGCGCCAAGATCGCCACGGACACGATCGTCCAGTCCTGTGTCGAGGACGGCTTCCGCGGCCGGGTCTTCTCCGTGTACGACGTGCTCTTCAACGTCGCTTTCGTCGGCGCTGCCGGAGTGGCGGCCCTGATGCTTCCGCCGGACGGCCGCTCGACAGTGCTGGTGGCTCTCGTCGCGGTCATCTATGGAGTGATCACCGTCGGACTGGCTCGCTTCGCGCGTCGCAGTACAGAGTGAGGGGCGATGTTTCACGTGAAACATCGCCCCTCGGTGTCTCCGTCTCCGGCGACTGTTTCACGTGAAACATCGCCCCGACCGACTCAGCCCTGCTCGGCCCACCACTCCTTGAGCGCCGTCACCGCGGTGTCGTGCTCCATCGGCCCGTTCTCCAGGCGCAGCTCCAGCATGTGCTTGTACGCCTTGCCGACTGCCGGGCCGGGACCGATCCCCAGGATCTCCATGATCTGGTTGCCGTCCAGGTCGGGGCGGATCGCGTCAAGCTCCTCCTGCTCCTGGAGCTGGGCGATGCGCTCCTCCAGGCCGTCGTAGGCCCGGGACAGTGCCATCGCCTTGCGCTTGTTGCGCGTGGTGCAGTCGGAACGGGTCAGCTTGTGCAGGCGGTCCAGCAGCGGGCCCGCGTCACGGACATACCGGCGGACCGCCGAGTCCGTCCACTCCCCGGTTCCATAGCCATGGAAGCGCAGGTGTAGTTCGACCAGCCGTGAGACGTCCTTCACCAGCTCGTTGGAGTACTTCAAGGCGGTCATGCGCTTCTTGGTCATCTTGGCGCCGACCACCTCATGGTGGTGGAAGGAGACCCGGCCGTCCTGCTCGAAACGGCGGGTGCGCGGCTTACCGATGTCATGCAGCAGCGCGGCCAGGCGCAGGGTGAGGTCCGGGCCGTCCTCCTCCAGCGCGATCGCCTGCTCCAGAACGATCAGCGTGTGCTCGTAGACGTCCTTGTGCCGGTGGTGCTCGTCCCTCTCCAGCCGCAGCGCCGGCAGCTCGGGCAGGACATGTCCGGCGAGCCCGGTGTCGACGAGCAGGCTCAGCCCCTTGCGCGGGTGCGCGGAGAGGATGAGCTTGTTCAGCTCGTCCCGGACCCGCTCAGCCGAGACGATCTCGATCCGCCCGGCCATCTCCGTCATGGCGGTGACGACCTCGGGGGCGACCTCGAAGTCCAGCTGGGCGGCGAACCGGGCGGCCCGCATCATGCGCAGGGGATCGTCCGAGAACGACTCCTCGGGCGTGCCGGGGGTCCGCAGGACACGGGCCGCGAGGTCCTCCAGTCCGCCATGCGGGTCGATGAACTCCTTCGCCGGCAGCGCCACGGCCATGGCGTTGACGGTGAAGTCGCGGCGGACCAGGTCCTCCTCGATGGAGTCGCCGTACGACACCTCCGGCTTGCGCGAGGTGCGGTCGTAGGCCTCGGAACGGTAGGTGGTGATCTCGATCTGGTAGCCGCCCTTGTGCGCGCCGACCGTGCCGAAGGCGATGCCCACCTCCCAGACGGCGTCCGCCCAGGGCCGGACGATCTTCAGTACGTCCTCGGGGCGGGCGTCGGTCGTGAAGTCCAGGTCGTTGCCGAGCCGGCCGAGCAACGCGTCGCGGACCGATCCGCCGACCAGGGCGAGCGAGAAGCCCGCTTCCTGGAATCGGCGGGCGAGGTCGTCGGCGACCGGGGCCACCCGCAGCAGCTCGGCGACCGCGCGCTGCTGCGCCTGGCTCAGGGCAGAGGGAGTGTCTTCGTTCGGGTTCGGCACAACAGAAGAGGGTACGTGCCCGGCGCGGCCGGAGGCGCCCCCTTAACGCGCTGCGGACAGCTCCCGGCATACCCGTGCAAGCGCTGCTCTTGCGGCGTACGGCCGCTCTCCCCTCGATACTGGATATAGGGGACGGGTCACGGTTGTCTTTCGATCTTGTGGAGGAGACCGCGGCACTTCCCCTCAGCGCGCATCGTTACCATGCGTGGACGCACATTCCGACGACCACTGACGACGACGAGGGACGGGCGAGCGCGTGGCCGAGGCGGCTGACTTCCAGGGGACCAGTGCCTCACCTGCCCGCCGGTGGCTGCGGCGCGCCGGAGCACTGCTCGCCGGGACCCCACTGCTGGCGGGTGTGCTCCAGCTGCCCGCCGCCGGGCCCGCTCAGGCGGCCTCGTCCGGCACGGTGTCCGTCTCCCTGGACTCGCTCAGCCCCAGTGCCCCCACCGACGGCGACACGCTGACCGTGTCGGGCACGGTGACCAACAACGGCAAGCAAGCCGTCACCGACGCCCATGTGGGTCTGCGCGTGGGCCCCGAGCTGACCAGCCGCTCGGAGATCGATTCCGTCGCCCGGCACTCCGACGAGCCGCAGGGCAGCACCGGCACGGAGGTCGGCGACAAGTACGAGGAGAAGTTCGACAAGCTGGCCCCCGGGGTCGCCGAGCACTTCACGATCTCCGTCCCCGTGGACAAGCTCGACCTCGGCGACGACGGGGTCTACGAGTTCGATGTCGCCCTGTCCGGCCAGACCTCCGCCCAGGCCTGGGACCAGGTGCTCGGCGTCCAGCGGACGTTCCTGCCGTGGCAGCCGTCAGAGGCCGACACCAAGACCAAGACGTCCTTCCTGTGGCCGCTGATCTCCACGGTCCACATGACGGCCAAGACGGGCGCGGGAGAGCTGCAGACGCCGGAGTTCCTCGACGACGACCTGGCCAAGGAGCTGGCCCCCGGCGGCCGGCTGGCCCAGATGGTGGACCTGGGCAAGGACCTCGACGTCACCTGGGTGATCGATCCCGACCTCCTCGCCTCGGTCGACGCGATGGCCGCGGGCAACTACCGGCTCCAGGGCGCCGACGGCACCAGCACGCCCGGTCCGCGGGAACACCAGGCGATCGCCAAGCAGTGGCTGGCGGCCCTGCAGAAGGCGGTGGCCGGCAAGGAGGTCGTCGCCCTGCCGTTCGCCGACCCGGACCTGGCCTCCCTGGCGCACAACGGCACCAGCGTCACCGGATCGCTCAGCCACCTCAAGGACGCCACCGACGTCGCTGCTCTCACCGTGAAGACCGTGCTTCATGTCACACCGAGCACCGACTTCGCCTGGCCGGTGGACGGTGCCGTGGACCCGTCGATCATGAAGGTCGCGACCTCCGCCGGCGCCGACCGGGTGATCGCCCGCAGCGACAGCCTCCAGGAGACCGGCGGACTGCCGTACACGCCGTCCGCCGCCCGTCCGGTCGGGGGAGGCACCACGGCGGTGGTCGCCGACGCCCGGCTGTCCAAGGCGTTCGAGGGCGACCTCACGAAGGCTGGCTCGGCCACCCTCGCCGTCCAGCGGTTCCTGGCCCAGAGCCTGGCGCTGAACGCGCAGACGGACAAGCAGCGCAGCATCGTCGTCGCCCCGCAGCGCATGCCCACGGCGAGCCAGGCCCAGGCGATGGCGGCGGCGCTGAAGGCACTCCAGGGCGGCACCTGGTCCCAGTTCCAGGACCTCTCCGCGGCGGCCAAGGACAAGCCCGACCCGGGCGCCACCACGCGCATCCCGTCGACGTCCGCCTACCCGTCCTCGCTGCGCCGGCAGGAACTGCCGCGGGCGGTCTTCGACCAGATCGCCCGCACCCAGGACAAGCTCGACAACTTCCGGGTGATCCTCTCCGACCAGTCCCGCGTGGTCACGCCCTTCGGGCGGGCCATAAACCGCGAGATGTCCACGTCCTGGCGGGGCAGGCGCGGCGAGGCGGTCAGCTATCGCGACGGCGTGGAGGCCTGGATCGACGACCTGACCCAGCAGGTCAAGCTGATCGACAAGTCCGAGACCAAGCTCTCGGGGCGGAGCGCCACCATCCCGGTGACCGTCCAGAACAACCTGGTCCAGCCCGTGGGCCACCTGGTGCTGCGCCTCACCTCCACCATGCCGACCCGTCTGAAGATCCACGGCAAGGCCTACGACGAACAGCCCGTGGAGGTCTCCGGCGGGCACAGCCAGTCGGTGAAGTTCACCACCTCCGCCAACGCCAACGGCCGGGTGACGGTCCTCGCCCAGCTGTACACCGAGGACGGCCAGCCCTACGGCGACGCCGTCAGCTTCGATGTGAAGGTCACCGAGGTCACGCCCACCGTGATGCTGGTCATCGGGGGCGGCGTCCTGCTCCTGGTGCTCGCCGGCTTCCGCATGTACACCCAGCGCAAGCGCGCGGCCGCCCGGCAGGCCGACGAGGACGGCCCCGGCACCGCGGGGGAGAACACGGGCGAGCCCGGGAACCCGGAAGCGCCCGGCGACCGTCTCCCGGAAGAGTCCGACTCCACCTCCGGGGCAGACGACCCGGAGCAGCCGAGTGACCCTGCGCCGGACACCGCACCGGAAAGCGCCGACCCGTCCGGGACGGGTGAGAGAGTGGACCGTTGAGCGATGTCGTGGCCGGTGGGCCCGGGACGATGAGGTGGGGTAAGCATGAACGCGCCGTACGACGGTGACCGCGGTCAGGGCGCGGCCGGCTCGGGCTACCCCGAGCCGCCGCCCGAGCCCGGCCAGGTGCCGCCGCAGCACGCGGCGGACATGTATCTCCAGGACGCCTACGAGCAGGACCCCTACCGGGCGCACGACCTGGCCGCCCAGGACCCGGTCGCCGAGGCGCTGTACGACCGTGCCGCGCACCCGCCGCCGCCACCGGGCACGTACGACCAGCAGCAGCCGCTGTATGCCCCTCCCGCCCAGTCGCCCTACGCGCCCGACCCGAACGTGTGGGCGCAGACCCCGGCACCGGAGCCGGGTGGCGCGACCCCGTACCTGCCGTACGGCGAAGACCCGCGCACGACCCAGTTCGTGGGCGTGGACGATCTGGTCTCGCACTCCGGCGAGGAGTACCACGAGCCGGACGCCTTCGCGCACCTCTTCAAGGACCAGCAGCACGGCGGCGCCCACGCGCCCATGGATCCCCCGGCCGTTCCGGGACCTGCCGCGGCACCGGGCGGCGGGTACGGACCTGTCGGCCAGTACCCGCAGCCGCACGCTCACGGCCCGCAGCAGGGCCACCCGTACGCCGGCGCCGGATACCCGTCCGGTCCGTCCGCCACCGGGTACGCGGCACAGTCCCAGGTGCCCGCTCCGGCCGCCGCTCCGGGCCCCGCGGGCCCGGGGCTCAGCGAGCCGGAAGCCACCACGGCCGGTGACACGGCCGCTCCCGCCAAGAAGGGCGGGCGGGCCGGCGGGCTGCTGAAGTCCAGTGCGGTCATGGCGGCGGGCACGATGGTCTCCCGGCTCACCGGCTTCATCCGCTCCGCGCTGATCGCCGCCGCGCTGGGCCTCGGCTTCCTCGCCGACTCCTTCCAGGTGGCCTACCAGCTGCCGACGATGATCTACATCCTGACCGTCGGCGGCGGCCTGAACTCCGTGTTCGTGCCCCAACTGGTGCGCTCCATGAAGGAGGACGAGGACGGTGGCGAGGCCTTCGCCAACCGGCTGCTGACCCTCGTGATGGTGGCCCTCGCCGCACTCACCGGGCTCGCGATGTTCGCCGCGCCGCTGCTGGTGCGCCTGCTGGCCGCCCCGGTGGCCGACGACCCCGCGGCGAACGAGGTCGCGGTCACCTTCACCCGTTACTTCCTGCCCTCGATCTTCTTCATGGGCATCCACGTGGTGATGGGTCAGATCCTCAACGCCCGCGGCAAGTTCGGCGCGATGATGTGGACCCCGGTCCTGAACAACATCGTCATCATCGTGACGCTCGGCATGTTCATCTGGGTCTACGGCACCGCCGCGAACTCGCACATGACGGTCCAGAACATCCCGCCGGAGGGCCAGCGTCTGCTCGGCGTCGGTGTGCTGCTCGGCCTGGTCGTCCAGGCCCTGGCGATGATCCCCTACCTGCGCGAGACCGGCTTCCGGGTCCGGCTGCGGTTCGACTGGAAGGGCCACGGCCTCGGCAAGGCCGCGATGCTCGCCAAGTGGACGGTCCTGTTCGTCCTCGCCAACCAGGCGGGCGCCATGGTCGTGACCCAGCTGTCCACCGCCGCCGGCAAGGACTCCGGGGTCAAGGGCGCCGGATTCGCCGCCTACGCCAACGCCCAGCTGATCTGGGGCCTGCCGCAGGCCATCATCACCGTCTCCCTGATGGCCGCCCTGCTGCCGCGCATCTCGCGCTCGGCCGCCGAGGGCGACGCGGGGGCCGTCCGCGACGACATCTCCCAGGGTCTGCGCACCACCGCGGTCGCGATCGTGCCGATCGCCTTCGGGTTCGTCTCGCTCGGCGTCCCGATGTGCACGCTGATCTTCGGCTCCGCCGGTACCGGCGCGGCCACCAACATGGGGTACATGCTGATGGCCTTCGCCCTCGGTCTGATCCCCTACTCCGTGCAGTACGTCGTCCTGCGCGCCTTCTACGCCTACGAGGACACCCGCACCCCCTTCTACAACACGGTCATCGTGGCCGCGGTCAACGCCGGAGCCTCGGCCCTCTGCTACTTCCTGCTGCCGGCGCGCTGGGCCGTCGCCGGCATGGCCGCCGCCTACGGCCTGGCCTACGCCATCGGGGTGGGCGTCGCCTGGCGCCGGCTGCGCCAGCGGCTGGGCGGGGACCTGGACGGCTCCCGAGTGCTGCGCACCTACGCGCGACTGGGTATCGCCTCGGTTCCGGCGGCCCTCCTCAGCGGTGCGGCCTGCTACGGCATCGGACACACCCTCGGCCTGGGCGTCGTCGGCTCCTTCGCCGCGCTGCTCGCCGGTGGTGTGGTTCTCTTCGGCGTCTTCTTCGTCGCCGCCCGCCGGATGCGCATCGAGGAACTCAACTCGCTCGTCGGTATGGTGCGCGGGCGTCTGGGGCGTTGAGGCGGGGGTAGGCGCACAACCATCGTCCGCTGCTGTGTGTCGTGCATAGCGGCGGACTGTGGGCACAATTGGTTTCGGCGTCGGACAGCGTGCAACGGATGGGGAGGCAGGGACGACGGTGGCGGAACGGAGCACGGCTGCCGTCGACGTGGCAGACAACAGCGGTGAGCAACCGCTGACCGCCAAGGCGGACCAGTCCACGGCCGACGGGGTGGCCAAGAACCCGGAGCGGGACACGGACAGCGTGGAGGCACAGGGGAGCGGCGGAACCGAAGGTCCCGGACGGAAGGCCTCGCCTCCGGAGTTGCACAGCGGTCACAAGCTCGCCAGACGCTACCGGCTGGAGGAGTGCGTCACCCGTCTGGACGGATTCAGCAGTTGGCGTGCGGTCGACGAGAAACTCCGTCGTGCCGTCGGCGTCCATGTACTGCCCGCGGAGCACGCCCGGGCCCGTTCCGTCCTCGCCGCCGCCCGATCCTCGGCGCTCCTCGGCGATCCGCGCTTCGTCCAGGTCCTCGACGCCGTCGAGGAGAACGACCTCGTCTACGTCGTCCACGAGTGGCTGCCCGACGCCACCGAACTGTCCACGTTGCTCGCCGGCGGCCCGCTGGAACCGCACGACGCCTACCAGATGGTCAGTCAGGTCGCCTCCGCCATGGCCGCCGCCCACCGGGAGGGCCTCGCCCATCTGCGGCTGAACCCGAACGCTGTGCTGCGCGCCTCCACCGGTCAGTGGCGCATCCGTGGTCTCGCTGTGAACGCCGCCTTGCGGGGCGTCACCTCCGACACCCCGCAGCGCACCGACACCGAGGCGATCGGCGCCCTGCTGTACGCGGCGCTGACCCAGCGCTGGCCCTACGAGAGTGACGCCTACGGTCTGTCCGGCCTCCCCAAGGACATCGGACTCATCCCTCCGGACCAGGTGCGGGCCGGTGTGCACCGCGGACTGTCCGAACTCGCCATGCGCGCCCTCGTCAACGACGGTGCCACGGCGTCCCGTCACGAGGCTCCGTGCACCACGCCGGAGGAGCTGGTGAAGGCGATCGGTGAGATGCCGCGCATCCGCCCGCCCGAGCCCGCGTTCACGGCCCCGCCGGAGTACCAGCGCACGACCTATCAGCAGGGCACCTACGGCCGCCCGGCCCCGCACCCGGGGGTCACCCAGCCGCTCGCTCCCCCGCCGCCCCCGCTGCAGAGCCGCACCGGGAAGGCCCTGAAGTGGGCGGTGTCGGCCCTGCTCATCGCCGCCCTTGGTCTGGGCAGCTGGCAACTGGCTGACGCTCTGATGGACCGGGGCGGGAAGTCGGACGACACCAACAAGAGCCAGACGACGGACGGCGGCGACAAGAACGCCGTGAAGCCGAAGCCGACCCCCATAAAGATCCAGACCGGGCAGGAGTTCGTCGCCAAGGGCGACGCCCAGAGTCCCGGTAACGTCCCCAAGACGTATGACGGCGACACCTCGACGTACTGGAAGACCAAGAGCTTCAACGAAGGTCCGACCATCGCGCCGTTCAAGCCGGGCGTCGGCATCGTGTACGACCTCGGCTCGGCCAAGGAGCTCGGCGCGGCCACCATCGACCTCCGCTACGGTGGTGACCACACGACGGTCGAGCTGTACGCCGCGGATTCGCTGTCCCCGGCCTCGCTGGATTCCATGACGAAGATCGGCAGCGCCACGACGACGGGCACCACGGCCACGGTGAAGGTCACCAAGCCGGTCAAGACGCAGTACGTTCTCGTCTGGCTGACGGCCGTGCCCAACTCGGGATACGACTCCACCTTGTACGCCAGCGTCGGCTACAAGCAGGCCATCGGCGAAGTGAAGTTCACGGGCTGACGTCTCACCCGGACCGGAGGGGCAGATGGCGGAGGCCGGATATGACGGAGTGGGCGACCGCGACCTGCTCGCCCGCCATGTGGAAGGCGACCCCGAGGCCTTCGGTGAGATCGTGCGGCGCCACCGGGACCGGCTCTGGGCGGTCGCCCTGCGGACCCTGGGGGACCGCGAGGAGGCCGCTGACGCCGTTCAGGACGCCCTGGTGTCGGCCTACCGGGCCGCCCACACCTTCCGGGGGCAGTCGGCCGTCACGACGTGGCTGCACAGGATCACGGTGAACGCCTGCCTGGACCGGGCGCGTAAGGCGGCCTCGCGGAAGACGGCTCCGGTCGACGACACCGAACGGCTGGAGCAACTGCTGGAGCCGCACGAGTCCGCCTCGGCACCGGCCGAGCGGAAGGACGTGCACCGCCAGCTCCTCGAAGCGCTCGGCACCCTTCCACCCGAGCAGCGGGCCGCTCTGGTCCTGGTGGACATGCAGGGCTACCCCGTGGCGGAGGCCGCGCGCATCCTCGATGTCCCCACGGGGACGGTGAAGAGCCGGTGCGCCCGGGGCAGGGCAAGGCTGCTGCCGCTGCTCACCCATCTACGGCCCGAAGGCACTCCGCAGGCACGATCGGCCGACGCCGGAGGAGGAAAAGAGACCGGCCCGGAACGGAACCGGGGGCAGGGGTCATCCGTCCCACCGGCAACGGGGTCACCGAGCGGACCTTCCAAGGACGCGGGACCGAGCAATACAGCCGTAGTGAAGGGCGGAGGTGGGCGAGCGTGACTTCCACGACAGACACGGCCGGGCACCCGGACGTCGCGGAGATCTCCGACCTCACCGAGGGCCTCCTTCCACCGGACCGCAGCACCGCCGTACGGAGCCATCTGGACGTGTGCGAGGAGTGCGCGGACGTCTATACGTCGCTGGAGGAGATCCGCGGCCTGCTGGGATCCGTGCCGGCGCCGGAACGTATGCCGGACGATGTGGTCGAGCGCATCGGCGTCGCCCTTGCAGCCGTGGCACCGCTGAACGCGGGCGGCGAGGAGACCGGAGCCGATGTTTCACGTGAAACAACGTCCCCCACTGTCCACCCCGCTGCTCACCCCAGTGCGCACCCCGCTCCCCACTCCACCGCCCCTGCCACTGATCACCCTGCCGACCGCCCCGCAGGGCGTCCGCGCGCGGGGACCGGACCCGGCCGCAAGGGACCACGGCGTGGGCGGCGCCGTGGCCGGCTCGTTCTGGGCGCCGTTCTGACCGCCGCGGTACTGGGGGCCGGAGGCCTGATCGTCAAGTCGCTCGGGGACACCGCCGACCACACGACCGCCCACGGGACACCGACCGCCTCCGTCGACACCTTCTCCGGCGACAGCGTGCAGAACCAGGTGCACGCCCTCCTCGCCACCAAGAAGGGTCTGCTGCCGGACAGCGCGAAGCCCCGACTGGGCGGTGACGGCGGGTCGGACGCGCCCGGCTCGACCGAGCGCCCCAACACCCTGCTCCAGACCACGGTTCCGGTCCCCGACTGTGTCCGGCAAGCACTCAACCAGAGCGCTGACGTCCTGGGCGCCAAGACGGGAACGTACGCGGGTAAGGCTGCTTATCTCGTCGTCGTGGCCGACACACACGACAGCAAGCGGGTCACCGCCTATGTGGTCGACGCGACCTGTGTGCACCAGCAGACGGCTTCGGCCGGCACAGTTCTGCTGAAGCAGTCCGTCGCGCGTCACTGAGTCGGCTGGAACACTCCTTCGGCCGTTCCCGGGCACGCGTGTGCCGTGGCACACCGGGAATGCGGGGCCCGTAGGATCCGTTGGGTGGGGTGAGAGTCCCGAAAGGGGCTCCCGCCGGTCGACTGACGCAGACCAGAGACGAGGAATCAAGCCGTGAGCGACGTCCGTAACGTGATCATCATCGGCTCCGGGCCCGCAGGCTACACGGCGGCGCTCTACACCGCCCGTGCGTCGCTGAAGCCCCTGGTGTTCGAAGGCGCCGTCACCGCAGGTGGCGCCCTGATGAACACCACCGAGGTGGAGAACTTCCCGGGCTTCCGCGACGGCATCATGGGCCCCGAGCTCATGGACAACATGCGCGCCCAGGCCGAACGATTCGGTGCCGAGCTGATCCCGGACGACATCGTCTCCGTCGACCTGACCGGTGAGATCAAGACCGTCACCGACACGGCGGGCACGGTCCACCGGGCGAAGGCCGTCATCGTCACCACCGGCTCCCAGCACCGCAAGCTGGGCCTGCCGAACGAGGACGCGCTCTCCGGCCGTGGTGTCTCCTGGTGTGCCACCTGTGACGGGTTCTTCTTCAAGGACCACGACATCGCCGTGATCGGCGGTGGCGACACCGCGATGGAGGAGGCCACCTTCCTCTCGCGGTTCGCCAAGTCCGTGACGATCGTCCACCGCCGGGACACCCTGCGCGCCTCCAAGGCCATGCAGGAGCGCGCCTTCGGCGACCCGAAGATCAAGTTCGTCTGGGACAGCGAGGTCGCCGAGATCCAGGGCGACCAGAAGCTCTCCGGTCTGAAGCTGCGCAATGTCAAGACCGGCGAGCTGTCCGAGCTGTCCGCGACGGGCCTGTTCATCGCGATCGGCCACGACCCGCGCACCGAGCTGTTCAAGGGCCAGCTGGACCTGGACGAGGAGGGCTATGTGAAGGTCGACTCCCCGTCCACCCGCACCAACGTGACCGGTGTCTTCGCCGCCGGTGACGTGGTCGACCACACCTACCGCCAGGCGATCACCGCGGCCGGGACCGGCTGCTCCGCCGCCCTGGACGCCGAGCGCTTCCTCGCCGCCCTCGCGGACGAGGAAAAGGCGGAGCCCGAGAAGACCACCGTCTGACCTTCCCTCTCCCTCACCCCACCGCACGACCAAGGTAAGGAGCCCACCGTGGCCGGCAACCTGAAGACTGTGACCGACGACTCCTTCGATCAGGAGGTCCTCAAGAGCGACAAGCCCGTCCTCGTGGACTTCTGGGCGGCGTGGTGCGGCCCGTGCCGTCAGATCGCCCCGTCCCTGGAGGCGATCGCCGCCGAGCACGGCGACAAGATCGAGATCGTCAAGCTCAACATCGACGAGAACCCCGGCACGGCCGCCAAGTACGGCGTCATGTCCATCCCGACCCTGAACGTCTACCAGGGCGGCGAGGTTGCCAAGACCATCGTCGGCGCCAAGCCCAAGGCCGCGCTTCTCCGTGACCTCGAAGAGTTCATCGCCGAGTGACGTTTCACGTGAAACATGAAGGGGCCGACCCGCAAGGGTCGGCCCCTTCATGTTGATCCCTCTCCGCTACAGCGGCCTCAGCGCCGGCTCCTTCTGAACCGCTCCCAGGAGCCGGTCGAGTGCCATCTCCACGTCTTCCTTCCAGGAGAGCGTGGACCGCAACTCCAGCCGCAGCCGGGGATGCGTGGGGTGCTGCCGGACCGTCTTGAAGCCCACGGCCAGCAGATGCTCGGCGGGCAGCAGACAGGCGGGCTCCTTCCAGCGGGAGTCACCGAACGCCTCGATCGCCCTGAAGCCCCGGCGCAGCAGATCCTTGGCCACCGTCTGCACCAGCACCCGGCCCAACCCCTGCCCCTGGTATCCCGGCATGACGAAGCCGGTCATCAGCTGGACGGCGTCCGGCGAGACGGGACTCGTGGGGAAGGCCGTCGAGCGAGGGACATACGCCGGCGGAGCGTACAGGACGAAGCCCGCCGGTACGTCATCGACGTACACCACCCGGCCGCACGACCCCCAGTCCAGCAGGACGGCGGAGATCCAGGACTCCTTCTCCAGCGCGGCCGTGCCCGCCTTCACCGCCGCTTCGCCGCTGACAGGGTCCAGCTCCCAGAAGACACACGAACGACAACGGTGGGGAAGATCCTGAAGGTTGTCCAGTGTGAGCGGCACGAGCCGACGCCCCATGAAGGCTGATCCTCGCTTCCTTCGCCCGCCGCATCGCGAGCGGCTGCCCCCGTCTCTCCACTCACAGACGCAGACGCTGTCCGGTGCATGTGCCCTGTCTGATCGCATCGTATCCACGATCGGATTCACTCGATACCGCCTCAAAGCAAAGAGCGGACCGTGTTCCGGTACACACCGGACACGGTCCGCTCCACTGCTGCACGGGGCGGTACCCGCCCAAGGGTCAGTCGTGCGTTTCCTCGGCGTCGCTCTCCTGAAGGCTCTTCTGAAGGGCCAGCTTCTCGCCCGGGGCGAGCGTGCTGAGGATCCTCTCCAGATCATCCGCGGAGGCGAACTCCACGGTGATCTTGCCCTTCTTCTGGCCCAGCTCGACCTTCACCCGCGTCTCGAAGCGGTCCGAGAGCCGCGTGGCCAGATCGCTCAGTGCCGGCGAGGGCACCGAACCGGCCCGGGGCCCCCGGGAGCGCGAAGCCTTCTGAGGCCGCGAGCCCATCAGGGTCACGATCTCTTCCACGGAACGGACGGACAGCCCCTCGGCCACGATCCGGTGTGCCAGCCGGTCCTGCTCCTCAGAGTCCTCGACGGCCAGCAACGCCCGGGCGTGACCGGCCGAGAGCACTCCGGCCGCCACCCGCTTCTGGACGGTCGGGGACAGCTTCAGCAGACGCAGAGTGTTGGAGACCTGCGGACGGGACCGACCGATCCGGTCGGCCAGCTGGTCATGCGTGCAGTTGAAGTCCTTCAGCAGCTGATCGTAGGCAGCGGCCTCTTCGATCGGGTTCAGCTGCGCACGGTGCAGGTTCTCCAGCAGCGCGTCCAGGAGAAGCTTCTCGTCCTCCGTGGCCCGGACGATGGCCGGGATGGCTTCCAGGCCGGCCTCGCGGCAGGCGCGCCAGCGCCGCTCGCCCATGATCAGCTCATAGCGGCCGGGCCCCAGCTGCCGCACCACGACGGGCTGCAGCAGACCGACCTCCTTGATGGAGGTGACCAGTTCCTGGAGCGCGTCCTCGTCGAAGATCTCACGCGGCTGGCGCGGGTTCGGCGTGATGGCGTCGAGGGGGATCTCGGCGAAGTGGGCACCCATCGGGGGCGCGGGCGCCTCCACGGTCTGGCTCGCCGGAGCCACCTCGGTCTCCTGGGCAACCGGCGGCAGGGTGGCCACCTTCGCCGCGGCCACTCCGCGGTCAGTCGTCAGCACCGGAACGGCTCCGGGGGAGCTCGACCCTCCGCCCCCCATTGCCGCCGGAGCCGGTGCCTTCTCCGTCGGGGCAGCAGGGATCAGTGCGCCGAGACCACGGCCCAGACCCCTCCGTCGCTCGCTCACTGGATCCCCTCCACCATGCTTGGGTCGTTCTGTGCGCCGATATGGGCCTGGCTCGCGTCGTAGCTGACGCCGATGCCCTTCAGCGCGATTTCTCGGGCGGCCTCAAGGTACGAGAGGGCGCCGCTCGATCCTGGATCGTAAGTCAGCACCGTCTGCCCGTAACTCGGTGCCTCGGAGATACGGACGGAGCGGGGAATGCTCGTCCGCAGCACCTCGTCACCGAAGTGATTGCGCACCTCTTCCGCGACCTGGGAAGCAAGGCGCGTCCGGCCGTCGTACATGGTGAGCAGGATGGTCGACACATGCAGGGCGGGGTTGAGGTGCCCCCGCACCAGGTCGACGTTGCGCAGGAGTTGGCCGAGGCCCTCCAGCGCGTAGTACTCGCACTGGATCGGGATGAGTACCTCGGCACCCGCGACCAGCGCGTTGACCGTCAACAGGCCGAGCGAGGGCGGGCAGTCGATGAGGATGTAGTCCAACGGCTGCTCATACGCCTGGATGGCCCGCTGGAGCCGGCTCTCCCGGGCCACCAGGGACACCAACTCGATCTCCGCACCGGCGAGATCGATGGTGGCCGGGGCGCAGAAGAGACCTTCGACATCCACGACGGGCTGGACGACCTCGGCGAGAGGCTTGCTTTCGACCAACACATCGTAGATGGACGGAACGTCGGCGTGGTGGTCGATCCCGAGGGCCGTGGACGCGTTGCCCTGCGGGTCGAGGTCGATCACCAGGACGCGGGCACCGTGCAGGGCCAGCGAAGCGGCAAGATTGACGGTCGTCGTCGTCTTGCCCACGCCACCCTTCTGGTTGGCGACCACGATGACTCTGGTCTGCTCCGGTCGGGGCAGGCCTTCGCCGGCGCGGCCGAGAGCTTCCACCGCCAGTTGGGCCGCACGACCGATGGGAGTGTCGTCCATCGGAGGCGGTGTTTCACGTGAAACATCCGCCCCCATCGACTCGGTGCGGGGACCGGGGACCGGATCGGTCATCGGTCCCGCGATATTGGCGTCGGACCGCAAGGATTCACTCTCCTCGACTTCAGGCTCGCAATGAACAGAGCCTCCCATGTCTTCGGGGTCGTGAACCAGTGAGGCCTGGTCTTCTGTGGAGAAATCCACCTCTGTGGACAACTCCGTGCCCCCGGAGGGGGACGAAGATGCCGGAGATGGGGCCGGAGCATGCGGGGTGGGGACCTCTCCGAGGGAACCGAGGGGCTTCCGGTCGCGAGGTTCGGCCGCAGCGCGGCCACGACTGATGATGCCGTGCAGCAGGGAGCGACGTTTCACGTGAAACACGATGCACAGCGGCGACGACCGGACCGTCGCGACACTCCGGCTTGCGCGGGTTTGGCAGCTTGTGTGGAGTACGTCTCGCCGTCAGGACGGATCAGCGGCGTCGGCGAGTCCGTCCCGTCCGGGCCGCCTTCGCCCGCTTGGCGGCGAAGCGCACACCGCCCGGGCTCTCACCCACCTCGACCCGCACCACCGTCGACAGCGGATCCACGATGCCCTCACCCACGTGGAGGATGGACGTCTCCACCGCGCCGAGCTTGCTGAGCGCGGCAGCGGATGCCTTCAGCTCCTCCTCGGCGGTGTCGCCCTTGAGTGCGAGCATCTCGCCGTACGGCCGCAGCAGCGGAATGCCCCAGGTGGCCAGGCGGTCGAGCGGAGCCACGGCCCGGGCCGTCACCACGTGGACCGGCGGGAGCTTGCCCAGAACCTCCTCGGCACGGCCGCGCACCACCGTGACGTGGTCCAGGCCGAGCAGCTCGACGACCTCCGTGAGGAAGTTGGTGCGCCGCAGGAGGGGCTCCAGCAGCGTGATGTTCAGGTCGTCGCGGACCAGAGCCAACGGGATGCCCGGCAGCCCGGCGCCAGAGCCGACATCGCAGACCGTCACTCCCTCGGGGACCGCCTCGGAGAGCACCGCGCAGTTCAGAATGTGCCGCTCCCACAGACGGGGCACTTCCCGCGGACCGATCAGGCCCCGCTGCACGCCCGCCTCGGCGAGCAGCTCCGCATAGCGGACCGCATCGGCGAAGCGATCACCAAACACTTCGCGCGCCTGCTCGGGCGCGGGGGGAAGCTCCGCTGCCTCCGTCACGGGGACCGTCCTTCCGTACAGCGCCGGCGCTTCGCGCACCGGCCACCAGAACTACCAGGCTGACAAAGTTCGACCCCGCCTGCTCAACAGACGGGGCCGGTGGAAATGGGAGAGCCGATCAGGCGGGCAGCACGACGACGAAGCGCTGCGGCTCCTCGCCCTCGGACTCGCTGCGCAGCCCCGCGGCCTTGACCGCGTCGTGCACGACCTTGCGCTCGAACGGGGTCATCGGCTTGAGCTTCACGGGCTCGCCGGTGCTCTTGACCTCGGCGGCGGCCTTGGCACCCAGCTCGGACAGCTCGGACCGCTTGTTGGCCCGGTAACCCGCGATGTCCAGCATCAGCCGGCTGCGATCGCCGGTCTCCCGGTGCACCGCCAGGCGCGTCAGCTCCTGAAGCGCCTCCAGCACCTCGCCGTCCCGGCCGACCAGCTTCTGCAGGTCGCGGCTGCCGGTGTCGCTGATGATCGACACGGAGGCGCGGTCGGCCTCGACGTCCATGTCGATGTCGCCGTCGAGGTCGGCGATGTCCAGCAGACCCTCCAGGTAGTCCGCCGCGATCTCACCCTCCTGCTCCAGGCGGGTGAGGGTGTCTGCACCCTCGGCAGCGGCGGAGGTGGTGCCTTCCGTCACGGGATGGGCTCCTTCTTACTTCTTGGACGGGGACTTGGGCCGCTGCGGGCCACCCTTGCGCTGGCCGGACTGGGCCTTGCTGCGGGTGCCGGAGCCGGGCTTCTGGGGCTGCTTGGCAGTAGCGGGCTTGGCGTCCTGCGGCTCGCCGGACTTCTCCAGCGAGGTGGGGTCGCCCGCCTGCTTGGGCCCGGACTGGCGCTGGGCCTTGGTCTGACGCTTGGGCTGCTGGCGCCGCGCGGCGGTGGCCGTGGTGGTGTCGACGGGCGCACCGTCCTCGGTCTGCGCCCCGGCGTGAACCGTGCTCTTCACCACGGTGCCGTCGCTCTGGGCGGCGAGGCCGGCCTTGGTCAGCGAGTTGATGAACTTGCGCTCGAACTCGTTGCGGTCGCGTCCCTTGGCGACGATCGCCTTGACGATGGTCTTCTCGCTCCGGCGGCGGACCTTGCCGTGGTGCGTGACGTGCTTGGTCAGACGCTCCAGGTAGGCGGCCTGGGCCTTGGAACCCGGGGTCGGGTTGTTGTGGATCACGTACATCTGCTGGCCCATGGTCCACACGTTGGTGGTCAGCCAGTAGACGAGGACACCGACCGGGAAGTTGATACCGAAGACGGCGAACATGATGGGGAAGACGTACATCAGCATCTTCTGCTGCTGCATGAACGGCGTCTTCACCGTCGTGTCGACGTTCTTCGTCATCAGCTGGCGCTGCGTGTAGAACTGCGACGCCGACATCAGGACGATCATGACCACGGTCACGACACGGACGTCGGTGACCGAGGCGCCCAGGGCGTGGATCGTGCCGGAGCCGTCCTTGAACTTCGCGGCGAGCGGGGCCCCGAAGATGTGCGCCTTACGTGCGCTGGCCAGCAGCGACTCGTTGATGACGCCGATGGTGTGGCCCGACGCGATGCCGTTGAGCACGTGGTACAGGGCGAAGAAGAACGGGGACTGCGCCAGGATGGGAAGGCACGAGGAGAGCGGGTTGGTGCCCGACTCCTTGTACAGCTTCATCATCTCTTCGGACTGACGCTGCTTGTCGTTCTTGTAGCGCTCCTGGATCTTCTTCATCTCGGGCTGGAGCGTCTGCATGGCCCGGGTCGCCTTGATCTGCTTCACGAAGAGCGGGATCAGGCAGATGCGGATCAGGATCACCAGAGACACGATGGACAGGCCCCAGGCCCACCCGGTGTCAGGGCCGAAGAGGGCGCCGTAGACCGTGTGGAACTGGACGATGACCCATGAGACGGGTGTGGTGATGAAGCTGAAGAGGCTGGCAATCGTGTCCACTAATCATGCTCCTTGGGCATGGGACGAGGTCTCTGCGGCCGGGCTCGGAGGAAGCTCGGAAGCAGGCTTCTCGGGCTTCGCTTCGGTGGCCGGTTCGGCGGCGGAGGGCCCGCCCCTGCGTGCGCGCCACGCGTTGCGCAGCATTTCGTGCCACCGCGGGCGCTTACGCGGCGGAACATGGTCCACACCGCCGAGCGACCACGGATTGCACCGGAGGATGCGCCAGGCGGTGAGTGCCGTTCCCTTGATCGCACCGTGCCGGTCGATGGCCGTGTAGCCGTAGTGGGAGCACGACGGGTAGTACTTGCACACCGGCCCCAGCAACGGACTGATCGTCCACTGGTACAGCTTGATCAGAGCCAGCAGCGGGTACTTCATCGCGCGCCCCCTCCCAGCAGCCGCTGAAGGGCGGCATCCAGGTCTCGGGCCAGCTGTGCGTGGTCTGCGTCGCCCGCTCCGGGCAGCGCTCGTACGACTACCAGGCTACCGGGGGGGAACAGGGCGACTCGGTCACGCATCAGATGACGCAGTCTGCGCTTCACTGTGTTGCGCACGACCGCGCCACCCACGGCCTTGCTCACGACGAAACCCGCACGCGTCGGGGGAGCGCTCTCCCCAGGCGCGTGCGGGTCCGTGGCACCGCTTCGAAGGTGGACGACGAGGGTCGGGCGTCCGGCCCGACGACCTCGTCGTACCGCGGTCGCGAAGTCCTCGCGCCGCCTCAGCCGGTTCTCGGTGGGCAGCACGACGTCATGACCTGATCGGGATCAGGCGGACAGGCGGGCGCGACCCTTGCTACGGCGGGACGCGAGAATCGCGCGGCCGGCACGGGTGCGCATACGCAGCCGGAAGCCGTGGGTCTTCGCGCGACGACGGTTGTTCGGCTGGAAGGTGCGCTTGCTCACTCGGGGGCTCCAGAAGAAATCGGTAGTGGCGGGGTGCCGTCCTGGCTGTCACCGTGCGCCCACGAGTAGCTCGCGTCACGCCCGAGTGCACCGCTTCCCGATCACCTGACGTGATCTGTGCCCATCGGAGGCAGGCGGCAGCAGCCATCGACAACTCGACCTGGTTACGGTACGCGGGGCTGCGCCATCCGGTCAAACCGAGGGTCACCGGGGGACACTGTCCACAGGCTGGGGACAACAACTTGAACCGTACCCGCCGCGCTGACTACCGTGGCTGAACTCCGATTCGTTCCCTTGTCCCCGCCCGAGCGGGATTGCCCCCCACCGACCCACCCGGATTCCATCCCGACCCGTCCCCGAACCACACGTTCGTGGGACCTGTGAGAGAGCGTGCCCTGTGGCTGACGTACCTGCCGATCTTGCCGCAGTGTGGCCACGAGTACTGGAGCAGCTCCTCGGAGAGGGCCGCGGACAGGGTGTGGAGGCGAAGGACGAGCACTGGATCCGGCGCTGCCAGCCGCTCGCGCTGGTCGCGGACACCGCCCTGCTCGCCGTGCCGAACGAATTCGCGAAGGGCGTCCTGGAAGGCCGCCTGGCACCCATCGTCAGCGAGACGCTGAGCCGGGAGTGCGGCCGTCCCATCCGGATCGCGATCACCGTGGACGACTCGGCGGGCGAGCCGCCGGCACCCCCCGCGCCGCAGACGCCGAAGCCTCGCTACGAGGAACCGGAACTTCCCGCGGGACCGTATGAGGGCTACGGCCGCCACCGCGGCGACCGCCCGGGCGGTGACCCGCGCGCCGAACAGCTTCCGCCCGCCCGCCCGGACCAGCTCCCCACCGCCCGCCCGGCCTACCCGTCGGAGTACCAGCGTCCCGAGCCCGGCGCCTGGCCGCGTCCCGGTCAGGACGAGTACGGCTGGCAGCAGCCCCGGCTCGGCTTCCCCGAGCGGGATCCGTACGCGTCGCCGTCGTCCCAGGACGGCTACGGCTCCGGCCCGGACGCGTACGGCTCGCCGGCGCAGGACTACCGCCCGCAGGGCATGGACCGGTCGCCGTACGAGCAGCAGCGCGGCGACTACGACGGCCCGCGCGCGGACTACGAACCCTCCCGCCCGGACTACGACTCCCCGCGCGCGGACTACGACCCGTCCCGGACCGAGTACGACCAGCGCGAACTGGTCCGCCGTGAGCTGCCCGAGCCGCCGGTGCACCGCGGTGGTCCCGGCCGTCCGGACGTGCCCTCGACGGGCACCCCCGGGCCGCTGGCCGCGCAGCCCGCGCCGGCGAGCGGCCCCGGCGAGCCGACCGCGCGGCTGAACCCGAAGTACCTGTTCGACACGTTCGTCATCGGCGCCTCCAACCGGTTCGCGCACGCGGCGGCGGTCGCGGTCGCCGAGGCCCCGGCGAAGGCCTACAACCCCCTGTTCATCTACGGGGAGTCGGGGCTCGGCAAGACGCACCTCCTGCACGCCATCGGGCACTACGCGCGCAGCCTCTACCCGGGCACGCGCGTGCGGTACGTCAGCTCGGAGGAGTTCACCAACGAGTTCATCAACTCCATCCGCGACGGCAAGGGCGACAGCTTCCGCAAGCGCTACCGGGAGATGGACATCCTGCTCGTCGACGACATCCAGTTCCTCGCGGACAAGGAGTCGACGCAGGAGGAGTTCTTCCACACCTTCAACACGCTCCACAACGCCAACAAGCAGATCGTGCTCTCCAGCGACCGGCCGCCCAAGCAGCTGGTCACGCTGGAGGACCGGCTGCGGAACCGCTTCGAGTGGGGTCTCATCACCGACGTCCAGCCGCCCGAGCTGGAGACGCGCATCGCGATCCTCCGGAAGAAGGCGGTGCAGGAGCAGCTCAACGCCCCGCCGGAGGTGCTGGAGTTCATCGCCTCCCGGATCTCACGGAACATCCGTGAGCTGGAGGGCGCGCTGATCCGGGTGACGGCGTTCGCCTCGCTCAACCGGCAGCCGGTGGACCTGGGCCTGACGGAGATCGTCCTGAAGGACCTGATCCCCGGCGGCGAGGACTCGACGCCGGAGATCACCGCGACGGCCATCATGGCGGCGACGGCGGACTACTTCGGGCTCACGGTCGAGGACCTGTGCGGCAGCTCGCGCGGCCGTCAGCTGGTCACGGCGCGGCAGATCGCGATGTACCTGTGCCGGGAGCTGACGGATCTGTCGCTCCCGAAGATCGGGGCGCAGTTCGGTGGGCGGGACCACACGACCGTCATGCACGCCGATCGCAAGATCCGGGCGCTGATGGCCGAGCGGCGGTCGATCTACAACCAGGTGACCGAGCTGACCAACCGGATCAAGAACGGCTGACCCACGGCCGGCGCCGGTCGTACGGCGGCACCGAGGCGCCTTCGGGACGAGTTCCCGGGGGCGCCTCTTCGCGTCCCCGGCGGCCGTTCGGCCAACCCTTGCCCGGAGCTTTGACGGAGAGCGTGGGGAGGGCCGCCCGTCCGCCGCCGGCGGCACGGCTCCCGTGGCTCCGACCGAGCGGGCCTGCCGTGGCACCGACCGTGCGCCTGCGGCAGCACCATGCGCCTTCCCTGACGCCGACCGCGGATCTGCCGCGGCACCGACCGTGCGCCGCCCCGGCACCGCCTGTGGACCTGCCGTGGCGCCGATCGTGAGCCTGCCGTGACGCCGACCGTGGGTCGGCCGTGCCACCGACCGGTGCGGCCTGCCGCGGCGCCACGCGGGTACCGCCGCTCGCCATCCGGTGTTCGATTACCTGCCTGGTTACGGCCACTCTCCACAGATTCGCTGACTTTCTTCCGTCCACATCCTGGGGACTGTGGAGTTGTCCCGAACTGCGTCCACAGGGCAGCCTCGCCCCTGGCTTCCGCCCAGCTCAGGGGCCTGTGGAATCGTGGACGAACGATCTCCACAGACTGTGGACAACGCGGAGATCCACAGCCTGTGCACGGAGTTGTCCACCGGCGGCCCACAGGCTGGGGGCACTTGTCCCCAGCGATCCCCAGCTTCTCCACAGCGCTGTCCACTGTTCGGCAACCCGGCGCACCCGCTCACCGCGTCGAGTGAAAGCCGTCACAGGAAGCTGCCGGATTGGGGTGTGGGAAACCTGGGTATTCCTGGGGACACAGCTGGGGAGAACTGCCCTCAGCCTGTGGGCGACGTGTGCAGAACTTTCTGTTCTCCACAGACAGCCCCGGTTGTCCACTGCCTCCACCCACAGGGCCGGTGGATAAAATATCCGCGCTGAGCTGGGCAAACGTGGTTATCCACGGTATCCACAGGCCCTACTACTACTCCCGACTAGAGAGAGCTCGGCAATCGTTTCGAAGCGGGGCCTGTGCACAACTCGCTGTCTCGCGTCCGGCTGCCCCCCGGTCCGACTTGACCCCAACGGGCACCTACTGTCAGTGCCGTGCGTCAGACTGGTTCCGGTGTCCTTCCCGTCGCAGAGGGCGGTGACACCGAGTCGGAGGACTCAGCAGCAACGGCAGCATCAGGAGGCGGCTTACGGTGAAGATCCGGGTGGAACGCGACGTACTCGCGGAGGCAGTGGCGTGGGCCGCACGCAGCCTCCCGGCCCGTCCGCCGGCGCCTGTCCTCGCCGGCCTGCTGCTGAAGGCCGAGGACGGCCAGCTCAGCCTGTCCAGCTTCGACTACGAGGTCTCCGCACGGGTGAACGTCGAGGCGGAGGTCGAGGAGGAGGGCACCGTCCTCGTCTCCGGCCGGCTGCTCGCCGACATCTCCCGCGCCCTGCCCAACCGGCCGGTGGAGATTTCCACAGACGGTGTACGGGTCACCGTGATGTGCGGCTCCTCCCGGTTCACCCTCCACACCCTGCCTGTGGAGGAGTACCCGTCGCTGCCGCAGATGCCGAACGCGACCGGCACCGTCCCCGGTGAGGTCTTCGCCGCCGCCGTCTCCCAGGTGGCCATCGCGGCCGGCCGGGACGACACGCTCCCGGTGCTCACCGGTGTGCGCATCGAGATCGAGGGCGACACGGTCACCCTGGCCTCCACCGACCGCTACCGCTTCGCGGTCCGCGAGTTCCTGTGGAAGCCGGAGAACCCCGACGCGTCCGCGGTCGCCCTGGTCCCGGCGAAGACGCTGCTGGACACCGCGAAGTCGCTGGGCGCCGGTGACAGCGTCACGCTGGCGCTGTCCGGCTCCGGTGCCGGTGAGGGCCTGATCGGTTTCGAGGGCGCCGGGCGGCGTACGACCACGCGTCTGCTCGAAGGCGACCTGCCGAAGTACCGCACGCTGTTCCCGACCGAGTTCAACTCCATCGCCGTGATCGAGACGGCGCCCTTCGTGGAGGCCGTCAAGCGCGTGGCGCTGGTCGCCGAGCGGAACACCCCGGTGCGGCTGAGCTTCGAGCAGGGCGTGCTGATCCTGGAGGCCGGGTCGAGCGACGACGCACAGGCTGTGGAAAGGGTGGACGCCCAGCTGGACGGCGACGACATCTCCATCGCCTTCAACCCGACGTTCCTGCTGGACGGTCTGAGCGCGATCGACTCGCCGGTGGCGCAGTTGTCGTTCACCACGTCCACGAAGCCGGCGCTGCTGAGCGGCAAGGCGGCGGTGGACGCGGAGGCCGACGAGGCCTACAAGTACCTGATCATGCCGGTGCGGCTCAGCGGCTGATCGTCGTCCACAGCTGTGCACGGTGCCGGGACGCCGCAGGGGCGCCCGGCACCGTGGTCGGTCGGCCGGGTGGCCGCCGGCCGCGCAGCTACGGCGGCACGAGTCGATGGACGAGACCGTTCCCGCAGGTGAGCGGCTATGCCCACAGCTGTGCACGAGCGTCCGGGTTTAGGCTCGGCTCGGCACTTCCGGTGCCTCTCACGCCACACAGCGACCTAAGGAACACAACTGATGGAGCTCGGTCTCGTCGGCCTCGGCAAGATGGGCGGCAATATGCGCGAGCGGATCCGCCGCGCGGGCCACACCGTCATCGGATACGACCGCAACGCGGACCTCGCGGACGTCCACAGCCTGGAAGAGCTCGTGGGCAAGCTCAAGGGCCCGCGCGTGGTCTGGGTGATGGTCCCGGCCGGCGAGCCCACCCAGTCGACCATCGATCAGCTCGCCGAGCTGCTGGAGCCCGGCGACGTGGTCGTGGACGGCGGCAACTCCCGCTGGACGGACGACGAGAGGCACGCCGAGGAGCTGGCCGCCAAGGGCATAGGCTTCGTCGACTGCGGTGTCTCCGGGGGCGTCTGGGGCCTGGAGAACGGGTACGCGCTGATGTACGGCGGCGACGCCGAGAACGTCGCCAAGGTGCAGCCGGTCTTCGACGCGCTGAAGCCGGAGGGCGACTTCGGTTCGGTGCACGCGGGCAAGGTCGGCGCGGGCCACTTCGCGAAGATGGTCCACAACGGCATCGAGTACGCCATGATGCAGGCCTACGCCGAGGGCTGGGAGCTGCTGGAGAAGGTCGACTCCGTCACGGACGTCCGTGAGGTCTTCCGCTCCTGGCAGGAGGGCACGGTCATCCGCTCCTGGCTGCTGGACCTCGCGGTGAACGCCCTCGACGAGGACGAGCACCTGGACGGTCTGCGCGGTTACGCACAGGACTCGGGTGAGGGACGCTGGACTGTGGAGGCCGCGATCGACAACGCCGTGCCGCTGCCGGCGATCACCGCGTCGCTGTTCGCGCGGTTCGCCTCCCGCCAGGAGGACTCGCCGCAGATGAAGATGATCGCCGCGCTGCGCAACCAGTTCGGCGGTCACGCGGTGGAGAAGAAGTAATCCACAGGGTCGCTCCGCGATCCACAAGAGGGTCGCTCCGCGATCCACAAGCCCGAGGGAGGTCGGCGGTACCGCCATGCACGTCACGCATCTGTCGCTCGCCGACTTCCGCTCGTACGCCCGGGCCGAGGTCCCGCTCGACCCGGGCGTCACCGCCTTCGTCGGCCCCAACGGGCAGGGCAAGACCAACCTCGTGGAGGCGGTCGGGTACCTGGCGACCCTGGGCAGCCACCGGGTGGCCTCCGACGCCCCCCTGGTCCGCATGGGCGCCGAGCGGGCGGTGGTGCGGGCGCAGGTCCGGCAGGGCGACCGGCAGCAGCTCATCGAGCTGGAGCTGAACCCCGGCAGGGCCAACCGCGCCCGCATCAACCGGTCCTCGCAGGTCAGGCCGCGGGATGTGCTGGGGATCGTCCGGACCGTGCTGTTCGCGCCCGAGGACCTCGCGCTGGTCAAGGGCGACCCGGGAGAGCGGCGGCGGTTCCTGGACGAGCTGATCACCGCGCGGTCCCCGCGGATGGCGGGTGTGCGCTCGGACTACGAGCGGGTGCTCAAGCAGCGCAACACCCTGCTGAAGACGGCCGCGCTGGCCCGTCGGCACGGGGGCCGGAGGGGGGCACCTCCCGGGGGAGCGGAGGCGAGCCCGGGGGCGGACCTGTCCACGCTCGACGTGTGGGACCAGCATCTCGCGCGCGCGGGCGCGGAGTTGCTCGCCCAGAGGATGGATCTCGTCGCCGCGCTGCGGCCGCTCGCCGACAAGGCGTACGAACAGCTCGCTCCCGGCGGCGGTCCGGTCGCGCTGGAGTACAAGCCGTCGGCGCCCGGCGAGGCACACACGCGTGAGGACCTGTACGCCCAGCTGATGGCGGCCCTGTCGGAGGCGCGCAGGCAGGAGATCGAACGGGGCGTCACCCTGGTGGGACCGCACCGCGACGACCTGCTGCTCAAGCTCGGTCAGCTGCCCGCCAAGGGCTACGCCTCGCACGGCGAGTCCTGGTCCTACGCGCTCGCGCTGCGGCTGGCCTCCTACGACCTGCTGCGCGCCGAGGGCAACGAGCCGGTGCTCATCCTGGACGACGTCTTCGCCGAGCTGGACGCCCGTCGCCGGGAGCGGCTGGCGGAGCTGGTCGCGCCCGGCGAGCAGGTGCTGGTCACCGCCGCCGTGGACGACGACGTACCCCATGTGCTGGCCGGCGCGCGGTACGCGGTGGCCGGTGGGACGGTGGAGCGCGTATGAGCAGCCAAGAGCCGGTCCCGGACACCCCCGGCCCGCGGAGGACGAGCGCCCGGGGCGGTGACGAGCCGTCCGGTGTCGACCTCGCGCGCGTGGCGTTGCGCGCGGCGAGGGAGCAGGCACGCGCGCGGGGCGACGCGGCGCGGCAGAAGAAGCAGGCGCGGCGCGGTGGCGGTCTGCGCTCCGGCGCGCGCGCCGACGGACGCGACCCCATGGCGCTGGGCGCGGCGATCAACCGGCTGATCACCGAGCGCGGCTGGGAGAAGCCGGCCGCCGTGGGCGGGGTGATGGGCCGCTGGCCGCAGATCGTCGGCGAGGACCTGGCCAAGCACTGCGTGCCGCAGCGGTACGACGAGGACGAGCGGGTGCTGACCGTCCAGTGCGACTCGACGGCCTGGGCGACCCAGCTCCGGGTGCTCGCCCCGACCCTGGTGGCGCGGATCAACGAGGACCTCGGGCACGGCAGCGTACGGATGATCAAGGTGCTCAATCCGGGCGGCCAGGCCCGCCGCTACGGCCCGCTGCGGGCTCCGGGGAGCACCGGACCCGGCGACACCTACGGGTGATGTACCTCACGTCGGGCGGCCGCCCCGGCGTGCCGTCGTACCCCCGTCCACAGGTGTGGATCACCGCGGTGGAGCGCCCCGGAACCCCCGGCGATCGGCCTCGGACCGCCATCTGACCCGACAGTAGCCACCGGTTGACGGCTCGAAGCGCTGAGTGCCGCCGTGAGCCCCTTGGAGCCCCCTTCCGTATATCGGTACCCGGCACAGACCGGTTGAGGGCGGCACATGGGAGCTCAGGTGCCCGCAAACCCCCATCGATGTCAGTGCTACCGGTAGACTGGAAGACAATCCCGCCCCAACGTGGGGACCGCCCGGGAAAAGCTGAGCAACGCTGATCAAGGCTTACCAACGCAACATGCCGCAGCCGCTCCGGCAACCTGCCGACGAGCCCGGCTCGTGCTGTGCCAGAAAGGGCGCTTCGTGGCCGATTCCGGCAACCCCAACGAGAACATCCCGTCCACCGACGCCGGCGTGAACGCCGAGGCCACGGAGTCCGCCGCGGCCTCCGCTTCCTACGACGCCAGCGCCATCACCGTGCTCGAAGGGCTGGACGCGGTCCGCAAGCGGCCCGGCATGTACATCGGCTCCACGGGCGAGCGCGGTCTGCACCACCTGGTGTACGAGGTCGTCGACAACTCGGTCGACGAGGCGCTGGCGGGCTACGCGGACACCATCGACGTGACGATCCTCGCCGACGGCGGCGTGCGCGTCGTCGACAACGGCCGTGGCATCCCGGTGGGCATCGTGCCCTCCGAGGGCAAGCCGGCCGTCGAGGTCGTGCTGACCGTGCTGCACGCGGGCGGCAAGTTCGGCGGCGGCGGGTACGCCGTCTCCGGCGGTCTGCACGGTGTCGGTGTGTCCGTCGTGAACGCGCTGTCCACCAAGGTCGCCGTCGAGGTGAGGACCGACGGCCACCGCTGGACGCAGGACTACAAGATGGGCGTCCCGACGGCGCCGCTGGCCAAGCACGAGGCGACGGAGGAGACGGGTACGTCGGTCACCTTCTGGGCCGACCCGGAGATCTTCGAGACCACCGAGTACTCCTTCGAGACGCTCTCCCGGCGTTTCCAGGAGATGGCGTTCCTCAACAAGGGCCTGACGATCCGGCTCACCGACGAGCGCGAGTCCGCGAAGGCCACGAGCGGCGCGGACGAGGCGGGTGCGGACGAGAAGGCCGAGGTCAAGACCGTCACGTACCACTACGAGGGCGGCATCGTCGACTTCGTGAAGTACCTCAACTCCCGCAAGGGAGAGGCGGTGCACCCCACGGTCGTCTCGCTGGAGGCCGAGGACAAGGACAAGAGCCTGTCCCTTGAGGTCGCCATGCAGTGGAACAGCGGCTACACCGAGGGTGTGTACTCCTTCGCGAACATCATCCACACCCACGAGGGCGGCACGCACGAAGAGGGCTTCCGCGCGGCCCTCACCAGCCTCATCAACAAGTACGCGCGCGACAAGAAGCTGCTGCGCGAGAAGGACGACAACCTCACGGGTGACGACATCCGTGAGGGTCTGACGGCGATCATCTCGGTCAAGCTGAGCGAGCCTCAGTTCGAGGGCCAGACGAAGACCAAGCTGGGCAACACGGAGGCCAAGACCTTCGTGCAGAAGGCGGTCTACGAGCACCTCAACGACTGGCTGGACCGCAACCCGGTCGAGGCCGCGGACATCATCCGCAAGGGCATCCAGGCGGCCACCGCGCGCGTGGCGGCCCGCAAGGCCCGTGACCTGACCCGCCGCAAGGGTCTGCTGGAGTCGGCGTCGCTGCCCGGCAAGCTGGCCGACTGCCAGTCCAACGACCCGGCCAAGTGCGAGATCTTCATCGTCGAGGGTGACTCCGCCGGCGGCTCGGCCAAGTCCGGCCGGAACCCGCAGTACCAGGCGATCCTCCCGATCCGCGGCAAGATCCTGAACGTGGAGAAGGCCCGGATCGACAAGATCCTGCAGAACCAGGAGATCCAGGCGCTGATCTCGGCCTTCGGCACGGGTGTGCACGAGGACTTCGACATCGAGAAGCTCCGCTACCACAAGATCATCCTGATGGCGGACGCCGACGTCGACGGGCAGCACATCAGCACCCTGCTGCTGACCTTCCTGTTCCGCTTCATGCGGCCGCTGGTCGAGGCCGGGCACGTGTACCTGTCCCGTCCCCCGCTGTACAAGATCAAGTGGGGCCGTGACGACGTGGAGTACGCCTACTCGGACCGTGAGCGCGACGCGCTGATCGAGATGGGCCGCCAGCGCGGCAAGCGCGTCCGCGAGGACTCGATCCAGCGCTTCAAGGGTCTCGGCGAGATGAACGCCGAGGAGCTGCGCGTGACCACGATGGACCAGGAGCACCGGGTCCTCGGCCAGGTCACCCTGGACGACGCCGCCCAGGCCGACGACCTGTTCTCGGTCCTCATGGGCGAGGACGTCGAGGCCCGTCGCCAGTTCATCCAGCGCAACGCCAAGGACGTCCGCTTCCTCGACATCTGAGTCGGTCTCAGCTGACCGCACCAGGAAGGATCCTCACCAGCAATGGCCGACGAGAACACCCCCGTCACCCCCGAAGAGGGCGGCGAACTCGCGATGCGTGTCGAGCCCGTCGGGCTTGAGACGGAGATGCAGCGCTCGTACCTGGACTACGCGATGTCCGTCATCGTGTCCCGTGCGCTGCCCGACGTCCGGGACGGTCTCAAGCCCGTCCACCGCCGTGTGCTGTACGCGATGTACGACGGCGGCTACCGCCCCGAGCGCGGTTTCTACAAGTGCGCCCGTGTCGTCGGCGACGTCATGGGCAACTACCACCCGCACGGCGACTCCTCCATCTACGACGCCCTGGTGCGCCTCGCCCAGCCGTGGTCGATGCGGATGCCGCTGGTGGACTCCAACGGCAACTTCGGCTCCCCGGGCAACGACCCGGCGGCGGCGATGCGCTACACCGAGTGCAAGATGGCGCCGCTGTCGATGGAGATGGTCCGCGACATCGACGAGGAGACCGTCGACTTCACGGACAACTACGACGGCCGCTCCCAGGAGCCGACCGTCCTGCCGGCCCGCTTCCCGAACCTGCTGATCAACGGCTCGGCCGGTATCGCGGTCGGCATGGCGACCAACATCCCGCCGCACAACCTGCGCGAGGTCGCGGCCGGCGCCCAGTGGTACCTGGAGAACCCCGAGGTCTCGCACGAGGAGCTGCTGGACGCGCTCATGGAGCGCATCAAGGGCCCCGACTTCCCGACCGGCGCCCTGGTGGTGGGCCGCAAGGGCATCGAGGAGGCGTACCGGACCGGGCGCGGCTCCATCACGATGCGCGCGGTGGTCGAGGTCGAGGAGATCCAGGGCCGCCAGTGCCTGGTGGTGACCGAGCTGCCGTACCAGGTGAACCCGGACAACCTGGCGCAGAAGATCGCCGACCTGGTGAAGGACGGGAAGATCGGCGGCATCGCGGACGTCCGCGACGAGACGTCGTCCCGTACGGGTCAGCGCCTGGTGATCGTCCTGAAGCGGGACGCGGTCGCCAAGGTCGTGCTGAACAACCTGTACAAGCACACGGACCTGCAGACCAACTTCGGCGCCAACATGCTGGCGCTGGTCGACGGCGTGCCGCGCACGCTGTCCCTGGACGCGTTCATCCGCCACTGGGTGACGCACCAGATCGAGGTCATCGTCCGCCGGACGCGGTTCCGGCTGCGCAAGGCCGAGGAGCGCGCGCACATCCTGCGCGGTCTGCTGAAGGCCCTGGACGCCATCGACGAGGTCATCGCGCTGATCCGGCGCAGTGAGACCGTCGACGTCGCGCGCACGGGCCTGATGGACCTGCTGGAGATCGACGAGATCCAGGCCAACGCGATCCTGGAGATGCAGCTGCGGCGCCTGGCGGCCCTGGAGCGGCAGAAGATCGTCCAGGAGCACGACGAACTCCAGGCGAAGATCAACGAGTACAACGAGATCCTCGCCTCGCCGGTCCGCCAGCGCGGGATCGTCAGCGAGGAGCTGGCCGCGATCGTCGAGAAGTACGGCGACGACCGGCAGACCAAGCTGATCCCGTACGAGGGCGACATGTCCATCGAGGACCTGATCGCCGAGGAGGACATCGTCGTCACCGTCACGCGCGGCGGCTACGTCAAGCGGACGAAGACGGACGACTACCGGGCGCAGAAGCGCGGCGGCAAGGGCGTGCGCGGCACGAAGCTGAAGGAAGACGACATCGTCGACCACTTCTTCGTCTCCACCACGCACCACTGGCTGCTGTTCTTCACCAACAAGGGCCGGGTGTACCGGGCGAAGGCGTACGAGCTGCCCGAGGCCGGCCGGGACGCGCGCGGCCAGCACGTGGCGAACCTGCTCGCCTTCCAGCCGGACGAGGCGATCGCCGAGATCCTGGCGATCCGTGACTACGAGGCGGCGCCGTACCTGGTGCTGGCCACCAAGTCGGGCTTGGTCAAGAAGACGCCACTGAAGGATTACGATTCGCCCCGCTCCGGCGGTGTCATCGCGATCAACCTGCGGGAACGCGAGGACGGCTCGGACGACGAGCTGATCGGCGCCGAGCTGGTCTCGGCGGACGACGATCTGCTGCTGATCAGCAAGAAGGCGCAGTCGATCCGGTTCACCGCCTCGGACGAGTCCCTGCGCCCGATGGGCCGCGCCACCTCCGGTGTCAAGGGGATGAGTTTCCGGGAGGGCGACGAGCTTCTCTCGATGAATGTGGTGCGACCCGGTACGTTCGTGTTCACTGCCACCGACGGTGGGTACGCGAAGCGGACCGCCGTCGACGAGTACCGCGTCCAGGGCCGCGGCGGCCTCGGCATCAAGGCCGCCAAGATCGTGGAGGACCGTGGTTCGCTCGTCGGCGCGCTGATCGTCGAGGAGAACGACGAAATCCTCGCGATCACCCTCTCCGGCGGTGTGATTCGCACGCGAGTCAGCGAGGTCAGGGAGACGGGCCGTGACACCATGGGCGTCCAACTGATCAATCTGGGCAAGCGCGATGCCGTCGTCGGTATCGCACGTAACGCCGAAGCGGGGCGCGAGGCGGAGGAAGTCGACGGCGACGTGGCCGTGGACGAGACCGCCGAGGGTGCCGCGACCACCGGCACGGACGAGGGTGAGGCACCCTCGGCCGAGTAGCACGAGGAGTGAGTCAGCGTGAGCGGAGCCACGGGCGCCGGATCGGCCGGTACCTCCACGGGTACGGAAACGGACGGCGGCGGCCGTGGCTCCGCCGCGAACGGGCTGCCGGCGGGGAGTGCCCCCGCCGGTGGCGCGCACGACCCGCAGACGACGAACCTGAAGCCGGTGAAGGTGTCCGAGACGGACTCTTCCCGTACGTCTGGATCCCAGGGGGGAACTGTGACGGACACCCGAGGCCCGGCCGCGTCCGGTGAGGCGCGGCCGGCGTCGCCCCTTCCCGGGGAGCGGCGGTCGGAGCAGGCCGACGGGCCCTACCACCCGCCGCAGGCCTATCCGGCGCAGGCGCCCGCCGGCGCCACGCGCAAGCCGCGTACGGGCGTGCGGACGGCGCCGCGGACCCGCAAGGCGCGGCTGCGGGTGGCCAAGGCCGACCCGTGGTCGGTGATGAAGGTCAGCTTCCTGCTCTCCATCGCGCTCGGCATCTGCACGGTCGTCGCCTCGGCGGTGCTGTGGATGGTCATGGACGCGATGGGCGTGTTCTCGACGGTCGGCGGGACGATCTCGGAGGCGACCGGCTCGAACGAGGCGAACGGTTTTGACCTCCAGGCGTTCCTGTCGCTCCCCCACGTCCTGACGTTCGCGGCGATCATCGCGGTCATCGACGTGGTCCTGGCCACGGCGCTCGCGACGCTCGGCGCGTTCATCTACAACCTCTCCGCGGGGTTCGTGGGCGGCATCGAACTGACGCTGGCCGAGGACGAGTGACCTCCGGACCAGCGGCGTTCTGACGGTCCCCCGACAACCGATTTTGGGACTGGCGCGGTCGTGCGCTAATCTTCAGGAGTCAGCGCGCGGGACACACACCGCAGAGCGCGGCGGGGCTATAGCTCAGTTGGTTAGAGCGCATCCCTGATAAGGATGAGGCCACAGGTTCAAATCCTGTTAGCCCCACCAGCATGAAGACCCCCAGTCGAGATCGGCTGGGGGTCTTCGGCATTCATGGCTGACATCAGCCGAGTGGGCGCCCGGCCCGTGCCGCGCCCTCGCCGCGGCGGCTGTGAAAATCACTGTCCGATGGTCGGAGCGCGGTGATAGGGAGTCCCTGTGACAACGACACTCGCGTTCCCCGTTCTGTTGCGACTGATCGACGAACGGTCGACCGCCTTCCGCGCCGCGGTGGCCTCCGCGCCCAGCCTCGACGCGCAGGTGCCGACCTGCCCGGAGTGGACGCTGTTCGATCTGGCGCAGCACATCGGTGAGGGGCGCCGTGACTGGGCCGCCACCGTCGCCGCGGGGCCCGCACCGGCCAAGTCCGTGGCGGAAGGCGCCCCGGCTGCGCCTCGGGAGCGCGAGGCCCTGCCGGCGTGGTTGGCGGAGTCCACGGAGCAACTGCTGGACGCGTTGCGGGAGGCCGGCCCGGATCGCGGTTGCTGGACGTGGTGGGGTGCGGGGCAGTCGCCGCAGACCTGTGGCGCCGTCGCCCGGCACCAGCTCCAGCAGATGGCGGTGCACACCTACGACGCCCAGATCACTGTGGGTGCCCCGGAGCCGCTGCCGGACGAGGTGGCACTCGACGGTGTCGAGGATTTCCTGTTCACCTGCGTCGCGACGACGAGTGCCTGGCCGCACAAGCCCACCGCCTTCGACTTCCACGCCACCGAGGGCCGCTCCTGGCGCCTCACGGTCGACGGCGACGGCGCGCGCTCCGCCCGTGTCCCCGCGCCCGGCACGACGCCTGTCGCCGCGGCCGACGAGGGCCCGAACGCGGCCGGCGTCTCCGTTCGCGGCACGGCCAATGAGCTGGTTCTCTTCCTGTACGACCGTATCCCGGCGGACTCCCTGCGGATCGAGGGAGACGCAGGTCTGTTCGACCTGCTCCGCGCGTGGGAACCGGAGGAGTAGGACAGGTGCTGAAAGCGAGAAGCCACCCGGTCCAGCAGGACCGGAGGTCTTTTGTCGCGGACAGGCGTCCACCACTCAGACCAGTATGAGTGCGAAGACGATGATGAAAAGAACCACTAGGCCCAGGACTGTCCAGACGGCCTTGCCGCCCCGGGCCGGGCTCGGAAGTGCTCCCTCCCTGGGGCGGTCCTCCGGGAGCGTCGCGCCTTCCGGCCGGTCTCGCTGTAGAACTCGTCGTCAGTCATGCGTACCGCCTCCTCCGGTGCGCACGAGTGCCCCGCACACCGGTGGTCACGCTGCGGGGGCATCACGGGAGGGCAGAGACCCGCGGGTGCGGCACAAGAGAGGCGGCGCGGCACAAGAAAAGGCCCGACCGCTGGCGACGGGGGATGCACCAGCGATCGGGCTATGGCCAAGGGTAACAAGGTTGTCGGTTGTGTGGGGCCAAGTCCGGGGGGAATCACGCAGGTTGGCCGATCATCGACCGCACGGGGGGTCGTAGCCCAGGCGCGGCAGGTACTCGTGCCAGCGCTGGGGGGTCAGGACGCCCCGGGTGACCGAGCAGATGTGCCGGATCGCCGTGTCGGCGTCCAGGCTCCACAGGCGGACCGTGTCGGTGCCGCTGGAGACGCCGAGGACGTGGCTGACGGGGCTGAAGATGAGGAAGTTGCCCGTCTTGGCGTTGGGGCTCATCGACTGGCCGATGGGGGACGCCGAGGCGGGATCGGTGACGTTCCACAGGCGGACCGTGTTGTCGTTGCCGCCGCTGGCCAGGGTGTCGCCGCCGGAGCTGAACGTCAGGGACGTGACCGCCTCGGTGTGGCCGGTGAGCGGCTTGCCCAGGGGTCCGGCGTGCGCGGGGTCGGTGGTGTTCCACAGGCGGACCGTGTCGTCGTCGCTGCCGCTGGCCAGGGTGTGGCCGTGCGGGCCGAAGGCGAGCGTGTTGACCGGCCCGGAGTGCTCGGTGAGGGGCTTGCCCAGCGGGCGGGCGTGCGCCGGGTCGGTCACGTTCCACAGCCGGATCGTGCTGTCCGCGCTGCCGCTGGCCAGCGTGTGGCCGTCCGGGCTGAAGGCGAGGCTGTTGATGTAGCCCCGGTGGCCGGTGAGGGGCCTGCCGAGCGGGGACGGGCGGCCCGGGTCGGTCACGTCCCACAGCTGGACGGTGCGGTCGTCGTAGGCGGTGGCCAGGGTGTGGCCGTCCGGACTGTAGGCGAGCGCGTCGGGACCCATGAAGCGGGTGCGCAGGCGCAGCGGCGGGCCGGCGGCGACCGGGTGGGCGGGGTCGGTGACGTCCCACAGGTGGACCGTCCGGACGCCGGTGAGGACGGCGAGCGTGCGGCCGTCGGGGGAGAACACCAGGGAGCGCTGGTCGCCGTCGGCCCGCATGAACGGCTCGCCGAGCAGCTCCGGCCGGCCGGGCCGCGTCACGTTCCACAGCCGCAGCCTGCCGTCCCGGGCGGCCGTGGCCAGCACCCGGCCGTCCGGACGGAACGCTCCGCTCCGGCCGATCATGTCCGAGGTCGGGACCGACCACAGACGCACCTTGCCGTCCCCGCTGCCGGTGGCGAGAGTACGGCCGTCCGGGCGGAACCCCAGGGCGTACATCTCCCCGCTGCTGCCCGCCAGCGGCTCGCCGACCTGCGACGGGGACGAGGGATCGCTGACGTTCCACAGGCTCGCCGTGCTGTCCGCGCTCGCGGCGGCGAGCCGGCCGCCGTCCGGGCTGAACGCCACCGACCAGACCGGGCCGGTGTGACCGGTCAGCGGCGAGCCGACCGCCGCGGCGCGGGCGGGGTCGGTCACGTCCCACAGCCGGATGGTGTCGTCCGCGCTGCCGCTGGCCAGGGTGCGCCCGTCGGGGCTGAAGGCCACCGAGTGCACGAGGTCCGTGTGCCCCCGCAACGTCCTGACCGGCTCCGGCCGGCGCCGCGCGGAGACGTTCCACAGCCGGATCGTGTCGTCGTCGCCGCCCGTCGCGAGCGTCCGCCCGTCCGGGCCGAACGCCACACAGCGCACCGCGGCGCTGTGCCCGCGCAGAGTGGCGAGGGTGCCGGGCCGACGCGGGTCGGTGACGTCCCACAGCCGCACCGTACGGTCCTCGCCGGCCGTGGCCAGGGTGCGCCCGTCGGGACTGAAGGCGACCAGGTAGATCGTGCCCTGGTGACCGGTGAGCGGTTCGCCCAGCGGGCGGGCCTGCGCCGGGTCGGTCACGTCCCACAGCCGGAGCGTGCCGTCGTCGCCGGCGCTGGCCAGGGTCCGGCCGTCCGGGCTGAAGACAGCACTGCTGACCCAGCTCGTGTGGCCGGTCAGGGGCCTGCCGAGCGGGGCCGGGTGGTTCGGGTCGGTCACGTCCCACAGCCGGACCGTGCGGTCGTAGCCGGCCGTCGCCAGCGTGTTGCCGTCCGGGCTGAAGGAGGTGAGGTAGACGGCGCCGGCGTGGCCGGACAGCGGGGTGGCCAGCGGCGCGTTCACGATCGAGATCAGGCGGCTGTACGTGCCCTCGTCGCCGGGGCGGAGCTGGTGCGCGACCAGGTCGAGCTGGGCGGCCAGGGACGGATCGGTGTGCTGGACCCGGTCGGCCTCGGCGAGCACCTGCTCGAACACGGCGTCGTCCCGCTGCTTCCAGGCGATCACCGCCGTACCGGCCGCGAGCACGGCCAGCGCCACCAGCGCCGCCACCGCGGCCCGGCTCAGCCACACCGAGCGCTTGCGCAGCCGCACCGAGGCGGCCAGGAACTCCACCGCGCTCCGGGTCAGGTAGGTGTCCCCGGCGGACCGGGCCCAGGCGCGGGCCTGCTCCAGCCGCGACCCCCGGTAGAGCAGCGAGCTGTCCCGGCCCGAGTCCTCCCAGGCCCGGCCGTCCTCCTCCAGCCGCTGGCGCAGCAGATGGTCGCCCCGGCCCTCGTCGATCCAGTGCCGCAGCCGGGGCCAGGCGTGCAGCAGCGCCTCGTGGGTGATCTCCACGGTGTCCGCGTCCAGCGTCACCAGCCGGGCCCGCACCAGGGCCTCCAGCGACTCCTCCGTCTTGCCGGGGTCCGAGGACTCCTCCGCCAGCTGCCGCCGGGTGCCGCGCCGGCGTGTGGCCTGGGTGTCCTCGCCCAGCCGGACCAGCCGCAGCAGGAGCAGCCGGGCGGCGGCACGGGCCGCCGGGTCCAGCCCGGACCAGGCGCGCTCGGCGGTCGCCGCGACCGCGCCCTGGATGCCGCCCGCCGCGCGGTACCCGGCCAGGGTCAGCCGGCCGGCCTTCCGGCGCTGCCAGGTGGCCAGCAGGGCGTGCGAGAGCAGCGGGAGCACGCCCGCGTCGTGCGCGCCGCGCGGGCCGTCGGCGCTCACCTCGCGCACGATCAGCTCGGCGAGGCCCGGCTCCAGCTCCAGCCCGACCGCCTTGGCCGGACCGGTCACCGCCTCGCGCAGCTCGGTGCTGGTCAGCGGGCCGAGCACCATGTGCCGGTGCTGGAGCGCGTCGGACAGTTCGGGGTAGCCGAGGCACTGCTCGTAGAAGTCGGCGCGGATACCGAGGACGACCCGGACGGGCGCGGGTCCGGCGGTGCCGGCGGACGGGGTGCAGGCGGCGTGCAGGAAGTGGATGAAGACGCGCCGGTCGGCTTCGTCGGCGCAGAGGGTGAACGCCTCCTCGAACTGGTCCACGATGACGACCGGCCGGTCGTCGGGGCCCGTGGCGCGGTCCGCCCAGGCGGCGACCGCCTCGCGCACGGCACGGGCGATGTGCGGGGCGTCGCAGCCCGGCAGCGCCGGGTTCCGCGCCGCCTCCCGCTCGGCCCCGCGGGCCTCTGCGGCGACGGCGGCGAGATCGGGGACACGGCGGACCAGCTCACCCAGCGGATCGGCACCGGGGACGAACTGGAGGACGGGGTCCAGGGGATCGGCGGGGCGGTCGGGTGTGGGGTGGTCGGAGGAGTGGTCGGTGGGGTGGTCGGGTGTGGGGTGGTCCGTGGAGTGGTTGGAGGGGCGGTCCGTGGGGTGGCCGGAGGGCAGGTCGGCGGGGTGGTTGGAAGGACGACGGCCGGGCTGGCCGGTGGCGCGGTCGCCGGGCTGGTCGGTGGAACGGTCGCGGGGGTGGTCGTAGCGGTCGACCGGGGGCGGAGGCGGGAGGAGGCCGCCCCGCGCCCCCGTGCCCGCGTGCTCAGCCCCGCCCTGCGCCCCCGTGCCCGCGTGCTCAGCCCCGCCCTGTGCCCCCGCGCCCGCGCTCCCGGCCCCGCCGATCGCCCCCGCGCCTGCGCTCCCGGCCCCGCCGATCGCCCCCGTGCTCAGGGCCCCGTCCCGGACCGCCGGGATCAGGCCGGCGTTCAGCAGGGAGGACTTCCCGGCTCCCGAGGCGCCGACCAGCATGACCAGCCCGCCGGACCGCTCGGCCGCGCGGAGCTGGGCGACGAGGGCCTTCGTGCTCCGTTCCCGGCCGAAGAACCACCGGGCGTCCTCCCGCCGGTACGGCGCCAGCCCCCGGTACGGACACACGCCACCGGCGACGGGCGGGGCCTGGGCCGGTGGCCGCCGGTTCTCCTCCGAGGGCGGCGCGGGCCGATCGCCGGCCGGTCCGGCCACGGCCAGCTCCCACAGCCGCTGCCAGTGGGCGAGGTCGTACAGGCCGGCGGAGACCGGGGCGGGACGCAGCCGCCGTGCCTCCGGGATCAGGATCTGCAGGACCGCCGCGAGGGCGGCGAACTGGGCCGGTACGTTCCTGGCCCGGCGCCAGTCGCTGATCCGCTGCGCGGACACCCGTACCGGCCGGCCGCGCTCATCGATCCGCTGGAGCCGTACGACCGCTTCCGAGACGCTCTTGAGGGGAGGGTTTCCGGCCTCCTTGTACAGCAGCGCGAGGCGTTCGGCGAAGGCTGTGCGTGCCCCTGAGTCGGAACTCAAGGTCCCACCCCTTACTTTCCTCCGCGTGTGACGTCCGGACCGGAAAACTCACCTTATACGCCTGACCTGCGGTTAAGGGGCGGACCGGAGACCGGAACCTCCTCTGCGGCGGTGACAGATGGCAGGATCCGAACCCGGTAGCGGACCCGTCACACACCGTCCGGACAGGCCACCGGCTCAGCGCTCGGAGAGACAGCCCATGGCACCGAACGTTCTCGGTCAAAGTCGCACGCCTCGCATCGCGCCGCGCCGACCCGCGCCGATCCGCGCGCAGCCCCGCGAACCGTTTCCGTTCTTCGACCCGCGCCGCCCCGCCGACTTGGCGCGGGTCGACAGCCCCGCACCGTTCGGCACCGGTCCCCACGAGGGGAGGGACCGGTGCCGGGCGGGCGGGAACCTTCGAGCCCCCGTCCGCCAAGACCCCCCGCCCCCGCACCGCCGTGTTCCGCCCCCGGTGGCCGGGCGGTCCGGTTCAAGGGGCGCGTGGCCGGGCAGTGACGTCCTGAAGGCCGCCTGAAGGTCATCGCCCACGACTGGAGGACAGATGAAGGTCTCCGTCGACCGTTCCCTGTGCTACGGCTCCGCCGAGTGCGCGCACCGGGCTCCGGCCGTGTTCGCGTTCGAGGACGGGTACGGCGTCCTACGGGCCGGCGGAGCGGACGCGGCCGGGGAGCCGCGGGTCCGGGAGACGGTCCTGGAGGCCGCCGAGAAGTGCCCCTCGCAGGCGATCGTCCTCACCGAGCAGCACGAGCAGGCCGAGTAGCACGGCCGTCCTCAGCCGGCGGAGGAAGGAGCCGGTGGGTAGCTCCAGCCGAAGGCGGTGAGCGCGCGCGCCCGGGCCTCCGCGACGGCCGTGCGGGCCGCCCGCTCGGCGGGGTCGACATGGGCCGCCTGTCCCGTGACCTGGCCCTCCCACTTGCGGTACAGCAGACCGGGCTCCGCCGAGAACCAGCCGCGGCTCACCGCGTCCAGCGCCAGCAGCAGGCCGGTGTCCTCCGAGGCCGGCAGCGCCATCCAGCCGCCCAGCGCGGTGAGCAGCTCCCGCCGGACGCACAGGCTCGCCGGGTGGACCGGGGCCAGGAAGCCGTTCCGCTTCCAGTGGTCGAGGACGGTGCCGCGCTCGATGGGGCCCTCGTCGGGATCGCCGGGGAAGGCGGCCGTGGAGCCGTCGGGCAGCAGGTCCAGGACGCGGCACGTCGTCCAGCCGACGGTGTGGTCCGCCTCCAGCACGGCCAGGTCGCGGGCGAGCGCGCCGGGCATGAGCTGGTCGTCGGCGTCCAGCACCTTGACGTACGCGCCCCGGGCCCGCGCCAGCGCGATCGTCCGGGCGACCCCGGGTCCGCCCGGCCGGCCCTGGCGGAAGCTCACGCGGGCGTCGTCCGGGACATGGGGGCGGACCGCGTCCGTCGTGCCGTCCTCCTGGACCACCCACTCCCACTCCCAGCCGGCGGGCAGCCGCTGCGCGCACAGCGACGCGTACGCGTCCGCCAGGAACCGGGCGGACGGGCCGTGGACAGCGGTGACTACGGTGACGCGCCGGTTCACGGCAGCGCTCACCACCTTTCCGTGGGGTGCGGGTCGTTGCCGTACGAGGATGACCCACCGGGAAAAGCGCGAGACCCCCGGCCGAACCCGGCCGGGGGTCTGTTCGTGTCGACTGGTGCGTACGCAAGTCGCCGTGCGGTCGAGACGTTGCGGTACTGCGGTGGGGGAGGGATCAGCAGTCGAGGGAGTCCGAGAGGTGCTGGTCGTGGGACCTGGCGTCCGTCTGCTCCGGTACCCACGGCTGCGATTCCGTCTGTGTCCCGTCGAGGGGGCGGTGCCGGCAGCCCGGCGTCTTGCCGTGGGCCTCGGCCCGGATCCGCTGCTTCATCGTGGGGGGCAGGGCCCTGGCATGGGACCAGGGCCGGTGGCGCATCGCCGGGATCGTCGGGATGGTGCGGTGCGCGGTGCCGGTGTCGGTGCTCGGGGTCTCGGTCCGGGGTGCGGCCGCGGCGGCGGTCGTGGTGGTGGCGGAGACGAGTCCGAGCGCCGTGCACAGCGCGAGGAAGGCGGTGACGATGGCGGTCCACAGCTTCATGACCTTGTTCTGGGCGGTCATGGCCCCTCACTTTCGGGTTGGGCGATTTGCGTACTTTCCTCATGATGTGTATGTGGGCCGGGAAGTGGTGGACCGACGCCCGTGGCGCGTCGATGTTCAGATCAACACCACCCGGACGGGTGCACGGGGGCGAGGAACCTCTGCCGCTGTCCGAGGCGGGAGTTGGGCCCCGACGCAGGTCACCGATCGATATCGGTCGGTGTGTATAGTCGGGCGCCAGAGGTCCCCTACGTCAAGGAAAGACGAGGTCGCGCGGTGAAGAAGCTGCTCCTGGTCGCACTGGCCGCCATCGGCGGGCTCCTCGTGTACCGCCAGATCCAGGCGGATCGCGCCGAGCAGGATCTGTGGACGGAGGCGACTGACTCCGTGCCCACGGGTTCGTGAGTCCCGATACCCGATCTGTACCGACCCCGGCCGCCTGCGCGGTCGGGGTTTCGCGTTCTCCGGCCGTGTCGTGTTTCCCGGCCGTGTCGCGCGGACCCCTGTCCCGTGTTGCGGGGTCGCGGCGGGTGCGGTAGACGGGCGGGGCGGAAGGTGCCGGACGGTGCCGGCGTTTCGGACGGGCGTACGCGTTGCCCGGATGGCGCAGCGGCGGCCGGGGCAGGATGGGCCTGCGGTCCGCCGGTCCGGTGCGGCCGTCCGACGACTGGGGGGTGTGGCGCGTGCGGGGCCGAGGGGGCGGTACGGCGGCCGGGGCCGGGGCGGCCGGGTGGCCGGCGGCGGGTCCGGCGCGGACGTGGGTGCGGCGAAGAGCCGCCGTCGCCCGGGGTGCCGTGACCGTGCTGCTGGGACTCTCCGCGGCCCTCGCCGCGCCGGCCCCTGCCCACGCTCTGCCGGCCGGTGCCGCCGCCGACGCGCGCCCGGGGTCGTACACCTTCGCCCCCGGCGCCCGGACCGTCGCGGGTACGAAGGGCACCACGGACGCCGTCCTGCTCGACCCCGGCCACACCTACCGCAGCTCGCTGCCCCGCAACGGCAGGCTCTACTACCGCCTCCGCCTGACCGCCGCGGACACGGCGTACGTGCCCGTCACCGCCGTACCACCGGCGGACGCCACCGTCTCCGCCACCGACGGCATCCGCGTCTCGCTCCGGGACGCGAACGGGGCCTCCTGCTTCTACGCCTCCGCCCTCATCGGCGCCGGGCTCAGCCCCCGCCCGGTCACGGCCCTGGCCCAGCGCGAGGCCGGCAAGGCGCTGTGCCAGGGCGCGGGGACGTACTACCTGCTCGTCGAGCGCCTCGACGCCGAGGGCTCCGGGGCGGCGGCCGCGCCCGAGCCGTGGGACCTGGAGATCGCGCCCGCCACCGAACCCGGCCTCGCGGGGGCGGGGCCCACCACCGCGCCGCGGACCTGGGACTCCGCCACGCCGGAACCCCTCACCGGCAGCGCCCGGGACCGCTCAGGCGGCACGGGTTTCGCCGCGGCGCGCCCGGTGGGCCAAGGGATCTGGCGCACCCGTCTCAGCCCCGGCGAGACCCGCTTCTACAAGGTGCCGCTGGACTGGGGCCGGCGACTGCACGCCTCCGCGGACCTGGACGGCGCGCCGGGCCACGGCTACGTCGGCGGCGCCCTGAACCTCTCCCTCTACAACCCCGTCCGCGGCTACGTCGACGACTCCTCCCTCGGCTACACCGGCGCCCCGAAGTCCGCCGCCCTCGCACCGCTGCCGCCGGTGGAGTACCCCAACCGGTACGCCGTGCCCGCCGGGGTGACCTCCGTCCGGTTCGCCGGCGAGTACTACCTGGTCCTGCACCTCAGCACGCGGCTGGCCGGCACCTTCGGGCAGGGTCCGTTCGAGGTGACCCTGCGGGTCCGGGTGGACGGACGGGCGCAGGCGGGGCCCGCGTACGCCGGCCGGCCCGTGCCGGACGACGTCTTCACGGTCACCGACGAGGACCGGGAGGCAGCGCTGACCGGGAACACCGGGGACGGGGCCGGCGACCGGGTGATGCGGCTGGTCGCCGTCGGCGGAATCGGCACGGGAACCGCGCTGCTGCTGGTCCTCGGCGGGTGGTGGGTGGCGGCCCGGCGGGCTCACGGCGGGGCCGGCGCCCGGGGGCCGACGGTGTAGCTGGGGAGTGTCGGGGGCGGGAGTGGGGTGGCGGGGTCGGCGCGGGTTCCGGGGTGTTGGTGGTGTTCGGCGGGTGGTGGGTGGCGGCCCGGCGGGCTCACAGCCGGGTCAGCGCCCAGAAGCCGACGGCGTAGCAGGCGAGCGCCAGCAGCAGGAGCGGGATCGCGGCCCTGGCCGGGGGACCGGGCCGCCGGGCCGCACGCCGGGCCCGGCGCCCGCGGGCGCGAGTGGGGCTTCGGGGTACCGGTGTGGATGTTGTGAGCGCTGGAGCCTGTGGGTCGTCGGTGGGGCTCGGGATCGCGGGTGTGGGGGGTGGGACCTGTGGGTCGCGCGTGGTGTAGGCGGCGGTGGCGGTGTCGATACGGGGGTCCGGAGTCGGGGCCGGGGCCGGCCCGGGGGCGGGGGGCGGGACCGGGTGGACCGGGTCCTGCCGGGGCGGCGGCAGGCGGAAGCTGCCCGTGTCCGAGAGGGAACCGGTGGGGGTGGGCGTCGAACGCGGCTCCACCGCCGAGGCCGCAACGGGCCGGGCCGACCCGCCGCCGGCGCGCTCAACGGCCTTGCTCTCCACGGGATCGGCCGCCGCACCGGACTCGTCCACCCGGCCCGGAACCAGGTCCGACGCCAGACCGGAAGCCTGCCGGAGAGGGCCGTCGGGGCCGAATCCGGGCGGGAGCGGGCCGAGTTGGTCGAAAATCTCGATGAGTTCGTCGTCGGGGCCCGGCTCCGGCAGGAGTTCGGCGGCGGCGGCGAGCGCCTTGCGTGCCCCCGTGGCGGTGCGGAACCGGTCCACGGGATCGGGCTGGAGCAGGGAGGCGACGACCTGCCAGAGCGGTTCCGGAACGCCCTTGGGCGGGCCGGGTGTTCCGTGTTCGAGGAAGTACTGCACCAGCGCCCTGGCATCGGGCTTGGCGCCTTCGAGGAGGTACAGGGCGACCAGGCCGACGGCGAAGAGGTCGGCAGGGAAGTCGGGCTCGGCGCCCAGCATCTGCTCGGGAGCGAGGTAACCGGGCGTCCCCACCACGAGGTTGGTCTCCGTCAGCCGGGGTTCGCCGAGCCGCATGGCGATGCCGAAGTCGGACAGCCGCAGCCGGGGCCGGCCGGTGCCGGTTGCTTCGAGGAGCACGTTGGCGGGCTTGACGTCCCGGTGGACGACGTCCTCGGCGTGGACGGCGGCGAGCCCGGACAGCAACTGGTCCAGCAGCGTGCACACGAACGCCGGCGGGAGGGGGCCGTAGTCGCCGACCAGGTGGACCAGGGAGCCGCCCGCGACCAGGTCCATGGTGAACAGCACCTTGTCGTCGTCGGCGGCCCAGCTCGCCGGGGCGAGGACGTGCGGGTGGTCGATGCGCAGCGCCTGCTCGCGCACGAAGCGGAGCAGGGAGTGGGCGTCGCGCTGCTGGAGGACCTTGGCGGCCACGTACCGCCGGCGGCGATGGTCCCAGGCACGCCACACGGCACCGACACCACCGCGTCCGATCGGGTCGGCCAGTTCGTACCGGCCGGCGAAGACCTCACCCATGGCAGCCGCCGCTCCTCCCCTGGTCCGACGAAGCCCCCCACGCACCTGCCCCGCGTACCCCGCGTCCGGCCGGCCCGGACCCCCCGCCCCGAACCGGCCCCGCGGTCAGTTCTGGTGGGACTGGTAGTGCGCGACCGCGTCGGAGGTGCGGCCGGCGCCGTAGACGCGGAGGAACTCCGCGAGTTCGGGGTGGCTCGGGGCGAGGGTGTCCGCGGCGTCGATGATGTCACCCGCGGCGGCCACCGAGCGGAGCAGCGACTGGATCTCGCGCACCACCCGCTTGACCGTGGGCGCGCCCGAACTGTTCGTGGTGTGCGTGGTGTTGCTGAGCACGGAGCCCCCCTGCGACTTCTTGATCTCGTCCATCCGCTCGGTCGCCTCGGCGGCGCTGACGCTGCCGTCCGCGACCTGGGACGCCAGTTCCTGCAACAGCTGCACCCGCTGGACCACCGCCGGATTGCCGATCTTCGCGCGCTGGCCGCTCATCAGCTGCGAGAGCATCGGCGCGGACAGGCCCAGGACCGCCGCCAGCCGGGCCTGGTTCAGCCCGAGATCGTCGATGAGCTTACGGAAGAGCGCCCCCAACGGCTCCCCGTACCAGTTCCGCTGCAGCTCCCGCGCTCTGGCGGTGGCTTCCTGCTGTGCGGCGTCCATTGCGTCTCCCCATCGCTTCCCCTGAAAACCGCGGTTCGCTGTCGCGAACCACGTCGAGCATCTTACGGAGAGTGGTCATCCACGGGGACCCCCAATCTTTTTGCGGGATACGGGGGGTGACCCGGTACTCTGGTCTGCGGCGCCCGCCGGACGTGATTCCTCCGGCCGGTCGCTCCTTCCCGGGGCCTTAGCTCAGTTGGTAGAGCGCCGTCTTTGCATGGCGGATGTCAGGGGTTCGACTCCCCTAGGCTCCACCCCGAGAAATGCCCCCTGATCTGCGGAGACGCAGTGTCAGGGGGCATTTCGCGCATATGAAGGACCCCCCGGCCCGATCGCTCATGGCCGGAGGGTCCGATGGTGTGTGCCGATGTGTTCCGTGCGCTCAGACCTCGTCGTCGCGGTCCGCGGCGTCGTCCTCCGCCTGCTTCGCCTGGACCTCGGGGTCCAGGCTCTGGGCGTCGCTGCCGTCCACGGACGTGATGCGCCCCTCGTCGGGTACCTCCGTCGCCGCGGGCGGCTCGACCAGCCAGTCGGGGTTGGCCTGCTTGTCCCACCACTTCCAGGCCGCGAAGGCACCGCCCGCCAGAGCGGTCAGCACCGCCACCACCTTCAGGGTGCGGCCGGCGCGGGACCGGCGGGCGTTCCGCCGGGCCAGCTTCTGGATGTCCCGGGCCGAGACCTGACCGCGCAGCGCGGCCAGCGCGGCCGCACCGCGCGCGGCCGCCTCGTCGCGGACCGGAGCGGTCGCGGCCACGGCGTGTTCGATCCTGGGACGTGAGTAGGCGGCGGCCTGCCGGGCCGCCTTGCGGGTGCGGACGGCGGCTTCCTGCGCGGCCAGGTCCACCTTCGGCGGCACATGCGTGCGGGCCTGCTCCAGGCGTGGGGCGAGCCGGGCGTCGTACTGCACGCGGGCCTGTTCGGCGGCCTGCGACACCACGGGCGCCAGCCGTACGCGTGCCTCCTGCGCGTAGTACGCGGCACGCTCCTTGGCCGTGTCGGCGTAGGGCGCCACCACTTCCGCGGCGTGCAGCACGCTGTCCTTCGCCGAGCCGGTCGCGGCGCGCACGCTGTCGATGCGGGTCACGGGTTCCTCCTCCTCGGTGGCGTACGGTATTTCGACTTTCCACCCTTTTACGGATCATGCCTGCCCGCGGCCGGTGTGGCATGTGCGGGCGCGCATATGGGTGCCCATCGCTCCCTCCGGCCTCATCCGGGGCAACAGGGGGCTTGCGGACGACACTGCCACGAATCACCGGCGCGCGCCGCCCGCCCGGCACAAGTCGCGGCCGCCCGGCGACGCGCGGACGGGACCGTGGAAGGATCGGAGGTGCCGCGGCGGACGACGACGGAAGGCGGATCGTGGCCGAGCAGCTGTATGCCACCCTGAAGACCACCCTCGGCGACATCGAGGTGCGGCTCTTCCCCCGCCACGCTCCCGTCACGGTCAGAAACTTCGTCGAGCTCGCCCGCGGGGAACGCGAATGGACACACCCGGGCACCGGCGAGAAGAGCAGGAACCCGCTCTACGACGGCACGGTCTTCCACTGCGTCATCAGCGGGTTCATGATCCAGGGCGGTGATCCCCTGGGCAACGGCCTCGGCGGGCCCGGTTACGGATTCGAGGACGAGTGCCGTCCGGACCTGGCCTTCGACACGCCCTATCTGATGGCGATGGCCAACGCCGGCCCGGGGACGAACGGCTCGCAGTTCTTCATCACCGTCACCCCGAGCACCTGGCTGAACGGCAAGCGCACCATCTTCGGCGAGGTCACCGACCCGGCCTCCCAGAAGGTGGTCGACGCCATCGCGAACGTGCCCACCGGTCGCAACGACCGCCCGCTGGCCGACGTCGTCATCGAGACGGTGGTGGTGGAGACGCGCGAGGACTGAGGGGAACCAAACGCGCCGCTCGTCCGTAAGGATGGACGGAGCAGGGCAGTACCGTCAGGACGGACACGACGAGCAAGGGGATCTGATGGACCAGGCCGCAGGGAGCGCGCAGGACGCCGCCCGGAGCGTGCCCGTGTGCTACCGGCACCCGGACCGCGAGACCGGCGTGCGCTGCACCCGCTGCGACCGGCCCATCTGCCCGGAGTGCATGATCAGCGCCTCGGTCGGCTTCCAGTGCCCGGAGTGCGTCCGCGAGGGCTCGGGCACGGGGCACACGCCCGCGGCGTCCCGGCCGCGCACGGTCGCCGGGGGCACGGTCACGGCCGACCCCCGCCTGCTCACCAAGATCCTGATCGGGATCAACCTCGCGGTGTTCCTGGTGCAGGTCGCCGTCGGTGACCGTTTCACCAACCGGTTCGAGCTGATCGGACAGGCATACACCCCCCTGCTCGACGGCGTGCAGGGCGTTGCCGAGGGCCAGTACTACCGCCTGCTGACCGCGATGTTCCTGCACGGCGGCTACGCCCACATCCTCTTCAACATGCTCAGCCTGTGGTGGATCGGCGGCCCCCTGGAGGCGGCCCTCGGCCGCGCCCGCTACCTCGCCCTCTATGTCGTCTCGGGGCTCGCCGGCAGCGCCCTGACCTATCTGATCGCCGCGCCCAACCAGCCCTCCCTCGGCGCCTCGGGAGCGATCTTCGGCCTCTTCGGCGCGACGGGCGTGCTGATGCGTCGGCTGAACTACGACATGCGCCCGCTCGTCGCCCTGCTGGTGATCAATCTCATCATCACCTTCACCTGGGCGAACATCGCCTGGCAGGCGCACATCGGCGGCCTCGTCGCCGGTGTCGTCACCGGGTACGCGATGGTCCACGCCCCGCGCGAGAAGCGGGCCCTGGTGCAGTACGGCACCTGTGCCGTCGTCCTGCTGCTGTCGGTGGCGCTGGCCCTGGTCAGGACCGCTCAGCTCACCTGATACCGAACCGTTGTCCACAGGGGGTGGCGGATCTTGTGCACACGGTGCGGACACAGGTGTGCCCCCTGTCGCTCGGATGTGTTTCCGCAGGTCGGACAGGGGGCGAACAGATGTATGGGGATCGGTGGGCCAGTCACACCGGCGTCAACGCCCGATGAGTTATCCACAGATCGTAGTTTCTTTTCCCCAGGGGATTGTGGACAGCACCCCTGGCCTGTGGATAACTCGGCGGATAGCCTTGGGCAGAGCTATTTCCACTGCGTGGAGACACCGAATCCGGCGGCGATGAACCCGAAACCGACGACGATGTTCCAGTTGTCCAGGCTGTCGACCGGCAGCGAGCCGTCGGTCACGTAGAAGACGACGATCCAGGCCAGGCCGATCAGGAACATGGCCAGCATCACGGGCGCGACCCACGCGCGGTTGGTGAGCTTGATGGCCTGCGCCTGCTTCGCCGCCGGCGGCGTGTAGTCGGCCTTCTTGCGGATACGTGACTTCGGCACGAGGGTCTCTCCTGTCGATGCGCTGCGTGGCCGCGCAGGTAACTGGGTCGGGCTCGGGGCAGCGTACAAGGGGCCAACATGACGACTCTGTGTGCTCCCCCGGGCGTCCGTTAGCGTAGTGCTTCCGTGGCGCCGAAGGAGATAAGGGTACGTTGAGCAATTCTGCCGACTCCCCCGGGACGGGATCAACGGGTTCGGGCCCCGTCCGCCGACCGCGTGTGCGGGCCGTGCGGATCCTCACGGCGGCCGTCTTCGCGCTCGCCGGGCTCATCTTCTTCACCAGCTTCGACACCGCCAAGGGCACCGACATCCGTCAGGACGGCTCCCTGCTGAAGCTGTCCGACCTGATCCAGCAGCGCAGCCGCAAGAACAAGGAGCTGGACGAGTCCAACGCGACCCTGCGCGACAGCGTGGAGTCGCTGGCCGAGAGCGACGACGGCAGCACCAAGGCCGAGGACGAGAACCTCGGCCGGCTGGAGAAGAGCGCGGGCACCCGGAAGCTGACCGGCCAGGCCGTCACCGTCACCCTGAACGACGCCCCGCCGGGCGCCACCGCCAAGCTCCCCGGCTATCCCGAGCCGCAGCCCGACTACCTGGTGATCCACCAGCAGGACCTCCAGGCCGTGGTGAACGCGCTGTGGCAGGGCGGCGCCCGGGGCATCAAGGTCATGGACCAGCGGCTGATCTCCACCAGCGCGGTGCGCTGCGTCGGCAACACCCTGATCCTCCAGGGCCGCGTCTACTCGCCGCCGTACAAGATCACCGCCGTCGGGGACCCGGACCGGCTGAAGCAGGCGCTCGCCGCGAGCAAGGCGATCCAGACCTACATGGTCTACGTCAACGTCTACGGCCTCGGCTGGAAGGTCACCGACGACGGGACGGTGACTCTTCCCGGATACTCCGGCACAGTCGATCTGCACTACGCGAAGCCGGTGGGGTAGACGTCCGTCCGGGAGTCACCCGTGCGGGTGATCGTCAGCGGACCCGAACCCTCGTACACGTATCGGATCGACAAAGGCCCCTGCGAAACAGTGCCGCCGGATGTCGAGGTGATCGACCCTGTTGCCCGTAAGTCCGGGTACACACAGCCTGCGGAGGCAGGCGAACCGGGGGCTCCACGCCGTTAGTCTGGTGACGTACGGCGTGGGTCTGGTGCCGTAGCGGATACGGAAGGGACGGCAGGGGACGGCATGTACGGCTGGATCTGGCGGCATCTGCCGGGCAACGCGTGGGTGAGGGCCTTGATCTCCCTCGTACTGATCCTGGCCGTGGTCTACGTCCTGTTCCAGTACGTCTTCCCGTGGGCCGAACCGCTGCTGCCCTTCAACGATGTGACGGTGGACAACCAGTGAGTGCGCGGATTCTCGTCGTCGACAACTACGACAGCTTCGTCTTCAACCTCGTCCAGTACCTGTACCAGCTGGGCGCGGAGTGTGAGGTCCTGCGCAACGACGAGGTGTCGACCTCGCACGCCCAGGACGGCTTCGACGGCGTGCTCCTCTCGCCCGGACCGGGGACCCCGGAGGAGGCGGGCGTGTGCGTGGACATGGTCCGGCACTGCGCGGCCACCGGGGTGCCGGTCTTCGGCGTGTGCCTCGGCATGCAGTCGATGCAGGTGGCGTACGGCGGTGTGGTCGACCGGGCGCCCGAGCTGCTGCACGGCAAGACCTCACCGGTCGAGCACGAGGGCAAGGGCGTCTTCGCGGGCCTGCCCTCCCCCTTCACGGCGACCCGCTACCACTCCCTGGCCGCCGAACCGGCCACGGTCCCGGCCGAGCTGGAGGTGACCGCCCGCACGCACGACGGCATCATCATGGGCCTGCGCCACCGGGAACTGCCGGTGGAGGGTGTGCAGTTCCACCCCGAGTCGGTGCTGACCGAGCACGGCCACCGGATGCTGGCCAACTGGCTGGCGGAGTGCGGCGACCACGGTGCCGTGGCGAGGTCGGCGGGGCTCGCCCCGGTGGTGGGCAGGGCCACGGCGTGACCGCGCTGCGCCCCGAGCGCGAGGACTTGTCCGACGGCGAGAGGCCGTACGAGTCCTCCGGCGGTGCGCGGCCGTACGAGACCTCCCGTGGCAGGCGGCCGTACGGCGGGCGGCGGCAGGATCCGCCGACGGCTCCGATGCCCCGGCTGACCGAGGAGGACCTCACGGCGCCGCCGCCTGCCGCTGAGGACCGCAGGGCGTCCCCGCCGCGCGTCGACGAGGAGACGATGGCGCTGCGGATTCCGCGGCCGGCGGGATACGGCGCGGGAGGCGACGCCACAGGGGCGGGCACAGGGGCCTCTGGAGCCCCGTGGGCCGCTGCGGCCACCGCGGCCACACCGGGCGGCCGAGCGGCCCGCAGAAAGGCCGCCAAGCGCCGTGGCGGGCGGCACGGCGGGGCCAGGGACGCCCGGGAGGCGGCGGTCCCCCCGGCGGCCCGGGACCCGCAGCGGCCCCTGAGCCGGGTGGAGGCCCGGCGGCAGGCCCGGCTGCGCAAGCCGAGCCCGGCGACCGTCGCGAGCCGGGCGATCGGCGAGGTCTTCATCACCACCGGCGTCCTGATGCTGCTGTTCGTCACCTACCAGCTGTGGTGGACCAACGTCCGCGCGCACGCGCAGGCCGGCAGCGAGACGCACCAGCTCCAGGACGACTGGGCCAACGGCAAGCGCAACCCGGGCGTCTTCGAGCCGGGGCAGGGCTTCGCCATCCTGCACATCCCGAAGCTGGACGTGGTCGCGCCCATCGCGGAGGGCGTCAGCAACAAGAAGGTGCTCGACAAGGGCATGGTCGGGCACTACGGCGAGGCCCCGCTGAAGACGGCTATGCCCGAGGCGAGGACCGGCAACTTCGGCCTCGCCGCGCACCGCAACACGCATGGTGAGCCGTTCCGGTACATCAACCGGCTCAAGGCCGGGGACGCGGTCGTGGTCGAGACGCAGGACACCTACTTCGTGTACAAGGTGACCTCGATGCTTCCGGTGACCCCGCCGTCCAACACCAGCGTGCTGAACCCGGTCCCGCCGGGCTCCGGCTTCACCCGGCCCGGCCGCTACATCACCCTCACCACCTGCACGCCGGAGTTCACCAGCAAGTACCGGTTGATCGTCTGGGGCAAGATGGTCCAGGAACGGCCGCGCAGCAAGGGCAAGCCGGACGCGCTCATCGAGTAGGGCTCATCGACCAGGCTCACGGACCAAGGGCAGAGGACACAGTGGCAGCGACCGCCGACGAGACCGACGAGACCACGGACGCGTCCGAACCGGATCCGGAACCGGCCCGGCGCCGGCGCCCCGGCCGGATCGCGCTGGCGGTCAGCGTCTTCGGGGAACTCCTCATCACAGCGGGCGTGCTGCTCGGCCTGTTCGTCGTCTACTCGCTGTGGTGGACGAACGTGATAGCGGACCGCAAGGCGGACCGGCAGGCCGACAAGGTCCGCGAGCACTGGGCCCGGCAGCAGAAGTCCGGTCCCGGCGCGCTCGACACCAAGGACGGCATCGGGTTCCTGCACGTGCCGGCGATGCGCAACGGCGAGGTGCTGGTCGAGAAGGGCACGGGCACGGACGTCCTCGACGACGGTGTGGCCGGCTACTACACCGACCCCGTCAAGGCCACGCTCCCCACCACCGGCAAGACGGGCAACTTCTCCGTCGCCGCCCACCGGGACGGACACGGCGCGAAGTTCCACAACATCGACAAGCTGAGGAAGGGCGACCCGATCGTCTTCGAGACACGGGACGACTGGTACGTCTACAAGGTCTACTCGGTCCTCCCCGAGACCTCGAAGTACAACGTCAAGGTCCTCTCCGCCGTCCCGAAGGAGTCCGGCAGGAAGAAGCCGGGCCACTACATCACCCTGACGACCTGCACCCCCGTCTACACCTCCCGCTACCGGTACGTGGTGTGGGGGGAACTGGTCCGGGTGGAGAAGGTGGACGCCGACCGCACTCCGCCGAGGGAACTGCGCTGAGCGTGCGCGTGGGCCCCTGCCGGGATGTCCCGGCAGGGGCCCACGTGTGTGCGGGGGGCGTCAGCCGCCGATGAAGCCGCCGCCGCCGTTGTCGCCGCCGTTGTTGCCGCCGTTGTTGCCGCCGCCGAAGTCCACGGTCGTCAGAACGATCTGCGTGCTGGCCGGGTCCGCCTGGGTGCCCTGCTGCGGGGTTTGAAGGACGACCCGCGCTTTGTCGTCAGTGGGTCCGTTGACCTGGATGTTCGTGAAGCCCTGCTGTTGCAGGATCTGCTGGGCCTCCTTCACGGTCTTCCGAGTCACGTCCGGCACCTGCTTCTGCTGCGGTTGCTCAGCCTTGCCCACGTTGATCGCGACGGGCGTGTTCTTGGAGACCTGCTGGCCCGCCGGCGGGTTGGTGTTCTGGACCTTGCCGTCCTGGGCCGGATCGCTGACCGGGGTGTCGTTGCAGGTCGGGGCCAGCCCCTTGGCCTGGAGTTCGGCCTTCGCCTCGTCGCAGGACTTGCCGGTGACATCGGGGACGGTGACCTTCTCCTCGGCCTTGGCGACCGTGAGGGTGATCGTGGTGCCCTTCTCCTTGCTGGTGCCGCCCTCGGGGTCCTGGGTGATGACGACATCGGGCGTCTGGGTCGACACCTGGGTCTTCTTCTCGACCTGGAAGCCCTTCTCCTTGAGCTGGGCCTCGGCCTGGTCGAACTGGATGCCGCGCACGTCCGGCACGGTCACCTTGGGCGCGCCCGTGGAGATCACCAGGTCGACCGTGCTGTTCTTCTCGACCTTCTGGCCCGGCTCCGGGTTCTGGGAGCAGACGTTGCCGGTGGCCTGGTTCTCGCAGGCCTTCTTGGTGACGGCCACCTTGAGGTCGACGTTCTCGGCCATCTTGCGGGCCGTCTTCTCCGGCTGGCCCACGAACGCCGGCACGGGCACCTTGCCGTCGCCCTTGCCGTCACCGCCGAACGCGTACATGCCGATCAGGATGGCGCCGACCAGGACCAGCAGGCCCGCGACCACCAGCAGGATCGTGGAGCTGTTGGACTTCTTCTGCTGGCGGCGGCGGTCCGGGCGCTCGTCATAGCCGTAGCCGCCGTCGTCGGGGTTCATCGGCGGGAGCATGGTGGTCGCCGCCGCGCCCGGCTCCGAGCGCAGGGCGGTCGTCGCCTGGTCGTCGGGGTAGCCGCCGTAGCCGACCGCGCCCATCGCGGCCGTGGCCGCGACCGGCTGGCCGTCCAGGCACGCCTCGATGTCGGCGCGCATCTCGTCGGCCGACTGGTAGCGGTAGTTGGGGTCCTTGACCAGCGCCTTGAGGACGATCGCGTCCATCTCGGGCGTGATCTCGGGGTCGAAGACCGACGGGGGCTGCGGTTCCTCCCGGACGTGCTGGTAGGCCACGGCCACCGGGGAGTCGCCCACGAAGGGCGGCCGTACCGTCAGCAGTTCGTAGAGGAGGCAGCCGGTCGAGTAGAGGTCCGACCGGGCGTCGACCTGCTCGCCCTTGGCCTGCTCCGGCGAGAGGTACTGGGCGGTGCCGATGACCGCCGCGGTCTGCGTCATGGTCATGCCGGCGTCGCCCATGGCGCGGGCGATGCCGAAGTCCATCACCTTGACCTGACCGTTGCGGGTCAGCATGACGTTGGCCGGCTTGATGTCGCGGTGGACGATGCCGCTGCGGTGCGCGTACTCCAGGCCCTGGAGGATGCCGATGGTCATTTCCATGGCGCGCTCGGGCAGCAGCTTGCGGCCGGAGTGCAGCAGCTCGCGGAGTGTGGAACCGTCGACGTACTCCATCACGATGTACGGGATGGAGACCCCGTCGATGTAGTCCTCGCCCGTGTCGTAGACCGCGACGATCGCGGGATGGTTGAGCGAGGCGGCCGACTGGGCCTCCCGGCGGAACCGGGCCTGGAAGGACGGATCGCGCGCGAGGTCCGCGCGCAGCGTCTTCACCGCCACGGTGCGGCCGAGCCGGGTGTCATGCGCGAGGTAGACCTCCGCCATGCCACCGCGGCCGAGCACCTGGCCCAGCTCGTACCGGCCGCCGAGGCGACGCGGCTCTTCCATAGCTACCTACCAGCCCTCTCCGTCGGTCTCGGCCGCGCACCCCTGTGCGCGGCCGGAGGCTGCCGTCCGGGCCTACCGTACCCGGCTCGTTCTGTGTGACCTGGCCAAGCCCGTAACCCGATACAGGACCGGTATCGCAACGTGCGGCGATGTGAAGGAGCTGTGAGCGGCCTCACTCCCGGTGCCCGACGACGGTCACTTCTTGGAGCCGATGACCGCCTCCATGACGTTCTTCGCGATCGGCGCGGCCAGGCCGCCACCGGAGATGTCGTCGCGGTTGGCGCTCTCGTCCTCGATCACCACGGCCACGGCGACCGGCGAGCTGCCGTCGCTGAGCTTGGCGTAGGAGATGAACCAGGCGTACGGGTTCTCGCTGTTCTCGACACCGTGCTGGGCGGTACCGGTCTTGCCGCCGACCGTCACGCCGTCGATCTTCGCGCGGGTACCGGTGCCCTTCTCGACCACCGTCTGCATCATGTCCTGGAGGATCTGCGCGTTCTTCGGCGACAGCGGCCGGCTCAGCTCCTCCGGCTTGGTCGTGGCGACCGGGTCCAGGTTGGAGGACTGGAGCGAGTCGACCATGTACGGCTTCATCAGCTTGCCGTCGTTGGCGACCGCGGAGGCGACCATGGCCATCTGGAGCGGGGTGGCGGCGGTGTTGTACTGGCCGATGGAGGACAGCGCGGTCTGCGACTGGTTCATGTCGTCCGAGAACACCGAGGCGCTGGAGCGGACCGGGGTGAACTGCTCGGCGTCGAAGCCGAACTTCTTCGCCTCCGCGAGCATCTTGTCGTTGCCGAGGTCCGCACCGATCTTGCCGAAGACGGTGTTGCACGAGTACTGGAGCGCGACCCGCATGGTCGCGTTCTCGCACGGGATGTTGCCCTCGTTCTTCAGCTCGGTCGTGGTGCCCGGCATGGTCCACGGCAGCGGCGAGTCGGTCTTCTCGTCGGCCGAGGTGTACTTGCCGTTCTCCAGCGCCGCGGCGGCCGTGACCACCTTGAAGGTGGAGCCCGGCGGGTAGGTCTCGCGCAGCGCCCGGTTCAGCATCGGGTCGTTGGGGTTGTACTTCTTCTGGAGCTTCTTCCAGGCCGCGGCGTCGTCGTTGGTGTTGCCCGCGAACGACGAGGGGTCGTACGACGGGTAGGAGGCCAGCGCCAGTATCTTGCCGGTCGAGGGGTCCAGGGCGACGACCGCGCCCTTGCCGCCGCGCTGCTTCAGACCGTCGTACGCCGCCTTCTGCGCGGCGGCGTTGAGCGTGGTGACGACGTTGCCGCCCTGCTGCTCCTTGCCGGTGATCATGTCCAGCGTCTTGCGGAAGAACAGCCGGTCGTCGTCGCCGGTGAGGATGCCGTCCTCGATGGACTCAAGCTGGGTGGCGCCGAAGGCCTGCGAGGCGTAGCCGGTGACCGGCGCCCACATGGCGCCGTTCTTGTACGTCCGCTTGTACTTCAGGTCGTTCAGACCGGTCTTGCTGGTCAGCGCGGACCCGGTGATGGGGTCGCCGTCGACGATGATGTCGCCGCGCGGAGTGGCGTAGCGGGCGATGGTGACGCGGCGGTTGTTCGGGTCGTCCTTGAGCTTGTCGGCCCTGACGTACTGCAGGTAGTTGTCCCGCAGCAGCAGGGTGAGGACGAGGAGGCCGCAGAAGATCGCGATCCGGCGCAGGGGCTTGTTCATGACGGGCGGACCACCTGGGTCATCTCGGCGTCGGGGTTGGCGGCCGGGGCGGGCGCCGGGCGGCGGGCGGTGTCGCTGATGCGGATCAGCACGCCGATCAGCGCCCAGTTGGCGATGACCGACGAACCACCGTAGGCGAGGAACGGCATCGTCATACCGGTCAGCGGGATGAGGCCCATCACACCGCCGGACACGACGAAGACCTGGAGCGCGAAGGCACCGGACAGGCCGATGGCGAGCAGCTTGCCGAACGGGTCGCGGGCGGCGAGGGCGGTGCGCACACCGCGCTCCACGATCAGACCGTAGATCAGCAGGATCGCCATGATGCCGGCCAGGCCCAGCTCCTCGCCGAAGGTGGCGAGGATGAAGTCGGAGTTGGCGGCGAACCGGATCAGCTCGGAGTGGCCCTGGCCCCAGCCGGTGCCGAGGGTGCCGCCGGAGCCGAACGCCCACAGGGCCTGCTGGAGCTGGTCGGAGTGGACACCGGTGACACCGGGGGTGCGGCTGAGCGTGTACTCGCGCATCGGGTCGAGCCACGCCTGCACACGGACCTTGATGTGCGGCTCGAAGCTGGCCACGCCGATGGCGCCGGCGGCGGACATCAGCAGACCGAAGACGATCCAGCTGGTCCGCTCGGTGGCGACGTACAGCATGATCACGAACATGCCGAAGAACAGCAGCGACGTACCGAGGTCGGTCTCGAAGACCAGGATGAGGATCGAGATCGCCCAGACGACGAGGATCGGGCCGAGGTCGCGGCCGCGCGGCAGGTACAGGCCCATGAAGCGGCGGCTGGCGAGCGCGAGCGCGTCGCGCTTGACCATCAGGTAACCGGCGAAGAACACCGCCAGCACGATCTTGGCGAACTCACCGGGCTGGATGGTGAAGCTGCCGATCGAGATCCAGATCTTGGCGCCGTACACGTCCGCGCCCAGGCCCGGGACCAGCGGCAGGAGCAGCAGGAACAGCGCGGCCACCATGGAGATGTAGGTGTAGCGCTGGAGCGTGCGGTGGTCCTTGAGGAAGACCAGCACCGCCACGAACAGCGCGATGCCCATCGCCGTGTAGATCAGCTGGTTGGTCGCCTTGCCGCCCGCGACATGGATCTGCTGGAGCAGCTTGGACTGGTCCAGCCGCCAGATGCACACCAGCCCGAGCCCGTTGAGCAGGGTGGCGAGCGGCAGCAGCAGCGGGTCGGCGTACGGGGCGAACTTCCGTACGACGAGATGGGCGACGGCGGCCAGCAGACCGAGCCCGAGGCCGTAGCTCAGCAGGCCCGCGGGGACCTGGCCGTCGATGGCCAGGCCCACGTTCGCGTAGGCGAACACGGGAATGGCCACGGCGAAGACCAGCAGGGCCAGCTCGGTGTTGCGGCGGCTCGGCGCGCCGATCGCGCCGATCGTGGACGTGTGGTGCGTCGGCGAGTTCGTAGTACTGCTCATCGTGTGACAGGGCCTCTCACGGCTTGCCTACTGCTTACCGCACAGCGAGACGACCTTCTGCTCGTCCTCCGAGAGAGTCGGGCCGGGGCTGGGGGTCGCGGACGGGGTCGTGGACGGCGACTTCGAAGGGGACGTCGGGGACGTCTTCGAGGCCGACGGGTTCGGGGTCGTGTTCGGCGTCGGGGAGGCCTTGACGAAGGCGGTCTGCGTGGTGGTGCCCGTGGACGTGCCGGTGCCGTTGGTGCCGCCGGTCCTGTCCCGGCCGCCCTTGGCGTCGTCCCGCGCGCGCTCGGCCGCCTGGCGCTCGGCCTGCTTGCGGCAGGCGGAGGCCTGCACGGCCAGCTCCTGGACCTTCGTCCGGGCCGCCTCCAGGCCGCCCTCCGCGATCGTCGCCTTCACCTGCTTCTGCTGGTACGGCGGCAGGTACTTGAGTTCGATCTCGGGGTGGTCCTTCTCCACCTTCGACAGCGACACCCAGGCCAGGTCCTGGCTGATCCCGCGGTACAGCGCGACGTGCTCGTCCTTGGCGCCGACGTAGTACTGGGTCTGCGTCCAGCGGTAGCCGCCGTACAGGCCGCCGCCGACGACGGCGAGGGCGAGGACGCCGTAGAGCGAGGTCTTCAGCCATCTGCGCCGCTTGCGCGGCTTGGTGAAGTCGTCGTCGGCGTAGTCGCCGAAGCCGTCGGCCGGGATGTAGCCGGTGGTGTCGCCGGAGCCGGGCGGGCCGAACTCCCCGCCGCCGTGCCCCTGGCCCTGACGGCCCAGGTGGGAGGCGCGGCCCGCCGGGGTCTGCATGATGCCGTTGTCGTGCAGGTGGTGCTGGTTCTCGGCGACGGCGCCGACCACGACGGGCTGGTCGGAGAGCTGCCCGGCGAGGGTGTCACCGGTGTCCAGGTCGAGCACGTCGGCGACGATGACCGTGATGTTGTCGGGTCCGCCGCCGCGCAGCGCGAGCTGGATGAGCTCCTGCACGGTCTCCTGCGGGCCCTGGTAGCTGGCGAGGGTCTCCTCCATCGTCTGGTGGGAGACCACGCCGGACAGGCCGTCGGAGCAGATCAGATAGCGGTCGCCGGCCCGGACCTCGCGGATCGACAGGTCGGGCTCGACGTGGTCGCCGCTGCCGAGGGCGCGCATCAGCAGCGAGCGCTGCGGGTGGGTGGTGGCCTCTTCCTCGGTGATCCGGCCCTCGTCCACCAGCCGCTGCACCCAGGTGTGGTCCTGGGTGATCTGGGTGAGCACACCGTCCCGCAGCAGGTACGCGCGCGAGTCGCCGACGTGCACGAGACCGAGCCGCTGGCCGGTCCACAGCAGCGCGGTGAGGGTCGTCCCCATGCCTTCGAGCTGGGGGTCCTCCTCGACCATCGCGCGCAGCTGGTCGTTGGCGCGCTGCACGGCGACGCCCAGGGAGGTGAGGATGTCGGAGCCGGGCACGTCGTCGTCGAGCGTGACCAGAGTGGAGATCACCTCGGAGGAGGCGACCTCGCCCGCCGCCTGGCCGCCCATGCCGTCGGCGATGGCGAGCAGGCGCGGACCGGCGTAACCGGAGTCCTCGTTGCCCTCCCGGATCATGCCCTTGTGCGATCCGGCGGCGAAGCGCAGTGACAGACTCATGCGCACCTCGCCCGTCGGCTCCGAATGCAGCCGGTCGTGTCGAGCCACACTGCCCACCCTCCGGTCGGGAGCGCGCCGGAGACCGGGTGGCGGCCTGCCGCTGCGTGCTCGCTCCGCTCGCGCTCATTCATGACGTAGCACTACTTCCGCAGCTCGATTGCGGTCTTGCCGATGCGGATCGGCGCGCCCAGCGGGATCGGTGTGGGGGTCGTCAGCCGGGACCGGTCCAGGTAGGTGCCGTTGGTGGAACCGAGGTCCTCGATGATCCACTGGCCGTCACGGTCCGGGTAGATCCTGGCATGGCGGCTGGAGGCGTAGTCGTCGTCCAGCACGATCGTGGAGTCGTGCGCCCGGCCCAGGGTGATCGTCTGGCCCTGCAGCGCGACGGTGGTGCCGGTGAGTGTGCCCTCGGTCACGACCAGCTTGGTGGGGGCGTTGCGGCCACGCCGGCCGCCGCCGCCCTGCTGGCCGCGCTGCGGCGGGGGCGTGGCCTGCTGCCGGGTCTGCTGCCGGCCCGGCTGCTGCGGCCGTGCCGCCTCCCTACGCGATCCGCGCTGGGTGACGCGCGTACCGAACAGGTCGCTCCGGATGACCTGCACGGCCACGATCACGAACAGCCACAGTACGGCCAGGAAACCCAGCCGCATGACCGTGAGGGTCAGCTCTGACATTGCCCCCGCTTCACCCTTCGGCTTGCCTATAGATAACGGTGGTGCTGCCCACGACGATCCGCGAGCCGTCGCGGAGCGTAGCGCGGGTGGTGTGCTGCCCGTCCACCACGATGCCGTTGGTGGAGCCGAGATCCTGGATCGTCGAGGGCGTTCCGGTCCGGATCTCGCAGTGCCGGCGGGACACGCCGGGGTCGTCGATCCGCACGTCGGCGTCGGTGCTGCGGCCCAGCACCAGCGTCGGGCGGGAGATCTGGTGGCGGGTGCCGTTGATCTCGATCCAGTAGCGGGTGCGCGCGCCGCTCATCGGGGCCGCGGCCGGCCGCTGTGTGGCGGGCTGCGGGTACCCGTACCCGCCGGGGCGGGTGCCGGGCGGCGGTGCGGAGGGCATCGGGGGGGCGCCGGCGGGCGGAGCGGCCGGCGGGTAGCCGTAGCCGCCGGGGGCGCCCGCCGCGGGGCGGCCGGGCGCCGGCGCGCCGGGAGCCTGCGGTGCCCCTTGCTGGTCGCTGGAGGAGGCGAGGGTGCGCGAGCGCACCCGGTACAGACCGGTGTCCAGGTCGTCGGCCTTCTCCAGGTTGACCTTGATCGGCCCCATGAAGGTGTAGCGCTGCTGCTTGGCGTAGTCGCGCACCATGCCGGCCAGCTCGTCGCCGAGCTGCCCGGAGTAGGGGCTGAGGCGCTCGTAGTCCGGCGCGCTCAGCTCCACGATGAAGTCGTTGGGCACGACGGTCCGGTCACGGTTCCAGATGGTGGCGTTGTTGTCGCACTCCCGCTGGAGCGCTCCGGCGATCTCCACGGGCTGGACCTCGGACTTGAAGACCTTGGCGAAGGTGCCGTTCACCAGACCTTCGAGACGCTGCTCGAACTTCTTCAGGACTCCCATGGGGCACCTCCTCCGTCCCTGCCGTCGTCTTGCCTGTCCTGTGCCGCCGTCTTGGCCGCCGCTCGGCCGCTGTCGGGCGGCTGCCTTGCCGGGTACTGCTGGTACTGCTCACTGATCGTATCTACGCGCCCGCCAATCAGCCGGTTCCCCCAGCGGCTCCCCTTCGAACTCCCGGGTGCGTGTCCTGCTGCCATGGATCGTAGAGGCGGGCGAAGTCCAGTGTCCCGCACCCGGCTGTGGACCCGGTCCGCCTCCCGGGCAGACTGCCCGGACCGGTACGAGGTTGATACGAGAAGCGCGCCGCCTTGATACGTGCGGCGTTCGGTGGGTGCCTCGTTGGGGCGTGTGCCGTGCGTGCCGGGGGTGGGGGCCGGACGGGAAGCGATGTGAATCCACCCCGTACGACGTGCTAATGTTCTGGGTGTCGGAAGGGGCCGGGCCGAAAGGGCCGGAGCCGGAGGACACACCCAATGCGCGGGTGGCGGAATAGGCAGACGCGCTGGATTCAGGTTCCAGTGCCCGCAAGGGCGTGGGGGTTCAACTCCCCCCTCGCGCACAGAGAAACCGATGAGACGGGTCTCTGCCGGTGACGGAAGTCACGGCAGGGGCCCGTTTCTCGTCGTACTCGCAGTTGTGGGGGATCGCACAGCCGGGCTTCGGTGTGCCGTGACCCGTCTGTGAGCTAAGTCACGGGCAGCGTCCGGGGTCAGGGTGACGCTCTCCTCGCCGAAACCCGCCGAGAGCGTCATGTCCATGCTGTTAGCCTTCCCCCCACGCGCGCGTGGGGGGAGCGGCCGGGGGGCCGGAGGGGATGCCAGAGCGTTGCCGTACCTCCGCCCATGCCTCCCCTGCTCTCTGGAGGAACGGTGGCCCGAATCGGTACGCACCGGCACAGACCCCAGCCCGCATCACGCCCTGCACGACGCACCGCGGCCGTCCTCGCGGCGGCGCTCGGCCTCGGCCTGCCGCTGGCGGCCACACCCGCGACGGCGGCGCCGGCCGCGCCCACGGTCGCCGCGGGAGAACTCGTCCTGCCCGCCGCAGCGCGGGCCGTCCCCCGGTTCACCTGGATCCTCAACGCCGGGACCAGCGGCTTCCTGTGGGTGCAGGAGGGTGACGACCGGTACTTGTGGACGGACTACGCCACCGGCACCACCACCGCGCTGGACCAGCGCATGCCGGTCCCGCTCCACTACGACATCGACAACGGCTCCTACCGCGGGGACGTCTCCTTCGAACCCGGCCACTACGGCGACGGATCCGACACCGTCGCCCTCTACTCGGAGGAGGACGCCCAGGTCACGCTCGTCAAGGGCGCGGGAACGGCGGGCGGCACCGTCGTGGTGCCGGTGCCCGAGGGCCACACGTACGAGGGCACGTTCGGCGACACCGTGCTCACCAGCACGAGCGACCTCGCCGGCAACCCCGGCGCCTACCAGCTCCTGAGGGCCGCCGACGGCGAGGTCCACCGGACGCCGGTGACGGGACTGCCCGGCGGCGCCTACGACATCCGCGTCGAGGACGGCGACGCACGGTCCGTCATCCTGCGTCACCAGACGGAGGACGGCAGGCACTGGAGCATCGTCGACCTCGCCACCGGCGCGGCGGCGGCGCTGCCCGACCGGCCCGATCCGCAGGAGGCCTGGGACGTGACCGGTTTCCGGCTGAGTCCCGGCTCGGTGCTGCGGCTGCGCACCGGACGCAGCAAGGCGGATCTGCTCGACCGGGCCGACCCGGCCGCGACGCCCCGCACCCTGGAGACGAGTTCGCTGACGTACGAGGCCTCCTACGGCGTCGCCGGCTCGGTACTGCTGGGCGTCGAGCCGATGTCGCCGGGCGACGACAAGTACCGGGGCCAGCCCCTGTTCACCCTCACGGCCGACGGCTCGGACACGGTCCTGACCAAGGTCATGGACCCGGCCGCCCACCAGCTCGTCCAGGCCCCGGACGGCTCCGTCCTGGTGGCGGGCGCCGCGGCGTACGTCGACCAGGGCGACCTCGACTGGGGCGTGTACCGGGTCGCCGAGGGCGCCGACGGCTCGGTCACCCGTACCCGTCTGACCGCCGTACAGCCGATGCCCGCGCAGGTCCACGGACTCTCCCTCGGCAGCGGCATCCTCACCACGGCCGACAACAGCACGCTCTACCAGCCGCACACGATCCTCGGCGCCTACCGCAGCACCTGGCTCACCACGAGCGGCACCCCGAGCCCCGCACGGACCACCGTGGACGGCCTGGTCAGCGGCTGGGACGGGTTCTGTGACGAGACCACGCCCCGCTGCATCCGGATGTTCGCCGACGGCACCGGCCGGCACGGCCGCCGCGACGCCACCGAGTCCGGACTGACCATGCTCCGCACCAACGGCGCCGCCGACTGGGGCCCGACCCTCGACACCGGCGACGACTCCCCGGAGCTCACGGACCTCTCCGGGCGGTACGCCCTCGTCGAGGGCGCCTCCTCCGGCAAGCAGTACATCGGTGAGTTCGCCACCGCCGGGGCCGGCAAGGTCCTGCTCAAGCGCGACCGGGTCGCCGCGGCCGTGTGGGGGAACACCCTGTGGAGCGGCGCGGCGAGCGGCGGGAAGGTCACGGCCACCCGGCTCCCCGCGGGGACCGCCGTCGAGTCCTTCACCACCCGCAACGGCTGCACCCCGTCCGACCTCCAGGCCGTGGGCCGCTTCGTCTACTGGGTCTGCCGGGACAGCTGGGGCGACCCGCACGGCGCGGGCCTGTACGACCGGACGACCAAGCGCACCTCCACGGCCCCGGACGGCCGGGTCCTGCTCGGGGACGGATACCTGGTCGAGCGGGTTCCCGGCACCCAGTCGGACAGCGGGCTGAGGCTGCTCGACCTGCACAACGGGCTGCCGTCCGGCGGCAGTCACACCGACCTGCCGAGCCGTGAGCTGGCCGACTGGACCGACCTCGGCCAGGAGAACACCGGGGCCGGGACCAGTTGGACCGTGGACCGCTTCGGCGGCGGCGTCGCCTACGCCGACCGGGACCAGCGCGTGCACGTCGTACCGGCCGGCGTCCCGGCGTCCCCGCTCACGTCCGTCGACGCCACGGTCACCGCGGGCTCCGCGAACTGGTCCGGCACCTGGTGGCTGTCCAAGCCCGCCGCCGACTGGAAGGTGACCGTCCGCCGGAAGGCGTCCGGCGCCACCGTCCGTACGCTCTCCGGCGGCACGGCCCGGGGCCTGCTGACGGCCGCCTGGGACGGCAGGGACACCGCGGGCCGCCTGGTCACCAACGGCGCCTACACCTGGAGCCTCACCGCCCGGCCCGCCGACGGCCAGGGCGCCGCGCTCACTCTCTCCGGAGACGTCAAGGTGACAGCGGGAACGGCGGCACCGCGCGACTACGCCGGCAACGACGGGGTCGGTGACGTCCTCACCCTCAGCTCCTCCGGCACCCTCACCGTCCGGCGCGGCACCGGCACGGGAACCCTGGGCGGCACGGTCTCCGGCTCCGGCTGGCCGGCCACCGCCCGGTTCGTGCCGTTCGGCGACCTGAACGGCGACCACTGCAACGACGTGCTGGTCCGCACCGGCGGCGCCCTGCGGGCCTACCGCCCGGCCTGTGGCAAGGCCCCGACGCCCACCACGCCGTACACCTCGCTCGGCACCTCCGGCTGGAACGCGTACGACGTCCTGACCTCTCCCGGCGACGTCAACGGCGACGGCCGGCCCGACCTGATCGGCCGCCAGTCCTCGACCGGAGACGTCTACCTCTTCAAGGGCGCGGCGAACGGCAAGCTGTCCGCCCGCACGAAGATCGCCTCCCACTGGACCGGCTACAAGAAGATCGTCGGCGCCGGTGACCTCAACGGCGACGGCCGCGGCGACCTCCTCGTCCAGGACAAGTCCAACGAGCTGTGGCGGTACGACGCCAACACCACGAGCACGGGCGGCCTCAAGGCCCGCGTCAAGGTGTTCGCGGACTGGGGCGCCTCCTACAACGCGGTCGTCGGCACGGGCGACTTCACCGGCGACGGCCGCGCGGACCTCGTGGCCCGTGACACCGCGGGCACCGTCTGGCGCTACAACGGCAACGGCAAGGGCTCGTTCGGGGGCCGCGTGAAGATCGCCACGGGGTGGAAGGGGTACAAGGCCGTCATGTGACGGCGCATGTCACGGCGCACGTGACGGCAGATGTGACGCGGATGTGACGGCAGCGACGGGCCGTCTGGAGCGATGGGTCGTCCGAAGCGACGGGCCGTCCGGAGCGGGCGGCCGGCCACGGATCCGAACGGCGGGTTCGTGGCCGGTCCTTCACGAGGAGGCGGGGAGGCGCAGGCGGGGAGGTGCCCTCGCCTTCCGGAAGCTGGACTTCCCGCCGGCCCCTGTGTCAGGATCCGCCTCGGTCACGAAGCCGATCGCGCCCCTGGACGAGCGTCGGCTGGCAACCTCGCTCACCGCGCAAGGTGCCCTCCAGGGAAGACCGGGCCCCCACGGTCCCGTGGGGGTAAGCGCGGATCTCCCTGCCCGGCGGGTAAGGGGGTCCCTCTCGAACGGAGACCCCCATGACCGCAGGCATCCCGATCACGCGAACGCCCCAGTGGGGTCTCTACCAGCAGGCCGTCGTGGACGTGGAGTTGCCCGGAGGACCGGTCCGCGTCACCCCTGCACCGTCCGGAGTGGCGGCCGGCCGGTTCCCCGTTCCGCACGGGGAGACCCTCCACGTGATCACGGCCCACAACCCCCGGGGCACCCGCGCCTCGGCACAGCACAACCACCGCGCGCATCGGGAACTGCTCGGCCTGCTGCGCCGGCGGGGGCTCGTGTGGTGGCCCGCTGTCGGCGGTGACCCGGAAGGCCGGCACACCGAGGAGAGCGCGGCGGTCGTCGGCCTGAGTGACGACGAAGCGCGCGCGCTGGGCCGGGAGTTCGGGCAGGACGCGGTGTTCGCCTGGTCGGCGTCGGCATGGCGGCTGCTCACCTGCTTCGGCGCCGAGGAGGCGCTGACCCTCGGGTGGAGGCTCGCAGAACGGTCTTCGGGGGCTGCGCCCCGGGGAGTTCTCCACAGGGTCTGACGATTTTCGGCCACCGGTTGTACCGTCTCCCCGAGTTGATGTTCGTACCGTCGCCTGTTCGCAGGTGGGCGGGCCGTGCGGGGGAGGCGGTCGCGGTGACCGGAACCGATGTGGAAGTGACGGACGCGGCGGACCGGGGCGCGCGCCGCCTGCCCCGGGTGCGCGGGTTCGCCGCATGGCCGCCGCAGGGTTCGCCGAAGCAGGAGGGCAAGGCGCTGCGGGCGGGCGTGCCGCGCTCCGCCCACCGCACACTGGACCTGGACGCCGCCCGTCCCGACGCGGTGAGCGCGGTGGCGGAGTCCAACGCCGGCCGGATCGCCGAACTGACCCCGCTGCGCGTGGGCCGGATGGCGGCCACCCCCTTCGCCTTCCTGCGCGGCTCCGCCGGACTCATGGCGTACGACCTCGCGCGCACCCCCACCACCAGGATCGGCACCCAGATCTGCGGTGACGCGCACGCGGCCAACTTCGGGCTGTACGGCGACGCCCGCGGCGACCTCGTCATCGACCTGAACGACTTCGACGAGACCGTGCACGGACCCTGGGAGTGGGACCTCAAGCGGCTCGCGGCCTCACTGGTGCTCGCCGGCCGCGAGGCGGGCGCCGACGAGGACACCTGCCGTGCCGCGGCCCAGGACGCGGCCGGCGCCTACCGCCGCACCATGCGGCTGCTCGCCAAGCTGCCCGTGCTCGACGCCTGGAACGCCATCGCGGACGAGGAACTGGTCTCCCACACCGACGCCCACGATCTGCTCGGCACGCTCCAGCGGGTCTCGGAGAAGGCCCGGGCCAACACCAGCGGCCGGTTCGCCGCGAAGTCGACCGAGTCGGTGCCGGACGGCGGACGCCGGTTCGTGCCCGCGCCGCCGGTGCTGCGCCGCATCCCGGACGCGGAGGCCGCCGCGGTAGCCGCCTCCCTGGAGTCGTACGTCGACACCCTCGGTGAGGACCGCCACCCGCTGCTCGCCCGGCACGCCGTGCACGACGTCGCCTTCCGGGTGGTCGGCACCGGCAGCGTCGGCACCCGGTCCTACGTCGTCCTGCTCCTCGACCACCGTGGCGAGCCCCTGGTCCTCCAGGTGAAGGAGGCCCGTCCCTCCGCGCTCGTCCCGCACCTGGTCACGGCCGGCTTCGAGACGCCCGCTGTGCCCCACGAGGGGCGCCGCGTGGTCCTCGGGCAGAAGCGGATGCAGGTCGTCAGCGACACCCTGCTGGGCTGGACCACTGTCGAGGGGCGCCCGTACCAGGTGCGGCAGTTCCGCAACCGCAAGGGCAGCGTCGACCCGGCCGCCCTCGCCGCCGACCAGATCGACGACTACGGCCGTATGACCGGCGCCCTGCTGGCCCGCGCCCACTCCCACAGCGCCGACCCCCGGCTGATCGCCGGCTACTGCGGCAAGAACGAGGAGCTGGACGAGGCGATCGCCGACTTCGCCGTCGTCTACGCCGACCGCACGGAAGCGGACCACGCCGAGCTGGTCGCGGGGATCAGGGCGGGGCGGATCGAGGCGGAGCCGGGCGTCTAGAGCACGGTCCCGGGGGCTCTCGTGGGCGGGTTCCCGGGCGGGGGCGGGACGGGGCGGGACGGCTCCCCGGGGTTCCCGGGGTGGTGTGCGGGGAGCGCGGGAACCGCACCCGGGCCGGGCCGGGGCAACGGCTACGCTGGGCGGGTGACAACCCCGGAAGCCGGCCAGTCCCAGGCCCCCCGCCCCGAGGAACGGCTCGAACAGGCCGTACGGGCCGCCGAGCAGGCGTTGATCGAGTACGAGATCGCCGTGGAGACCTTCCGCGTCGAGGTCGAGAACTTCGCCCGCCTCCACGAACAGCGACTCGGTCCGCTCTACAGCCGCATCGAGGAGCTGGACGCGGAGATCGCCGAGGCGAGGGCCGCGCGCACCGGCGACCCCGAGGACATCCGCCGCGCCGCGGAGGCCCGGGCCCAGGTGATGCCGATCCCGGGCGTGGAGGAACTGCTGCACGGCTGGATGGACGGTGACGGCCTGTTCCCGGAGGCCGTCGCCATGCTCACCGACCAGCCGGTACGGCCCCCGCAGCGGGTGCGGCCCAGCGAGGAGGCCCGCAAGCTCTACCGCGAGCTGGCCCGCAAGGCCCACCCGGACCTGGCCCAGGAGGAAGCGGAGCAGAAGCGGCGCGAGGAGTTCATCAGCCGGGTCAACGCCGCCTATGCCCGCGGCGACGAGGCCCTGCTCAGGGAGCTGGCCGAGGAGTGGGCCGCCGGACCCGTACCGCCAGAGCGCCGCCCGAGCCCCGCGGAGGAGCTGTACGCCCGCCTCGAATGGCTCGCCCAGCGCAAGGAGCTGCTCACCCTCGTCGCCCGCGAACTGGAGGACGGCGCGATCGCCGGCATGCTCCGCCTCGCGCCGGACGACCCCGACGGGCTGCTCGACGAGATCGCCGACCGGCTGCGCTCCGACATCGCCCAGCGGGAGGCGGAACTGGCCGCCCTGCTGGGGCAGGACTGAACCGCTCCTCGCTTCGGGTAGCGTCGGAGCCATGAATTTCGGAGCTGGTGTGCCCACGGTCCAGGTCACGGACCTCAAGGACGGCGACTTCCTGCTGGACGTCCGCGAGGACGACGAGTGGCAGGCGGGCCACGCCGGGGGAGCCCTGCACATTCCCCTCAGCGAGTTCGTGGCCCGCTACGGCGAGCTGACCGAGGCCGCCCCGCAGGACGGACGCGTCCACGTCATCTGCCGCTCGGGCGGCCGCTCCGCCCAGGTCACCATGTACCTGGTCCAGCAGGGCGTCGACGCGGTGAACGTCGACGGCGGCATGCAGCACTGGCAGGCCGCCGGCCGCCCGGTCATCACCGACGACGGCAAGCCGGGCTTCGTCCTGTAGCCCCGGACCATTCCCGGTCCCCGATCCCTGATGCCTGGTGTCCAGCCCCTGGCCCCTGGCCCCCGGTGCCCGGCCGCCCGGGGCCGGGCAGCCGACGGGACGGGTGGCCGGCAGGTCGCCCACCCTCTCCTCGTACACCGCCGCCCGGCCGAGCGACAGCTCCAGGTGCTCGGCCCAGGCGCCACAGCTGTGGAGCCGTGCAGCGTGCAGCGGTTCCAGGAGGAGGGAACGGGCGGGTCAGCGGTCGAAGTCCAGCTCCACCCTTTCCGTCAGCGGATGCGACTGGCAGGCCAGCACATACCCGGCCTCCGTCTCCTCCGTCTCCAGCGCGAAGTTGCGGTCCATGCGCACCTCGCCCGCGACCAGGAAGGCCCGGCAGGTCCCGCACACCCCGCCCTTGCAGGCGTAGGGGGCGTCGGGCCGGTTGCGCAGCACCGTCTCCAGCAGCGACTCGCCCTCCCGCACCGGCCAGGTGCCACCGCGACCGTCGAGCCGTGCGGTGACGGTGCTGTGCGCGGGCGCCGCAGCCGTGGCCGCCGGGGCCGAGCCCGCGTCCACGTGGAAGATCTCCTGGTGGATCCGGTCCCGGGCCACGCCCAGTTCGCGCAGCGCCTGCTCCGTGCCCCGCACCAGCCCGTACGGCCCGCACAGGAACCAGCCCACCACCTCACCGACCGGCAGCAGCGCGGGCAGCAGCCCGGTGAGCCGCTCCCGGTCGAGCCGGCCGGACGGCAGGCCCGCCTGCTGCTCCTCCCGGGAGAGCACGGTCACCAGCTGGAGCCGCTCCGGGTAGCGGTCCTTCAGGTCGGCGACCTCCTCCAGGAACATCGTCGAGGCGGCCGTGCGGTCGCCGCGTATCAGACAGAACCGGGCCGCCGGCTCGCGCGCCAGCAGCGTGGCGACGATGGACAGCACCGGGGTGATGCCGCTGCCGCCGACGACCGCGGCGTACAGGCCCGGCGCCGGTTCCAGCGTGAAGCGGCCCGCCGGGGTCATCACCTCCAGCACGTCCCCGACGTTGATCTCCTTCAGCGCGTACGCCGAGAAGGCCCCGCCCTCGACCAGCCGCACCCCCACCCGCAGGCTGTCCGGGCCCTCGCCCTCCGGGTCGGGGGCGGGGGAACAGATCGAGTAGGTGCGCCGGATCTCCGTGCCGTCGACCCGGCGGCGCAGCGCGAGATGCTGGCCGGGCGCGTGCCGGTACTCCTCACGCAGCCCGGGCGGGACGGAGAAGGTCAGGGCGACGGAGTCGTCGGTGATCCGGTCGACCGCGGCCACCGGGAGCGGGTGGAAGCGGGCCATCACAACTCCTTGAAGTGGTCGAACGGTTCACGGCAGGCCAGGCAGCGGCGCAGTGCCTTGCACGCGGTGGAGGAGAACCGGCTCAGCAGCTCGGTCTCGGCCGATCCGCAGTGCGGACAGCGGACCGGTTCGGTCGCGGTGTCCGTGCCGTGCACGTCTCGGTCGGCGTGCGGGGCCTGCGAGGCCTTCCGGGAGTCCGCGGCATGCGGGGTCTGCGTGCGGGTCGGGCCGAGGGTCAGCGGCACCGGGCCGTCCCCGTGGCGCACACGCGGCGGTGCGATGCCGAACTCCCGAAGCTTCTCGCGCCCTTCGGGGGTGATGTCGTCGGTGGACCAGGCGGGGCTGAGCACCGTGCGGACGGTGACCTCGCGCATGCCGTGGGCGCGCAGCACCCGCTCTATGTCGAGGCTCATCGCCTCGATGGCCGGGCAGCCCGTGTAGGTCGGGGTCAGGTCGACCTCCACCGCGTCGCCTCCGTCGCCGCCGTGGACGCGCAGCGCGCGGAGCACGCCCAGCTCGCGCAGGGTGAGGACGGGCAGTTCGGGGTCGGGCACCGCGCCGGCCAGCTCCAGCAGCCGCTCTTCCAGGGCGGTGGCGGTCACCATGACGCCCCCGGGTGGCTGCGGTGCAGGTGCTGCATCTCGGCGAGCATCCGGCCGAACGGCTCGGTGTGCAGGCCCTGCCGGCCGGCGCCCGCCGACCAGGCTCCGGTGCGCGGGCCCTCCGGGACCGGGAGGCCGGCCCGGCCGAGAACGTCGGTGACGGACTCCAGCCAGCGCTCCTCCAGCCGGGCCCAGTCGGCGGTCAGGCCCTCCACCGGCTGGAACATCTCGCCGGTGAACCGCCACAGCGCGTCGCAGGCCCGCCGCATCCGCTCGTGGCTGGTCTCGGTGCCGTCACCGAGCCGCAGCGTCCACTGCTCGGCGTGGTCGCGGTGGTAGGCGACCTCCTTCACCGCCTTCGCGGCCAGCGGCGCGAACGGGCCGTCACCGGTGGCGAGTTCGCTGTAGAGGAGCCGCTGGTAGGTGGAGAAGTACAGCTGGCGGGCGATGGTGTGCGCGAAGTCGCCGTTCGGCTGCTCGACCAACTGGAGGTTGCGGAAGGCGCGTTCCTCGCGCAGATAGGCCAGCTCGTCCTCGTCGCCGGTTAGGGACAGCAGCACCCGGGCCTGGCCGAGCAGGTCCAGGGCGATGTTGGCGAGGGCGACCTCCTCCTCCAGGACCGGGGCGTGCCCGGCCCACTCCCCCAGGCGGTGGGAGAGCACCAGGGCGTCGTCACCCAGGGCGAGCGCGGCGGTCACCGGGACGGTGGCGGGGCCGGTGTCGGGGCGGGCCGCGGGGCCGGTGGCGGTCACAGGTGCTTCACCCCTTCCGGGATCTCGTAGAAGGTCGGGTGCCGGTAGGGCTTGTCGGCGGCCGGCTCGAAGAACGGGTCCTTCTCGTCCGGCGACGACGCGGTGATCGCGGCGGCGGGAACGACCCAGATGGAGACGCCCTCGCCGCGCCGGGTGTACAGATCGCGGGCGTTGCGCAGGGCCAGTTCGGCGTCGGGCGCGTGCAGGCTGCCGGCGTGGGTGTGGGAGAGGCCGCGCCGGGAGCGCACGAAGACCTCCCACAGGGGCCAGTCGGTGGTGCTCATGCTCGCGTCGCTCCTGTCTCACCGGTGCCGCCGGTGTGCTTGGCCGCGTAGGCCGCGGCCGCTTCCCGTACCCACGCGCCCTCGTCGTGGGCGCGCCTGCGCTGGGTGATCCGCTGTTCGTTGCAGGGGCCGTTGCCCTTGAGGACCTCCCAGAACTCCGTCCAGTCGATCGGACCGAAGTCGTAGTGCCCCCGCTCCTCGTTCCACCGCAGTTCCGGGTCGGGGAGGGTGAGGCCCAGGGACTCGGCCTGCGGGACGCAGATGTCCACGAAGCGCTGGCGCAGCTCGTCGTTGGAGTGGCGCTTGATCTTCCACTCCATCGACTGCGCGGAGTGCTGGGACTCGTCGTCGGGCGGGCCGAACATCATCAGTGACGGCCACCACCAGCGGTTCACGGCGTCCTGGGCCATGGCGTGCTGCTCGGGGGTGCCCTTGCTGAGGGCCAGCAGCAGTTCGTAGCCCTGGCGCTGGTGGAACGACTCCTCCTTGCAGATCCGTACCATCGCGCGGGCGTACGGGCCGTAGGAGCAGCGGCACAGGGGGACCTGGTTGGTGATCGCGGCGCCGTCCACCAGCCAGCCGATCGCGCCGACGTCGGCCCAGGTCAGGGTGGGGTAGTTGAAGATCGAGGAGTACTTCTGGCGGCCGCTGTGCAGCTTGTCGAGCAGCTCGTCGCGACCGGTGCCGAGGGTCTCGGCCGCGCTGTACAGGTACAGGCCGTGACCGGCCTCGTCCTGGACCTTGGCCATCAGGATCGCCTTGCGGCGCAGGGAGGGCGCGCGGGTGATCCAGTTGGCCTCCGGCTGCATCCCGATGATCTCGGAGTGTGCGTGCTGGGCGATCTGCCGGACCAAGGTCGCGCGGTAGGCGTCGGGCATCCAGTCGCGGGGTTCGATGCGTTCGTCCGCGGCCACGGCCGCGTCGAAGGCGCGCTGGTAGGCCGCCGTGTCGGCGGTGTCCGGTGTGCCGTCCGCCTCGGTGCGGGCCGTGCGCTGCGCGGCTGCTGTGGCCATGCGGTCCCCCTGACCTCGGGCTCTGCGGTGAACTCTGTCCGGTCCTCACGTCCCGGACTGCGGTGGACTCTGCCCGGTCCTTGCGCCCCGGACTGCCTGGACTCTGTCCGGGTCTACGGTCCTGGGCAGTGTCCCGACCGATCGTTCGGTTCGTGCGTAGTCCATGGTGTGCCGGGCCGCGGTGGGTGTCAACCGCTGTGGAAAACTGCGCCCACAGCCTGTGGACAAGGGCGGACAAGGCACGGCAGGTCGTACCGCCGCCCGTGGCCGGAGCCGTACCGCGTGGCGAGGACCACCACGGTCGCCCGTACCCGGGGCTGCGCCCGGGGCCCGGGGCTGAGTACCGTTCCGTGCGAGCGCCGAGAAGTGGTGCTGTGAACCATGTGACGCCTGTGACCGGCGTTGCGCTCCCGAGCCGCCCCGCTCAGCCGACCGCTGGGCCGGACGACCGGGTCGCACGAACCGCACGAGCCGAACGACTGACCAGCCGCATGAGCCGAAACGGGGGACGGGACGGAATGGACGCGTACGACGAGGACTCGTGGGGCCCGCAGGGCCCGGACGGGCCGGCCGGGACGCGTCTCCCGGAAGCCCCCGCGCAGCCGCCGCCCCCGCCGCCCGCCGAGGCGTCCAGGCCCCGCACCGGCGTCGCCGCGCTCTCCCCCGGCTACCAGGTCGGTGCCGCGCTGGCCCTCGCCGTCGTCGCCGTGGCCGCCTGTGTGCACCTGCTCATGGTCTTCCTCAGCCTCGCGCCCGCCAACACCGTGACGAAGCAGCACGGCAAGGCGATAGAGGAGTGGGTGTACCCGGAGTTCGAGCAGAACTGGAAGCTGTTCGCCCCTAACCCGTTGCAGCAGAACATCGCCGTACAGGTCCGCGCCGAGGTGCGGATGCGGGACGGCGGCCTGCGCACCACAGGGTGGACCGACCTGTCCGCCCAGGACGGCGCCGCCATCGACGGCAACCTCGCGCCCAGCCACACCCAGCAGAACGAGCTGCGCCGGGCCTGGGACTTCTTCGCCGCCACGCACGCCGCCGACAACCGTCCCGTCGGTCTGCGCGGCTCCCTGTCCGAGCAGTACCTGCGCCGGATCGTGGTGATGCGGCTGTACCGGGACGATCCGACGAGCCGGGCAGGCGTGATACGACGCGTGCAGGTCCGTTCCAGCACCACCAATGTGCAACCGCCGCCGTGGAGTCGTGAGCGGATCTCCGACAAGCCCGTCTACCGTCTGCTGCCCTGGTGGTCCGTGACCGCCGACGAGGCCGCCGGAGGTGTGCGGTGAACCGTCTCTCCCTGACGCTGTCGCGCGGTGTCGCCCGGGTCACCGAGGCGGCCCTCGGGCCATACCAGAGCGCCGTGATCCGGATCGGCTTCGCCGGGACCTGGCTGCTGTTCCTGCTGCGCGAGTTCCCCCATCGCCAGGAGCTGTACGGTCCCGCCGGACCGTGGGGCTGGAACCTCGCCCGGCAGCTGACCGCCGGCAACCACGCCTTCACGGCGCTGCTGTGGTCCGACGGACAGCTCTGGTTCGAGTGCTGCTACACGCTGGCCATCCTCGCCAGCGCGGCGCTGGTGCTCGGCTGGCGCACCCGGACCGCGTCCGTGCTGTTCATGGTGGGCGTGCTGTCGCTGCAGAACCGCAGCGTGTTCATCGGCGACGGCGGCGACAACGTCCTGCACCTGATGGCCATCTACCTGGTGTTCACGCGCTGCGGACAGGTCTGGTCCCTCGACGCGCGGCGCGCGGCCCACGGCGCGGCGGCACGCGCGCGGGGCGAGCGGGCGCCCGCCGACCGGGTGGGACCGGTGCTGTGGGTGGTGCTCGGCCTGGCGCTGGGCACGGCGACGGTGACCGGCCGGTTCTACAACGGCTGGCTGATCCAGGCGCTGCTGTGGACGGCCTGGGCGGGACTCGGCCTGTGGTGGGCCGTCGGACGCCGGGAGACCTGGCGGCAGCCGCGGATGCTGCTGGACGTCATCGCCAACATCCTGCACAACGGCGCCCTGGTCGTGATCATGGCGGAGGCTTGTCTGATCTACGCCACGGCCGGCTGGTACAAGGTGCAGGGCTCGCGCTGGCAGGACGGCACCGCCGTCTACTACCCGCTCCACCTGGACTACTTCTCGCCCTGGCCCGGCCTCGCCGACCTGATGTCGTCCAGCGGCACGATCATGATGATCGTGGCCTACGGAACCGTCATGGTGCAGGTCGCCTTCCCGTTCACCCTGTTCAACCGGCGGGTCAAGAACGTCCTGCTGGTGCTGATGATGACCGAGCACGCGGTGATCGCGGTCGTCCTCGGACTGCCGTTCTTCTCGCTGGCGATGATCGCCGCCGACTCGGTCTTCCTGCCGACGTCCTTCCTGCGCCGGCTGGGCGGCCTGGCGGCACGCGCACGGGACCGGTTCGCCCGGCGCGGCGGCGCTACGGTCCCCGCGCCGCGCTCCCCCGAGGAGAGCACGGCGGACCACGTAGGGTTCACCGCATGAGCGACCCGCTGAGCCGCTGGCGCGAGCACGCGGACACCGCCGTGCTGCTCGACGGTTTCCACGCCCTGAAGCACGCGCTGCGCTTCGGGGCCGAGGTGCCGGTCGCGGTCACCACCGACCGGCGGGCCGCACTCGCCCTCGCCGAGGAGCTGGCCGGGGACGTCCGCGACGCCCTGGACGCCCTCTTGGCGGAGGTGCCCGACCCGGCGTACGCCTCCCTCGTCCCGCGGCCCCATCCGACCGGTGTGGCCGCCCTCGCGGTACGGCCGTCCCGCGAGGCCAACCTGCGCGCGCTCGCCCGCACGCCCCGCACCGCGCCCGTCGTGGTGCTGGACAACCCCCGCAACCTGGGCAACGCCGGTGCCGTGATCCGGCTGGCCGCCGGTTTCGGGGCGACCGGTGTGGTCACCACGGGCACGCTCGACCCCTGGCATCCCACCGTGGTGCGCGGCGGCGCGGGCCTGCACTTCGCGACCGCCGTCGAGCGCCTCGGCGTCGACGAGCTGCCCGCCGGGCCGCTGTTCGCCCTCGACCCGGAGGGCGAGGACATCCGCGGCACGAAGCTGCCCGACGACGCCGTGCTGGCCTTCGGCTCGGAACGCTCCGGCCTGTCGCCGGCACTCCGCGCCCGGGCCGACCACCTGCTGCGCCTGCCGATGCGCCCCCAGGTCTCCAGCTACAACCTGGCCACCAGCGTGGCGATGACGCTGTACCACTGGAGCGCGACCGGAGCCGCGCCCAGGGTCTAGATCTCCCGGCGCACCTCCACAACCCGGAAGCGGTTGGCGACGAACGCGCCGTCGGTGAGGGCGGCGTTGGCCGCCGGGTTGCCGCCCGAGCCGTGGAAGTCGGAGAACGCGGCCGTCTGGTTGACGTAGACCCCGCCGGTCAGGTTGAGGGAGAGCTGGGCCGCCTCCTCCAGGCAGACCTCCTCGACGGCGCGCTCGGTTCCGGGGTCCGTGGTGTACGCGCCGACCGTCATCGCGCCCTTCTCGCGGACCGTGCGGCGCAGCAGCTCCACCGCGTCCGTCACCGAGTCGACGGCGACCGCGAAGGAGACCGGGCCGAAACACTCGCTCATGTAGGCGGCCTCGTCGTCCGGCTTGGCGCCGTCCAGCTTGACGACGACCGGGGTGCGGACCACCGCGCCCGGGAACTCCGGGTTGGTGACCTCGCGGGAGGCGAGGGCGACCTCGCCGAGGCCGGCCGCGGCCTCCAGGCGGGCCTTGACGTCCGGGTTGACGATCGCGCCCAGCAGCGCGTTCGCCCGCGCGTCGTCGCCGAGCAGCCCGTCGACCGCGCGGGCGAGGTCGGCGGTGACCTCGTCGAACGTCTTGGGGCCCTGGTCGGTGGTGATGCCGTCGCGGGGGATGAGCAGGTTCTGCGGGGTGGTGCACATCTGGCCGCTGTACAGGGACAGCGAGAACGCCAGGTTGGACAGCATGCCCTTGTAGTCGTCCGTGGAATGCACGAGCACCGTGTTGACGCCGGCCTTCTCCGTGTAGACCTGCGCCTGGCGGGCGTTGGCCTCCAGCCAGTCGCCGAAGGACGTCGAACCCGTGTAGTCGATGATCTTGATCTCGGGGCGGGTGGCGAGGGTCTTCGCGATGCCCTCGCCCGGGCGCTCCGCGGCCAGCGCCACCAGGTTCGGGTCGAAGCCCGCCCCGGCCAGCACCTCCCGGGCGACCTGCACGGTCAGCGCGAGCGGCAGCACCGCGCGCGGGTGCGGCTTGACCAGGACCGCGTTGCCGGTGGCCAGGGAGGCGAACAGGCCCGGGTAGCCGTTCCAGGTCGGGAAGGTGTTGCAGCCGATGACCAGGCCGATGCCGCGCGGGACCGCGGTGAACCGCTTGGTGAGGGCCAGCGGGTCGCGCTTGCCCTGCGGCTTGGTCCACTCCGCCGATTCCGGGGTGCGGACCTGCTCCGCGTACGCGTACGCCACCGCCTCCAGGCCGCGGTCCTGGGCGTGCGGGCCGCCCGCTTGGAACGCCATCATGAAGGCCTGCCCGCTGGTGTGCATCACGGCGTGCGCGAACTCGTGCGTCCGGTCGCTGATCCGCTTGAGGATCTCCAGACAGACCACCGCCCGGACCTCCGGGCCCGCGTCCCGCCAGGCCCGCTGCCCGGCCCGCATGGCCGGGAGCAGCACGTCGACGTCCGCGTGCGGGTACGTGACGCCCAGCTCGATGCCGTACGGCGAGACCTCGCCGCCCACCCAGTCGTCCGTGCCGGGCTGGCCGAGGTCGAGGCGGGTGCCCAGCACGGCGTCGAAGGCGGCCTTGCCCGCCGCGGCGTCCAGGCTGCCGTTCTCTCCGTAGGCCTTGGGGTGTTCGGGGTGCGGGGACCAGTACGCGCGGGTGCGGATGGCCTCCAGGGCCTGGTCGAGCGTGGGCCGGTGCTTCTCGATCAGCTCCGGCGCGGTCAGTTCGGCGGCCATGCGGGACCAACTCCTCGTCTGGAGAACTCGTCGTCGAGTTCGGACCTGGCAGAAAGAGCAGCGGGATGGGGCGGTCAGAGCTAGAGTAACCGAACGATCGGTCGGTACAAGGGGGTCCGCCGCATCTGTGGAAAACCCCGTGCGGGAGGATCGCGCACATGACAGCACTCGACCTCAGCAGCCCCGTGGCCGTCGTCGGAACCGGCACCATGGGCCAGGGAATCGCCCAGGTCGCGCTGGTCGCCGGGCACCCCGTGCGGCTCTACGACGCCGCACCCGGGCGGGCCCGGGACGCGGCCGCGGCGATCGGCGCCCGCCTCGACCGGCTCGTGGCCAAGGACCGGCTCACGGAAGCCGACCGCGACACGGCCCGCGCCCGCCTGGAGCCCGTGGACAGCCTCGCGGACCTGGCCGGCTGCGGGCTGGTCGTGGAGGCCGTCCTGGAGCGGCTGGACGTCAAGCAGCGGCTCTTCGGCGAGCTGGAGGAGATCGTCGCCGAGGACTGCCTGCTCGCCACCAACACCTCCTCGCTGTCGGTGACGGCCGTCGGCGGCGCCCTGCGCCACCCCGGCCGCTTCGTCGGCCTGCACTTCTTCAACCCGGCGCCGCTGCTGCCGCTGGTCGAGGTGGTCTCCGGGTTCGCCACCGACGTCACGTCGGCCACGCGCGCGTACGAGACCGCCCGCGCCTGGGGCAAGACGCCGGTGGCCTGCGCGGACACCCCCGGCTTCATCGTCAACCGCATCGCCCGGCCGTTCTACGCCGAGGCGTTCGCCGTCCACGAGGCACAGGCCGCCGACCCCGCCACCATCGACGCGGTGCTGCGGGAGTGCGGCGGCTTCAAGATGGGCGCGTTCGAGCTGACCGACCTGATCGGCCAGGACGTCAACGAGTCCGTCACCCACTCGGTGTGGGAGTCCTTCTTCCAGGACGCGCGCTTCACGCCCTCGCTCGCCCAGCGCCGGCTGGTGGAGTCCGGACGGCTCGGCCGCAAGAGCGGACGCGGCTGGTACGACTACGCCGACGGCGCCGAGCGGCCCGAGCCGCACACCGCCGACAAGGAACAGCCGCCCGCCTACGTCATCGCCGAGGGCGGTCTCGGCCCTGCCGCCGCACTGCTGACCATGATCCGCGAGGCGGGCATCCGGGTCCGCGAGGAGGACGAGGACCACGGCACCCGCCTGGTGCTGCCCAGCGGCGGCCAGCTCGTCCTCGCCGACGGACAGACCTCCGCCGAGTTCCGGGACGTCGTCTACTTCGACCTCGCGCTGGACTACCGCACGGCCACCCGCATCGCCCTGTCCGCCGCCCAGGACACCTCGCCGCAGACCCTCGCCGAGGCCACCGGCCTGTTCCAGGCGCTCGGCAAGGAGGTCAGCGTCATCGGCGACGTCCCCGGCATGATCGTGGCCCGCACGGTCGCCCGGATCATCGACCTCGCCCACGACGCCGTCGCCAAGGGCGTGGCCACCGAGGAGGACATCGACACCGCGATGCGCCTCGGCGTCAACTACCCGCTCGGGCCCTTCGAGTGGGACCGCAGGCTCGGCCGCGACTTCGCCTTCGACGTCCTGGACGAGATGCACGAGCGCGACCCTTCCGGACGCTACGCGCCCTCCCTCGCGCTGTACCGCCACGCGTATGCCACCGACAAGCGGGAGGGCACCTCATGACCACGGCCAAGCGCGACACCTACACCCCCGAGACGCTGCTCTCCGTCGCCGTCCGCGTCTTCAACGAGCGCGGCTACGACGGCACCTCCATGGAGCACCTGTCCAAGGCGGCCGGCATCTCCAAGTCGTCGATATACCACCACGTCAGCGGCAAGGAGGAGCTGCTGCGCCGGGCCGTCAGCCGCGCCCTGGACGGCCTGTTCGCGATCCTGGAGGAGGAGCACGCGCGCGTGGGGCGTCCGGCCGGACGGCTGGAGCACGTCGTGCGCCGCATGGTCGAGGTGCTCATAGCCGAGCTGCCCTATGTGACGCTGCTGCTGCGCGTGCGCGGCAACACCGAGACCGAGCGCTGGGCGCTGGAGCGGCGCCGCGACTTCGACCACCGGGTCGCCGAGCTGCTGAAGGCGGCGGCGGCCGACGGGGACGTGCGCGGCGACGTGGAGGTCCGCCTGGCCACCCGGCTGGTCTTCGGGATGATCAACTCGATCGTGGAGTGGTACCGGCCGGACGCGCGGGGCGCGAGCGGGCAGGAGGTGGCCGACGCCGTGGTCCGGCTGGTCTTCTCGGGGCTGCGCCAGGACTGACCTCAGCCCTCCGGCTCCAGGTCCTCCTCCTCGAACACCAGCAGCGTGCGGGTGCTGAGCACCTCGGGGATCGCCTGGAGCCGGGTCAGCACCAGCTCGCGCAGCGCCCGGTTGTCGGGTGTGTGCACCAGCAGCAGCACATCGAAGTCGCCGCCCACCAGAGCGATGTGGGAGGCGCCGGGCAGCTGCCTGAGCTGCTCGCGGACCGTGCGCCAGCTGTTCTGGACGATCTTCAGCGTGATGTACGCCGATGTGCCGTGTCCCGCCCGTTCGTGGTCCACGCGCGCGCTGAAGCCCCGGATCACCCCGTCCTCGACGAGCCGGTTGATACGCGCGTAGGCATTGGCGCGCGAGACGTGGACGCGCTCGGCGACGGACCGTATCGAGGCCCGGCCGTCCGCCTGGAGGATCTTCAGGATGTCCTGGTCGATGGCGTCCAGCGGGCGCGGCGGCGGCACGGCGCCGTCCTGCGGCCCGGCGGCCATTTGTTCAGCTCCCATGTCCCCCCGCTTCCTCGCCATGGACGTCCTGCTGTCATTCCAGGCTGTGGAGAACCGTTTGTCCACAGCCTGGAGGCACCTGTAGCCAAAATGTGCCGACGACCGAACAATCGGTTGGTGAGGCGAGTCACAGACGACACGCCTCCCGTAGCCACCCCCACGAGGAGGTGCCGTCATGACGGTTCTGGAGCAGCGGGGCGCGTACCGGCCATCGCCGCCGCCCGCCTGGCAGCCCCGGATGGACGCCGCGCCGCTGCTGCCCGACGCCGAGCCCTACCGCGTCCTCGGCACCGAGGCGGCCGGCAAGGCCGACCCCGGCCTGCTGCGCCGGCTGTACACCGAGCTGGTGCGCGGGCGCCGGTACAACACGCAGGCCACCGCCCTCACCAAGCAGGGACGGCTCGCCGTCTACCCGTCCAGCACCGGCCAGGAGGCCTGCGAGATCGCCGCAGCCCTGGCCCTGGAGGAGCGCGACTGGCTCTTCCCCAGCTACCGCGACACGCTCGCCGTCGTCGCCCGGGGCGTGGACCCCGCCGAGGCGCTCACCCTGCTGCGCGGCGACTGGCACAGCGGCTACGACCCCTACGCGCACCGGGTGGCCCCGCTGAGCACCCCGCTCGCCACCCAGCTCCCGCACGCCGTCGGCCTCGCCCACGCCGCCCGCCTCAAGGGTGACGACGTGGTCGCGCTGGCCATGGTCGGCGACGGCGGCACCAGCGAGGGCGACTTCCACGAGGCGCTGAACTTCGCCGCCGTCTGGCAGGCACCGGTCGTCTTCCTGGTGCAGAACAACGGCTTCGCCATCTCCGTACCGCTCGCCAAGCAGACCGCCGCGCCCTCCCTGGCCCACAAGGCCGTCGGGTACGGCATGCCGGGCCGGCTGGTCGACGGCAACGACGCCGCGGCCGTGCACGAGGTCCTCAGCGACGCCGTACGGCACGCGCGCGCGGGCGGCGGCCCGACCCTGGTGGAAGCGGTGACGTACCGCGTCGACGCCCACACCAACGCCGACGACGCCACCCGCTACCGGGGTGAGGCCGAGGTCGCGGCCTGGCGCGCCCACGACCCCATCGAGCTGCTGGAACGCGAACTGACCACGCGCGGACTGCTGGACGACGCCGGCGTCGAGGCGGCCCGCCAGGACGCCGAGACGATGGCCGCCTCCCTGCGGGAACGCATGAACCAGGACCCCGAGCTCGACCCGATGGACCTCTTCGACCACGTCTATGCCGAGACCACCTCCCAACTGCGCGAGCAGCGCGCCCTGCTACGGGCCGAGCTGGAGGCCGAGCAGGAGCAGCACGGCGGGCCCGGCGCCCCGGAAGGCGGCGCCCGATGACCACCGTCGCCGTCAAGCCCGCCACCATGGCACAGGCCCTCACGCGCGCGATGCGCGACGCGATGGCCGCCGACCCGACCGTGCACGTCATGGGGGAGGACGTCGGCACTCTCGGAGGGGTCTTCCGCGTCACCGACGGGCTCGCCAAGGAGTTCGGCGAGGACCGCTGCACCGACACCCCCCTCGCCGAGGCCGGCATCCTCGGCACCGCCGTCGGCATGGCCATGTACGGCCTCAGGCCCGTGGTGGAGATGCAGTTCGACGCCTTCGCCTACCCGGCGTTCGAGCAGCTCATCAGCCATGTATCCCGGATGCGCAACCGCACGCGCGGCAGGATGCCCCTGCCGATCACCGTCCGCATCCCCTACGGCGGCGGCATCGGCGGCGTCGAGCACCACAGCGACTCCTCCGAGGCCTACTACATGGCGACGCCCGGGCTCCACGTCGTCACCCCCGCCACCGTCGCCGACGCCTACGGGCTGCTGCGCCAGGCCATCGCCTCCGACGACCCGGTCGTCTTCCTGGAGCCCAAGCGGCTGTACTGGTCCAAGGACAGCTGGAACCCCGAGCAGCCGACGGACGTCGAGCCCATCGGCCGGGCCGTGGTCCGCCGGACCGGCCGCAGCGCCACGCTCATCACCTACGGCCCCTCGCTGCCGGTCTGCATGGAGGCCGCCGAGGCCGCCCAGGCCGAGGGCTGGGACCTGGAGGTCGTCGACCTGCGCTCTCTGGTGCCGTTCGACGACGAGACGGTCTGCGCGTCCGTCCGGCGCACCGGCCGGGCCGTCGTCGTCCACGAGTCCACCGGGTTCGGCGGACCGGGCGGCGAGATCGCGGCCCGCGTCACCGAGCGCTGCTTCCACCACCTGGAGGCGCCGGTGCTGCGCGTGGCCGGGTTCGACATCCCGTACCCGCCGCCCATGCTGGAGCGGCACCACCTGCCCGGCGTCGACCGCATCCTGGACGCCGTGGCCCGGCTGCAGTGGGAGGCCGAGGGCTGATGGCTCAGGTGCTGGAGTTCAAGCTGCCCGACCTCGGTGAAGGGCTCACCGAGGCGGAGATCGTCCGCTGGCTGGTGCAGGTCGGTGACGTGGTCGCCGTGGACCAGCCGGTGGTCGAGGTCGAGACGGCCAAGGCGATGGTCGAGGTGCCCTGCCCGTACGGCGGCGTGGTCACCGCCCGCTTCGGCGAGGAGGGCACCGAACTGCCCGTCGGCGCCCCGCTCCTGACGGTGGCCGTGGGCGAACGGACACCGGAGCCGGAGGGCTCCGGCAACGTGCTGGTGGGTTACGGCACCCAGGCCCCGGCGGCACGCAGGCGCCGGGTGCGGGCGGGCACGGCCGCGGTCGACGGACAGGGCGTCCGGCGCGGGGCCGACGGCGACGGACAGGCGGCGCCGACCGGAGCCCCGGTCAACGGGCGGGCCGCCCGGCGCGGGAACGCCCGGGCCGACGCCCACGCGCGCGTGGCACCGGCGGTGGCGCAGGCACCCGCCTCGCCCACCGCTGTGCCGACCACGTCCACCGCCGCTCCCACCGAGGGCCCGGTCCCCGTGATCTCCCCCCTCGTGCGCAAGCTCGCCCGTGACAACGGCGTGGATCTGCGGCGGCTGGCCGGGTCGGGGCCGGACGGGCTCATCCTGCGGGCGGACGTCGAGAACGCGCTGCGGGCAGGGGCGGCACCGGTCCGCACGGCCGAGGAGCCGGTCGTACGGCCCCCCGCGGCGCCCGTCGCGCAGCGCGGCACCCGGATCCCGCTCAAGGGCGTGCGCGGCGCCGTCGCCGACAAGCTCTCCCGCAGCCGCCGGGAGATCCCGGACGCGACCTGCTGGGTCGACGCCGACGCGACGGAACTCATGCGCGCCCGCGCCGCGATGAACGCGGCCGGAGGCCCGAAGATCTCCCTCCTCGCCCTGCTCGCCCGCATCTGCACGGCCGGCCTCGCCCGGTTCCCCGAGCTGAACTCCTTCGTCGACACCGAGGCCCGCGAGGTCGTCCGGCTCGACCAGGTGCACCTCGGGTTCGCCGCGCAGACGGAACGCGGCCTGGTCGTGCCGGTCGTCCGGGACGCCCACGCGCGTGACGCCGAATCCCTGACCGCGGAGTTCGCCCGGCTCACCGAGGCGGCCCGCACCGGGACGCTGACCCCCGGGGAACTCACCGGCGGCACCTTCACGCTCAACAACTACGGCGTCTTCGGCGTCGACGGCTCCACCCCGATCATCAACCACCCCGAGGCGGCCATGCTCGGCGTCGGCCGCATCGTCCCCAAGCCCTGGGTGCACGAGGGCGAGCTGGCCGTCCGCCAGGTCGTCCAGCTCTCGCTCACCTTCGACCACCGGGTGTGCGACGGCGGCACGGCGGGCGGCTTCCTGCGGTACGTGGCGGACTGCGTGGAGCAGCCGGCGGTGCTGCTGCGCACCCTGTGAGACCCGGCCACCTCTGAGACACAGGTTCGGAAGGAGGAACCGGCAGGACATACTCGGAGGATGACCGACACCGCCTCCGCCGCGCCCGGGACCCCCGACCCCGGACCCCCCGCGTCGTACGACGCCGTCGTGCTGGCCGGCGGTGCCGCCCGGCGGCTCGGCGGGGCCGACAAGCCAGGGCTCCGGGTCGGGGGCCGCGCGCTGCTCGACCGGGTGCTCGCGGCCTGCGCGGACGCCGGTACGACCGTCGTCGTGGCCGCGCCCCGGCCCACCGCACGCCCGGTGCGCTGGGCGCGCGAGGAGCCACCCGGCGGCGGACCGGTCGCCGCGCTGGAGGCCGGCCTGCGGCTCACCACCGCCGGGCACACCGTCGTCCTCTCCGCCGACCTGCCCTTTCTCGAACGGTCCACGCTCTGGCGGCTGTTGAGCGCCCTTCTGCAGACCGGGGCGGACGGCGCGCTGCTCACCGACGCCGACGGCCGTGACCAGCCGCTCGTGGCCGCCTACCGCACCCCTGCCCTGCGCCGCGAGCTGACCGCCCTCGCCACCACGCACGGCGGCCTCGGCGGGCTGCCCCTCCGCCGGCTGACCGGTGCCCTGCGCCTCACCCGCGTCCCGGACCCGCTCGCCTCCTTCGACTGCGACACCTGGGACGACATCGCGACGGCCAGGGCACGCATCAGGGAGCATGGGTCCGTGTTGGATGAATGGATTTCCGCAGTCAAGGACGAGTTGGGCATCGAACTGGACGTCGACACCGGCGTCCTGCTCGATCTGGCCCGGGACGCCGCGCACGGCGTGGCCCGGCCCGCCGCCCCGCTGACCACCTTCCTCGTCGGCTACGCCGCCGCCCAGGGCAAGGGCGGCCCCGAGGCCGTCGCCGAGGCCGCGCGCAAGGCCGCCGCGCTGGCGCTGCGCTGGGAGGAAGAGAACGGTGGGAGCAGCACGGACGCGAGGAACGGGGGCCCGAGCGCCCCGGACGCCGGATGACCGCGCCCGGCACCCGGGCCGAGGCGTCCGCCGATGACACCGACGACCTCGACGTCGAGGAGGCTCTGGCGCTCGTGAGGGATGCCCACAGGGAGCCCCGGGACGACAGCACGGACGGCGGTGCGGGCCAGAGGTCCGCCCCGGCCGCCCAGTCGCCCGGTGCGCGGCCCGTAGAACGGCACCGGGCCACCCCCTGGCCCCAGGCACGGGAGGCCGCCGCGCGTGCCGCGCGCTCCCGTGCCCGCCGCACCCCCGTCCCCGTGCCGCTCGGCGACGCCCTCGGGCTGGCCCTGGCCGCGCCCCTCGACGCGCTCACCGACCTGCCCTCCTTCGACACCTCGGCGATGGACGGCTGGGCGGTCGCCGGACCCGGACCCTGGCAGGTGCGCGAGGAGGGCGTACTCGCCGGGCACACGCAGCCCGAGCCGCTCACCGACGGTGAGGCGGTCCGCATCGCCACCGGTGCGCGCATCCCCGCCGACACCACCGCCGTCCTGCGCACCGAGCACGGCCGGATCGACGCCCAGGGCCGCCTGCACACCACCCGCGAGATGCTCCACGGACAGGACATCCGCCCGCGCGGCCAGGAGTGCCGCAGCGGCGACCAGTTGCTGCCCGTCGGCACCCTGGTCACCCCCGCCGTCCTGGGTCTCGCCGCGGCGGCCGGCTACGACACGGTCACCGTCGTCCCCCGCCCCCGCGCCGAAGTCCTGGTCCTGGGTGACGAGTTGCTCACCGAGGGCCTGCCGCACGACGGGCTGATCCGGGACGCCCTCGGCCCCATGCTGCCGCCCTGGCTGCGTGCGCTCGGCGCCGATGTCATCGCCGTGCGCCGGATCGGCGACGACGCAAAGGCCCTGCAGAAGGCGGTCACCCGCTCCGCCGCCGACCTGATCGTCACCACGGGCGGCACGGCGGCCGGACCAGTCGACCACGTCCACCCGGTCCTGGAACGGGTCGGCGCCGAACTCCTCGTCGACGGCGTCAAGGTGCGCCCCGGCCATCCCATGCTGCTGGCCCGCACCAAGGACCACCAGCACCTCGTCGGCCTGCCGGGCAACCCCCTCGCGGCCGTCTCCGGCCTGCTCACCCTCGCCGAACCGCTGCTGCGGACCCTCGCCGCCCACCCCGCCCCCGAGCCGTACACGCTGCCGCTCCGGGAGGCGGTGCACGGGCACCCGCACGACACCCGGCTCATCCCCGTGGTGCTGCGCGGTGACCACGCGATGCCGTTGCACTACAACGGTCCCGCCATGCTCCGTGGTGTCGCCGCCGCCGACGCGCTGGCCGTCGTACCGCCGGGCGGGGCCCGACAGGGCGAGGAGGCCGAGCTGCTGGACCTGCCCTGGGCGACCGCCGGGATCGGGGTGTGTTTCACGTGAAACTTCCGGGCCATGACGCCATCGCCCGCCAGGCGGGCGAACATCTGGTGACCCATCGGGTGAAACTCCCGAGGAAAGTGGTGGAGCGTCCGATCCGCCAGGTCGTCGAACGGCTCGTCATGGCCCTGGTGGTGCTGGTCGCCACCGCGCTGGTCGTCTACGCCGACCGCGAGGGCTACCGCGACAGCTCCGACGGCCCCGTCGATCTGCTCGACGCGTTCTACTACGCGACCGTCACCCTCTCCACCACCGGATACGGCGACATCACCCCGGTCAGCGACAGCGCCCGGCTCACCAACATCCTCGTCATCACGCCCCTGCGCGTGCTGTTCCTGATCATCCTGGTCGGCACCACGCTGGAGGTCCTCACCGAACGCACCCGTGAGGAATGGCGCCTGAACCGCTGGAGGTCCACCTTGCGCGACCACACCGTCGTCATCGGCTTCGGCACGAAGGGCCGGTCGGCCATCCAGACCGTCTGCGCGACCGGGCTGAAGAAGGAGCAGGTGGTCGTGGTCGACCCCAGCTCCAAGGTGATCGACGCGGCCACCGCCGAGGGCTACGCGGGCGTCATAGGCGACGCCACCCGCAGTGACGTGCTCAAACGGGCCGAGGTGCACAAGGCCCGGCAGATCATCGTCGCCCCGCAGCGCGACGACACCTCCGTCCTCGTCACGCTGACCGCCCGACAGCTCAACCGCACCGCCAAGATCGTCGCCGCGGTGCGCGAGGAGGAGAACGCCCCCCTGCTCAAGCAGTCCGGCGCCGACGCCGTCATCACCAGCTCCGGCGCGGCCGGCCGCCTGCTCGGCCTGTCCGTGCTCAGCCCCGCGGCCGGCATGGTCATGGAGGACCTCATCCAGCAGGGCAGCGGGCTGGACCTCGTCGAACGGCCGGTGGTCCGCGGCGAGGTCGGCAAGACACCGCGCGAGACGGACGACCTGGTGGTGAGCGTCCTCCGCGGACACCGGGTGCTCGGCTACGACGATCCGTCCGTCGGCACGCTCCAGCTGACGGACCGGCTCATCACCATCGTCCGCGCCACCCCCGAAATCCGGGTCGCCCCGGACACCCGCCCCCTGCCACCCGGATGACCGGTCACCGGGGGAGTAGCGTCACCGGCATGCATGCGATCACGATTCCCGAACCTGGTGGTCCCGAGGCTCTGGTGTGGGACGAGGTCCCCGATCCGGTGCCCGGCGAGGGCGAGGTGCTGGTCGAGGTGGTGGCCAGCGCCGTCAACCGTGCCGACATCCTGCAGCGCCAGGGCTTCTACAACCCGCCGCCCGGCGCCTCCCCCTACCCCGGCCTGGAGTGCTCCGGCACGATCACCGCGCTCGGCGCCGGCGTCTCCGGCTGGGCCGTCGGTGACCGGGTGTGCGCGCTGCTCGCGGGCGGCGGTTACGCCGAGAAGGTCGCCGTACCGGCCGGGCAGCTGCTGCCCGTGCCCGAGGGCGTGGACCTCACGCGCGCCGCAGCGCTGCCCGAGGTCGTCTGCACGGTCTGGTCCAACGTGTTCATGGTCGCCCATCTGCGTCCGGGCGAGACGCTGCTGGTGCACGGCGGTTCCAGCGGCATCGGCACCATGGCCATCCAGCTCGCCAAGGCCGTCGGCGCCCGGGTCGCGGTGACCGCCGGGACGAAGGAGAAGCTCGACCGGTGCGCCGAACTGGGCGCGGACGTACTGATCAACTACCGCGAGCAGGACTTCGTCGCCGAGATCAAGCAGGCCACCGACGGTGCGGGCGCCGACGTCATCCTCGACAACATGGGCGCGAAGTACCTGGACCGCAATGTCCAGGCGCTCGCCGTCAACGGACGCCTCGCGATCATCGGCATGCAGGGCGGTGCGAAGGGCGAGCTGAACATCGGCACGCTGCTCAGCAAGCGGGCCGCGATCAGCGCGACCTCGCTGCGCGCCCGCCCGCTGGAGGAGAAGGCCGCCATCGTCGCCGCCGTACGCGAGCACGTGTGGCCGTTGCTCGCCGCCGGGCACGTCCGCCCGGTCGTGGACCGCGAGATGCCGATGCCGGAGGCTGCCGAGGCGCACCGGCTGGTGGAGGAGAGCGGCCACATCGGCAAGGTGCTGCTGGTCGCGCCGTAGCGGGAGGCGGTGCGGGGCGGTGCCGCGAGACCCGGTCCGGTTCGGGTCCGCCCCGGTCCGCTCCAGTCCGGTCCGCCCTGGTCCGCTCCAGTCCGGTCCGCCCCGGTCCGGTCCGCTCCGTCCATGGAGGTCCCCGGGCCATCCAAGGAGGTCCCCGGCCGTTCCTGGCGGTCAGCTCTTGCGGAGTCTCAGGCCGAGGAGGGCCAGCCCCAGGCCCAGGCCGATGAGGACCAGACCGCTGCCGAGCGGGAGGATCCGGAGGACCGGCTCCGTGGGGGCCTCGCCCGGTGGGGCCGCCTGCTCGGCGCCGGGCCCCCGCGGGGAACCGGTGGGGTCCGGGCCGGTCTCCAGGGGCGACGGGGAGACGCTCGGCACCTCCGCCGTCTCCGGCTCCTCAGGCTCCTCGGGCTGGGCGGCAGGCGTGGCGGGAGGGGGGTCGTCGTCCTCGTCCTCGATCTCGGGGCCGTCCGGCCGCCCCGGCCGCATCCGCCCCTCACCGGCCCGGCTGCCCGCACGGGACGGCTCCACGGAGGCGAGGGGGCGATAGGGGCGGACCGACGCCGAGGCGGAGTCGGACGGCATCGGAGGGACAGGAGACGCGTCCTGCGAGGACGTCTCGTCCGGGGACGCCTCGTCGGAGGTCTCCTCCGGGGACGTCTCGTCGGAGGACGCTTGCTCCGCGGACGCCTCGTCGGGGGGACCCTGGTCCGGGCGTCCGCGGTCCGGGGCGGCGTGTTCCGGAGCCGTGTCCTCGGGGGGCGCGTGTGCCGGGACGGCCGTCAGCGCGGGCGCGTGCTTCCGGGCCGCGCCCTCCCTGGTTCCCTGCCGCGTTCCAGCCTGCTCCCGGTGTCCGGTGGCGGACGGGCGGGCGGAGCCCGGTTCCGCGGCGAGGACGGCGGTGGCGCCGTACGCGACGGCGGTGCCGTGCGCCGGCAGTGCCGTCGCCGCGACGACGACCAGCAGCCGGAGACAGCGCAGCGTGAGTCGTGGGCGTGCAGTCACGTCGGTGACCTCCCGGGGCCCAGGTGCCGTGACCGATGGAAAACCGACGGGAACCAGCCTCACATTCCATGGCAAAGGAGGCATTCCGGATTAGGCCGTCGGGTCTAAACGGTGGATCAGCCCCACAAGGGGGCACCACGGTGATGAGGTGGTGGCGTGCGAGACAATGGCGGCATGGAGATGCCGAGGAACGAACGGTCGCCGGGGAACCCCCAGATCCTTGTCGTGGGTCAGGACGGGATGGCGCTCGGCGGTGGCGACGGGCACGAGGACTCCCGTGAGACCCCGGTGACGGAGCAGGTGGAACAGCCGGCCAAGGTCATGCGGATCGGCAGCATGATCAAGCAGCTTCTGGAGGAGGTGCGGGCGGCTCCCCTCGACGAGGCCAGCCGGGTGCGACTCAAGGAGATCCACGCCAGCTCGGTGAAGGAGCTGGAGGACGGCCTGGCCCCCGAACTGGTCGAGGAACTGGAGCGGCTCTCCCTGCCGTTCACCGACGACGTCACCCCGAGCGACGCGGAACTGCGGATCGCGCAGGCACAGTTGGTGGGCTGGCTGGAGGGCCTCTTCCACGGGATCCAGACGACGCTGTTCGCCCAGCAGATGGCCGCCCGCGCCCAGTTGGAGCAGATGCGCCGCGCCCTCCCGCCCGGCATGACCGGCCACGAGGGCGGCGACGACCAGCACACCGGCGGCCGCTCGGGCGGGCCCTACCTGTAAGCCCCCCGACTCGGCCGGACACACCGAGGGCCCGGCGGACGACCGCCGGGCCCGACCCGTACCCCGGACATCCGGGGGCGGTTCACTGCGGTGGGTTGCCCGTCGACACCCTCAGCTCGATGGTGCCCACGTCGTCCTCGTCGACGTCGGTGCCCTGTTCGGGGAACTGGTTGAGGACGGTCCCCTCCCCCCAGGTGTTGTCGTCCTCGTGCTTGATGTCCCACTTCCAGCCCGCGGCCTGGAGGCACTTCTTCACGGAGCCGATGTCCTTGTACCGGAAGTCGGGCAGTTCGATCTTGTCCGGGTCGCTGTAGGACTCCTGCGGATCGGTGCACTTGGCCGTGTCGATCCGCCGGGTGGTGTCCGGGGGGCGGTAGCCCGCCCGGTGGGAGGCGGAGGCGGAGGCGCTCGATCCGCCGCTGCCGCCCTTGGTGTCGTCGCCGGTGTGCCTCAGCGTGAGCGCGACGATCAGCCCCACGGCCACAACGGCCGCCACCGCGACCGAACCGATGACCACCGGCCGCCGGCTCCGGCCGCCACCGGGCCGGCCCGCCTGGTGCGGCGCCATCGTGTACGGCGGCGGGGTCGGGGCGGCGCCCTGGGGGCCGTAGCCCACGGGGTGCGTCTGGTAGCCGCCCTGCTGCGGGTAGCCGTAACCAGCGGCGGGCGTCGGATGGCCGTACGGGTTCGCGACCGGTGCCGGTGCCGGGGCCGGCTGGTACGGCGTCTGTACCTGCCCGTGCGGGGCCGGGGCCGTCCGGTCGACCGGCGGGAACACCGCGGAGCCGACGCCCGAGCCGCTCTGCGTCGGACCGGCGCCCGGCACGATGCTCGGCGGTGCCGCCTGGAGGGAGGCCGCGATCCGCAGGCACTCGTCGCGCATGGACTCGGCGGTCGGGAAGCGCTCGTTCGGGTTCTTCCGCAGCGCGCGGGCGACCAGCGCGTCCACGGCGGGCGGCAGCGCGCGGTTGACCGAGGAGGGCGCCACCGGCTCCTCCTGCACATGCGCGTACGCGATGGCCAGCGGTGAGTCCGCGTCGAACGGCAGCCGCCCGGTGACCAGCTGGAACAGCATGATGCCGACCGAGTACAGGTCGGAGCGGGCGTCCACGCCGCGGCCGAGGGCCTGTTCCGGCGAGAGGTACTGCGGGGTGCCGACGACCATGCCGGTCTGGGTCATCGAGGTGACGCCGGACTGCATGGCGCGGGCGATGCCGAAGTCCATGACCTTGACCACGCCACGCTTGGTCACCATCACGTTGCCCGGTTTGATGTCGCGGTGGACCAGCCCCTTCTCGTGGCTGATCTCCAGGGCCGCGAGCACATCGGCGGTGACCTTCAGGGCCTTGTCCGCGGGCATCGCGCCGTACTGCCGGATGTCCTCCTCCAGCACGGAGCCCAGCGGCCGGCCCTCGACGTACTCCATGACGATGTACGGCGTCGCCATGCCGTTCAACTCGTCCTCGCCCGTGTCGAAGACGGAGACGATGTTGGTGTGCGTGAGCTTGGCCACGGCCTGCGCCTCGCGGCGGAAGCGCTCACGGAAGGCCTGTTCCCGGCCGAGTTCGGTGTGGAGCGTCTTGATGGCGACCTGGCGGTCCAGCACGGCGTCGTACGCGAGGTGCACGGAGGCCATGCCGCCCTCGCCCAGCAAGTCGCGCAGCTGGTAGCGGCCCCCGGCCAGCGCCTGCCCCGCGTACCGGCCGTGTGCGCCGTCCTGGCTCATCTCTCCGCGTCCCCCACCGGCCGTGCGGCGCCGTCAGCCGGCGGACAGGCCTTGATCGAATGTGTCATTCCCGGCCAAGTCTGCCCGAGGGCCCGGACACGTCAAGCTCGGTGCCCGTTCCGTGACCGTACGCGCAAGAAGCGTCGCGCAAGCGTTACAGCGGGCGTACGACCGGCGCACAGAATTTGCACGACAGCGCGTGCTAGAGGTTTCATGACCGGTCCGTCTCGGGTCGGTCCCGGTTGCCGTTCCGAACCGGTGGCCCCCGCGGAGGCTGTAGCGTGGCGGACGGAGACCGTAACAACACCGCGCGCACCGCGGGCAGAAACGACGGCGAGGACTGATGGCACAGACGCAGCGCTCTCAGGGCCCGTCCGACCCCGAGGCGACTGGCGGCGGCATGTCAGACGCGCCGGAGATGTGGGGCAACGGCGGGCTCGTCGGCGACGGCCGGTACCGGCTCACGCACCGGCTGGGCCGGGGCGGCATGGCCGAGGTGTTCGCGGCCGAGGACGTCCGCCTGGGCCGGACGGTCGCGGTCAAGCTGCTCCGCGCGGACCTGGCCGAGGACCCGGTCTCCAAGGCCCGCTTCACCCGCGAGGCACAGTCGGTCGCCGGCCTCAACCACCACGCGATCGTCGCCGTGTACGACTCCGGCGAGGACACGGTGGGCGGCCAGTCCGTGCCGTACATCGTCATGGAGCTCGTCGAGGGCCGCACCATCCGCGACCTGCTGATGAACGCCGAGGCGCCGGGCCCCGAGCAGGCCCTGATCATCGTCTCCGGGGTGCTGGAGGCGCTCGCCTACTCGCACCAGCACGGCATCGTCCACCGTGACATCAAGCCGGCGAACGTCATCATCACCGACAGCGGTGCCGTCAAGGTGATGGACTTCGGCATCGCCCGCGCCCTGCACGGCGCGTCGACGACGATGACGCAGACCGGCATGGTCATGGGCACCCCGCAGTACCTCTCCCCGGAGCAGGCGCTCGGCAAGGCCGTCGACCACCGCTCCGACCTGTACGCCACCGGCTGCCTGCTGTACGAACTCCTCGCGCTGCGGCCCCCGTTCACCGGCGAGACCCCGCTGTCGGTGGTCTACCAGCACGTCCAGGACATGCCGGTGCCGCCGTCGCAGGTCTCCGACGGGACCTGCCCGCCGGAGCTGGACGGCCTGGTCATGCGCTCGCTCGCCAAGGAGCCCGACGACCGGTTCCAGACGGCCGAGGAGATGCGCGGGCTCGTCCAGTACGGCCTGCAGATGCTCTATGACCAGGGCGGGCACACCGGCACCTGGAACACCGGCCCGGTGGAGACGCACGACGGCCGGCAGACCCCGGCGGGCGGCTTCGCCGGGACGACCGTCATGCCCCACCCGGCGTCGGACGCCTCGGGCACCACGCAGATCCCGCAGCCGATCCTGCCCGCGGGCTACGGCAGCGGTGACGACGGCGGTTTCGAGGGACACGGCAACAAGGGCGGCGGACGCGGCAAACTGTGGCTCCTCGCCGTCTTCGCGGTCATCGCGATCGCGGCGGGCGTGGCACTGGCGCTGAACGGCGCGGGCGGCGGCAGCGGCGGCGACGACACCGACGTCCAGCCGACCAAGACGCAGTCCAAGAGCACGAAGCACGAATCGCCCACCCCGACCCCGTCCGACGACAAGACCGACCAGCCCTCGGAGACCGAGACGAACAGCGGCTCCGACACGGGCACCGGCTCCGGCGGCTGGCCGCCGGCGACCACCCCGTCGTACACCCCGTCGAGGACGGCCAGTTCCACCCCGAGCACCGAGCCCTCGCAGCCGCAGACCTCGCAGTCGCAGCCCACGGACCCGACGAACGGCGGCACGGACGCGGGCACCGGTGACGCCGGTGGCACGGACGCGGGCACCGGTGACGCCGGTGGCACCGACGCGGGCACCGGTGACGCCGGCACCACCGAGGGCACCACGACGGACGGCAGCACCGGCACCACCACCGGTTGAAGGACACCCACGGCGGCCGGGACGGCGTCCCCCTGAGGTGACGCCGCCGGCCCGCCGCACGAAGGCGCCCCGCCCGCAGGCGTCTCATCGCCCGCACGGGGCGTCTTGCTCGCGCGGGGCGTCCCGCCCGCCGGGGACCTGATGCCCGGCGCCTACTGCACGAACGCGTCGCACACCGCGTCGTACTCGCGGGTCCACCACACCGCGAGGGCCGACGCGGCCGGGAACTGGGTGTCCGCGCGCGTGTCGCCGCGCTCGTAGTGCCAGCGCAGCATCCAGAAGTCGTTCAGCCGCTCCCACCACACCCGGTGCACGGCCGCGGACAGCTCCGAGGGGGTGGCGCCGGCCGCGCGCCGGTACGCGCGCGCGTAGGCACGCACTTTCGGCAGGTCCAGGGTCCCGCCGGGCGCCACGAAGAAGATGACGGCGGCGCGTACGGCCTCCTCCGCGCGCGGCTGCACACCGAGCCGGTCCCAGTCCACGATGGCGGCCGGGGCGTCGTCCTTGTAGAGCAGGTTGAACGGGTGGAAGTCGCCGTGCACCCAGCCCACCGAACCGCCGCGCGGCGGGCGCCGGTCCGCGTGCTGCTCCAGGAGCGCGCGGCGCTCCAGCAGCCGGTGCCGGGCGAGTTCGTCGAAGGCGTCGGCGGGGCGGTGCCGGCGCACATGGGCGAGCAGGTCGTCGATGAGGGCGAAGGTGTCGGCCGGGTCCGCGCTCTCCACCGGGTGGGGGCTCGTCGCCGGGCGCGTACGCCCCTTGGGGGGCATCACACGCTCCAGACAGGCGTGCACGGCGCCCAGGAGCGCCCCCAGGCGCGCGCTCTGCCCCCGGGTGAGCTGGCCGCCGTGCCGGTGCCTGCCGTCGATCCAGGGATGCAGCGCGTAGGCGTGGCCGCCGACGACGGCGACCGTGCGGCCCTCGCGGTGCGGGAGCGGTACGGCGACCGGGACGCCGAGGTCGGCGAGGCGCTGGGTGGCCAGGTGCCGGCGCTCGATGGCGGCCGGGTCGGCGGTGTCCGGGTCGAAGTGGTGCTTGAGGAAGTAACGGCCGCTGGTGGTGCACAGCCGGTAGCCGCGGTTGAGCAGGCCCTGGTCGACCGGCTCACAGGTGAGGGCGGTCCCCGCGGCGTACAGGCGGAGCAGGGCGCCCAGGGGGAGTGCGTGGGGCACGGGGGGTGGTACACATGAGCGCGGCACGCGCCAGATGCTAGGGCACGCGCAGCCCGTGTGAGCTGGGGCTTGTCACAGTCAGTCGCCGACGGTCGCTTTCGGTCACGAGACGGGCTTTTCCCGCTCGCCGCGGGCCACGGCGCGGTCCTCGTTCGTACGCACCCCGCGGCCTCATCCGAATGCAGTAGAAATACCGCGACTTTTCCTTCTTTGTGTGCGAGGCCGGTCTCACATGAAACTCTTCCCGTGACCTGGGTGCGCGGGATAACGTGCGGGTGCTCCGGACTGCCGCAAGGCTGTGACCAGCGCGCTTCCGCATCACCTCGATTTACTTGGAAATCCAAGCAAAATCGCAGGTCAAACGGGGTTTCACAGAAATGTGGGGCACTGGGTAACGTGATGGTTGCAGGGCGCTCGCCGGGGCACCTGTCACGCCTGTTCCCGGCCGAGTGGCACCCACCCCGTGCCCGGTGGTCGAAACAGGTGAGCCGCACTGGCCTACCGGCAACCCCGGGGGCCGGAACGACGGAGGAGCACACGTGACCGTGGAGAGCAGTGCCGCGCGCAAGCCGCGACGCACCGCCGCAGGCAAGGCCGGCACCGCCGGCGGCAAGACCGGCACCACCGGCGCCGCGACCGGAGCCACCGGCACCAAGCGCACCACCCGCAGCACCGCCAGGAAGAGCACCGAGCCGGAGCTCGTGCAGCTCCTGACGCCGGAGGGCAAGCGGGTCAAGAACGCCGAGTACGACGCCTACGTCGCCGGCATCACCCCCGAAGAGCTGCGCGGCCTGTACCGCGACATGGTGCTCACCCGCCGCTTCGACGCCGAGGCCACCGCCCTGCAGCGCCAGGGCGAACTGGGCCTGTGGGCCTCCCTGCTGGGCCAGGAGGCCGCCCAGATCGGCTCCGGCCGGGCCACCCGCGAGGACGACTACGTCTTCCCGACCTACCGGGAGCACGGCGTCGCCTGGTGCCGCGGCGTCGACCCGACCAACCTGCTCGGCATGTTCCGCGGCGTGAACAACGGCGGCTGGGACCCGAACAGCAACAACTTCCACCTGTACACGATCGTCATCGGCTCCCAGACGCTGCACGCCACCGGCTACGCGATGGGCGTGGCCAAGGACGGCGCGGACTCGGCGGTCATCGCCTACTTCGGCGACGGCGCCTCCAGCCAGGGCGACGTCGCCGAATCGTTCACCTTCTCCGCGGTCTACAACGCCCCCGTGGTGTTCTTCTGCCAGAACAACCAGTGGGCGATCTCCGAACCCACCGAGAGGCAGACCCGCGTCCCGCTCTACCAGCGGGCGCAGGGCTACGGCTTCCCCGGCGTCCGCGTCGACGGCAACGACGTCCTGGCCTGCCTCGCCGTCACCAAGTGGGCGCTGGAGCGCGCCCGCAACGGTGAGGGACCCACCCTGGTGGAGGCGTTCACCTACCGCATGGGCGCCCACACCACCTCCGACGACCCCACCCGCTACCGGGGCGACGAGGAGCGGCTGGCCTGGGAGGCGAAGGACCCGATCCTGCGGCTCCGCCGGTACCTGGAGGCCTCGAACCACGCGGACGAGGGATTCTTCGCGGAACTTGAGACCGAGTCCGAGGCGTTGGGCAGACGAGTGCGCGAAGCGGTCCGCGCGATGCCCGACCCGGACCGTTTCGCCATCTTCGAGAACGCGTACGCGGACGGGCACGCGCTCGTCGACGAGGAGCGCGCCCAGTTCGCCGCCTACCAGGCGTCGTTCGCCGATGAAGGGGGTCACTGACATGGCCGAGAAGATGGCGATGGCCAAGGCCATCAACGAGTCGCTGCGCCGTGCCCTGGACGCCGACCCCAAGGTGCTGATCATGGGTGAGGACGTCGGCAAGCTCGGCGGCGTCTTCCGGGTGACGGACGGACTGCAGAAGGACTTCGGCGAGAGCCGGGTCATCGACACCCCCCTCGCCGAGTCCGGCATCGTCGGCACCGCGATCGGCCTGGCCCTGCGCGGCTACCGCCCGGTGGTGGAGATCCAGTTCGACGGCTTCGTCTTCCCGGCCTACGACCAGATCGTCACCCAGCTGGCCAAGATGCACGCCCGCTCGCTGGGCAAGGTCAAGCTGCCGGTCGTGGTCCGCATCCCCTACGGCGGCGGCATCGGCGCGGTCGAGCACCACTCGGAGTCTCCGGAAGCGCTGTTCGCGCACGTGGCCGGCCTGAAGGTGGTCTCCCCGTCCAACGCGTCGGACGCGTACTGGATGATGCAGCAGGCCATCCAGAGCGACGACCCGGTGATCTACTTCGAGCCCAAGCGGCGCTACTGGGACAAGGCCGAGGTCGACTTCGAGGCGATCCCCGCCCCGCTGCACAAGGCGCGCGTGGTCCGCGAGGGCACCGACCTGACCCTGGCGGCCTACGGCCCCATGGTGAAGCTGTGCCAGGAGGCGGCGGACGCGGCGGCCGAGGAGGGCAAGTCCCTGGAGGTCCTGGACCTGCGCTCGGTCAGCCCCCTCGACTTCGACTCCGTCCAGGCCTCGGTGGAGAAGACCCGCCGCCTGGTCGTGGTGCACGAGGCACCGGTGTTCTTCGGCTCCGGCGCGGAGATCGCCGCCCGGATCACCGAGCGCTGCTTCTACCACCTGGAGGCACCGGTCCTCAGGGTCGGCGGCTACCACGCCCCGTATCCGCCGGCGCGCCTGGAAGAGGAGTACCTGCCGGACCTGGACCGTGTGCTCGACGCCGTCGACCGCTCGCTGGCGTACTGAGGAGAGGGTCGTGACGACGATGACGGAAGCGTCCGTACGCGAGTTCAAGATGCCCGACGTGGGCGAGGGACTCACCGAGGCCGAGATCCTCAAGTGGTACGTCCAGCCGGGCGACACGGTGACGGACGGCCAGGTGGTCTGCGAGGTGGAGACGGCGAAGGCGGCCGTCGAGCTGCCCATCCCCTACGACGGCGTGGTCCGCGAACTGCACTTCCCCGAGGGCACCACGGTGGACGTGGGCACGCCCATCATCGCGGTGGCCCTGGCCGGCGCCGCCGCGCCGGAGGTCCCCGCGGAGCAGCCGGAGGCCCCCGCCGGGCAGCCGGAGGCGCCGGCCAAGGAGCCCAAGCCGGAGGGTCGTCAGCCGGTCCTCGTCGGGTACGGCGTGGCGACCTCCTCCACCCGGCGCCGCCCGCGCAAGGGCCCCGAGGTCACCGTCCCGGCGCCGGCACAGGCGGTCCAGGCGGAGCTGAACGGCCACGGCGGGTCGATCGCCGAGAAGTCCCGCCCGCTGGCCAAGCCCCCGGTGCGCAAGCTGGCCAAGGACCTGGGCGTCGACCTGGCCGCGATCACCCCGTCCGGCCCGGACGGCATCATCACGCGTGAGGACGTCCACGCGGCGGCCACGCCCCGCACGGCCGAGCCGGCCGCCCCGGTCACGGCGGCGCCCGCCGCTCCCGCGGCCCCGGCGCCCGTGGCGTCGTACGACACCGCGCGGGAGACCCGCGTCCCGGTCAAGGGCGTCCGCAAGGCCACCGCGCAGGCGATGGTGGGCTCGGCGTTCACCGCGCCGCACGTCACCGAGTTCGTGACGGTGGACGTGACCCGCACGATGAAGCTGGTCGAGGAGCTGAAGCAGGACAAGGAGATGCAGGGCCTGCGGGTCAACCCGCTGCTGCTGATCGCCAAGGCCCTGCTGGTCGCCATCAAGCGCAACCCGGACATCAACGCGTCCTGGGACGAGGCGAACCAGGAGATCGTGCGCAAGCACTACGTCAACCTGGGCATCGCCGCGGCCACCCCGCGCGGCCTGATCGTCCCGAACATCAAGGACGCGCAGGACAAGACGCTCCCGCAGCTCGCGGAGGCGCTGGGCGAGCTGGTGTCCACCGCCCGCGAGGGCAAGACCTCCCCCGCGGCCATGCAGGGCGGCACGGTGACCATCACCAACGTCGGCGTCTTCGGCGTCGACACCGGCACCCCGATCCTCAACCCGGGCGAGTCGGCGATCCTCGCGGTCGGTGCGATCAAGCTCCAGCCGTGGGTCCACAAGGGCAAGGTGAAGCCGCGTCAGGTCACCACCCTGGCCCTGAGCTTCGACCACCGCCTGGTGGACGGCGAACTGGGCTCGAAGGTGCTCGCGGACGTCGCGGCGATCCTGGAACAGCCGAAGCGACTGATCACCTGGGCCTGACCGCCCGACAACTCGCCGGCACACGGCGAAGGGCCCGCCGCACGGAGGTGCGGCGGGCCCTTGTCGTCGGTGCGTCAGCCGAGCTTGGCGAAGCCGTAGTTGAGGAGCTTCTTCGCGTCCGCCTCGCGCTGGGCGATGGAGGAGGAGGCGAGGACGGTGCCGATGACGGTCTTGCCGTTGCGGGTCGCGGCGAAGACCAGGCAGTACTTGGCCTCCGGGCCGGAACCGGTCTTCACGCCGATGGTGCCGCTGTAGCTGCTGAGGAGCCCGTTGGTGTTCTTCCACGGGTTCATCGTGCGGGTGCTGCCCGTCTTGGTGATCGTCTTCGCGGTGTACGACTTGGTCTTGACGATCGTGCGGAACGTGGAGTTCTTCATCGCGCTGCTGGCGATCTTCGTCAGGTCGCGCGGCGTCGAGTAGTTGGAGCCGTTGCCGATGCCGTCGAACGAGTCGAAGTGGGTGTTCTTCAGACCCAGGTTCTTGGCGGCGGTGTTCATCTTGCCGATGAAGGACTTCACCCGCGCGGCCCGCGTGGAGCCGGAGCCGAACTTGTCGGCGAGCGCGTAGGCGGCGTCGCAGCCGGACGGCAGCATCAGGCCGTACAGGAGCTGGCGGACCGTCACCTTGTCGCCGACGATCAGGTGGGCCTGGGAGGCGTTGTTCTTGACGACGTAGTCGCTGTACGCCTTCTGGATCGTGACCTTGGCGTCGAGGTTCAGGTTCGACTGCGCGAGCACGACCTTGGCGGTCATGATCTTGGTGGTGGAGCCGGTGGAGCGCTTGGTGTCCGCCGCCTTTCCGTACAGCGTCGAGCTGTTCGCGTTGTTCATCACGAACCCGCCCTTGGCCACGATCGACGGCGCGGTGACGGCCTGCGCGGGCGCTGCGGTGAGGGCACCGGTCGCGAGCAGCGCGCCGGACGTGACGGCGACGGCAGTTGCTCTGCGGAGGCGGATGCCCTTGATGCCGGTAATCAAAGTGATGTACCTCGAATGTCTTGAATGCCCCTGGATTGCGGCCGAGTTGAGGTGGCAAGCGGGAGGGGGGCCGCATAAGTGTGACACGTAAGTAGCACAGAAGGTTGTGCGGGCGCTGCGAGAGGCGTTCGTCACGTCCGCATGATGGACGGTCCCGCCCTTGCGTACGTGTTGTATCTATGCTGTGGGCATGAACACGGCCGTCGAGCAGTCCGCCCCGCAGTCCCTCAAGCAGCCACCCGCCGCCGACCGCGTGTACACCCACGTCAAGCAGGGTGTGCTCGACCGCCGCTACGAGGGCGGCACCCTGCTCACCGAGGGGGAGCTGGCCGAGGCCGTCGGGGTCTCGCGCACGCCCGTCCGGGAGGCGCTGCTGCGGCTGGAGGTGGAGGGCCTCATCCGGCTCTACCCGAAGAAGGGCGCCCTGGTCCTGCCGGTCTCCGCGCAGGAGATCGCCGACGTGGTGGAGACCCGGTTGCTGGTCGAGGAGCACGCGGCCCGTAAGGCCGTACCCGCGCCGCCGGGCCTGCTGGAGCGGCTGGCCGAGCTGCTGGAGCAGCAGAAGGCGCAGGCCGCCGCCGGTGACCTGGCCGCCGCCGCGGTCACCGACCGCTGCTTCCACGCCGAGATCGTGCGCAGCGGGGGCAACGAGATCCTCGCCCGGCTCTACGACCAGTTGCGCGACCGGCAGCTGCGGATGGGCGTCGCCGTCATGCACTCCCACCCCGACAGGATCGCCAAGACGCTCGCCGAGCATGAGGAGATCCTGGACGCGCTGCGCGCCGGCGACGCGGAGGCGGCCGTCGGGATCGTGCACCGGCACGTGGGCTGGTTCTCGCACCTGGCACGGGGTGAGGTCCGATGAGCCTGGCGGGCCGCAGCGCCACCCTTCCGGGCGATCCGCCCGGCGGACGCCGGGCCGTCGCCGTGTGGTCCATAGGCGTGGCCGTCTACTTCGTCGCCGTCATCTTCCGTACGTCACTGGGGGTGGCCGGCCTCGACGCGGCCGACCGCTTCCACGTGGGCGCCTCCGCGCTCTCCACGTTCTCCATCCTCCAGCTGCTGGTCTACGCGGGCATGCAGATACCCGTCGGCCTGCTCGTGGACCACCTCGGCACCAAGAAGGTGCTGAGCATCGGTGCGGTGCTCTTCACCGCCGGACAACTGGGCTTCGCCTTCTCCCCCTCGTACGGCACCGCGCTCGCCTCCCGGGCGCTGCTGGGCTGCGGCGACGCGATGACCTTCATCAGCGTGCTGCGGCTCGGCACCCGCTGGTTCCCGGCCCGGCGCGGGCCGCTGGTGGCGCAGCTCGCGGGCCTGGTCGGCATGGCGGGCAACCTGGTCTCCACCCTGGTCCTGTCCCGGCTGCTGCACGGCATCGGCTGGACCCCGGCGTTCGCGGGAAGCGCGCTGGCGGGCGCGGTCGTCCTCGTGCTCACCCTGCTGTTCCTGAAGGACCACCCCGAGGGGCAGGAGCCGGAGCCGTCCCCGCACCGGGGCGCGGCCTACGTCCGCCGGCAGATCGCCGCGTCCTGGCGGGAGCCCGGCACCCGCCTGGGTCTGTGGGTGCACTTCACCACCCAGTTCCCGGCGATGGTGTTCCTGCTGCTGTGGGGCCTGCCGTTCCTGGTCGAGGCGCAGGGCCTCAGCCGTGGCACGGCCGGCGAACTGCTCACTCTCGTCGTGCTGTCCAACATGGTGATCGGCCTGGTCTACGGACAGATCGTCGCCCGGCACCACGCGGCGCGGCTGCCGCTGGCGCTGGGCACGGTGGCCGCCACCGCGCTGCTGTGGGCGGCGACCCTGGCCTACCCCGGGGAGCACGCGCCGATGTGGCTGCTGCTGGTGCTGTGCGCGGTGCTCGGCGCGTGCGGACCGGCGTCGATGCTCGGCTTCGACTTCGCCCGGCCGGCCAACCCGCCCGAGCGACAGGGCACGGCGTCCGGCATCACCAACATGGGTGGCTTCATCGCCTCCATGACGACGCTCTTCGCGATCGGCGTGCTGCTGGACGCGACCGGGGACGACTACACCGTGGCGTTCAGCGCCGTGTTCGTGCTCCAGGCGCTCGGGATCGGTCAGATCCTGCGGCTGCGGGGGCGGGCGGCCCGGCGGGAGCGGGAGCGGCTGGTCGCCAGCCGGGTGGAGACGGTGCACGTGCCCGCGGCGTGAGCCGAGGGTCCTGCCGCGTGCCCACCCGCCCGCGGTGGGCCGGGAGGCCCGCCGGGTGCCGTCACGGCGTCACCGCGAAGTGGCGCAGGATGGCCGCCGCCAGGTCCTGGTCGCCCTCCGTCTTCACCCGGTCCGCCACCGCCTCGGGGCTCACCCGGCCGCAGGCCAGGCGGACGTAGGTCTCCCAGTCGAGGCTGAGGGTGGCCGCGGGGCCGAGAGCGGGGGCGGTCTCCACGGTGCCGCGGCCCTGGATGTCGACGCGGACCGTGCGCAGGAACTCGACCGGGCCGTGCACGTCGAACACGACCGCCGAGCTGCGCGGGGCGTCCGCGTCGTGCGCCACGACCTTGGGCAGCGCCTCCAGCAGGACGTCCCGGGTGACGTGGGCGCCCGGCGAGTCCAGGTTGCCGGGGCGGCCGAGGGCCGCGCGCAGGTCCTGCTCGTGCACCCACACGTCGAACGCCCGGGCCCGGTAGGCCTGTTCCAGGGTGATCTCCGTGCCCAGCGGCCCGCGCACCTTGGTGCCGGGGTCCCGGGCCTCGTTGCGCAGCTGGCGGTTGCGGCGGATGACCGTGTACTCCAGCTCGGCCGTCATCTCCGGCGCCGTGTGGTGGCGGCGGACGTCGACCTGCATCTCCATGTAGCGCTGGTGCTCGGTGGTGACGTGGAACAGGTCGCGCGGCAGGGAGTGGATGGGGCGCGGGTCGCCGAGCATCTCGCAGTCCAGGCCGATCACATGGGACACGATGTCCCGCACCGACCAGCCGGGGCAGGGCGTCCGCCGGTTCCACTCGCCCTCGACGAGCGACTGCACCATCTCGGATATCGCTTCGATGGAGTGGGTCCAGGCGTCGGCGTAGGGCTGGAGGGTGGGATGCAGACTCACGGAACAGGACCCCTCGGCGGTCGGTACACGGGCAGGTTGTGGCGGCATGGCCAGCGGGCGGCGGCTGCACTTCGGCGGGTGTCTTGAGAGGCTAAGTTACGCTGCTGAAAGGCACCCCGGCAGTGCTTTCGTGTGACGATCGTAGGCCCGTGTGGACGACTCGAATGCCAGGACGGTGGTAGTGTGCGCGCCTCGCTGATCCAGATCGCCGTGGACGAGGGCGAACCGGTCGACTCCCGGCGCCGGCGCGTGGCCGCGCTGGTGCGGGAGCAGAGCGGCGCCGACCTCGTCGTCCTGCCCGAACTGTGGACCACCGGTGCCTTCGCCTTCGAGGAGTTCGGCCGTGCGGCCGAGCCGCTCGAAGGTCCGACGTACGAGGCGATGGCCAAGGCGGCGAGCGACGCGGGCGTGTGGCTGCACGCCGGCTCCCTTCCCGAGCGGGACCCTGACGGCACCCTCTACAACTCGTCTCTCCTCTTCTCCCCCTCCGGTGACCTGGTCGCGGCCTACCGCAAGATCCACCGCTTCGGCTTCGACAAGGGCGAAGCGGTGCTGATGGGCGCGGGCCGGGACCTGGTGACGGCCCGGCTGCCCGGGACCACGCTCGGCCTGGCCACCTGCTACGACCTCCGTTTCCCCGAACTCTTCCGCGGTCTGGTGGACGCCGGTGCCGAGACGCTGGTGATCCCGGCGGGCTGGCCCGAGCGGCGACGCGCGCACTGGACGCTGCTGGCCAAGGCGCGGGCGGTGGAGAACCAGGCGTTCGTGCTCGCCTGTGGAACGGCCGGGACCCACGCCGGAGTTCCGCAGGCGGGTCACTCGATCGTGGTGGATCCGTGGGGTGAGGTGCTCGCCGAGGCCGGCCCCGGAGAAGAGGTCCTCACGGTCGACCTGGACCCGGCGAAGGTCGCCGCGACCCGCGAACAGTTCCCGGCGCTCAAGGACCGGGTGCTGGGTCTGGAACCGCCCCGGCGCCCGAGCTAGGGTCTTTCGTTCGGATCATGCCGGGCTCGCGGGCCCTGGCACCGCGCCTCGCCGCGTTGTCGTCGGTGGCCATGGCTCCGCCATGGCGCCCTCCTCCGCCTTGCGATGCACGGCACCAGACCCCGCTCCCTGATCCGGCCTGATCCGAACGAAAGACCCTAGCCCCGTCAGTCCTCCTCCCCCTCCTTCTCGGCGAGGTGGATCACGCACACCGCCACCGCGATCAGCAGCGCCGGGTCGGCGTCCTCCCGTACGACGTCCACGCCGTACGTGTCGCGGATGCTCAGCCAGCGGCGGGAGATCACCGCGAGGAGTTCGCCGTCGTACTCGACGGCGAACTCGCGGTCCAGGATCTTTCCGCTGACGTCGAGTTCGGTGCCGTCCACCAGGGAGACGCGGTAGTGGTTGCGCAGCAGGGACAGCCGCTTGCGCCGGATCCTGGCCAGGGGCTCGCCGTCGCGTTCGATCAGCATGGTGTCGCGCAGGGCGAACATCTTCTGGTGGATGTCGATCAGGACCCGGCCCTCGGTGTCCTTCAGCTCGAAGGTGTCCCGCAGGCGCATCGCCTTGCCGTCGACGAGGAACACCTTCCGGCCCTGGTCGTCCTCGATCCACCAGTCGTCACCGATGCCGAGGATCCGGTCGCGCACGAGGAATCTCATACGGGTCATGCTTCCCCGGCGCGTGCTGATCGTCACAGGTTGTGCCGGTTCGCCAGGTCGGCCTGAAGGGCCGCGGAGGGGACAGGAAGTGATGAGACCGATCAGGCGGGCAGGTCTGCTGACCGCCGGGGCCGCCCTGCTCGCGGCCGCCTCCGGGTGTTCGTACGGGGAGCCGTGCGCCGGCCATGACGTCGTCTCCGGCGTCGGCGTGCTGTTCGACCACCGGGGATACGGCGATCTCACCGGCGGCTCCTACGAGCTGTGCGCGCGGGGCGAGTGCGCGGAGGACACCCTGCGCCGGGAGCGGATCACGGACGTGAGCCTCCCGCTGCCGCGTGACGTCGACCCCGCCTCCGGTCCGGTCCGCTTCCGGGTCACGCGCAAGGGCGAGCAACGGCCGGTCATCGACACGTCCGTCGACGTACGGCTCACCCACTGGACCGACGGCTGCGGCAGCAGCGCGTACGTCCGGGGGCTCGCCTTCACCAAGGACGGGGGCCTGACGGCGAAGGTCCCGAAGGCGCTGTCGGACGCCTGGGGCGAGCAGGTCAGATCGCGGGCGACCGCGGGATCGGACCCGTCCCCGCCGTCCTGACCCGGTCCGCTGACCGGTGCGTCCGGCCGGCCGTACCCGCCACGGGCACCGCCCCGAACCGCCTGCGGTACTCCGAGGGGCTCAGCCCCGTCTCCCGCCGCAGCCGCGCCCTCAGATTGGCCGCCGTACCCAGGCCGCTGCGCGCCGCCACGACGTCCAGCCGCTCCTCACCCCGTTCGATCAGACGGCACGCCAGGGCCACCCGCTCCGCGGTGAGCCAGGCCAGCGGGGTCGTGCCCAGCTGGCCGCGGAAGCGCCGGTGCAGCGTGGCGGGGCTGACCGCCGCGCGGGACGCCAGGTCGGCCACCGTCAACGGCTCGCCCAGCCGTTCCTGCGCCCACGCCAGCAGCGGGCCGAGGGACTCGTCGGGCACCTCGGGCACCGGCCGTTCCACGAACTGCCGCTGTCCGCCGTCCCGGTGCGCGGCGAAGACGAGCCGCCGGGAGACGTGGTTGGCGATCTCCGCGCCGTGGTCCCGGCGGACCAGGTGCAGGCCGAGATCGAGCGCGGAGGCGCTGCCGGAGGCGGTGAGGATGTCGCCGTCGTCCACGAAGAGCACGTCCGGTTCCAGGCGCACCTCGGGGAAGCGGGACCGGAAGGCCTCCGCCCACATCCAGTGACAGGCCGCGCGGCGCCCGTCCAGCAGCCCGGCCTCCGCGATCGTGAACGCGCCCGAGCAGAAGCCGACGAGGCGGGCGCCACGCGCGTGTGCCCGGCGTACGACGTCCAGGACGCGCTTGGCGCGCGGGACCTCGGTGTCCGGGCGGTTCGGCACGATCAGCGTGTCGGCCTCCTCGGCGGCCTCCAGACCGGCGACCCCGCCGAGCGTGAAGAAACCGTCCCGCATCCGGGTGTGCGGCTCGGCAGCGCACAGCCGGAAGTCGTACAGGTCCCGCCCCAGCTCGGGCCGTGGCAGCCCGAAGACCTCGATGGCACAGCTCATCTCGAAGGGGTTGGAGTTGTCGTCGACCACCAGGACGACACGGTGAGAGGATCCTTGCGGCATATGCGATTCCTAGCACTCGTGCGGTGCTCCGTCACCCCCCACGATGAGCGCATGGAACCGATCTCCCTGGACACGGCCCTCGCCTCCTTCTCCGAGCAGTGGAGCCCCCGCATCGTCACCGCCGTCAACGACTACGACGTCCGCCTGGCGAAAGTGGAGGGCGAACATCTCTGGCACGCGCACGAACACACCGACGAGTTCTTCCTGGTCCTCTCCGGCGAACTGCACATCGGCCTGCGCGAGCCGGCCGGCGAGCGCACGGTGGTCCTGCCCAAGGGGTCGGTGTTCACCGTCCCGCGCGGCACCGAACACAAGCCGTACGCGCCCGTGCCCACCGAGATCCTGCTCTTCGAGCCCACCGGGACGCTGACGGTCGGCGACCGGCACGAGGACGTTCCCGGCCATGTGGACGCGACCACGGGTCACGCGCTCTCCTGAAGCGCTCCTGACGGGACGCCGGAATCCACCGGGACACCAGGTGTTCCGGGGATGAACTTCCGGTGTTCCCAAGGGTGTTGCCCAACCAGCGGGACCACCCCCGGGTCGAACGGTGCGGGAGCCGGAGGAAAGCCGGCCGAACAGTCCGCCCGTTCCACTCGGAGGTCCACCATGTCCGCTCGCACCCACCACCGCCGGCCCGTCCGCGCGCTCGCCCTGGCCGTCGGCACGGCCGCCGCGCTGGCCGTGCCGTTCGCCCTGTCCGGCACCGCGTCGGCGGCCACCTCGCCCGCCACCGCCGAGGTCAACCAGTACGACTGGCAGCTCACCTACAAGGCCGCCCCCGGCCAGGCCAACAAGGCCACCGTCACCGCGTCGCTCACAGCCGACCGCACCGGCATCACCTACCTGATCGACGACACCGTCACGATCAAGCCCGGCCACGGCTGCGCCCACCCGGACGGCGCGGACCGCACGAAGGTCTCCTGCACGGTCACCAGCCTCGACAGCCAGGACCCGTACGCCGCCCTGATCGTGAACCTCGGCGACCGCGACGACACCCTCGCGTACAGGAACGCCACCGACCAGATCTACTACTACGCCCAGATCTCCCTGGGCTCCGGCAACGACAAGGCGACCGACTCCGGCCGCCTCGACGGCGCCTACGTCTCGGGGGACGCGGGCAACGACCGGCTCACGGTCGGCAAGGAGGGCCTGGCCTGGGGCGGCGACGGGAACGACACGGTCGACGCGAGCGGCGGCGACAACATCGTGCAGGGCGGCAAGGGCGACGACACGCTGCGCGGGGGCGCCGGTGCGCAGTACCTGGCCGGGGACGACGGCAACGACACGATCACCGGCGGCACCGGCGACGACACCCTGTACGGCGGCAAGGGCAACGACGTCCTGTACGGCAACAGCGGCAACGACAAGCTGTACGGCAACAGCGGGAACGACCGGCTCTACGGCGGGCCGGGCCGGGACACGCTCTCCGGCGGCCCCGGCCGGAACGTGGTCCACCAGGACTGACGGCCGCGCCGGTCAGGGGCGGGCCGCACCTCGGCCCGGGTTGTCCACAGCACCCGGGGTTGTCCACAGGCGCCGGAACGGCTGCCGGCGTCAGGTGGCACCCTTGAAGCCATGACCGACTCCACACCCCGACGCGCCCGAGTCCGCGCCCCCGAGCTGATCGGCAAGGGCGGCTGGCTGAACACGGGAGACCAGCAGTACACCCTCGCCGACCTGCGCGGACGCATAGTCGTCCTGGACTTCTGGACCTTCTGCTGCATCAACTGCCTGCACGTCCTGGACGAGCTGCGCGAGCTGGAGGAGAAGCACCGGGACACCCTCGTGGTGATCGGGGTGCACTCGCCGAAGTTCGTGCACGAGGCGGAGCACCAGGCGGTCGTGGACGCCGTGGAGCGCTACGGCGTGGCCCACCCGGTCCTGGACGACCCCGAGCTGGCCACCTGGAAGCAGTACGCGGTGCGCGCCTGGCCGACGCTCGTGGTGATCGACCCCGAGGGGTACGTCGTCGCGCAGCACGCGGGCGAGGGGCATGTGCACGCCATCGAGCGGCTGGTGACCGAGCTGGAGGCGGAGCACGGGGCCAAGGGCACCCTGCGCCGCGGTGACGGGCCGTACGTCGCACCGGAACCGGAGCCGACGGTGCTGCGCTTCCCGGGCAAGGCCCTGCTGCTGCCGTCCGGCACCTTCCTGGTCAGCGACACCACCCGGCACCAGCTGGTGGAGCTGGCCGAGGACGCCGAGACCGTCGTACGGCGCATCGGCTCCGGTACGCGCGGATTCGCCGACGGCGGTCCGGGGGAGGCGTCCTTCAACGAGCCGCAGGGCCTCGCCCTCCTCGACGACGGCTCGGTGGTGGTCGCCGACACCGTCAACCACGCCCTGCGCCGCCTGGACCCGGCCACGGGCGAGGTGACCACCCTGGCGGGCACCGGCAAGCAGTGGTGGCAGGGCTCGGCGACCTCCGGCCCGGCCCGCGAGGTCGATCTCTCCTCGCCGTGGGACGTGGCGGTCTTCGGCGGCAGGGTGTGGATCGCGATGGCGGGCGTCCACCAGCTGTGGACGTACGACCCGGCCGACGGCACGGTCGCCGTGGCGGCCGGCACCACCAACGAGGGCCTGGTGGACGGGCCCGCGGCCGAGGCCTGGTTCGCGCAGCCCTCCGGCCTCGCGGCCACCGCCGACCGGCTCTGGCTCGCCGACTCCGAGACGAGCGCGCTGCGCTGGGTCGACCTCGACGGGCAGGTGCACACCGCCGTCGGCACCGGTCTGTTCGACTTCGGCCACCGGGACGGCGCCGCCGGCCAGGCCCTGCTCCAGCACCCGCTGGGCGTCACCGCCCTGCCGGACGGCTCGGTCGCCGTCGCCGACACCTACAACCACGCCCTGCGCCGCTACGACCCGGCGTCCGGCGAGGTCACCACGCTCGCCACCGATCTGCGCGAGCCCAGCGACGCCGTCCTGGTCGGTGAGGACATCGTGGTCGTGGAGTCGGCCCGGCACCGGCTGACCCGGCTGCGGCTGCCGGAGGAGGCGGTGCGGGTGGAGTCGGTCGCCCACCGCACCCAGCGCGCCGCGACCGAGGTCGCCCCCGGCGGGCTGCGCCTGGACGTGATCTTCCAGGCCCCGGCCGGCCAGAAGCTCGACACGCGCTACGGCCCCTCGACCCGGCTGCTGGTCTCCGCCACCCCGCCGGAGCTGCTGCTCAAGGGCGAGGGAGCGGACACCGACCTGTCCCGTGAACTGGAACTGAACCCGGACGTCACGGAGGGCGTCCTGCACGTCTCCGCGATGGCGGCGTCCTGCGACGACGACCCGGCCAACGCATACCCGGCCTGCCACGTCCACCAGCAGGACTGGGGCGTCCCGGTCCGCCTCACGGCGGGCGGGGCGGACCGCCTGCCGCTGGTGCTGGCGGGGATGGACGACACCGCCCCCGGGCAGGGCTGAGCGGCGCGGTCGGCGGGCACCTTGCCGGGGAACGGCTGAACCCACCTTCAGGCGCAGGTGGGTTCAGCCGTCAGACGCCGTAGCCGTCGGAGTAGCCGTCGACGCGGTGGTGGCGGGGTTCTTCCTCCACCACCGGGGTCGTCGGCGGGACCACCACGCGGCGGCGACGGGCTATTCCGCTGAACGTCGCCACGCCGATCAGGCCCACGGCCATCAGGATCAGGCCGACGACGGTGAGGTTGACGCCCTGCATGTGCCAGTCGGTCGCGAACGTCAGAATGGCCCCCACGGCGATGAGGATGATGCATCCGCCGAGACCCATGAGACCTCGCCTCCCCTTCTGGTTCCGGAATCTCCGGTGCCCTCCGGGTACCCGGCGAGGCCCCGACTAGCCCTCCAGGAAGGCGGTCAGCGCGTTCGCCAGGAGGAACGGGTCGTCGGCGCCGCACAGTTCACGGACGCTGTGCATGGAGAGGATCGCCACGCCGATGTCGACCGTGCGGATGCCGTGGCGGGCCGCGGTGATCGGGCCGATGGTGGTGCCGCACGGCATGGAGTTGTTGGAGACGAAGCTCTGGAAGGGGACGTTCGCCTTCTCGCAGGCCGCGGCGAACACCGCGCGGCCCGAACCGTCCGTGGCGTAGCGGTTGTTGACGTTGACCTTGAGGATCGGGCCGCCGTTGACCCGCGGGTGGTGCGTCGGGTCGTGCCGCTCGGCGTAGTTGGGGTGCACGGCGTGACCCGTGTCGGAGGACAGGCAGACCGTCCCGGCGAAGGCGCGGGCCCGGTCCTCGAACGACCCGCCGCGCGCGAGGACGGAGCGCTCCAGGACGGTGCCGAGCAGCGGGCCGTCCGCGCCGGTGTCCGACTGGGAGCCGTTCTCCTCGTGGTCGAAGGCGGCCAGCACCGGGATGCGGGTGAGCGCGGCGCCGGAGGTCGCCGCGGCGACGAGGGCGGCGACACCGGCGTGCACGGACAGCAGGTTGTCCATCCGCGGGCCGGCGACCAGCTCGCGGTCCCGGCCGAGGTAGGCGGGCGGCTCCACCGGATACGTCATCAGGTCCCAGCCGGTCACCGAGCCCGCCGTCAGCCCGGCCTCCTGCTCCAGGAAGGCGATGAGTTCACCGTCCAGCACCTCGTTGCCGAGGCCCCACACCGGCTGGAGGTGCCGCTGCTTGTCGAGCTTGAGCCCCTCCGAGCTGACGGAGCGGTCCAGGTGGATGGCGAGCTGCGGCACCCGCAACAGCGGCCGGTCCACGTCGACCAGGACCGAGGAGCCGTCGCGCAGGCTCAGCCGGCCGGCCAGGCCGAGGTCCCGGTCCAGCCAGGAGTTCAGCAGCGGGCCGCCGTAGATCTCGACGGCGACCTGGCGCCAGCCGTGCGCCCCGCTGTCCGGGCGCGGCTTGACCCGGAGGTTCGGGGAGTCGGTGTGCGCGCCGATGATGTGGAAGGGGGTGTGCGGCTCGGCGCCCTCGGGCACGTACCAGGCCACGATCGCGCCGCCGCGCAGCACGTACTTGCCGCCGTACGTCCCGTCCCAGGCGTCCGTCTCCGCGACCTGCCGGAAGCCGGCCTTCTCCAGCCGTTCGGCGGTGTTCGCCACGGCGTGGTACGGCGTCGGGCTCGCCGCGAGGAAGGACATCAGGTCGTCGGTGTGGCCGCGGTCGAAGGGGAGAGGAGCGCGCGAAGCGCTCCCTGGAGGGGCGGCGGCGGGTGACGGGCTGGATGGTGCGCTCATGGATTCACCTTAACGACGTGCACGGGCCCGCTCCCGGTAAGGAGCGGGCCCGTGCGAGGAATCGACGGGGTCGTCCGGAAGGTCCGGACGGGCCGGTCAGAACGCCGCTTCGTCCAGCTCCATCAGGTCCAGCTCGACGCCCGAGGCGACCTTGCGGGCGAGGGTGACGCCCGGCAGGACGTTCGCCGCGAAGAACTTCGCCGCGGCGATCTTGCCCGTGTAGAACGCATTGTCCTTCGCCGAGGCCGTGGCCAGCTTCTCGGCGGCGATCGCGGCGCCCTTCAGCAGCAGGTAGCCGACGACGACGTCACCGGAGGCCATGAGCAGGCGGGTGGTGTTCAGGCCGACCTTGTAGATGTTCTTGGTGTCCTGCTCGGTGGCGGCGAGGTCGGTCAGCATCAGGCCGACGATCGCCTCCAGCTCCACGGCCGCCTTGGCCAGGTGCTCGCGGGCGCCGGACAGCTCCTCGCCGCCGGTGCCGAGCGCCAGGAACTTCTTGATGTCCTCGGCGAGGGAGTTCAGCGCGGCGCCCTGGTTGCGGACGATCTTCCGGAAGAAGAAGTCCTGGCCCTGGATCGCCGTGGTGCCCTCGTACAGGGTGTCGATCTTGGAGTCCCGGATGTACTGCTCGATCGGGTACTCCTGGAGGAAGCCGGAGCCGCCGAAGGTCTGCAGCGACTGGGCGAGCAGCTCGTAGGCCTTCTCGGAGCCGTAACCCTTGACGATCGGCAGGAGCAGGTCGTTCAGGGCGTGCTCGGTGGAGGCGTCCTCGCCGTTCGCCTCCTTGATCTGGATGGCGTCCTGGACCGAGGCGGTGTACATCACCAGGGCGCGCATGCCCTCCGCGTACGCCTTCTGCGTCATCAGCGAGCGGCGCACGTCGGGGTGGTGGGTGATGGTGACCTTGGGCGCGGTCTTGTCCATGAAGTTGGCCAGGTCCGGGCCCTGGACGCGCTCCTTGGCGTACTCCAGCGCGTTCAGGTAGCCGGTGGAGAGCGTGGAGATCGCCTTCGTGCCGACCATCATGCGGGCGAACTCGATGATGCGGAACATCTGGCGGATGCCGTCGTGCTTGTCGCCGATCAGCCAGCCCTTGGCGGGGTGCTTGTCGCCGAAGGTCATCTCGCACGTGTTGGAGGCCTTCAGGCCCATCTTGTGCTCGACGTTGGTGGCGTAGACGCCGTTGCGCTCGCCCAGCTCGCCGGTCTCGAAGTCGAAGAGGTACTTCGGGACGAGGAAGAGGGACAGGCCCTTGGTGCCGGGGCCGGCGCCCTCGGGACGCGCGAGCACGTAGTGGAGGATGTTCTCCGACATGTCGTGCTCACCGGAGGTGATGAAGCGCTTCACGCCCTCGATGTGCCAGGAGCCGTCCTCCTGCTGCACGGCCTTGGTGCGGCCGGCGCCCACGTCCGAGCCGGCGTCCGGCTCGGTGAGGACCATCGTGGAGCCCCACTGCTTCTCGACGGCGATCTTGGCGATGTGCTTCTGGACCTCGTTGCCCTCCTCGAAGAGGATGCCGGCGAACGCGGGGCCGGAGGAGTACATCCACACGGCCGGGTTGGCGCCCAGGATCAGCTCGGCGTAGGCCCAGATCAGGGAGCGCGGCGAGGTGGTGCCGCCGATCTCCTCGGGCAGGCCGAGCCGCCAGTACTCGGAGTCCATGAAGGCCTGGTAGCTCTTCTTGAAGGACGCCGGGACGGGCGCGGTGTTGGTCTCCGGGTCGAAGACGGGCGGGTTGCGGTCGGCGTCGGCGAAGGACTCGGCCAGCTCGTTCTCGGAGAGGCGGGTCAGCTCCTCCAGGACGCTCTTGGCGGTCTCGACGTCCATCTCCTCGAACGGGCCGGTGCCGTACACCTTGTCGCGCCCCAGTACTTCGAAGAGGTTGAACTCGATGTCGCGGAGATTCGACTTGTAGTGCCCCATGGCGACGGCTCCGTTGAGGGATCGGCGAGGCACTTGCTCCTCGCACCTAGTTCACGTACCAACAAGTAGCTCCGATGATGCTACCCGCCGGTAATAAGAAGCAACCCCGAACCGGTCATCTGTGACGCGTCTCAAGTGCGCCGCGGGCGACCCTGTACGCTTCGGCCGCCCGGGTGAACGCGTGTCTCCGTCCAGGGCGCGTTGCGTGATCAAGGTATCCCCGGACCTCCCGGCCCCGTGAGGTTTTGGCTCCGTAGGCCGTTCCGGCGGAGGGGCGGCTCGGTACGCTTCTCCCCATGTACGGATACGGCCAGCCCATGGACGGGGGCGCTGCCCAGCAGCAGTACGCCTCGTCGCAGCAGCAGATGCCGGGCGGTGTCGGCGGATACGGGCAGCAGCCGCCGCTGTACCCCGAGCCGTCGCCGCCCTCGCTCGCGGACGCGGTGCGCGCCTTCACGACCGGCCAGATGTCCGCCGAGGACTTCCAGCAGATCTTCGCCACGTCGAAGGTGTACTGCCCGCGCGGTGACACGCCGGGCTTCCTGGCGCTGCACAACACCCAGCAGCCGGTGATCCCGATGTTCACCTCGCTGAAGGAGCTGCGCCGGTACGCCGGCAAGGAGTCCAAGTACTTCGTCATCACCGGCGCCGAGGTGATCGACCTGCTGCCGACCGGCTACGGCTTCGTCCTGGACATGGAGGGCGAGCACCGGATGGTCTTCGACGCGAAGGCGGTCGAGCAGATGGTCGACTTCGCGATGCGCCGCATGTACGGCTAGACGCCGTCGCCGCGCGGACGTCGGTCGATCCGCGCGCCCGCGCACCCGGAAGCCCGGAGGGAATGCCCTCCGGGTTTTCTCTGTTCTGGGTGGCAAGAAGTTCAACGCTCAACTAAAGTGGGCGTACCAAGGAGGTACCCACCATGCCTGCAGTGACCGTCGAGAACCCGTTGACGCTGCCCCGTGTGACCGCTCCCGCCGACGCCGTGGCACGCCGCGTGCTCACCGTCACGACCGCTCCGAGCGGTTACGAGGGCGAGGGCTTCCCGGTGCGCCGGGCGTTCGCGGGGATCAACTACCGCCACCTCGACCCGTTCATCATGATGGACCAGATGGGCGAGGTGGAGTACGCGCCGGGCGAGCCCAAGGGCACCCCCTGGCACCCGCACCGCGGCTTCGAGACCGTCACCTACATCATCGACGGCGTCTTCGACCACCAGGACAGCAACGGTGGCGGCGGCACCATCACCAACGGCGACACCCAGTGGATGACCGCGGGCTCCGGCCTGCTGCACATCGAGGCCCCGCCGGAGTCCCTCGTCGTGTCCGGCGGCCTCTTCCACGGGCTCCAGCTGTGGGTGAACCTCCCTGCCAAGGACAAGATGATGACCCCGCGCTACCAGGACATCCGCGGCGGCAACGTCCAGCTCCTCACCACCCCCGACGGCGGCGCGCTGCTGCGTGTCATCGCCGGCGAGCTGGACGGCCACCAGGGCCCCGGCATCACCCACACCCCGATCACGATGATCCACGCCACCCTCGCCCCCGGCGCGGAGATCACCCTGCCCTGGCGGGAGGACTTCAACGGGCTGGCGTACGTCCTCGCGGGCCGCGGCAGCGTCGGTGCGGAGCGCCGCCCGATCCACCTGGGCCAGACGGCCGTCTTCGGCGCCGGCTCCTCGCTCACCGTCCGCGCGGACGAGAAGCAGGACTCGCACACGCCGGACCTGGAGGTCGTCCTCCTCGGCGGACAGCCCATCCGGGAGCCGATGGCCCACTACGGCCCGTTCGTCATGAACACCAAGGAAGAACTGATGCAGGCCTTCGAGGACTTCCAGAAGGGCCGGCTCGGCAGCGTCCCGGCGGTCCACGGGATGTCCGAGGGCGGCATCTGACCGCTCCCCGGTGACGGCGCCGGCCCGCGGACGACCCGCCGGGCGCCGCCGACTCCCCCATCAGGACCCCGGCCGTACGTCGGCCGGGGTCGGCGTTTCCTCACCCGCCCGGACCCGCTCGCAGGACAGTACCGGCGGCGCGTGATCCGCTGGAGGCGTGCAGTTCCTCCCTGTCGCCGTCCGCCGGTTCGCCGCCTGGTGTGTCGTGCTGCTGCTCGCCGCCGGGGTCGGGTGGGTCGGGGTGCGGCTGTGCGCGGAGTTCCGTACGGCTGTCACGCCGGTGCTGCTCGCCCTGCTCGGGACCGCGCTGCTCGGGCCGTTGTACCGGCAGCTGGTGCGGGCGGGGGTGCAGGCGTCGGTGGCGGCCGGGCTCACCTGCGTCGCCGTGGTGGCCGTCGTCGGCGGCGCCGTGTACATCGTCGTCGCCGCGCTCGTCGACACCGGCGCGGAGATCCTCGCCTCGCTGCGGACCGCGGCCAAGGGGGTCGCACGGCACTTCGGTGCCGCGGGGACGAGTCTGGACGACCTCGCCGCCAACGCCCGGCAATGGCTGGGCAAGTTCGGCAGCACCGCCGCGTCCAACGTCATCAGTGGCGTCAGCGTCGTCGCCGAGTCCATCGCCATGGCCGTGCTCGCCCTGCTGCTCGTCTTCTTCTTCCTGCGCGACTCCCACCGCGCCGTGGCCGGCCTGCGCTCGCTCGCGCCCGGCGGCAGCGCCGAGCTCCTGGAGGCCATCGCCCGGCGGTCGTTCGCCGCGGTGGAGGGGTTCATGCGCGGCACGACCTTCATCGCGCTCATCGACGCCCTGTGCATCACCGTCGGCCTGCTGATCCTCCGGGTGCCCGGTGCGATCGGGCTCGGCGCGCTCGTCTTCGTCGGCGCCTACATCCCCTACCTCGGCGCCTTCCTCTCCGGCGCGGTGGCCGTGCTGGTCGCCCTCGCCGACCGGGGCTTCGTCATCGCGCTGTGGGTGCTCGGGGTGGTGCTCGCGGTGCAGGTGCTGGAGGGACACGTGCTGCAACCGGTGATCCAGAGCCGGACCGTGCAGATGCACCCGGCCGTGGTGATGCTGGCCATCACCGCGGGCGCCTCCGTCGCGGGCATCCTCGGCATGCTCCTCGCCGTCCCGCTGACCGCGGCGGCCTTCGGGGCCGTCCAGGAGCTGCGGGGGCGTCAGGCCACCTCCTCCGACGCACCGGCCCCCGAGCCCCCTGGTTCGTAGAGCTCGAACCAGATGCTCTTGCCCTCGCCCCGCGGGTCCACCCCCCAGCCGTCCGCGAGGAGTTCGATCAGCATCAGGCCCCGCCCGGAGGAGGCCAGTTCGCCGGGGCGGCGCTTGTGCGGGAGGTCGTCACCGGTGTCGAAGACCTCCACCCGCAGCCGCCGTCCGGGGCCCTCTCCCATGACCTCGGCGAGCAGCAGCGCGTCGGCGTCCGTGTGCACCAGCACGTTGGTGACCATCTCCGAGACCAGCAGCACCGCCGAGTCCACCTGCTCGGCCGACGCCCAGTCGTGCAGCAGCCCGCGCAGATGCTGGCGGGCCTCGGCGATCCGCTCAGGTTCGTCCTGCGCCACCGACAGCAGCGTGCGCCGCACCGTCGGCCGTACCGCGACGGTGTCGCCGCGCCCGCGGCCCTCCCCCGGCCGGCCCAGCAGCAGCAGCGCGATGTCGTCCTCGCGGCGGTCGGCCAGCGGGCCGGTGGTGTGGTGCGAGGACGGCCCGTGCACGCCCTGCACCAGCGCGTCGGCCAGGGACTCCAGGTCGCCCTCGTGGTCCTCCAGGATCGCCCGCAGCCGGCGCCAGCCGCTCTCCATGTCGTGCCCGCCGGTCTCGATCAGGCCGTCGGTGCACAGCATCAGCGTCTCGCCGGGTTCGAGCGTGAACCGGGTGGTCGGGTAGTCGGCGTCCGGGTCGAGGCCCAGCGGCAGCCCGCCCGCCGTCGGCCGCGTCATCACCGTGCCGTCGGCCATCCGGATCACCGGGTCCGGGTGCCCGGCGCGGGCGATCTCCAGCCGGCCGGTCGGCGGGTCGGCCTCCACGTACAGGCAGGTCGCGAAGCGGAGGTCGGTCAGCGCGTCCTCCCCGGCGTCATCGGTGAGGCCGTGCAGGAAGCGGGAGGCGCGGGAGAGGACCGCGTCCGGACGGTGCCCCTCGGAGGCGTAGGCGCGCAGCGCGATCCGCAGCTGGCCCATCAGACCGGCCGCGCGCACGTCATGGCCCTGGACGTCCCCGATGACCAGGGCGAAGCGGCCGGAGGGCAGCGGGATCATGTCGTACCAGTCGCCGCCGACCTGGAGTCCGCCGCCGGTCGGGATGTACCGGGCGGCCACCCGCATCCCGGGGATCTCGGGGCCGAGCGAGGGCAGCATGGAGCGCTGGAGGCCCTCCGTCAGCTCCCGCGCGGACTCGGCGGCACCGGCCCGGGACAGCGCCTGGGCGAGCATCCGGGCGACCGTCGTCAGGACCGCGCGCTCGTCCGGGGTGAACGCCACCGGATAGGTGAAGGCGGCCATCCAGGCACCCATCGTGCGCCCGCCTGCCGTCAGCGGCAGGAACGCCCAGGAGCGGCGCCCGAAGTGCCGGGCGAGCGGCCAGGTCGCCGGGTAGCGGTCCCGGTAGGCCTCGGGCGAGGACAGGTACACCGCGCGGCCCGTGCGCACGACCTCGGCCGCCGGATAGTCGGTGGCCAGCGGCATGTTCGAGAAGGGGCCCATGTCGGCGGGGGTGTGCCCGTGCTGCCCGGTGATCGTCAGCCGGTCGCCCTCGACGCCGAACACCACGAGCCCGTCCGGCGAGAACCCCGGCATCGACAGGGCGCCCGCGACCCGCAGCACCTCCGCCGTGGACCGGGCCTCGGCGAGCGCCCGGCCCGCGTCCAGCAGGAACGCCTCCCGGGAGCGCCGCCAGTCCCCGGTGACCGCGCTGCGGCCGGCCGCCGTGCCCGGGGTCGGCTCGGTCACCTCCTGGAGGGTGCCGATCAGCTCGTACGTGTGCCGCTCGGGGTCGAAGGACGGCTTCGACCGGCTGCGGACGACCCGCACGATGTTGCCGTCCCCGTCCATGATCCGGATGCGCACCTCGGCGAGGGTGCCCTCGGCGACGGCCAGCCGCACCACACCGGTGATCTCGTTCCAGTCGACGGGATGGAAGCGGGCCCGGGTCTGCGCCTCCGTGAGGGTGGCCGGCTCCGCCGGCAGGCCGAGCAGCCGCGCCGCCTCGGCGTCCACGGTGACCAGCCCGGTGTCCGTGTCCCAGTGCCAGAGCCCGGTCGCGAGGGCGGCGAGGACGTCCTCCACGGACGGCAACGGCTCACCTGTACGCATTGCCCCACTTTATGGAGAGGTGAGCGAAGCCTGCCACCGTAGGCGGGCGAGCGGTACGGACGGTAATGGTGGGGAGCCGATCTTGGGGTGCCCGGTACCCTTGGGATGGCCTAGGCCGTACCCGCCTGGCGACACCCGATCCGCAAAGACTGGATGAACGACGATGCATCGGTACAGGTCCCACACCTGCGGCCAGCTCCGCGCCTCTGACGTCGGCACCGACGTCCGGCTGAGTGGCTGGCTGCACAATCGGCGCGACCTGGGCGGCATCCTCTTCATCGATCTCCGTGACCACTACGGCATCACGCAGCTCGTCGCGCGCCCGGGCACCCCGGCGTACGAGGCCCTGGACACGATCTCCAAGGAGTCCTCGGTCCGTGTCGACGGCCGCGTTGTTTCACGTGGAACCGAGAACGTGAACCCCGACCTGCCCACCGGTGAGATCGAGGTCGAGGTCACCGAGGTCGAGCTGCTCGGCGCGGCGCAGCCCCTGCCCTTCACCATCAACACCGAGGACGGGGTCAACGAGGAGCGGCGCCTGGAGTACCGCTTCCTGGACCTGCGCCGCGAGCGCATGCACCGCAACATCATGCTGCGTACGGCCGTGATCTCCGCGATCCGCCAGAAGATGGCGGCGATGGGCTTCAACGAGATGGCGACGCCGATCCTGTCCGCCACCTCCCCCGAGGGCGCCCGCGACTACGTGGTCCCCTCCCGGGTGCACCCGGGCAAGTTCTACGCGCTGCCGCAGGCCCCGCAGCAGTTCAAGCAGCTGCTGATGATCTCCGGCTTCGACCGCTACTTCCAGATCGCGCCCTGCTTCCGCGACGAGGACGCCCGCGCCGACCGCTCGCCCGGCGAGTTCTACCAGCTCGACGTGGAGATGAGCTTCGTCGAGCAGGAGGACGTCTTCCAGCCGATCGAGAAGCTCATGACGGAGCTGTTCGAGGAGTTCGGAGGCGGCCGTCACGTCACCTCCCCGTTCCCGCGCATCCCGTTCCGCGAGGCGATGCTGAAGTACGGCTCGGACAAGCCGGACCTGCGCGCCAAGCTGGAGCTGGTGGACATCACCGACGTCTTCGAGGGCTCGGAGTTCAAGGCCTTCGCGGGCAAGCACGTGCGCGCGCTGCCGGTTCCGGACGTCTCCGCGCAGCCCCGCAAGTTCTTCGACCAGCTCGGTGAGTACGCCGTCGAGCAGGGCGCCAAGGGCCTGGCCTGGGTGCGCGTGGCCGAGGACGGCTCGCTCTCCGGTCCGATCGCGAAGTTCCTCACCGAGGCGAACGTCGCCGAGCTCACCAAGCGCCTCTCCCTGGCCCCCGGCCACGCCGTCTTCTTCGGCGCGGGCGAGTACGACGAGGTCTCGAAGATCATGGGCGCGGTCCGCGTGGAGGCGGCCAAGCGCGCGGGCCACTTCGAGGAAGGCGTGTTCCGCTTCTGCTGGATCGTCGACTTCCCGATGTACGAGAAGGACGAGGAGACCGGCGGGATCGACTTCTCCCACAACCCCTTCTCGATGCCGCAGGGCGGCCTGGAGGCCCTCCAGACGCAGGACCCGCTGGACATCCTGGGCTGGCAGTACGACATCGTCTGCAACGGCGTCGAGCTGTCCTCCGGCGCGATCCGGAACCACGACCCGGAGATCATGCTCAAGGCCTTCGAGATCGCCGGCTACGACCGGGAGACCGTCGAGGAGAAGTTCGCGGGCATGCTGCGCGCGTTCCGCTTCGGCGCCCCGCCGCACGGTGGCATCGCCCCGGGTGTGGACCGGATCGTCATGCTTCTCGCGGACGAGCCCAACATCCGCGAGACGATCGCCTTCCCGCTCAACGGCAACGCCCAGGACCTGATGATGGGCGCCCCGACCGAGCTGGACGAGTCCCGCCTGCGCGAGCTGCACCTGACCATCCGGAAGCCGCAGCCCAAGTAGGCAGCCGGGCACCACGTCCGGCCGTGCGCGCCGATCCGTCCTGACCCGCTCCGGACGACCGGCGCGCACAGCCGTCTCCGGGCCCGGTGACGGCCTCCGTCCCCACCCCGGCTCACCCTGGGCCTGGCCCCGGACCAGACGCACGACGGCGGCCGATCCGGCTCACTCGCCCTGCTCGTCGGCCTCGGTGTCCGGGGACGCGCCCTCCTCCAGCAGCCGCTCGGCGATGTCGTCGGACCAGTGCTGGGCCCAGGCGCGCAGGGCGGCGACGGCGGCCTCGTCCAGGCCGTGGCGGAGGAAGTCCCGGTCGGAGTAGAAGTCCGTGCCCGTCAGCCGGGACTGGAGGGTCGGCAGGTCGAACGGGTCATGGGCGTGCCGGCGGCCCAGTTCCTCCAAGGCGGGCAGGGAGAACCGGGCCGCCGCGGCCTGCGCGTCGATGAGATCGACAGCGGCGCCCCGGTCGTACAGGGCGCGGATCTTCGTGCCGACGGCGTCCGCCAGGGAGAGCGCCGGGCCGTACCCGGTCAGTTCCGGCGGCTGCCAGAACGCCTCCTTGTGCAGCGCGAGCGCGCACGGCTCGCCGGTCGGCGGGTCCGTGACCGTCAGCTGTGCGGTGCGCGCGGTGATCGCGCCGGCCCGCACCCGCCGTCCCCGCGCCTCCAGGGCCGCGCCGACGGCAGCGGCGATGTGCTCCATGGCCTCGGCGCTCTCGGTGGCGAAGTCCAGGTTGGCGTGCGGGCGGCGGAGCAGTCCGTGCGCCTGGAGGGCGTAGCCGCCGGCCAGGACCAGACCGTACGGGCCGCCCGCGGCGACGACGTCCGCGAGGAGCCGGCGATGGGGTTCGGGGATGTCCACACGAAGATCTTTCCGGTTTCCCGCCGCTCATGCGCGATCGAGCGGCAACTTTCCCCGCGGCGGCGGCCACTGAGGGGGCGTAAGGAACGTACGACAGACCCCTAAGGACTCTTCCGTGGCAGCTCCCTCCCACCGCCGGTCCCTCCGCAAGCGGCGCGCCCTCGCCGTGTCGGCCGCCGTCCTCGCCGCGGGCACCGGCGCCGGGGTGTTCGCGATGAGCGCGAACGCCGACGCCGTCGACCTCTACCACCAGACCCTCGCCGCCAAGGACGGCTGGGCCGCCTCCGGCACGGGGACCACCGGCGGCGCGAAGGCCGACTCCGCGCACACCTTCACCGTGTCCACCCGCGCCCAGCTCGTGAAGGCGCTGGGCTCGGCGTCCGACACCACGCCCCGCATCATCAAGGTCGAGGGCACCATCGACGCCAACACCGACGACAGCGGCAAGAAGCTGACCTGCGCGTCCGGCACCGGCTACTCGCTCTCCGCCTACCTCAAGGCCTACGACCCCGCCACCTACGGCCGCTCCAAGCTGCCCTCCGGCACCCAGGAGAAGGCCCGCGCCGCCGCCCAGGCCGAGCAGGCGAAGAACATCGTCTTCAAGGTGCCGGCCAACACCACCATCGTGGGCGTGCCCGGCAGCGACGCCGGGATCACCGGCGGCATGCTCCAGATCCAGAACGTGGACAACGTCATCGTCCGCAACCTGACCTTCTCCGCCACCGAGGACTGCTTCCCGCAGTGGGACCCGACCGACGGCGACGACGGCAACTGGAACTCGAACTACGACGCGGTCACCCTGCGCGGCGCGACCCACGTCTGGGCGGACCACAACACGTTCACCGACGCGCCCCACTTCGACAAGGCGAACCCGACGTACTTCGGCCGTGAGTACCAGATCCACGACGGCGCCCTGGACATCACCAAGGGCTCCGACCTGGTGACCGTCGAGCGCAACCGGTTCACCGACCACGACAAGACGATGCTGATCGGCTCCAGTGACACGGACAGCACCGGCAAGCTGCGCGTCTCCCTCCACCACAACGTGTGGAAGGGCATCGTCCAGCGCGCCCCGCTGACCCGCATCGGCCAGGTCCACATCTACAACAACGTGTACGACACGACGACCGTCGACGGCTACGCGCCCCTGTACAGCATCAACTCCCGTGCCAAGGCGCAGGTCGTCGCGGAGGCCAACTACTGGACGGTGCCGTCCGGCGGCAAGGTCGCCAGGCTGCTCAGCGGTGACGGCACCGGCTCGGTCGCGGGCAGCGGCAACCTGGTCAACGGCACGGTCACCGACCTGGTCGCCGCGTACAACGCCGCGAACTCGAAGAAGATCAAGACGACGGTGAACTGGACGCCGACGCTCACGGCGGGTCTGGAGACGTCGGCGAAGAACCTGCCGACGGAACTGGCGAGCACGACCGGGGCGGGCGTGCTGAAGTGAGGTCCCGCACGGGTCGGGGCGGGGAGCGGGCGGTCGGGTGCCGGTGACTGCGGGGTCTGATGTCGTGGGGGGACTTCGTGACGTACGGGTCCGGGAAGCGTGCGCTTCCCGGGCCCTTCCGTTCACACCATGGTTCAGGCGGTCGGCTTCTCCTCCAGGCGCGGGAAGAGGACCGCGCCCTTGGTGATCGTGGAACCCGCCGGCAGCCTGCCCCACTCGCCCGCGTCCTGGATCCGCTGCCCGGCCAGGGCGCCGAGCCCGGCCTCCGCGCCCAGGGAGTCCCAGAGCTTCTGGGAGGTCTCCGGCATGACCGGGTTCAGCAGCACGGCCACCGCGCGGAGGGCTTCCGCGGCCGTGTAGAGGATCGTCGCGAGGCGGGCCCTGCCCTCCTCGGACTCGTCCTTGGCCACCTTCCACGGCTCCTGCTCCGTGATGTAGCCGTTGACCTGCTTGACGAAGTCGAAGACGGCGAGGATGCCGCCCTGGAAGTCCAGCTCCTCGCCGATACGGCGGTCCGCCTCGGCCACGGCCTTGGCCAGACCGTCGTGGATCGCCTTCTCCGCCTCCCCGTCGGCGGCCGACTCCGGCAGCGTGCCGCCGAAGTACTTGCCGACCATGGCGGCCACGCGGGAGGCGAGGTTGCCGAAGTCGTTGGCCAGCTCGGAGGTGTACCGGGCGGAGAAGTCCTCCCAGGAGAAGGAGCCGTCCTGACCGAAGGCGATGGCCCGCAGGAAGTACCAGCGGTAGGCGTCCACGCCGAAGTGCGAGGTGAGGTCCTGCGGCTTGATGCCGGTCAGGTTCGACTTCGACATCTTCTCGCCGCCGACCATCAGCCAGCCGTTGGCCGCGATCTTGCCGGGGAGCGGGAGACCCTGGGCCATCAGCATGGCGGGCCAGATCACCGCGTGGAAGCGGAGGATGTCCTTGCCGACCAGGTGGACGTCGGCGGGGAACGTGGCCTCGAACTTCTCCTGGTTCTCGTTGTAGCCGACCGCCGTGGCGTAGTTCAGCAGCGCGTCGACCCACACGTAGATCACGTGCTTGTCGTCCCAGGGGATCGGGATGCCCCAGTCGAAGGTCGAGCGGGAGATGGAGAGGTCCTGAAGGCCCTGGCGCACGAAGTTCACGACCTCGTTGCGCGCCGACTCGGGCTGGATGAAGTCCGGGTTGGCCTCGTAGTGGGCGAGGAGCCTGTCGGTGTACTCGCTCAGCTTGAAGAAGTAGTTCTCCTCGCTGAGGATCTCCACCGGCTTCTTGTGGATCGGGCACAGCTTCTGGCCCGCGTACTCGCCCTCGCCGTCGAGCAGTTCACCGGGGAGCTTGTACTCCTCGCAGCCGACGCAGTACGGGCCCTCGTAGCCGCCCTTGTAGATCTCGCCCTTGTCGTACAGGTCCTGGACGAATTCCTGGACGCGGTCGGTGTGCCGCTTCTGCGTGGTGCGGATGAAGTCGTCGTTCGCGATCTCCAGGTGCTCCCAGAGAGGCTTCCAGGCCTCGGTGACGAGCTTGTCCGCCCACTGCTGGGGCGTGACCCCGTTCGCCTCGGCCGTGCGCATGATCTTCTGACCGTGCTCGTCCGTGCCGGTGAGGTACCACACCTTCTCGCCGCGCTGACGGTGCCAGCGGGTGAGCACGTCGCCTGCGACGGTCGTGTAGGCGTGGCCCAGGTGAGGAGCGTCGTTGACGTAGTAGATGGGGGTGGAGACGTAGTACGCCTTGTCACCCTGCTTCTCGGATCCAGTGGCCGCCATAAGTCGAAATCCTACTGGCCCGCCGAAGATCGACTCACATGCGTTTCGGGGGGTGGACGGGTGTCCACCCCCCGGGTGGGATCACGGGCGCCAGGTGGCCAGTACGCCCTCGTAGAGCTCCGTGTCGGTGAGCTCGCGCGGGGCCGGGCCCGCGTGGAAGAAGGACGTGTTGCCGGTCTTCAGCTTGCGGAGGTAGTCGAAGGCCTTGTTGTCGTGGTCACCGAAGGCGACGAAGGAGAAGAAGACGGCGGGGTGGCTGGTCGCCGTCTCGGTGAGGGACTGGGTGGCGGGGGTCTTGGCGTCCGGGGCGCCGTCGGTCTGGAACACGACCAGAGCGGGGGTGCCGGGGGTGGCGTTCTTCTCGTAGTGCGCCACGACGGCCTGTACGGCGGCGTGGTAGCTGGTACGGCCCATGCGGCCGAGGTCGGCGTGGACGTCGTCGATCTTCGTCTCGTGGTCCGGGGTGAGGGTGAGGTCGGTGGTGCCGTCGACCTCCGTGGAGAAGAAGACGACGTGGACCGTGGCCTCGGGGTCGAGGTGGGCGGCGAGGGCGAGGGTCTGGTCGGCGAGGGCCTGGGCGGAGCCGTCCTTGTAGTACGGCCGCATGCTCGCGGAGCGGTCGAGGACGAGGTAGACCTTGGCGCGGGTGCCGGTGAGGCCGGTCTTCTTGAGGGTGGTCGTGGCGGCCTTGTAGGCGGTGGTGAGGGAGGGGGTGCGGGACCTGATCTTGGCGAGCGTGTTGGCGGGCTTGGCCTGGTCACCCGCGTCGGCTTCGCGGGTTGCCTGCGGCGCCGGTGCCGTGTCCGCCTCGGCTTCGCGGTTTGCCTGCGGCGCCGGGGGCGTGTCCGCCTCGGCTTCGCGGGTTGCCTGCGGCGCCGGTGCCGTGTCCGCCTCGGCTTCGCCTTCGGCGTCCGTGTTCCCACCCGCACCACCCGTGCGGCTTTCGTCGTCGGCTGCCGGTGGCCCCTGTGGGGCGTCCTCGCCGTCGGCGGCCTGCGGGGCGGTGGGCGGCGCGGCGGCTTCGTCGGTCTCCGCTACCACCTCTTCCACGTCCGCCTCTGCCTGAGCCGCAACCTCCGGTTCCGCTTCTGCCTCGGCAGCAGACCCGGTCGTCTGTTCCGCTTCCGGTTCCGGCTCGGGCTCCTCGGTGGTCTCCGGCTCGGACTCGGCCTCGGTCGTCTCCTCGGCCTTGGGTTCGGCCTCCGTCGGAGCCGACGGCGCGGCCTTCTCCTCAGCCGCGTCCTCGGTCCGGGTGGGGGCGGGGTCCCCGGCCTTCTCCTCCTCGGCCTTCGGCGGGGACGGCTTCTCTGTGCTGGCCGGAGTCGGTTCCTCGGGCTTCTTCTCGGTCTTGGCCGGAGCCGGTTCCTCGGGGTTTTCCGTCGGCTGGGCCGGGGCGGTCTTCACCTTGTCGAAGGCCGCTGCCACCAAGTCGTGTTCCTCGGCGGCCGGCACCGGTTCCTGTTCCTCGGCCGCTGCCGCCGGTTCCTGTTCCTCGGTGGGGGTGGGGCGGGGTTCCGGGACCGAGGGGGTGTGCGCGGGGGTCTCGGTCGCACCCTCCGGCTCGGTGGCTCGTGCTTTGCGTGAGCGGCCGAATGCGTTCCGCAGGAGAGTGAGAATGCCCATGTGCGCAACCCTTCGTGAGGTGTAGCCGTCAATCCCTGGCCAGGACGGACACGTAAGGTTAGCGGCCCCGGATTACGGGAGCGCTCAGCGCGGGGACGCGATCGAGCGGGCCGCGGCGACCTCCTGACGCAGGGGTTCCAGCACGCTGCCCGCCGGGCCGGTCAGGTCGGTGCGGACGGCGATGAGGGTCTCCGCGTTCCGTACGCCCTCCGACAGTTCCCGCAGTTGCAGGGTGACCTGGGCGACCTCGGCCGAGGAGGGTGCCGCCGCCCCGTGGCGGACGCGGACACGGGCGGCCGTCGTGGCGTCCACGATCCGTTCCACGGCGACGACCAGCGGCCACCACGCGGCGGCGCGCCGGCCGGTCGGCGGTGGTTCGGTCAGGGCCCGCTGGAATTCCGTCCGGATGACGGACAGGTCGCGGTAGAGGCGGCGGCGCATGCGGGCCCGGGCGGACGGGTCGGCGTGCGGGCCGAAGGCGGCCTCGACGTACGCCGCCGTGTCGGCCACCGCGTCGGCGAGGCGGTCGCCGACCCGGGTGTGCCAGCTCTCGGGCCACAGGAGGTAACCGGCGGTCAGGGCGACGGCGCAGCCCAGGAGGGAGTCGGCCAGCCGGGGCAGCAGGAGCGCCGTGCCCTGGTGGTTGAGGACGTCGGACAGGATGAGGATCACCGGGGTGATGGCGGCGGTCTGGTAGCCGTAGCCCCGGGGGGTGAGGGCAGGGATCAGGGGGGCCAGGAGGAAGAGGACGGGGACGTCCCACCAGCCGAGCGGGACCTCGGCCAGCACCACCGCCGCGATCAGCAGACCGGCCACCGTGCCGAGGGCGCGCAGCAGCGCGCGGGAGAAGACCGAGCCGAAGTCGGGCTTGAGGACGAAGGTGATGGTCAGGGCGACCCAGTAGGAGCGCGGTACGGGGATCAGGGAGACCAGGGCCTGCGCGATGCCGATGCAGACGGCGAGCCGTACGCCGTAGCGCCAGGAGTTGGCGGACAGGACGACGTTGCGGGCCGCGCGGGCGGTGCGGATGCCGAGGGCGGCCGGCCGGCCCAGGCGGTCGTCGATGCCCCGGGGGTCCACGTCGGGGGCGGTGACGACCTCGGCGGTGTGGCGCAGGGCGTGGTCCACCGCCCGGGCCGTCTCCGTGGTGGGGACGGGGAGGTTCAGGGGTGGGAGGGTGTTCGTCCCGGTGGCGACGGCGTCGGCCAGGTGGTGGAAGGCGTCCGGGATCTCCGGGGGGAGCGGGCGGGCCGCCAGGTGGGCCGCGGGAGCCGCCTCGATCACCGGGGTGATCGCGTTGAGCTGGGCGAGGAGGCGGGTGAGGTCCGGGCTGCGGCCGTGGTGGCGGGCGCGCCGGGCCAGGATCAGGTCGTACGACTCGTTGAGGGAGTGGGTGACGGTGCGGCGGGCCTCCTCGTACTCCTCGGTGCGGTCGGTGCCGGCGGTGGCGAGGAGGGTGGCGACCGTGCGGTAGGTGGCGGCGACCGCGGCCCGTTCGGGCACGCCCGCGCGCAGCGGCCAGGCCAGCAGCCCGAGGCCGAGGACGAGGAGGCCGCCGCCGGTCAGCAGGGTCGGGGCGAGCCACCAGGGGGAAGGGAGCGGGAGCCCCGCGCCCACCACGCAGTTCAGCAGCAGGAGCAGGCCGGAGACCGAGGCGACCGCGCCGATCGTGGAGATCATGCCGGAGACCAGGGCCACGCCGGTGACCGCGGCCACCGCGTACCAGCCGTGCCCGTAGACCAGGGTACCCAGGGTCACGCCGACCGCGCCGAAGAGCTGCGGTACGGCGATGTTGAGGACGCGCATGCGGTAGGCGTCGGCGGTGTCGCCGATGACGCCGGACAGGGCGCCCATGGAGGCGAGGGCGCCGTAGGCCGGGCGGCCGGCGGCGAGGCCGAGCGCCAGCGGGAGGGCCATGGCGAGGGCGGCGCGGGCCACGGCGGCCCCGTTGACGGGGGCCTGCTGGGGTTTGAGGTTCCGCACCAGCCAGTCGGGAGGGGTGAGGCTGATGGGGAACTCTCGGGACATGCGCCCATTATCACCGGGTTGATCCATCCGGGTCAGGCCCGCCCGTGCAGGGTTCGGGCCTGTCAGCGCACTGTTCGGTCCCGCCCGTGCAGGGTGAGGTCCACGACGAGGGCGCGGTGGTCGGTGCCGGACACGCGCGGGAAGCGGGCGCCGCTCGCGGTGAAGTCCCGGGACACCAGCACGTGGTCGAGCTGGACGCCGATGACGGAGGCGGTGCGGGCGGGCCAGCTCGGGGCGCGGTCGTGGCCGGCGAGGCGGGCGGCGTCGCTGAGGCCGGTGTCGAGGACGCGCCGGAAGGCCGCGTGGTCCTGGGAGGCGTTGAAGTCCCCGGCGAGGATCAGGGGGCCGTCGTCGTGGGCGGCGGCGAAGGCGCGGAGCCGGGCGAGTTCGCGGCGCCACGGGCCCACCTGGTCCGGCAGCGGCGGCACGGTGTGGACGAGCTGGAGGCGTACGGCGTGTCCGCGTACGTCGGCCACGGCGCCGGGCATGCCCAGCGTGCCGCGGACGCCCGCGGCGGGGCCGAGCGGGAAGCGGCTCAGGATGAGGGAGCCCTTGGAGCCGTCCTCCTCGACGGCCCGGCGGTGCGGGTAGACGCTCGCGAAGTCCCCTTCCAGGGTGGCCCGGCAGCCGGAGGAGCACTCCTGGACGAAGACGACGTCCGGTCGCCGGTCGCGCAGGAGCGGGACCAGGGCGGGCGTGCCACGGCCGGACTCGACGTTCGCGGTGAGCACGCGGAGCCGGGCGAGGGGCGGCCCGCCGGGTTCGGCGGTCTTGCCGTACGGCTCCAGGTACCAGGCGAGCAGGCCGAGGACGGCGACCCCCCAGACCAGGCCCGGCCACCAGCGGGCGGCCAGCGCGCACAACAGCGCCAAGCCGGTGGGTGCGAGCAGCCAGGGAAGGAAGGCGAGCAGTTGCGGTACGGGGGTGATGCCGTCGGTGTCGGCGACCCGGCAGCCGACGACCACGCTCACTCCGGCGAGCAGCAGCCCGGCGCACCAGGTGCCGGGCCCGCGGCCGGAGCGCTGGGTCACGCGAGCGAGCCTACGTTTCAGCCGTCCAGCCGCGCCAGGAATTGCGCCAGCGCGCGGTTGAACTCCGCGGGGCGTTCCAGGTTGGGCAGGTGGGCGGCGCCCTCGATGACGTGCAGGACGGAGTCGGGGAGGGACGAGTGCATCGCCTCGGCGCCGGCCACCGGGGTGTAGGTGTCGTCGGCGCCGACGAGGACGAGGGCGGGTACGGGCAGCGTCGTCAGCAGGGCGCGGTAGTCGGGGCGTTCGGCCCGGCCGCGCAGCGCGGCGGCGGCGCCCTCCGGGGAGGTGGCCGTCATCATGCGGTGCACATGGGCCTTGACCTCGGGGTCGGCGTAGGGGGCGACCATCTTCTCCAGCACCTCGTCGGCGTAGCCGCGCATGCCCTCGGCGAGCAGCCGGCCGGCCATGGCCTCGCGTCCCCGCCGGCCCTCGGGGGTCTCGGCCTCGGGGAAGGTGTCGGCGAGGACGAGGCCCCGGATGCGGTCGCCGAGGCGGGCGGCGCACTCCATGGCGATCTGGCCGCCCATGGACAGGCCGGCGAGGACGAAGGTGTCCACGCCCAGGTGGTCCAGGAGGTCCGCGATGTCCTGGGCGTGGCGGGCGAGCGGGACCTTGCCGGGGGTGACGGGGGAGGCGCCGTAGCCGCGCAGGTCGGGGGCGATCACCCGGCGGGTCGCGGCGAACTCGGTGAGTTGCGGCTGCCACATCGTGCGGTCGAAGGGGTGGCCGTGGACGAGGACGAGGGGGACCCGGGAGGAGATTCCGGGGTCTTTGTCCTCGAATGCGAGGAAGGAGGGCATGGCAACGACCCTAGGGTGCCGTCGTCACTCGGTGCAATAAGATCTTTGCCCTCGGTGCAATCCAACGGGCGCGGGAACAGGGGGAGTTGTGGACGACTACCGGCGCATCGCCGACCGGATCGCCGCCGACATCACCGGCGGACGGCTGCGGCCCGGCCAACGGCTGCCGCCCCAGCGGGTGTTCGCGCGCCGCCGTGGCATCGCGCCGTCGACGGCCGGGCGGGTGTACGCCGAACTCGTGCGCCGGGGACTGGTGGTGGGCGAGGTCGGACGCGGCACGTTCGTGCGGGCGACCGCGCCGGACGGGCAGCCCGGGATCGCCCTGACCGAGGCGGCCGGCGCCCCGCTGGTCAACCTGGAGCTGAACTACCCCTCCGTGCCCGGCCAGGCCGGACTGCTGGCGCCGGCCCTGACCTCGCTGCTGCGGCCGGACGCGCTCGGCCAGGCGCTGCGGCCGGCCCCGGCGGCGGGCACCCCGGCGGCCCGGGAGGCGGTCGCCGCCCTGCTCGCCGGCAGCGGGCTGCGGGCCGGGCCGGAGCGGATCCTGTTCACCGGCAACGCCCGCCAGGCCATCGCCGCCACCCTCGCCGCGCTGGTCCGGCCCGGCGGCCGGGTCGGGGTGGAGCCGTTGACGTACCCGCTGGTCAAGGAGATCGCGGCGCGCCTCGGGCTGGTCCTCGTGCCGCTCGCCACGGACGCGGAGGGGCCGCTGCCGGAGGCGGTGGCCGCCGCCCACCGCGGCGCGCCGCTGTCCGCGCTCTACCTCCAGCCGGCCCTGCACAACCCGACCTCGCGCACGATCGGCGCCGGGCGGCTGCGGGAGCTGGCCGACTGTGTCCACAGGCTGGGGACACCGGTGGTGGAGGACCGGATCTGGGCCTTTCTGGACACCGGCGGCACGCCCCCGCTCGCCGCGCTCGCGCCCGGTCTGGTCCACCTCGTCGACAGCCTGTCCAAGCGGGTCGCTCCCGGACTCACCGTCGGCTTCGCCGTCGTACCGGAGGACCGCGTGGAGGCGGTGGCGCGGGCCGTCCGCTCCGGCGGGTGGAGCGCGGGCTCCTTCGCGCTGGAGGCGGCCGTGCGCTGGCTCGGCGACGGCACCGTGGACCGGCTGGTGGCCGCCAAACGGCAGGACGCGCGGCGCCGGCAGCGGCTGGTCGCCGAGAAACTGGCCGGGTTCACCGTACGGTCCGACCCGGCCGCCTACTTCGCCTGGTGGGAGCTGCCCGCGCCCTGGCGGGCGGACACCTTCACGGCGGCGGCACGGTCACACGGCATCGCCGTCACCCCGGGCACGGCCTTCGGCGTCGACCCGAACCGGACACCGGACGCGGTCAGGGTCGGCCTCGGGTCGGTTTCGGAGGGGCGGCTGGGACGGGCACTGGAGACACTCGCCGAGGTCGCGCGGGGCGGGGCGGCCGGAGTGTGAGGGTGCGGCGGGGCCGGCGGGGGTTCGACGGATGTGCGCGGGCCGGTCAGTGGTGGGCCGGGGGCCGGCAGTCGTCCGGGGTTGTGCGCGAGGTGTCGGGCGGGCGCGGGCCACGGGCGGTCGGCGGGTGGGGTCAGGTGGGGCTCGGGTCGGTGTGTGCGTGTGTGGGGGGAGCGGTTGGGGCGGGCGTGGGCGGTGCTTGCCGTCGTGGCGCGGGGTGGTGAGCCGGATGGTGAGGGGGCCGGGGGCGGGCGGAGGTTTGACGTGGTGGCGCGTGGGACCGGGGTGGTTGCCGGGTGGGGTCAGGTCCGGGCCCGGGGCGGTGGGGCGGGCGCCGGCGGTGCTTGCCGACGGGGCGTGCGGCGGGGCAGTCGGAGGCGGCGGGTGAGCCGGACGGCGAGGGCGACCGTCAGGCCGAGGCCCAGCAGCAGCCAGGCGGTCGTGCGCAGGGTGCCGGTCAGGGCGTCGTAGACGGCGCCCGCCGCCGGGTGGGGGACACCGGCGGGCAGGCCGGCCAGGGTCAGGCCACGGCCGACGGCCAGGGCGATGACCAGCAGGGCACCGCCCAGGGCCGTGCCCAGGGCGGTCGCCGTGACGGCCCGGCGTCGGTGGACGGCGAGCGCGATCCCGCCGACGGCGAAGACCACGGCCGCCACCGGCAGCCAGAAGCCGGCGACTTCCAGCACGCGGTACCCCTTCCGCAGCGTGGGCAGCCGGTCCGCCGGGAGCACGGGCACCTCGGTGTGCTCCACCGGGATGTGCGCGGCGAGCGGCACGTGGTCACGGGTGAGCTGGAGTTTGACCTGGGCGGTGACGGGAGCCAGGTCGACGGTGACGGCGCGCTCGTCCTCCCCGCGCAGGGCGCGCAGGACGGCGTCGTGGGTGATCCGGTTGCCGGTGTCCCAGGCCAGCCGGAAGGCGCGGGTCTGGGTGAAGGAGCGCACCGCGTCGTGCACGAACGGCCGGACCGAGCCGTGTACCGGGCGCATGTCCAGGTGCTCGTCCACCGCGCGCAGGATGCCGTCGCCGACCGTGTCCACGACGGCTTCCCGCACGGCCGGGTCGGCGGCGAGCGGCGCCATCGTGGTGACGTACCGGCCCGTGTCGGTGAGCCCGTACGCCGCCCAGGCCGCCAGCGCGCCGAACGGCACGAGGAGGCAGGACAGGGTGATCAGTACGGCCGACAGGGCGCTCCTGATGCGTGGGGGCACGCTTCCAGGCAAGGGCCGGCGGGGCCGGGGCGCGAGCGGGAGGACTGCGTTCGGGGGCTCTCCGGTGGAGGCTTCACCCGAACGGGTGTTTCCTGGTGCTGGGGAGAAGGAAGTGGCTGATGCGGGCCACTGGGGAGACAGGGGAGTGCGTGGGCCCCGGCCGACCGGCCGGGGCCCTCGCGCACCCGCCCGGGACACGGCCTCGCCGCCGGACCCGGCACCCGGTTCGATCCGCCGGCGGACCCGGCACCCGGCCCGGCGTCCCGGCGCCCTCAGCGGATCCGGCACCCGGCCCGGCGTCCCCGCGCCCTCAGCGGATCCGGCACCCGGCTCGGCGGCGGACGCTTCCTCAGCGGATCCGGCGTCCGAACGCGTCCTCCCGCGTGTAGTAGTGGTAGAAGAACGCGGCGAAGGTGGCCGCCGACACCAGCAGTGACATCAGCACCGCCCGCGGCACGTCGCCGCCCTGGCTGCCGCTCTGGGTGGGGATGAAGCTGCCGCGCTGGTTGTAGAGGAAGCCGAACGCGCAGCCGACGAACGCCGTCCACAGCAGCGCGTGCACCTCCCGGGGCATCCGGGGCGCCAGGATCAGCAGGGCCGCGCACAGCACAGCGAACACCAGCGCGCTGAGGAAGCCGAGCAGCAGGTTCGAGCCGGTGATCGGGCCGCCGACGCGGTCGTTGGCCGCCACCCAGTAGCCGTAGATCAGCCCCAGCACCACCGGGACGACCAGCCGGCCCATCGCGTGGGTGCGCGCGTCGAAGACGTCGGGTGAGCGCCGGACCACGTCGGACGACCGCCGCTCCGCCACGGGCGTGCGGCCGGGCCGGGACATTCCGCCGGACGCGGGTGCCGCTTGAGCCATGAGGGCACTCCTCTCTCCTCGCCCCCGTGTCCAGGGCACACCGGGGCGCACGACCTGGCAAGTCGGCCAGGAGGGTGACGGGTGCCCGGATGCGCGCCGTTCTCCCCCGTGGTTCGCTGAAGGACATGGAGGGCCGGCCGCCGTGACGGAGATGGAGTACGGGCGGCGGCGCCGCCCGCTGCTGCGGATCCGCGGGGCGGGCGTCGCGTGGCTGCCGCCCCTGCTGCTGCTCGTCGGCATCATCCTGCTGGACTTCAACACCGGCGAGAAGTTCCGGATCATCACCTGGATCGTGCTGGTCCCGGGCATCGCCGCCGCGATCTGCGGGGTGTGGACGACGGCCGCCTACGGTGTGCTGTCCGTGGTGACGTACGTCCTCGTGGACAACGCCTGGCCCGACCAGTACCAGGCCGGATTCGGCGACTTCCTCCTCGTCGCCCTCGGCGGCGCCCTGGCCACCCTGGCCGCGGTCGTGCGCGTGCGTCAGGAGCGGCACGCCGGGCACATGCGGGACATCGCCGAGACCACCCGGCGCACCGTGCTGCGTCCGCTGCCGCCGTGCTGGGCCGGGCTGGAGCACGCGGGCGTGTATCTGGCCGCCGACGTCGACGCCCGGGTGGGCGGCGACTTCTACGACATCCAGCCCGGTCCGCACGGCACCCGGGTGCTCGTCGGTGACGTGCAGGGCAAGGGGCTGGGCGCGGTGGAGGCCGCGGCGGCGCTGCTCGGTACGTTCCGTGAGGCCGGCTACCACGAGAAGGACCTCCGGACCGTCGCCGAGCGCCTGGAGACCCGGATGCGGCGGCAGCGCGCCCACACCGCCGCGCTCGGCCGGGACGACGGCGACCGCTTCGCCACCGCCGTGCTCATCGCCTTCCCCGAGGGCACCACGGACGCGATCGACGTCACGAACTTCGGCCACGAACCCCCGCTCGCCGTCGGCCCGCGCGGGGTCCGGGAGCTGCCCAGTGGCGACGGGCTGCCGCTCGGCCTCGGCGACCTCGCGGGCGGCCCGCCGCCCGTGCACCGGGTGCGGCTGGCCGCCGACGAGACGCTGCTGCTGGTCACCGACGGGGTGACCGAGGCCCGCGACGAACCCGGCGAGTTCTACGAGCTGGCCCGCGAGGTCTCCCGCGCGGTCCGCGCGGACCCCCGCCGCACCGAGCCCCGCCGCCTGGTCCGCCGGGTCCGTGACGGCGTGCTGCGCCACAGCGGCGGCTGCCTGGAGGACGACACGACGATCTTCGCGGTCCGGCGGCTGAGCGGGGATGCGGGGGCGACGGGCGCGGGGGGCGAAGGGGGCGTGGTGGGGGTGGACGCGTCGGAGGGTGCGGGGGGCGAGTGACGACGGGCGCCCCGCGTGGCGGGGAACCTCGGCTGCGCGCGCCTGCGGGGCGTCGGGGGCGCCTTGGCCACCTGGGGCGCAGGGCCCGGAGGCTCGTCGGGCGCCGGGACCGGCGGGCCCGGGGCTTGCGGCGCGTGGGGGAGCTTCGGGTGCCGGGGCTTGCGGTGCATGGGGGAGCTTCGGGCGGCGGGGTTTGCGGCGGGGCGCAGGGCGCAGCGCGCGGGGCGCAGGGGGTGTGAAGGGTGCCGAGGGGCTGCGGAGCGGGGGGTTCCGGAGGGGGGCGGTGGAAACACCGAAGCGGGATGTTCGCCGGGGGGACGCGTCGGTTTGCAGGCGCAGCGGTTACGGTGCTGGCTGGAGAACGGATCCATGGGGCCCCGGGTACGCGGGGGTCGCGGGGTCCACAGGGTGACTTGGGGGAGGCACGATGCCCGGAACCGTGCTGCTGCTCGCGGCCGCGCCGCTGGGCCGGGGGCGCCTGGTGGACGCGGCCGGTGTGCTGCCGGTACTGGCCGCGGTCGCCCCCGCCGTCCTGTCCGGCACCGGCACCGCGAACGTCATCGAGCTCGCCGACCCGCTGGAGCCGCAGGCCGTCCTCACCCGGCTGCGGGCGGCCGCGGCCTCCCCCGGTCCGCTCACCGTGTACGTCACCGGCCAGCTGCAACTGGACCGCCGACAGCACCAGCCCCATCTCGCCCTGGCCCGCACCACGCCGGCCACGGTCCGCTACACCGCGCTGCCCTGGCACTGGATCCGCGAGGAACTGCGCCTGCGCTCCGCCAGGGACACCGCGCTCGTCGTGGACCTGCACGCGGACGCCGAGGCGTGGCGGCACGTCACCGAGCGCGGCCTCGACTCGGGCCGGAACACCGCCGTGTACGGCCGTGTCGCCCCGGCGGCGGGACGGCGGGGCCCGGCGGAGCCGGCGTACATGAAGACGGTGGCGACGCTGCTGCGCAGCGGCCACCGGCCCCCGCTGGACGTCCTGCACCAGCAGGCGGTGGGCCGGATCCCGCAGGAGACGAAGGGTGATCTGCTGCTGGCCGACGCGGGGGGCTACGCCGTGCCCGCGTCGCCCTCCTCCCCCACCGCGTTCACCACGTTCACCGCGCCGCTCCCCTCCCCCCGCCCCGAGGACCCGCACGCCGCCATCAGTGACGCCGTGCGCGCCGGCCGGCACGCCGAGGCCGACGCCATGGCCGCCCGGTACGAGGCGGAGGCGGTACGGGGGTACGGCGCCGCTTCCGAGCAGGCGCTGCACTGGAGCGAGGTGCGGGCCGATCTGGCGATGTTCGCGGGGGACCCGGTGCGCAGTTGCCGGGCCTGGCTGACGGTGGCCGGGACGCGGCTGGCCGCCGGGCAGGCGGTGGACGCGCCCGCCGTGGAGGCGGCCGTGGACCGCGCCCACCACCAGTGGACCCGTATCAAGGACACGGCGCGGGCCCGTGAACTCGGGCCCGCGCTCGCGGAGGTGCGGCTGAGGGTGCCGGGACGCCGGCGCGGCGCGCTGGAGAGCGTCCAGCGGGAGCTCGGCCGGCTCCAGGCCGCCCAGTGACCCTTACTTGGTGAAGGTGAAGTACTTCCAGGCGCCGTGCGTCGTGGAGTTCACGATGTCACCGGACGAGCTGTTGATGTACGACGAGCGCACCCGGAACCGCCAGCCGACGTCCTCGCCGTGGTCGCCGGTGATGCGGACCTTGGAGACGCCGTCGGAGCCCAGCTTGAAGTACGCGGGGTCACCCGGGTACCAGCGGCCCTGGTAGTACACCTCGAACTCGAACTTCTGCGCCCGGCCCGGGTAGTACGACATCTTCGTCGTGATCAGCGGGTCCTTGGTCTTGTGGAAGAAGTAGTACGTGTGGCCCCACGCCGACTTCGCCTTGTAGTGGCTGCTGACCGAGGTGGAGACGCTGACCCGGGCGCCGACGGTGCTGGCGGCGGACGCCGGCTTGTAGCGGGAGTCGCCCGCGAACTTCGCGGTGACCTTGGTGTCCCGCTTCAGGTCCAGCGTGACCGACAGGTTGCCGTCGGAGTTGACCTTGCCGGACTTCACGAGCTTGTTCGGCTTGTCGCCGCCGAACGGGTCGGCCCAGATCTCCACCGTGCGGTTCTTGTACGTCTTGCCCAGGTGGGCGGTGAACTTGACGTCCTTGCCGTACGAGTACACCTTGCCGTTGTTGTTGATCGTCAGCGTCGGCTTGGCGCGGGAGACCTCCACGGAGTCCGAGCCGGAGTCCGCCGCGTGGGCGGCGTCGCCGGCATAGGCCACCGTGTACTTCACCTTGCCGCCGGAGGGCGGGGTGTCGGTGAAGGAGAACGTGCCGTCGGCCTTGGTGACCGCCGCCGCGAGCGCCTTGCCCTTCGGCGACTCCAGGTCGGTGCGGGTCACGGTCAGCTTGGTGCCGGCGGGGACGGCCACCTTGGAGGCGACCTTGCCCTTGACGGTGAGCTTCTTGGCACGGGTGGCGGTGGCCGGCGCGTCCACGGTGACGGTGGAGACCGCCTTGGTGGGCGCGTTCAGGACGCGCAGGGAGAACACGCCCTGGCTGTTGCTGGTCACCGCGAACAGCCGGGAGCCGTCCGGGGCCCAGGCCAGGCCGCCCCGGGCCAGCAGGTCGGAGCCGCTGGTGTTGCCGGTGTTGGGGAAGTCGTAGGTGCGGACCGCCTCGCTCGTGCCGGGCTTGAAGATGTAGACGTCCGGCTCGTAGGAGCCGTCGATGCCGGCCGCGACCGTGCCGTTCGGCGCGATGGCGACGGAGTTGGGGTACGCGTCCGTGACGTACTTGCCGTCCTCGTTGAGGTCGGAGGTCCGGAACACCTGCTGGTAGTACGGCGCGCCGCTGGCCACCACGACGTCCTTGCCGTCGGGGGTGACCTGGAGGTCGCCGAGGTTGCTGCCCGCCTCACGGGTGCCGGCCAGCTTGGTGGCGGTGCCCGACGCGACGTCGTAGGAGGCGAGTTCGACCGGGCTCTGCCCGATCGCACCGGCGACGAGGGTGCTGGAGCCGGGCGCGGCGTCCAGCAGCGGGGCCGAGTACCAGCCGTTGTCCTGGCCGAGGGTGACCGTGTGGTCCTCGGCGGTCAGGTCGACGGAGCCGATGTTGCCCGCGGCGGCGCCGCCGTAGCCGAACCACAGCTTGCCGCCCGCGAGGGCGACGCTGAGCGGCTTGTCGCCGACCGAGTAGCGGGCGGTCTCGGTGTCGGTGGCGGTGTCGAAGACGGCGATGGAGTCGAGGTCCTGCACGGCCGCGTAGAGCGTGCCGGAGTCGGCGGACAGCTCCAGACCCGAGACGCCGGACAGGTTGGTGGTGAGCTGCTTGAAGACCCGGCCGGCGTAGTCGGTGACGACGATCTTGCCGTTCAGCGGGTCGCTGACGAAGACCTGCTGGTGAACGGCGTCGACGACGATGTCACCGGTCGTCCTGACGGGCAGGGTCTGGGTGGAGTCGGCGAACGCCGGGGTGACGGCGAGGGCCGCCGAGCTGAAGAGGACCGCCAGGGTGGTGGCAGCTGTGAGAGAGCGCTTGCGCACGCTGATTCGAACCCCCCGGAACGAATGAAAGAAAGACATGGGCGCCGCGCGGGCAGGGCGATGCGTCCGCCCCCTGTGCATGAACCGTGTGTGCCTCGTGCGGCGAGTGTGGAAAGACTAGGTCATGCCACTGACAAAAGCGCGCGCGGGGCAGCCGCCGCGCCCGGGGGTGGCGCGGCGGCCGGGCGGTGCTCGCGGAGGGCTGTCGGCTCACGCCGGCGCGACCACGCGACGACGCCGGCGGTGCGTGCCCCGACGCGCCGTCGCGGCGGCCCGTGCGCCCGTGGTCGTCAGCGATCCGCCTGCTGGGCGGTCGCGGGCGCCGGGGTGGTGCCGGCCGCGCGGGCCGGGCCGGCGTTCGCCGCGAGCAGGAGGGCCGCGGCGGCGATGACGGCCGCGGTGATCGCTCGTGCGGTGGAGGTTCGGCCGATCGGGCGGGTGCGGGAGTGGGGCGGTGCGTAGGGTGCGGATGTACGTCCGGGCACGGCGACCTCGCAACACAACAGCGGCGTGTTAAGCATGTTTAATTCGCCGTTTAACCTAGGGGCTGCCGGAGCGCAACGGCAAGGGGTGTCAGGCCAGTTGGGGGGAGCAGGCGGCATGCGGGAGCGGGACGACCCGGAGGTCATCGGGCGGCGGGTACAACGGCTGCGCAATCAACGGGGGCTCACCCAGCGACAGTTGGCGGAGCCCGCGTACACACCCGCCTACATCTCCACCCTGGAGGCCGGGCGGGTGCGCGCCTCCGACGACGCGTTGCGGCACATCGCGGACCGGCTCGGGGTCGCCTTCGAGGAACTGGCCGTCGGACGGCCCGCCCACCTCGCCACCGGCCTGCGGCTGCGGCTCACCGAGGCCCAGCGGGTCCTCGCCGACGGACGGGCCGAGGAGGCCGCCGCCCAGTACGCCGTGCTGCGTGCGGAGGCCGAGGCCCACGCGCTCGGGCACGAGCACGCCGCCGCCCTGCTGGGGCTCGGGGAATGCGCCCTGGAGACCGGGCGGCTGACCGAGGCGCGCGAGTACTTCGAGCAAGCCGAGGAGCGGCTGGCCGACGAGGCCCTGCCCGTCCGGGTACCCGCCCTGCGCGGCCGGGCCGTCGCCCACTACCTCGCCGGTGAACTCCGCTACGCGGTCTACCTGCTGGAGACCGCCCTCGACGAACTGAACCGGGGCGGACTGCACGACCCCGACGCGCTCCTGCTGCTCTACGCGAGCATCATCGGCCCCTACATGGACATGGGCGCCCACGCCCGCGCCGCCCAGGCCGCCGAGTTCGCCCTCGCGCTCGCCCCGCAGGCCGGCGACCCCGCGCTGATCGCCCGGATGCACCGCTCGGTGGCCCGCACCCTGCTCGCCGAGGGCCGGGCCGCCGAGGCCGACGCCTCCCTGGCCAAGGCCGCCGAGCTGTACCGCCGGCTGAGCCTGCGCACCGAGCTGGCCAACTGCCACTGGATGCGCGGCTACGTCTGCGCCCAGAACGGCGAACTGGAGCGTGCCGAGAGCGAACTGCGGCAGGCGTACGCCATGCTGTCCCGGACCCGGGCCGCCCTGTACCGCAGCCAGGCCGCCGTCGAACTCGCCGACGTCCTGCACCGCCGGGGCAAGTCCGGGGAGGCCGCCGAACTGCTGGAGGGCGTCCTCGGCGACTTCTCCTCCGAACGCGGCGCCGTCCACGCCGCCGGCGCGCACCGCCTCCTCGGCATCATCGCCGAGGACGCCCGGGACACCGAGGCCGCCGAGGAGCACTACGTCCGCGCCCTCAGCCTCCTGGAACGCGCGGGCGCCGCGGGCGACCTCGCCGACCTGTGCCGCCTCCTCGGTGACCTGCTGCGCCGTACGGGCCGCGTGGAGGCCGCCCTGGACGCCTACCGCACCGGCCTCGGCCACCGCACCGCCCCCGGCACCACCACCCTCGGCCCGGCCCCCGCCCAGCCGCCGCTGTGAGGCCTCACACCTGCGCCCGGCCCAGCTTGCGGATGTCGGCCAGGCGCAGGGCGCCGATCTGCACGGCCGCCTGGGTAGCGCCGTTCGACACGTCACCCAGGCTGCCGTTGGTCAGCGCGAAGGCGTCCTCGCCGACCCGGACGGCGGCCACGTCCAGGGTGAGCAGGAACTCCTGTTCGTCGGGCGTCGTACCGGCGAGGGTGACGCGCAGCCCCTGGCGGGCGTCGCCGACCTCGGGCAGCGGGGCGTCCACGACCCGTACGTCCTCCACGAGCCCCAGCTCGGTGGTGGCCGTGAACCGCGCGCACCGCGCCGGCAGGGTCCGCAGCCAGGCCAGCACGGCGTCGACGTCCGCCGGGCGGCGGGCCCCGATCTGGTAGCGGAGCTGGGCGTCGGTGCCGGCGTCGTCCAGGCCGACGGCGATGCGGGCCGGTCCGCCGAGCAGTTCGTCGCTGTACAGGGCGTCCAGCAGCCGCTGGCACTCCCCGGCCGTGGTGTGCGCCTTCAGCAGCCCGTCGTGCCAGGTGGCCGCGCCGCGCGTGGGGATCCAGGGATCGCCGAGGTCGGTCTGGGTGATCAGCGCGGCCTGGGCCTGCTCGTCGCTGAGCGAGGAACCGTTCGTCGGCGCGGACGTCCTGGGCGTCGGGGCCGGCCGGTCGAGGGTGGGCAGCGGGTGGGGCGCGCTCGCCGGGGGGTTCAGGCCGAGGGCCGCGCAGCCGCCGGCGGTCAGCAGCCCGGCGCCGATCAGGCATCGGACGACGGCACGGGGGAGGTGGGGTATCTCGGGGGACATCGGTGCCTCCTGGGCTGCCTGCGGCCGGGGTGCCTGGTCTCACGGCACCACCGCCCTGACCTGCGCACCAGCGCTCCGGGCCGTACGGGTGAGGGGGCGGCGGGAAATCCGTGGCACGCTCCCCGCGGGGCCGGTACGGTGCCGTCCATGCAGCGCGCCCACCTGTGCCCGTCGAGCACGACGACGCCGGAGACCGTCCCGGCGCGCTGACACCTGACCAGCACCGAAGCCCCGGGGCGCACGCCCCGGGGCTTCGCCGCGCACCGGGACCCGCGCCTCCCGCACCGAGGAGACCCCGGATGAACGACGAACTGCCCGACCACCGCCGCCTCGGCCGTGCACTCGGCCTCTTCGACACCGACCCCCTGATGGGCGCCGGCCTGCCCTACTGGCTGCCCGCCGGGGCCGTCGTCCGGCACACCCTGGAGGAGTACGTCCGGGACGCCGAACGCCGGGCCGGCTACCGGCACGTGTACTCGCCCGCGCTCGGCAAACGGGAGCTGTACGAGATCTCCGGGCACTGGGACCACTACCGCGACGACATGTACCCGCCGATGCGGCTCGGCGCCGAGGAGGTCGTCCTGCGGCCCAGCCTCTGCCCCCACCACGCCCTGATCTACCGTTCCCGCCCCCGCAGCCACCGCGAACTCCCGCTGCGCCTCGCCGAACTGGGCGCCATGCACCGCGCGGAGCTGTCCGGGGTGCTCGGCGGCCTGACCCGGGTCCGCGCCATCCACCTCAACGACGCGCACGTCTTCTGCACCCCGGACCAGGCGGTGGCCGAGGCCCGTGCCGCCCTGGAGCTGATCGCCCGCGCCCATGCCGACCTCGGCATCCGGGCCGTGCGCCACCGGCTCTCGCTGCCCGGCGCGGGCGGCAAGTACGTCGCCGACCCGGAGCTGTGGCGCCGGGCGACCGGGCTGCTGCGGGAGGTCCTCGCCGAGGCCGGGGTGGCGTACGAGGAGGCGGAGGGCGAGGCCGCGTTCTACGGCCCGAAGATCGACGTGCAGATCGCGGACCCGGCGGGCCGCGAGTCCACCCTGTCCACCGTGCAGATCGACTTCCACCAGCCCGCCCGCTTCGGCCTGCGCTACACCGGCGCCGACGGCGCGAGACACCGGCCGGTGATGGTGCACCGCAGCGTCATCGGCAGCGTGGAGCGGGCCGTGGCCCACCTCGTCGAGACCCACCGCGGCGCGTTCCCGGCCTGGTTGGCCCCGGTCCAGCTGACCGTGCTGCCGGTGGCCGAGGAGCAGACCGGACCGGCGGCGGCACTGGTCCGCGAGGCGACCGCCCTGGGCCTGCGCGCCGAACTGGCCGGGCCCGGGGAGGGCACCCTGGGCGCCCGCGTCCGCGCGGCCCGGCTGGTGCCGTACCTGGCGGTGATCGGTACCCGGGAGGCGGAGGCCGGGCTGGCCGCCGTACGCCTGCGGGACGGCCGCCGTCCCGGTCCCCTGCCCACCGCCGAACTCCTGCGGCGCGTCGCCGCACGGGTGGCGGGGCGGGGGACCCGGCTCTGGGACTGATCCCGGGCCGGGACTGATCTAAGGTCGGCACGACGGAAGGAGTCCGCCGTGGACGGTCAGCCCATCCCCGTGATCATCGACTGCGACACCGGCGTCGACGACGCCCTGGCCCTGCTGTTCGCCGTGCGCCACCCGGGACTCGACCTCCGGGCGGTGACCTGCGTGGCCGGGAACACCGACGTGGACGGGGTGGTCCGCAACACCCTCACCGTGCTGGAGCAGGCGGGCGCCCCCGCCATCCCGGTGGCCCGGGGCGCCGAGCGCCCGCTGCTGGAGCCGGCCCGCCCGGCCCCGGTGCACGGCGCCGACGGCATGGGCGACCTGGGCCTGCCCGCGCCCACCCGGGTCCCGGTGGACATCGACGCCGTCACCCTCCTGCGCCGGGAGATCCTGGCCTCCCCGCGCCCGGTGACGCTGATCCCGACCGCCCCGCTCACCAACATCGCCCTGCTGCTGCGCACCCACCCCGAGGTGACCCGGAACATCGAGCGGATCGTGTTCATGGGCGGGGCGGTGGCGACCGGGAACGCCACGCCCGTCGCGGAGTTCAACGTCTGGCACGACCCCGAGGCGGCGGCGGTCCTGCTGACCGCCGGGGTGCCGATCACGATGTACGGCCTGGACGTCTTCCAGCAGGTCGTCGTGGACAGCGCTGAGGTCCACCGGCTGCGCGCCAGCAGCGAGCCCGGCACCCGGCTGGCCGGTGAGCTGCTCGCCCACCGGCCGGCCCACCAGGGCGAGCCGCCTCAGGCGGAGGAGGCGGGCGGCCTCGGCGACGCGGGCGCGGTGTGCGCGGTCGCCGATCCGCAGGGCATCACCACCAGCCTGCTCCCGGTCGAGGTCTCCCTCGCCCCCGGCCCCACCCGGGGCCAGACCGTCGTCGACCGTCGCACCCGCCTCGGCGAGTCCGAGATCTACGAGGGCGGCCACGAACGCGCCCTGATCGACGTGGCGTTGGAGGTGAACGCCGACCGGTACGTGAAGCTGTACCTGGAGACGGTCGCGCGCTAGGGCTACTCGGCGGCGGACGGGGAGACCGCCCAGCGCTCCTCCACCCGGGCGACCTTCCAGTACGCCAGCGCCGCCGCCCACACCAGCACGAACAGGCCGACGATGAGGTAGCCGACGTTGTCCAGGTCGAGGCCGGCGATCCAGCCGGTGACGTCGTCGTGCAGGCCGAACTTCTCGTGCAGGACGCCGACCAGCTCGATGGTGCCGATGAAGAAGGCGACCGCGATGGACAGGCCGGTGATGGCGAGGTTGTAGAAGACCTTGCGGACCGGGTTGGAGAACGCCCACTGGTAGGCGAAGTTCATGAACGTGCCGTCGAGGGTGTCGAACAGGCTCATCCCGGCGGCGAAGAGCAGGGGCAGGCAGAGGATCGCGTACCAGGGCAGTCCCGCCGCCGCGCCCGAGCCCGCCATCACCATCAGCGTCACCTCGGTGGCCGTGTCGAAGCCCAGGCCGAAGAGGAAGCCGAGCGGGTACATCTGCCCCGGCCGGGAGACGGACTTCGTCAGCCGGCCGAGGACCCGGTTCATGAACCCCCGCGAGTCCAGGTGCGCTTCCAGCTCCTTCTCGTCGAACGCGCCGGCGCGCATCGCCCGGAAGACCTTCAGGATGCCCAGCAGGGCGACCAGGTTCAGCGCGGCGATGAGGTACAGGAACGTGCCGGAGACCGTCGTACCGAGGAAGCCGAGCACCTGGTGGGTGGTGGAGCCCTCGTTCATGACCTTCCCGGCCAGCGAGGTGCCGCCCGCGATCAGCAGCGCCAGCAGCACCACCACGCTGGAGTGGCCCAGCGCGAACCAGAACCCCACCGACACCGGCCGCTTGCCGTCGGCCATCAGCTTGCGGGTGGTGTTGTCGATCGCCGCGATGTGGTCGGCGTCGAAGGCGTGCCGCATGCCGAGCGTGTAGGCGGTGATGCCCAGCCCGACCCCGAAGACATCGGTCCCCACCTTGTAGTGCTCGGGCGCGACGAGGACGTAGAGGATCCCGAACGCGACGACGTGCAGGGCGACGATCACCGCCAGCAGTCCCACCGTCTTGACGGTGTCCTCGCGTCGCCAGCGGAAAGAAACGGCATCGGCCATGGGTTCACGCTCCAGCACCTCGTGGATCACTTCGTGAGCTGCCGTGGCCGGTCTCCTGGCTTACGGGTCGTACGTCCGCCGTTCCTGCCTTCCCGGTCTGCGACCAGTGGCCCGGCGGTGCCGGACGGAACGGGAACTCCCCGATCACAGTGGCGAGGGCCGCGTCGACCTTCCATCGACTTCCCGAACACCACGGCCCGCCCACCGTAGAGGGGTACGCGGTTTCCTGCATAGCTGCGTATCTGCGCAGGTATCGAAGATCACAGTGAGGGCCTGCCAGACTGGCCCCATGCATCTCGTGCCTGCCGACCGAGCCGACCGTCGTTCCATCGACGGGCACCGGGTGTGCGAGGCGATCGCCGCCATCGGTGAGGCGGGGCGCCTGCGCACCTGGGCCGACCGTTTCTCGCTGCTCGCCGACGCCAACCGGCTGGCGCTGCTGGTCGCGCTGCACCGGACCGGGCCGCTCGCCGTGTCGGACCTCGCCATCGCCACGGGGATGAACGACCCCGCCGTCTCCCAGGCCCTGCGGCTGCTGCGGGCGGCCGGGGTCGTGGCGGGGGAGAAGGAGGGGCGCGTGGTGCGGTACCGGGTGGTGGACGCGGACGTCCGGGGGCTGTTGGAGCACTGCGTGGGCTGAACGGCCCGCGCAAGGTTCCCTTTCCGGGCAATGTGGACAGATACAGATTCCGTACTGTCGTCCGTCCCTGGGAGCCCGTATGGCCAACCTCTCGCCGGACCTCTCGTCCAGGAACCCCGACTGGTGGCGGCAGGCCGTCGTCTACCAGGTCTATCCGCGCAGCTTCGCCGACGCCGACGGTGACGGTCTCGGCGACCTGCGGGGCATCACCGAGCGGCTGGGCCATCTCGCCGGCCTCGGCGTGGACGCCCTGTGGCTGAGCCCCTTCTACCCCTCCGAACTCGCCGACGGCGGCTACGACGTCATCGACCCGCGCGGGGTCGACGAGCGCCTCGGCACCCTGGACGACTTCGACGCCCTGGTGGGTGAGGCCCACCGGCTCGGGCTCAAGGTCGTCGTGGACATCGTCCCCAACCACACCTCCCACCTGCACCGCTGGTTCCAGGAGGCGCTGCGCGCCGGGCCCGGCTCCGCCGCCCGGGAACGGTACGTCTTCCGGCCGGGACGCGGTGCGCACGGGGAACTGCCGCCCACCGACTGGCAGTCGGTGTTCGGCGGCAGCGCCTGGCGGCGGGTGCCCGACGGGGAGTGGTACCTGCACCTGTTCGCCCCCGAACAGCCCGACCTCAACTGGGACGACGAGGAGGTCCGCGCCGACTTCCGCACCACCCTGCGGTTCTGGTCCGACCGGGGCGTGGACGGCTTCCGCGTGGACGTCGCCCACGGCCTGGCCAAGGACCTCACCGATCCGCTGCGGGACATCGGCGGCATCGGCGCGACCGGCGAGCAGGCCCTGCCGCTGGTGCCGCCGGGCAGTCACCCGTACTGGGACCGGGACGAGGTCCACGAGATCTACCGCGACTGGCGCAAGATCTTCGACGCCTACAGCCCGCCGCGCACCGCCGTCGCCGAGGCCTGGGTGCCCGGCGCCCGCCGCGCCCTGTACGCCCGCCCGGACGAACTCGGCCAGGCCTTCAACTTCGAGTACCTGGAGGCGCGCTGGGACGCCGAGGAGCTGCGGGACGTCATCGCCGCCTCGCTGGTCACGGCCCGGGCCGCCGGGGCCTCCGCGACCTGGGTGCTGTCCAACCACGACGTCGTACGCCACGCCTCCCGGCTCGTGCTGCCGGCCGGCACGGACCCGGCCGCCTGGCTGCTGTCCGGCGGCACCGCGCCCGCGATCGACACGGCGGCCGGACTGCGCCGGGCCCGGGCGGCGACCCTGCTGATGCTGGCGCTGCCCGGTTCGGCGTACCTCTACCAGGGGGAGGAACTCGGCCTGCCCGAGGTCGCCGACCTGCCCACCGAGGTGCTCCAGGACCCGATCTGGGAGCAGACCGGCCATGTCCGCAAGGGCCGCGACGGCTGCCGGGTGCCGCTGCCGTGGACGACGACCGGACCGTCGTACGGCTTCGGGCCCGGGCCCGGCTGGCTGCCGCAGCCGGCGACGTTCGCGGCCTACGCCGTGGAGGCGCAGGCCGGCACCGAGGGCTCCACGCTGGAGCTGTACCGCTCGGCCCTGCGGCTGCGCCGCAAGCTCCTCCAGGGCGAGACGCTGACCTGGACGCCGGACGCGCCCGCGGACGTCCTGGACTTCGGCCGCACCGAGACCTGGCGGAACGTCACCAACCTCGGCACCGAGCCGGTACCGCTGCCGCCGGGCGAGGTCCTGCTGAGCAGCGCCCCGCTGCCGGAGGGCAGGGTCCTGCCGCCGGACACCACGGTGTGGCTGGCCTAGGCCCTGTCGTCGAACTCCCGTCTGCCGCGCGACGCCATGCACGCACTCTCGCCGCACCGGCCCCAGACCCGAGTACGCCCGGTACGAGGGCCTGTGGCCGGCACGGCGAGAGCACGCACCTGACGCCGCACGGCCCGCCCTCCGGGCGGACGACGGGAGTTTGACGACAGGACCTAGCCGGCCGACGGAGCGGGGCTGGGGGTGAGGCCGCCGCCCGTGCCGGGACCGCCCGCGCCGCCGCCGCCCGCGCCGCCGCCGAGGCCGCCGAGGTCCAGCGGGGTGGACGTGGCGGTCGGCGGCGGGGTGAGCACCACCTCCGGCTGGCCCGCCGGCGGGGCCGGGGGCGTCAGGTCGGAGGAGGGCAGCTTCGGCGGGGTGGTCTGGTTGAAGATGGTCTGGTCGAAGTCGACCAGACCGGTCTTCTCCATCACCGTGATGTGGTCCAGAACGGTGTCGTTGGCCTGGTCGGCGAGGGCCCGCACCAGCGAGTTCTTGGTGGTGGAGCGGATCTTCGCGATCGTGTTGAAGATGGAGCCGTGCGTCATCCGCAGGATGTTGGCGAAGTCGGTGTCGAACTGCTTGCCGCTCTCGCCCTTCAACTGGTTGACGAAGCCGACCTGTTGCGGACTCGCCACGTTGGGCAGCGTGATGTTCAGCATCGGGCCGATCTTGCGGCAGGAGGCGTCCAGCGCGGCGTGCCCGTCGATCAGGTGCTCGCTGGCCGTCTTGACCCCCTTGCTGGAGCCCTTCTGGAGCCCGATCTGCCCGAGCGGGTACTCCCACAGGCCGGCCGCCCGCACCTTGACCACGAAGTCCCGGTCGGCCTCGGTCAGCGGCCCCCACTGTGTCTGCGCGATGATCCGCGACTGTGAGCTGGAGACGGTGCTCAGCCCGAGCATGCCCGGGTAGGCGAGGGCCGCGAGGGTCAGGGCCATCGCACCGCCCACGAAGAGAGTTCCCGTCGCGTTCCGCGAAAAGCGCACCGTTCCTCCTGCCTGTGGGTCCCGCCCATGGTTCGGACGCACAGCAGTACGGACACGGGGGCGGTTCGTCTCAGCCCTCGCGAGTAAAGAATCTTCCGGGTGCGGATGGCGGAAGGTTGACCGCTCCCCGGCCCAAGGTTGACCACTCCTCGGGAGAAGGCAGACCGGGGCCGCCCCTAGATTCGCCGCATGCCCCCACCGTCACCGCCCCGGCCCCCCGCCGCACTGCCCGTCCTGCCCTACCGCAAGCCCACCAAGGGCCGCGACTACTGGGTGCTGGACGACGTCCTGCCGGACGTCGACGCCGTACGGCAGCGGTGCCTGGCCAAGGACGACTGGGTCGAGGGATATCCGTACACCTCCGAGACCTGGCCCGGCCTGCGCGCCATGCCCGGCCTGGAACCGGGTGAACTCGCCCGGATCGAGCGGCTGGTGAAGAAGGCGACCGGGGCGGAGGAGCTGTGGGTGCAGCGGGCGCCGGGCGGCGGCACCCTCAACCACAACTGCGTCCAGGTGGTCGGCGAGGGCGAGAGCGAGCCCCGCCCGCACACCGACTCCCGCGCGCTGTGCCGGTACGCGGCCGTGCTCTACCTCAACCCCGGGGTGTCCAAGGACTGCGGGACCGCCTTCTACCGCCAGTCGCTGCCGGGCGGCCGGCTCGGCGGCAACATCGTCCAGGCCCCGCACACCAACCTGGTCGAGGCGCTGGGGACGCGGTACGTCCCGGCGGACCACTTCGAGGAGGACGTCCGCGTCCCGCACCGGTACAACCGCCTGCTGCTCTACCACGCCAACCTGGTGCACAGCGCGACCGGTTACTCCGGCCGGACGCTGGAGGAGAAGCGGATGACGGCGGTGTTCTTCTGGATGGCCTGACCGGTGAGGCCGGCACCGCCCGCCCCGGCGTGCGGCCGCGGGCGGTGTGAGGAGGCCGCGTCCGCGGTACGGATGACCGGTATGAGCAGTGTCGCCATCGTGGGAGCCGGGCCGGGGCTCGGGACCGCCGTCGCGCGCCGGTTCGGGCGGGAGGGGTTCGCCGTCGGGCTCGTCGCCCGGGACCGGGGGCGGCTGGACGCGATCGTCGACGCGCTCGCGGCCGAGGGCGTCACCGCCCGCGGGTTCGCCGCCGATGTGCGCCGGCCCGAGCGGCTGGCCGCGGCGCTGGGCGAGCTGGCCGACGCCCTCGGGACCGTCGAGGTGCTCCAGTACAGCCCGGTTCCGCACCGCGACTTCATGCGGCCCGTGCTGGAGACCCGGCACCGGGACCTGGTCGGGCCGATCGAGTTCTCCGTGTACGGGCCGGTGGCCGCCGTGCAGCAGGTGCTGCCGGGCATGCGACGGCTCGGGCGCGGGACGATCCTGTTGGTCAACGGCGGGAGCGCCGCCGTACCGCATCCCGAGCGGGCCGGCACCTCGATCGCCTTCGCGGCGGAGAGCGCGTACGGGCACCTGCTGCACGACCGGCTGGCGGGCGAGGGCATCCATGTGGCCCAGCTGATCATTCCCGGGGCCATCACGGCGGGTCACGCGCGCAAGGACCCGGATGTGCTCGCGGAGAGGCTGTGGACCCTGCACCGGGAGCGGCACGGGTTCCGGCACTACGCCGACGACCTCGGCGGCTGACCGGCCGCTGACCGGCCGGAAGCGGTCACCCTGCGGGGAGTGACGTTGTGAGCCAATATGGGGCTATTGGCCGCTTTGCTCTCTTCAAAGGGGGCCTCCATGGCTGTCGACATCCCTCCGCTCGTCAAACCCTCCCGGCTCAGAAGCCGGGGCGGGCTGCTCGGCGAGTGCCTGGCGGAGTTCCTCGGAACGTTCGTCCTCATCGCCTTCGGCTGCGGTGTGGTCGCGATGGCGGTCGCGGCACTGCCCGGTTCGGGCCGTGCGGCCACCCCCACCACCATCTTCCTCGCGGCCGGTGACTGGCTCCTGATCACCTGGGGCTGGGCGCTGGCCGTCGTCTTCGGCGTCTACGTGGCCGGAGGCGTCAGCGGCGCCCACATCAACCCGGCCGTGACCCTGGCCATGGCCGTGCGCCGCGGCTTCCCCTGGGTCAAGGTGCTGCCGTACTGGTTCGCGCAGGTCGTCGGCGCCCTCACCGGCGCCGCGCTGGTCTACCTCGTCTACCACAACGCGATCGACGCCTACGACAGCGCCGTGACGGGACCGAAGGTGAACGGGCACACCAATGCCACGTTCTCGATCTTCGCGACGTTCCCGGCCCCGTACTTCCACGGCGGCATCTGGGGGCCGCTGATCGACCAGATCGTCGGCACGGCCTTCCTGCTCATGCTGATCGCGGCCGTGCTCGACCTGCGCAACCAGGCCGTGAAGGCCAACCTCGCCCCGCTGGTCGTGGGCTTCGTCGTCGCCGCGATCGGCATGTCCTACGGCGCCAACGCCGGTTACGCCATCAACCCGGCCCGTGACTTCGGGCCGCGCCTGCTCACCTACGCGGCGGGCTGGGGCAGCCTCGCGTTCCCGGGGAGCGTGTCCGGCTCGTTCAGCGCCTACTGGTGGATCCCGATCGTCGGTCCGCTGGTCGGCGCCGTGATCGGGATCGTGGTCTACGACCTGTTCATCGGCGACGTGCTGCTCCTGCGGTCCGAGCTGGCCCAGCTGCCGGAGCCGGGCAGGTCGACCCCGGTGCGGACCACCGACGAGGAGTAGTCGCCAGGCGCGCCGGCCCGGATCCGGGCACGGGCTCCCCGCGCCGCACCCGGTCCGTCGCCGGCGGGGTCGTTCTCCTGGTCGACGACGCCGGTCAGGTCATCCGCGGGACCGTTCCGGTCCCCGCAGCAGCGTCACCGCGCAGAGGGCCGCCAGCAGGACCAGGCCGGCGGACACCAGCAGGCACAGGCGCAGGCCGTCCAGCAGGGACGCGGCGAGGGCGTCGTACACCCGCCCCGCCTCCGCGCCCAGCGGCAGCCCGGACACCGCGCCCGGGCCACCCGCGTCGACGGTGGCGACGACCGTCCGGCGGGTGTCCCCGGTGACGCCCGCGTCCGCCAGGTGACCGGGCAGCGCGTGCACCGCCCGGGAGGTGAGCAGGGCGCCCAGGACGGCCGGGCCGAGGGCGCCGCCCAGTTGCCGGAAGGCGTTGTTGCCGGCCGAGGCCATGCCGGCCAGGCGGTGCGGCACCGAGGCCACCGCGGTCGCCGTCATCGGCGTGGTGACCGCGCCCATGCCCAGGCCCAGCAGCGTCAGGCGCCAGGCGATGGAGGCGTAGGAGGTGCCGGTGCCGAGCGTGGTCAGGGACAGCAGGGCCGCGGCGGTCAGCAGCAGACCGGTGGTGATCATCACGCGCGGGGAGATCCGGTGCAGCAGCCGGCCCGCCTGGACGCCCGCGACGATGGCGGCCAGCGGGACGAGAACGATCCGGCCGGCCGCCGCCAGCGTGCCTAGCTGCTGGACCAGGCCGAAGTAGAGGCTGAGGACGAAGAAGAAGCCGATCAGGCCGAGGAAGGTGATCGCGGCCACCAGCGCGGTCGCGGTGAAACCCGCGCTGCGGAACAGCGTCAGGTCCAGCATGGGGCTCGCGCCGCGGCGCTCGGCGGACACGAACGCGACGACACCGGCGACGCCCACCGCCAGCGCGCCGAGCACCCGCGCCTCGCCGAAGGAGCCCGCGCCGCCCTCGATCACGCCGTAGACCAGCGCGGTCACCGCCACCGCAGCGGTGATCTGGCCGGGCCAGTCCAGTCTGCGGCCGTGCGGGGCCCGGGAGTCGGGCAGCAGCCGGGCGGCCGTCGCGAACGCCAGGACGGCGAGGGGGAGCGGGGTGAGGTAGATCCAGCGCCAGGAGGCGTGGTCCAGGATCAGACCCGCCACCAGCGGGCCGGTGGCCAGCGCGGCGAGCAGGGCCGTCGCCCACAGCCCGATGAACCGGCCGCGCTCGCGCGGGTCGGGCACGGCGTGGCTGATCAGGGCGAGGGTGGTGGGCAGCAGGGCCGCCGAGCCGAGTCCGGCCAGCGCCTGGCCCGTCCACAGGGTGTGGATGTCCCGCGCGCACAGCGCGACCGCCGCGCCCGCCGCACAGCAGACCAGGCCCGCCTGGAAGACCCGTTTGCGGCCGTGGACGTCACCGAAGACGCCGGCGGTGAGGATGAACGCGGCCATCGGCAGCACGAACGCGTCCTGCACCCAGGAGAGCTGGGCGGTGCTCGCGTGCAGCGCCCGCTGGATCGCGGGCAGGCTGACGGCGACCGTGGTGACGGGCAGGTAGGCGACGAACACGCCGAGGCAGGCCATGACGAGCGTGGCCGTGCGCCGGTCCGCCGCAGGAGGCGCCGGGATCTCCGTGAGCTCCGGGGGCGCCGAGGGCTCTGGGGATGCCGGGGGCGCGGGGGATGCGGGGGGTGCCGGGTTGCGGGCGGTCACTGGGTCTCCGGAGGGTGGTCGGATGCGGACGGGGGCCTTCGCGGGGGCCGCTGAAAGGATCCGCAGGAGCGGCGCGAATCCCCGCCTCCGTACCGGCGGGCGCGCAGAAACCTCCAGCACACCGGGCGCATCTGCGAGAATTCACCCGTGCTGGCTCCCGTGGACGCGAAGATCCTCCACGCCCTGCAATGCGCGCCCCGGGCGCCGTTCCGGCGGATCGGCGAGGTGGTGGGCGTCTCCGAGCAGAGCGTGGCCCGCCGTTACCAGGCCCTGCGCCGCGACGGCGTGCTGCGGGTGGTCGGCCTGGTCGACCCCGCCGTGCACGGCAGGGCGCAGTGGGTGGCCCGTATCCGGTGCCACCCGGACCGCGTCGAGCCGCTCGCCGAGTCCCTCGCCCGCCGCCCCGACATCGCCTACGCCAACCTCGCCTCCGGCGGCTCGGAGATCATCTGCACGATCCGCGCGCCCTTCGGCACCGGCCCCGACGGACACGGCGGCGACGCCCTGCTGCGCCGGCTGCCCCGGTCCGCCGCCGTCCTGGACATCACCGTCGACCTGCTGATCCACCCGTTCCTGGAACCCGCGGACCCCGCCGGGACCGCCGACTGGACCGGCTACGGCCCCGGACTGACCCCCGAGGAGCGGCGGCGCCTCACCGGCGACCGCCCGCCACCCCCGGCCGGGCCCCTCCTCACGCCCACCGACGCGGACGCCCCGCTGCTGGCGGCGCTCGCCGAGGACGGCCGCACCACCCACACCCGGCTCGCCGAACGCACCGGGTGGAGCGTCGCCCGCGTCGCTCGCCGGCTGGCCGCCCTGGAGTCCTCGGGCACGCTGATGTACGACGTCGACCTGCTGCCGGAGCGGCTCGGCCACCACCTGAACGCCACGCTCTGGCTCCGGGTCGCCCCGGCCCGGCTGCGCGCGGTGGGCCGGGAACTCGCCGGGCACCCCGAGATCGCCTTCGCCGGCGCGATCAGCGGCCGGCACAACCTCATGCTCTCCGTCATCAGCCGCGACCCCGAGGACTTGTACCGCTACCTCACCACCCGCCTCGCGCCCCTGCCCGGCATCGACGCCTACGAGGTGAGCATCCGCGTCCGCCGCCTCAAACAGGCCGCGTCCCTCATCGCCCACGGCCGCCTGATCCACTCCGCACCGGGTTAGTCAGGCCCTGTCGTTCGGATCACCCCGGTGTCGCGGGGCCTGGCGCGCACCTCCGCCGTGTTGTCCGCGCACGGGCCGGGAGAACTGTCGCCGGACAGCCGCCGGCTATCAGGCGGCGATCGTCGTGCCGGTGCCGGTGCGTTCACGTCCCGCTGCCCGTGATCGTGACCTTGGTGCCGACGGTCGTGTGCTCGTACAGCCAGCGGGCGTCGGCGGAGCGCAGGGCGATCAGGCCCAGGGTGGAGGGGCGGCGGCCGGGGACGTCGGCCGTGCCGTCGGTGCCGTAGAGGTAGTGCTGCTGCTGCCGGGGGCCGAGGAAGGCCAGCACCCAGTCGTGCTGTTCCACCTCGCCCGTCGGTGACGCGCTGAACCGCGCGTGCCGGAGGCGTTCGGTGACCCGGCCGACGGCGTCGTCGCGGAACGGCTGGTTCATGCCGGGCGCGGAGAGGGGGAACGTCCGTCCGCCCGCGCGCAGTTCAAGGGCGGTCAGGTCGATCCTGATCTCGTGGACGGTGCCGTCGTCGGGGGTCGGCGGCGGTGCCGGAGCGTGGGTGGACGCGGTCGCGGCAGGCGGCGGCGCGGACCGGTCGGCGCCGTCCAGCAGCGTCGTACCGGCGAGGACGGCCGTGCCCGCGACGACGAGCCCCGCCGCCGCCAGCCCGGCCCGGCGGGTACGGCGGCGCCGCACGGCCCGGCCGCGCACGACCGCTCCCGGGACGGGGGCGGAGCGCCTGCCCCGGGCGGCCACCTCGCCGAGCGTCCGCGTGAGCCGGTCGGCGACTTCCTCGGGCGCGGCCGGGCCCGACGGGTCATGAGGCATGCGTGGCCTCCTTCGTCCCGGTCATGGTCTCAGCCTCCTCGGGCGACAGATGGCGGGCGAGTGCGGCGCGGCCACGTGCCAGCCGGGCCTTGACCGTCCCGGCGGGCGAGCCGGTCTCCGCGGCGATCTGGTCCACGCTCAGGTCGCACACGTGGAACAGGACCACGGCCAGCCGCTGGGCCGGGGGCAGTCGGCGCAGGGCGGCGACCAGGGCGACGTGTTCCGGACCGGGGCCCGGGGTCTGCGACGGCGGCGCGTCCTCGCGGACGAGCTCCAGCCAGCGCCGGGCCCGCCGGAAGCGGCTGACCGCCAGCCGGGTGGCGACCGTGCGGATCCACGCCTCCGGCGCCTCGGCCGCGTCGAAGGACGTCCGCCGGTCCCAGGCCCGGACGAAGGCCTCCTGCACCACGTCCTGGGCCTCCGCGTGGTCGCCGGTGAAGGCGTACAACTGCCCCACCAGGCGAGGGAAGGCGGCCGCGTAGAACGCGTCGAACTCCTCCTCCGTCATCGGCCCCCCGTGTCCCCGTCAGTCCCCGTCGTCCCCGTGTCCCCGTCGTGGGGAGGCCGATCCTACGGCGCGGCGCGGGCCGTCCGCCCCCGCGCTCCGGAGCCGCAGAAATTCCGGGAGCCGGGTGCAACCAGGCCCCCCTCGCGGTGCGTAGAGGCCGTGTCAGCACACATCCCAGGGGGAACTTCCGTGTCCACACACGACGCGACCGGCCGCGCGCACGGCCACCCGGTCGGCCGCTCTGCCGCTCTCCGCTCGCTTGGCCGCCCGCGTGCCGCCCTCGGCGCACTCGCCGCCGTCTGCGCGCTCGTCCTCTCCGCCACCGGCTGCGCGGCCACCACCTCCTCGGCCGCCACCTCCGCCACCACCGGTCCGGCCACCCGGGACGCGCACCGGCCCACGGCCGCGCCCAGCCGGACCGCGCCCGCCGTGCCCGAGCCGGCCGCGCTCGCCCGGGCCCGGGTCAACGTCGGCGAGGGCGCCACCGTCGGCGTCGGCATGCCGATATCCGTGACCTTCCCGGAGCCGGTCCCGCGGTCCCGGCGGGCGGCCGTCGAGCACTGGCTCACCGTCGGCACCGAGCCCGCCGTCACCGGCGCCTGGAGCTGGGTCAAGGACCGCAACCTGCTCGACGGACAGCGCGTCGACTACCGCCCGCCCGCCTACTGGAGGCCCGGCACCCGCGTCACCCTGCGCGTCGGCACCCACGCCGTACGGCACTTCCGCGTCGGCCGCTCCCTGACCGCGACCGTCGACGTGCGCCGCCACACGATGACCGTCACCGAGGACGGCAGGCCCACCACGCGCATCCCTGTCACCGCCGGCCGGCCCGGCCTGGACACCTGGAACGGGACCATGGTCGTGATGGACAAGCAGCCCCGGGTCTACATGGACTCCCGGACCGTCGGCCTCGGCGACGCCTACCACGGCTACTACGCCTGGGCCGTGCACGTCACCGCGTCCGGCACCTACGTCCACCAGAACCCGAACGCCGACACCTACGCCGGCCGGTCCAACGTCACCCACGGCTGCGTCGGCCTCGCCACCGACGGCACCGCCGAAGACTTCTACCAGCGGGTCATCCCCGGCGACGTCATCCGTGTCACGGGCTCGAAGGACACCGTCGAGGCCGGCAACGGCTACGGCGACTGGAACCTCGGCTGGTCCGAGTGGCTGGCCCACGGCGGGGCCCGGAGGACCGGGGGATCGCCACGGTCGTGACCACCCGTACGGCGCTGGGCGCGCGGGGCGTCGAACCGAACCCGAACCGCACGGGCGGCGCGACCGGCGCCAGCGGGCCCTGGTCCCGGCCGTCGTACACCGTGGTGGCCGACACGACCGGGAGCAGGTCGAGGGCGCCGTACCACTCGCGCCGTCCGCCGCCCGCGCTTCCCCGGGTGCGCACGCCGAGCAGCAGCCTCGCGGGCGGGTACGTCAGCACCGTCCAGGCCGGCCGGGCGGCGAGCGGCGCGGGCACGGCGCGCAGGAGCCGGCCCATGAGGCCGCGCCGGCCGGTGGTGAGGCGCAGGTCCAGCGGGCCGGCCGTGATCTGCCAGTGCGGGCCCGCCACCCGTACGTCGACGGGCGTGACCTCCACGTCGTCGAAGGCGTAGGTCGCGGCGATGAAGTCGGCGGTCCGCCGGGAGGGCGCCAGCAGCAGCCGGCGCCCGTCCGCCCGCTCGACCATGACGTCGCTGAACCGTCCGAACGGCGACCGGGTCCAGTGGCCCAGCACCACACGGGTGCCGGACGTCGTGCCGGTCCCGACGATCCATCCCTCGAAACGCGTCCGCGTCCGCGTCCGCCGGCCGGGCACCGCGTCACCCGTCACCGCGGACGGGACGCGGACCGGGCGCCGCCCCGTGGCTTCCCGCCGGACTGCCCGCACCACGGCCTCCCGTACCGCCACCAGGCCGCCAGCCAGCCGGCCTGCATCGCCGCGTCGAGCAGGTACGTGGGGCGGATCCGGCCGAGAGGTACGTAGACGAGGTCCACGGCCAGCAGGGTCACGGCGGACCCGATGCCCGCCCGGCGCGCCTGGCCGAGGGACTCAGGGGCCGGACCGGTGCGCAGCAGGCTCCAGCCGGTCGTGGCGAGCAGCCCCGCCGTCGTCCGCTGGAGCCAGACGTCGGTCTTCGGCCCGAAGACCCACTCGAAGCTGCGCAGGTGCAGCAGGGGCCACCCACCGCCGACGAGATGGAACAGGCCCTGGGCCCGGGCGACGGTCACCGCGCTCATCGGCTTCCTCCGGTCACCTCATGTCCCCCCTGCCCCCCTGGACACCACGGGTCCCGGGTGACCCGCGTGTGCCCCGGCAAACCGGCAGGCGCGGGTCAGAGGGCGAGGAGCAGGGCGGACAGGGCGGTGAGACCGGCGCACACCGCGAGCGCCACGCCCACGCAGCGCCGCCGCAGCTCGGCGTACCGCTGCTCGTACTCGGCCCGCAGCGACACGCACCGGGCCGCGACGCGTTCGAGGTCGCCCCGGGCCCGCAGCAGACTGTCGGCCACGTACCGGCGCTCGACCTCCTCACGCTGCGCCGTCGTCAGCCAGTCCAGGGAGCCGGTGAACTCCCGGGCGCGCTGCTCCGCCTCCGCGACCCTGGCCTGCCACAGCAGGTAGCCCTCGACCTCGTTGCCGAGGTCGCCGCTCACCCCGGCCCCCTGCTGGGGCGGACCGCTCACCCCTGGCCCCGGTCGCTCGGGATCGCGACGGTGTGGCCCTCCTGCTCCCGCATCGCGATGTCCGGGTGGTGCAGGTCGAACGCCGGGGATTCGCTGCGGATCCGCGGCAGGGTGAGGAAGTTGTGCCGCGGCGGCGGGCAGGTGGTGGCCCACTCCAGCGAGCGGCCGTAGCCCCACGGGTCGTCCACGCCGACCGGCTTGCCGAACTTGGCCGTCTTCCAGACGTTGTAGAGGAACGGCAGCATCGACAGGCCGAGCAGGAAGGAGCTGATGGTCGACACCGTGTTCAGCGCGGTGAAGCCGTCGGCGGCCAGGTAGTCGGCGTACCGGCGCGGCATGCCCTCGGCGCCCAGCCAGTGCTGGACCAGGAAGGTGCCGTGGAAGCCGACGAACAGCGTCCAGAAGGTGATCTTGCCGAGACGCTCGTCGAGCATCTTGCCGGTCCACTTCGGCCACCAGAAGTGGAACCCGGCGAACATCGCGAAGACGACCGTGCCGAAGACGACGTAGTGGAAGTGGGCCACCACGAAGTACGAGTCCGAGACGTGGAAGTCCATGGGCGGCGACGCGAGGATGACACCCGTCAGCCCACCGAAGAGGAAGGTCACGAGGAAGCCGGCCGCCCAGAGCATCGGTGTCTCGAAGGACAGACTCCCCTTCCACATCGTGCCGATCCAGTTGAAGAACTTCACACCGGTCGGTACGGCGATCAGGAAGGTCATGAAGGAGAAGAACGGCAGCAGCACACCGCCGGTGACGTACATGTGGTGGGCCCACACGGTCACCGACAGACCGGCGATGGCGATGGTCGCGGCGACGAGACCCATGTAGCCGAAGATCGGCTTGCGGGCGAAGACCGGGATGACCTCCGTGACGATCCCGAAGAACGGCAGCGCGATGATGTACACCTCGGGATGGCCGAAGAACCAGAAGAGGTGCTGCCACAACAGGGGGCCGCCGTTGGCCGCGTCGTACACGTGGGCGCCGAAGATGCGGTCCGCGGCCAGCGCGAACAGCGCGGCGGCCAGCACCGGGAAGGCCAGCAGGACCAGGACGCCGGTCAGCAGCACGTTCCAGGTGAAGATCGGCATGCGGAACATCGTCATCCCCGGGGCGCGCATGCAGATGATCGTGGTGATGAAGTTGACCGCGCCGAGGATGGTGCCGAAGCCGGAGAACGCCAGGCCCATGATCCACACGTTGCCGCCGATCCCGGGGGTGCGGATCGCGTCGGACAGCGGGGTGTAGGCGAACCAGCCGAAGTCCGCCGCGCCGTTCGGGGTGAGGAAGCCACCGACCGCGATGAGCGAGCCGAACAGGTACAGCCAGTAGGCGAACATGTTCAGCCGGGGGAACGCCACGTCGGGCGCGCCGATCTGGAGCGGCATGATCCAGTTGGTGAAGCCGGCGAACAGCGGGGTGGCGAACATCAGCAGCATCACGGTGCCGTGCATCGTGAACAGCTGGTTGTACTGCTCGTTCGAGATCACCTGGAGCCCGGGACGGGCCAGTTCGGCCCGGATGATCAGCGCCATCAGCCCGCCGACCAGGAAGAACCCGAACGACGTCGTCAGATACAGCGTGCCGATCGTCTTGTGGTCGGTGGTCGTCAGCCACTTCACCACGACATTGCCGGGCTGCTTGCGCCGGACCGGCAGCTCGTTCTCGTACGAGTCCTCGGCTGGGGCGCCACCGCCCTGGGGTTCGTTGAGGATGCTCACAGGTCGTCCGTCTCCCGATGCTCGCCGTCCGCCCACGACAGGACGTCGGTCACCCGCCATCCTCACCACGCGAGACCGCCCCCGGGCCTCTGGGCGTGCGAGGTACGGCCGTTCGGATGACGGATACACCCGACCGGCCCAACGGGACCCGGCTCAACGGGCCCCGGCCCCGCCGGGAGCTCCGAGGGCGACCTGTCAGCGGGGGCTCGTCAGGGGGCGGGCTCGATGTCCCCCGCGAAGACGATCACCTGGTCGATGAGGTTCGTACGGGGCCGCAGGTGCACCACGTCCGTCCCGGCCAGCCGCGGTCCGCCGTCCGGTGTGGTGAAGACCCACTGGTAGCGGGCCCACTCGCCCGGCATGTCCACCGCCGAACAGCGGACCATCGTGCCGGCCCCGGCGGGGTGGCGGCGGATGTCCAGCACGAACCGTTCGACCGCCTCCACTCCCTCGCTGCGGCCCAGCGGACCCCAGAACACCACGTCGGAGGTGAGGGCCTGGGACAGCAGGGAGATCACCTGGCCGTCGTCCCGGGTGTTGAACGCCGAGAGGAACATGTCGATCGCTGACTGCGCGGCTTCTTCCAGCATGCAGCAGTCATACCAGCCGCGCCGGGGCCCGCCGACAGCCTCTCAGCGGGAACCCGCGGTCTCCGGCCCGGCGGGGGCCGTGGCGGCTAGGATCCTTGGCATGGCCCTGACCCTGAGCGACGTGGAGCGGTTCGAGGCGGCCCGGCCCCGGCTGGAGGCCATCGCCTATCGCCTGCTCGGCTCCGCGAGCGAGGCCGAGGACGCCGTGCAGGAGACGTTCCTGCGCTGGCAGGCCGCCGGCTCCGACCACATCGAGGTCCCCGAGGCCTGGCTGACCAAGGTCCTCACCAACCTCTGCCTCAACCAGCTCACCTCGGCCCGCGCGCGGCGCGAGACCTACGTGGGCCAGTGGCTGCCCGAGCCGCTGCTCGCCGGGGACCCGATGCTGGGCCCGGCCGACACCGCGGAACAGCGCGAGTCGGTGTCGTACGCCGTTCTCACCCTGCTGGAGCGCCTGTCCCCGGGCGAGCGGGCGGTGTACGTGCTGCGGGAGGCCTTCGACTACCCGCACCGGGAGATCGCCGCGATCCTCGACATCAGCGAGGCCGCGAGCCAGCAGCTCTTCCACCGGGCCAAGAAGCACGTCGCGGACGGCAGGGCCCGTACCGAGATCGACGAGGCCGCCGCCCGGCGGATCGTCGAGGAGTTCCTCGCCGCCGCCACCAGCGGCCGGACCGAGCCGCTGGTACGGCTGCTCACCCAGGACGTCGTCTCGATCGGTGACGGCGGCGGCAAGGTCCCGGCCCGCACGAAGCCCTTCGAGGGCGCGCTCACGGTCGCGAAGTTCATGCGGGGCCTGTTCAAGCCCGGCAAGGCCAAGCAGAACCTGGTCGGCGGCTCGCCCGCGGTCTACGCCACCACCGCCAACGGCGAGCCGGCCGTCGTGGCGGTCCTCGACGGGCGGGTCATCGGCGTCATCTGCCTGGAGGTCACCGCCGACGGCATCCGGGCGTTCCGCGGCCAGGCCAACCCCGACAAGCTCGAACGCGCGACCCGGCACTGGGCGGCCACCGACCACGGCGAACCCCTGCTCCACGCCTTCTGACCCCGGGCTCCGCGCCCTCCGACCCGATGTGAGGTGCTTCACACCGCGTTCCTGTCAGGAAACGGCGGGCCGCCCGGTTCAAGGGGCGAATCCGCTCAAGACAGGAGTCAGGAAATGCAGCACCGCATCGTCGTCCTCGGAGCCGGATACACCGGAGCCATCACCGCCGGACGCCTCGCCAGGCGGCTGCGCCCCGAAGACGTCGCCATCACCCTCGTCAACGCCGAGCCCGACTTCGTGGAGCGCGTCCGGCTGCACCAGCTCGCCACCGGCCAGGACCTCAAGCCCCGGCCGTTCAGCGAGATGTTCGCGGGCACCGGCGTGGAGCTGAGGCTCGCGCGGGTCACCGGCGTCGACGTCGACCGCAGGACCGTCGCCGTCACCGACGCGGACGGCGCCGGGGAACTGGAGTACGACACCCTCGTGTACGCCCTGGGCAGCGGCTGGAACGACCAGGGTGTCCCCGGCGTGGCGGAGCACGCCCACGAGATCGCGGGCCGTGCCGGGGCGCTGCGGCTGCGCGAGCGCCTGGCCGGGCTGGCGGCCGGGCAGCCGGTGGTCGTGGTCGGCGGCGGACTCACCGGTCTGGAGGCGGCGGCCGAGATCGCCGAGGCCCGCCCGGACCTCGAAGTCGCCCTCGCCGCCCGCGGCGGCCTCGGCGACTGGCTCTCGGACAAGGGCCGCGCCCATGTGCGCAAGGTCTTCGCCGGGCTCGGCGTCACCGTGCACGAGCACACCACCGTCACCGCCGTGGCGGCCGACCACGTCACCACCGCGGACGGCGCCTCGGTCCCGGCCGCGGTCACCGTGTGGACCACCGGCTTCGCCGTCCACCCGATCGCGCGGGCCACGAGCCTGGAGGTCACCGGCACCGGGCAGATCGTGGTCGACCGGTCCATGCGCTCGGTCTCGCACCCGGACGTGTACGCCGTCGGCGACGCGGCCCTGGCGATGGGCCCCGGCGACAAGCCGCTGCGGATGTCGTGCGCCTCGGGCGTCCCCACCGCCTGGCAGGCCGCCGACGCCATCGCGGCGCGCCTGACCGGCGGCAAGCTCCCTAAGGTGCCGCTGCGCTACTTCAACCAGTGCATCTCGCTGGGCCGCAAGGACGGCCTGATCCAGTACGTCACCGCCGACGACCGGGCGGTGCGGTCGGCCCTGACCGGCCGGATCGCCGCCGTCTACAAGGAAGTGGTCTGCAAGGGCGCGGCCTGGGGCGTCGCCAACCCGCTCATGGTGCCGGCCCCGCGGCGGCGCGTGGTGCGGCAGCGGGCGGACGCGGTGGCACCGGCGAACGCACCGGCCTGAGCCCGGGGTTCGGTGCGGCGCTCCGCCGCCGGCGGGCGAACGGCGTCCGGCGCCGGCCGCGCGGACCACACCGGTTGTCGTCGGCGGTTCGCGGCGACAACCGGGCGGCGCGGGCCGTGGCGCCCTCATGCGGCACGCGGCTCGTGGCCGAACCGTGTGCCGCACGGGACGCGGTGCGCGGGTCCGGCCCGCTCCGGGTCCGGGTGCCACATCCCGTGCCGCTCACACCCGAGAACCGGGACGCCGCGGCCGCGGGCCGGACGGAACGACCGGCGGCCCCGGAAGGGTCACCAGCGCCAGGCGTCCTCGTCGGCGCGCGTGGCCGGGGCGGGCGTGGCCGACGCGGCCGGGGGCGCGTCGTGGCAGGTGAAGCCGAGCCGGGTCAGTGCCCGGCGCATCTCGCCCGAGGTGAAGTCGCGGCGGTCCTGCTTGGTGATCACTTCCCCGACCTGCATGACGGGGTAGACGCGACGGCCGATGCTCACCGACACGCCGGTGACCGGTTCGGGCGCGATGCCGCTCATCGACTGCTCGACCTCGCTCTTGATCAGGTCGAAGGGGAAACGGGCGATGACACAGCGCATGGCGGACTCCACAGGGTTGGGGGAGGGACAGCGGAGGGATCGACCGTAGGCTCGCCCCGGACGAGGGGAGCGAATCCCGGTACCTGGACTACGAGTTGTTCCTGGGGGCGGAGCGACGGGTGCGGGCGGCCGCCCCCCGGCCGGCGGCGCGCCCCCGGCGACCGCGGGTGGCGGACCCCGTGCGCTCGCTCCGTTCGGCGGCCGGCACGGTGACCGTGACGGGTACGCCGGAGGGGGTGCGGGCACCGGTGATGCGGTGCAGTTCGGCCTCGCCCGGGCGGACCCGGACGGTGCGCGCGGTGATGCCGGCGTCGGCCATCAGGCGGTCCATCGCTCGCCGCTGGTGCGGCAGGACCAGGGTGACGACCGTGCCGGACTCGCCGGCCCGGGCGGTACGGCCGCCCCGGTGCAGGTAGTCCTTGTGGTCCGCGGGCGGGTCGACGTTGACGACGAGGTCGAGGCCGTCGACGTGGATGCCGCGGGCGGCGACGTTGGTCGCCACCAGGACCGTGACGTGGCCGTCCTTGAACTGGGCGAGGGTGCGGTTGCGCTGGGGCTGGGACTTGCCGCCGTGCAGGGCCGAGGCGCGCACCCCGACGGACAGCAGGTGCTTGGCCATCCGGTCGGCCGCGTGCTTGGTGTCCAGGAACATGATCACGCGCCCGTCCCGGGCGGCGATCTCGGTCGCGGCGGTGTGCTTGTCGTCGTCGTGCACGTGCAGCAGATGGTGCTCCATGGTGCTGACGGCTCCCGCGGACGGGTCGACCGAGTGCACGACGGGATCGTGGAGGTAGCGCCGTACCAGCAGGTCGATGTTGCGGTCCAGGGTGGCCGAGAACAGCAACCGCTGGCCGCCGTCGGCGACCTGGTCGAGCAGGGCGGTCACCTGCGGCATGAAGCCCATGTCGGCCATCTGGTCGGCCTCGTCCAGAACGGTGACGGCGACCTGGTCCAGCCGGCAGTCGCCCCGGTCGATGAGGTCCTTCAGCCGGCCGGGTGTGGCGACGACGACCTCGGCGCCGCCGCGCAGCGCGCTCGCCTGGCGGCCGATGGACATGCCGCCCACCACCGTGGCGAGCCGCAGCCTGAGGGCGCGGGCGTACGGGGTGAGGGCGTCGGTGACCTGCTGGGCCAGTTCCCGGGTGGGGACGAGGACGAGCGCGAGCGGCTGCCGGGGCTGGGCCCGCTGTCCGTCCAGACGGGCCAGCAGCGGCAGACCGAAGGCGAGCGTCTTGCCCGAGCCGGTGCGCCCCCGGCCCAGGACGTCCCGGCCGGCCAGCGCGTTCGGCAGCGTGGCCGCCTGGATCGGGAAGGGCGCGGTGACGCCTTCGGCGCCGAGCGCGGCCAGCAGGCGCGCGGGCATGTCCAGCTCGGCGAACGTCTCGACCGCCGGCAGCGGTTCGGTGAGGGTGACCGGCAGGGCGAACTCCTGCCGGCGGGTGCCGGAGCGCGCGCCCGCACCGCTCCTGCGTCCGGTGCCCGGGCGGGGGCTCTGCCGGCCCTGCTCCTGCGTACGGGAGCGGCCGCCGCGCGTGCCGCCGGCCGTCCGGGTGGACGTCCGGTCCGCGCGGAAGCGGCCTGGGTCGCCGCCGGTGCGACGGGTGCGGTTCATGAGGGAACCTTCCTCGATGCGGCGTATCGAGGAATTCCGCCCAGCGGTGAACGAGCCGCGCGTGGATTCACAAGAATGAGCCGACGGAAATGCGAAAATCCGGGCCGGGCCGGGAAAACAATGGGCTGGGGCCCGCACCCCGAGAGCGCGGGCCCCAGCACCATGCAGCGCGTCAGCGTCAGGCGGGAACGATGTTCTCGGCCTGCGGGCCCTTCTGGCCCTGCGTGACGTCGAAGGTAACCTTCTGGCCTTCCTGAAGCTCGCGGAAGCCGGAGGTGGCGATGTTCGAGTAGTGGGCGAACACGTCGGCGCCGCCGCCGTCCTGCTCGATGAAGCCGAAGCCCTTTTCCGCGTTGAACCACTTCACGGTGCCAGATGCCATATTGAATCTCCCTTGGGGGGCAATGCCGGACTCCGCACTTTACGGAGCCGAGTCGCCGCGATGATTACCCCTCCGGAAGAATCCGGAAAGCTCTGCAAAGAAAAAATCTCTGGCAACCAAAACTGCAACTGGTATCACGCTAACACAGGCCGGCCGGAAGCCCCATGTGTTTTCGTGATCGTCCAAGTATTCTCATGCGGCCACGGTCGGAATTTCTGTAGCGGCGGGTCTAGGTATCCGTAGGGCGTTCGTCGAGCCTCCGGCGCATGTCCCGGTTCACGCGGAGGGCGTCGTCGAGCTGGTCCTCCAGGGAGATGATGCGGCACGCGGCCTCGATGGGCGTGCCCTGGTCCACGAGTTCCCGGGCGCGGGCGGCGATGCGCAGCTGGCGGCGCGAGTACCGGCGGTGGCCGCCCTCCGAACGCAGCGGGGTGATCAGCTCGGCCTCGCCGATGGCCCGGAGGAAGGCGGGAGTTGTGCCGAGGACGTCGGCGGCCCGCCCCATCGTGTAGGCGGGGTAGTCGTCGTCGTCCAGGCTGTCGGCGGGGGCGTTCTCAGCGGGCATAGCACCTTCGTCTCGGGGACGCGGTGAGGAAACCGGGCATGTGCGGCACCCGTGTCCCGAGGAGTTCGGTACCCTCCGCGTCGTCCGACAACCCTAACTCCGGCAGCCCAGGAGATCTGTCCCCGCCGCGACAGACCTGCTTCCTCACGGCCGCCGCAGCAGCCCCCGCTCCATGGCCACCACCACCGCCCTCGTCCGGTCGTTCACGTCGAGCTTGGCGAACAGGCGCAGCAGATGCGTCTTCACCGTGGCCTCGGCGATCATCAGGCGCCTGCCGATCTCGGCGTTGGTGAGGCCGTCCGCGACGGCGTCGAGGACGTCGGTCTCCCGGTCGGTCAGCGGGTCGTGCACGGGCCGCCGCATCCGTGCGACCAGCTTCTCGGCGACCCGGGGAGCGAGGACCGTCTCGCCGCGCGCCGCCGCGTGGACGGCGTCGACGAGCTGCTCACGGGTGGTGTCCTTGAGCAGGTAGCCGATGGCACCGGCCTCCACCCCGCGCTCGATGTCGGCGTCGGTGTCGTACGTCGTCAGGATCAGCACCCGGGTCCGCGGGTGGCGGGCGACGATCTCGGTGGTCGTCGCGACCCCGTCGAGGACGGGCATCCGCAGGTCGACCAGGGCCACGTCGGGGTCGTACCGCTCCACGAGGCCGAGTGCGGCGCGCCCGTCGCCGGCCTCGCCGACGATCTCGATGCTGTCCTCACCGGCGAGCAGGGCGAGGACCCCGGCCCGCATGACGGCGTGGTCGTCCACCACGACGACCCGCAGTGCTCCCGTGCTCATGCCTCCACCTCGCCCGTCAGGGGGACCATCGCCAGGATCCGTGTCCCGTCGCCCACCGAACTCGTCACTGTGAGCCTCCCGCCCAGTTCCGCCAGACGCTTGCGCATGCCGTCGAGCCCGAAGCCCCGCGACTCCTCCACCACGAACCCGGTGCCGTCGTCGGTGACCTCCAGCTCGACACCGTACGGACGCCGGGCCAGCACCACCCCGACCGTGGAGGCGCGCGCGTGCTTGCGCACGTTGGCCAGGGACTCCTGGGTGCAGCGCAGCAGCGCGATCCGGGTCTGCTGGTCGCACTCCAGGTCCGCCAGGTCGGCGACCACGGTGAGCCCCGTGTCCTCGGCGAAGCGGTCCAGCGTGCGGCGCAGGGTCCGCGCCACCGAGCCGGCCGCCACCCGGCCCGGACCGGGCTGCCGGGCCGAGCCGACCAGTTCCCGGGCCTCCGCCAGGTTCTCCCGGGCGGTGGACTCGATCGACCGCAACTGCTGGGCGCTGCGCGCCGGATCGCCGGCCATGCCCTCCCGTGCCGCCTCCGCGAGCACGATGATCGACGCGAAGCCCTGTGCGAGCGTGTCGTGGATGTCCCGTGCGATGCGTTCCCGTTCGTCCGCCGCGCCCTGCCGCTGGTGCGCCTCGGAGAGCTGCGCCTGGGTCCGCTCCAACTCCTCGATGAGCCGGGCACGTTCGCTGCTCTGCTCGACCACCGAGTGCGCCCACAGGCCGATCAGCACGCCCACCGCGACCACGATCAGGGTGGAGACCACCGTCTCGCCGAAGAACTCCGCCGACCAGCCCTGCCGGACCAGGGCCCCGGCCAGTGTGGATCCGGTGGCCAGTGCGAGGAAGACCATCGAGACCCGGGGTGTGCGCCCGAACATCCAGTAGTGCGGGAGCGTCACCATGAACAGCGCCGCGTAGCTGCTGCCCAGGTACGCCAGCCCGCCGAGCACGAGCACGAGCACCGAGAGGTAGACGTGCGGACGGACGACGGGATTGCGGGGGAAGCGGTCGAGCGCCGCGTAGCACAGCACCACGCAGGCGAGCAGTCCGAGCGCCTGGTACGCGCTCCCGCCGGGCGGGGCGGTCGCCACCAGCCCGACGGCCATCGCCCCGAACAGCGCCCAGCACACCGTGTTCCACCGGCGCAGCGAGATGGCCCAGAAGGCACCGGACGAGGGGTCGGCGAGAGCGGTCATACCGATCAACGTACGTCGACCACCGCTCGCCCGTCCGCCGGATGCGCCGGGGCCGCGGCGCCGCGTCCCGCCGTCCGCGCGGGCCACCAACTCGTCTCGCCGAGCAGCAGCATCGCCGCCGGCAGGACCATGATCCGGACGATGAACGCGTCGAGCAGCACGGCGACCGCGAGGACGAAGCCGATCTGCTTCATCTCGATGATGTGCAGGAAGACGAAACTCACGAAGACGGTCGTCATCACCACCGCCGCGCTGGTCACCACGCTCGCCGACCTGCGGATGCCGTCGAGCACGGCCTGCCGCGTGGACGCGCCCGCGAGCACGGCCTCCCTGATCCGGCTCACCACGAACACCTGGTAGTCCATCGAGAGTCCGAAGAGGATCACGAAGAGGAACAGCGGTACCCGCGACCCGATCGAGCCGGTGGAGTGGAAGTCCAGCACCCCCTCGGCCCAGGTCCCCTGGAAGACGAGAACGAGCAGTCCGAGCGAGGCCGCCGCGGAGAGCAGGTTCAGCAGGACCCCGATGAGGGCCAGCACCAGCGAGCGGAACGCGTACGCGGTCATCGCGAACGTCACGAGCAGCAACGCGCCGAGGACCAGCGGGAGTTTGCCGTTCTGGTGGGCGGGATAGTCGGTGTACCGGGCCACGTCACCGCTCACCGCGAACTCGGCCCCGCCGACCCGGCCGACGGTCGCGGGCAGGTAGGTGTCGCGGAGGTGGTCGAGGGAGTCGTACGCCTGCTCGGAGTCGCCCAGGTACGGCACCCTCAGTTCCAGCACGCTGATCCGGTGGTCGGCCGAGGTCCGGACGGGCGAGGCCCCGCTGAACAGCGGGTCGGCGCCGGCGCGCCGGGCCAGCTCGCGCAGCGCCCCGGCGACCTCGCCGGAGCGCGCGGCGTCGGCGCGTACGACGACCTGGTGCGTGACCCGCTGCTCCGGGAAGGCCTCGTTGAGGCGGTCGTAGACCCGCATGGCCGGGATGTCCCGGGAGTGCGTGTCCCGGCTCATCTCGGTGATCTTCAGCCCGGCCAGCGGGGTGGCGAGCGCCAGCAGGGCGAGGACGGAGACGCACAGGGTGGCCAGCGGGTGCCTGCGCGCCGGCCGCAGCAGGGCGTTCCACACCCGGCCGCCGCTGTCGCCGCCACGCGTCCGGCGCGGCGGCTTCCCGCGCCCGGCCCGCCGCAGCGCCCTGCGCTCGGCCCGCTGACCGAGCTTCACCAGCAGCGCGGGCAGCGCCGTCAGCGAACTGGCCACCGCGACCAGGACGACCACGATCGTGCCGGTGGCCAGCGAGGAGAAGATGACGTCGGAGGCGAGGTACAGCGTCGCGGTGGACGCCACGACCGCGAAGCCCGAGACCACGACCGCCCGGCCCGAGGTGGCCGCGGCCAGTTCCACCAGCGCCTCGGCGCTCAGCCGGCCGGCCGCGCGGGCACGCTCCTCACGCTCCCGCTTGAGGTAGAAGAGGGTGTAGTCCACGCCGACCGCGAGGCCGATCATCAGGATGACGTTCGTGCCGACCCCGGCGTCGGGGGAGAGGTGCGAGGCCACCATCGACAGGCCGACGGCCGCCGCGATCGAGGACAGCGCGAGCAGCAGCGGCACCCCGGCCATGGTCACGGACCCGAAGACGACCAGCAGGGTGATGAGGGTGACGGGAAGGGTGATCTTCTCGGAGAGCGCCAGGTCGTGACCGCGCTGCTCGTCCACGCCCTTGCTGATGGAGGGGCTCCCGGTCTCTTCGAGGAGCAGCGCGGGATGGTCCCTGCCCACCGCCTCCGTCTGCGCGCCCAGCGCGTCGACCTTGTCCTTCGCGTCCCGTTCCTCGCCCTTCAGGGCCACCGCGACCATGAGGGTCCGGCCGTCCCCGGACCACACCGGACCGGCCACACGGGCGACTTCGGGCAGCCGCTCCATCCGTGCGGTCAGCTCCTCGGCGGCGCCCCGGGCCGCCGCCCGGTCGAGAGGACCCGACCGTGCCGAGATCAGCACCTGCTCGGTCGAGAGCCGTTCCAGGTGGCCCTCGGCGGCCATCGCCTCCGCCCGCCCGGCCTCCCCGACCCGGTAGTCGGCCGTCGTCGCGCTGTGCGTGCCGACGGCACCGCCGACCCCCAGGCACACCCCCACGAACACGAGCCAGCCGAGCACGGCCCGCCAGGGGTGCCGGGCGCTCCAACGCGCCATCCGTACGGTGAGTGAATTCATACGGAAAGGCTCGCCGCTGGGCCCAACCGGCGGACAGAGGTACCTGGTTGAACTTGCCGTCCACCGATCGGTGGACGGGGTGAGTGCTCGCCCCGTCCCCGCCCCCGGGCGGCCCGCCCGGGGACGGGGACGCCGACTCGGCTATGTGTTGGGCTCCGCCGCGCTGATCTGGCTCAGCGCGGAGTCGGTGTCCCGCTCGACGGCCAGGTCGCCCAGGGAGACGATGCCGACCACGCGGTCGCGGTCGGGATCGACCACCGGCAGGCGGCGTACCGCCTTCTCCCGCATGAGGCCGACCGCGCGGTCGATCGGGTCGTCCGGGGTGACCGTGGTCAGGTCGGTGCTGCACGCGTCCTCGACGTGCACACCGCTGACGTCACCGCCCTCGGCGAGGATCCGCACGGTCAGGTCCCGGTCCGTCACCAGGCCCCGCGGGTGGCCCTCCTCCGTCACCAGGACCGCGCCGATGTCCTCGTCCCGCATACGGCGGGCGACGTCGGCGACGTAGTCCTGCGGGCTCACCTCGACCGGCGGGGCGGTCATCACGTCCCGCACCATGTGTGCTGTCGCCATGGCAGAACCTCCGAATACGTGTCTCGTCGTGTCGGCTCTCGTTCGTGCCGGTGCGTTAGCCGGACTACCACGAATACGGCGATCCATGTCTGCTTCGATGCGATATGTGCCATATGTAGGGCGGTGTACGCGTCTGTCTCCATGGGCACCCGTCAGTCACTCCCACCCCTCGGGCAACACCCTGACCGCACCAGCGGGAGGAAGCATGATCAGCCATCGGCATCTGGTGGAAGAGGTGGCGTCACGGGCCCGCCTCGGCGACGAGGAGGCCGCCGACGCCGCCGTGCACCTCGTCCTCGCGGCGCTGAGCAGCCGTCTCGACCCACCGCACCGGGAGCACCTGCGGCAGGCCGTACCACCCCATGAGCGCGGCGCCCTGGAGATCGGCGCGCTGCGCAACGGTGGCGGGGAGCGGCGCGGTGGCGAGGCGCCGCACGGCTCGGCCGACCCGCTCGACGCCTTGCTGGCCGACGTGGCCCGGCCCGTGGACGCCACCCCGGAGCAGGCGCTGTTCCTGGCGCAGACGGTGGTCTCCCGGATCACGGCCGCGGACGCCGGCCTGGAGGCCGACCTGCGCGGCGCTCTCCCGGAGGAGTTCGGCCCGCTGTTCACCGAACCCGGCCCGCGGCCCGGACGGTCGGCGGACCGCTGACCACCGGGGCGGGCCGCCCACCCGGGCCGCCCGCCCGGCCCGCCGTCCGCCGCGCCATTATGGACTTGCCGGTCCATTTTCTGCGGCGCACAGTGGTCCGCACACCGCGAGACAAGGGAGAGCGCGCCATGAGCGGACGGCTGCGGAACAAGACGGCGCTGGTCACGGGATCGACCAGCAACATCGGACAGGCGATCGCGGAGGCGTTCGCCGCGGAGGGTGCCCACGTCATCGTGTCCGGCCGGAACCGGGAACGGGGGGTCAAGGTCGTCGAAGGGATCCGCGCGGCCGGCGGCCGGGCCGACTTCCTGGCGGCGGACCTCGACGGCAGCGCCGAGGCCTCCCGGGACCTCGCCGCCCGGGCCCGCGAGACCCTGGGCGGACGGATCGACATCCTGGTCAACAACGCGGGCATCTACCCCGCCCCCGGCACCACCGCCACCGACGAGAAGACGTTCGACGAGGTCTACGGGGTGAACGTGAAGGCGCCGTTCTTCCTCACGGCCGCCGTCGTACCCGGCATGACGGAGTCCGGTGGCGGCGCGATCATCAACCTCGGCTCCTGGATCGCGCGACTGGCCGTTCCCGTCGCCGCGCTCTACAGCTCCACCAAGGGAGCCATGGAGACGCTCACCCGGGCGTGGGCCGCGGAGTTCGGCCCGCTCGGCGTGCGGGTGAACGCCGTCTCACCGGGCGTGATCGTTCCCCCGGCGCCGGAGGGCGGCGAGCCCCACCCGGGCGAGGTCATGATGAACGGCACGCCGGCCGGCGGCACGGGCACGCCGGACGCCATCGCCCATGCCGCGGTCTGGCTGGCCAGCGACGAGGCGGCCTTCGTGCACGGAACCGTGGTGGACGTCGACGGGGGCAGGACGAGCGTCGCCGTCATCGCCGCGTAGACACGGTCAGCCGGCTGGACGAGGAGCCGGTCAGCCGGCTGGTCCAAGGAACGCCGGCCGGGGCGGTGGTGTCGTCGGCGCCCGGCGCCGGGTGCGGGCGGTCCGCCGGGCCGGGACCGAGCGGTGAGGCGGCCCGGGCAGCCGTGACGAGAGGCCGGCCGTCCACCTCGCCGGGTGGGCCGGGGCGCGTACCCGGGCGGCCCGCGCGTGCGGCTTTCCGGGCCGCTGCGTCCGTGGGCAGGAGGGTTCCCGGCCGCGACGGGGCATACGGAAGATCAGGGGCCGGAGGCACCGGACGACGTACACGCGCGGTGACCCGCGAGCACAGGAGGCCACGACATGGCAGGGGCGGAGAGAACCGGGACCGACCGGCGGCGACAGCGGGCGGAACCCCGTGCCCGGGCCCGGCTCGCCGACGCGGTCGAAGCCATCGGCGCCGGGGCGTACGTCGTCGACGAGCAGGGTCACATCCTCGCCGCGAACACCCCCGCCGAACGCCTGCTGGCCCGGCCCGTCGCGGACCTGCTCGGCCAGGACGCCCATGACCTGCTGCACCGCGGGCCGCAGGGCCAGCCGCTGCCCACGACGCAGTGCGCCATGCGGCAGGCGTTCCACGCCGGAAATCCGGCGCAGGGCCACGAGGAGCACTTCCTGCGCGGTGACGGTTCCCTGCTGCCCGTCGCCTGGATGATCGCCCCGTACGACCTCGGTGACAGCGGCGACCGGCGGACCGGCACGCTCGTCGTCTTCCACACCCCCGAGCGGGCGGTCGCCGAGCCGCGCCCGGAGCGGGCCACCGAGGTGCTGACCGACTTCGAGCGGCTGGCCCTGCTCGCCGAGACCACCACCCGGCTGACCTCCACCCTCGACGTCGACGAGGCGCTGCGCCGGCTGGTGTCCCTGGTGCTGCCCCGGCTGGCGGACTGGGCCGTCATCGACCTGATCACCGAGCACGACGAGGTGTGGCGCACCGCCGTCGTACACGCCGAGGACGACCGCCTGGTGCACCACGAGGACCTCGAAGGGCCGATGCCGCCGGTCCCCGAGGAGTCGCCGATGCCGCTGTCCCGGGCGCTGCGCGGCGTGGCCTCCGCCCTGGCCGGGCCGGCCACGTACCGGCGTGCCCCGGATTCCGGCATCGCGGTCGAGCAACGCCGTCTGTTCGAGGCCACGGGCATCCACTCGGCGGCCATCGCCCCGATCCGCGGTACCCGGGAGGTCCTCGGGGCGCTCACCCTGGGCCGGGCCGAGAAACCGGGGGGCTTCACGACCGCCGACCTGCCCCTGCTGGAGGACATCGCCCGCCGCGCCGGGGTGGCGCTGGACAACGCCCGCCTCTACCAGCGCCAGCGCGCGGTCGCCGAGACCATGCAGAACCACCTGCTGCCGCAGATGCCGCGGGTCCCCGGACTCCAGATGGCCGTCCGCTACCTGCCCGCCCCGGACGCCTCCCAGGTCGGCGGCGACTGGTACGACGCCTTCACCCTGTCCGACGGATCCACCGCCCTGGCCATCGGGGACGTCGTGGGCCACGACCTGGAGGCCGCGGCCGGCATGGCCCAGCTGCGCAACATGCTCCGCGCCTACGCCTGGTCCCAGCAGGAACCGCCCAGCCGTATCGTCCAACGGCTCGACGAGGCGATCATGCCCATCACCGACGTCACCATGGCCACCCTCGTCCTCGCCCGGCTCACCCGGACGGACGACGGCAACTGGCAGCTGACCTGGACCAACGCAGGACACCCCCCGCCCCTGCTCGTCACCCGCGACGGCCTGGCCGACTACCTCACCGAAGGCCACAGCCTCCTGCTGGGGACGGGGGTCCGCGCGCCCCGGCCCGACGCCAGCGTGCTGCTGCCCCCGGGCTGCACCCTCCTGCTGTACACCGACGGCCTCATCGAGGCACCCGGCCACACCCTCGACGAGGGTCTGGGCCGGCTGCGCCAGCACGCCGCCGCCCTCGCCCACCGCCCGCTGCCGTCCCTCACCGACCAGCTCCTGCGCCGCGTCCACCCGCCCGGCCTCGACGACGTGGCCCTCCTCGCCCTGCGCACACCGCCCCAGTCGGACCCGGGTCGTACGGCGCCCCGGAGACGGTGAGTCAGCCGGTCCCGCGCGGCTCGTTCCCGCGGCCCTCGGCCGTCTCCAGCAGCCCCACGAACATGGTCCGGTGGAGCACTTCCACGTGCCGGCGCGCGATGTCGGCCGCCGCCGCGGTGTCGCCCGCGCGCAGGGCGTCGACCAGGGCGCGGTGCTCGCGGTTGGACTCGCGCAGGGCGTCCATCGGGTAGGGCAGGTAGTAGCGGTACAGCCGCTGGAGCACGCCCCGGTAGGCCTCGGCCGCCGCGGGCACGCCGGTGGCGGCGGCGACGGCGAGGTGGAACCGCTCGTCGCAGCCGTGGAACTCCGCCCAGGTCGGAACCTGGTCCATCTCGTCGGCCAGCCGCTCCAGGTGCGCCAGCGCGGCTTCGTCGGCGTTGCGGGCGGCCAGGTGGGCGAGGCCGCACTCCAGCACGAGCCGCTGGTCGACGAGCGCGTGGACCTCGCTGTTCTGCGCGCGGTAGGAGTCCATCGCGCCCACCACGCCCCGGGCGGGCCGCTCGGCGACCCGGGTGCCTCCGTTGCGGCCCCGGCGGCGTTCCAGGACGCCGTCCTGGCAGAGCGTGGACAGGGCGCGGCGGACGGTGATCTCGCCGACGTCGAGCGCCGCGGCGATCCGGTCGGTCGGCGGAAGCTTCTCGCCCGGGGCGAGCAGCCCCAGATCGACGGCGAGCCCGATGCGCGCGCGCACGGTGTCCAGGGCCGTGAGCCGGCGTATGCCGTCGAGCGCGGGGGCGTTGAACGGCAGGGGCGCCGCGGCGGCCGGCCGCGCGCCGGCCGGCTGCGTGTCGGGGCCGTCCTGGGGGTGAGGCATGTCGTCAATGTAGCGAGGCCGGAAAACGGATCAAAATGAGCCTATTGATTAACAACTCACCTTGAGCTAATTTCCTGGTCATGTCCCGCCCCCTCCCCCTCGCCCTCGCCCAGGCGCCTCCCCGCCCGGCGACGGCGCCCCTGTCCGGATTCGCCGAGGACGTCCAGGAACTGCTGGCCCGCTTCCCGCAGACCCGCCTCGCCGTGTACCCGGAACTGCATCTGTGCGGCGTCGACGGGCCGCCGTCGGCTACCGGGCAGCTCCAGGAGGCCGCCGAGCCGCTGGACGGCCCCCGCTCCCGGCAGCTCGCCGAGCTCGCCGGTGACCTGGGCATCTGGCTCGTACCGGGCACCGTGTGCGAGCGCGGCGAGCGGGGTGAGCTGTTCAACACGGCGCCGGTCTACTCGCCCGACGGCCGCCTCGTCGCCTCGTACCGCAAGATCTTTCCGTGGCGGCCGCACGAGCCGTACGACCCCGGCGACCGCTTCGTCGTGGCGGACCTGCCCGGCGTCGGCCGTATCGGCATCTCGATCTGTTACGACGCCTGGTTCCCGGAAGTGGCGCGCCAACTGGCCTGGCTGGGCGCCGAGGTGATCGTCAACCCGGTCATGACCACCACCGCCGACCGCGCCCAGGAACTCGTCCTGGCCCGGGCCAACGCCATCGTCAACCAGGTCTTCGTGCTCAGCGTCAACACCGCCGGCCCCGTCGGCACCGGCCGCAGCCTGGTGGTGGACCCCGAGGGACGGGTGCGCGCCGAGGCCCCCGACTCGGCCGCCACGGTGCTGACCGACGTCCTCGACCTGGACGACGTCACGCGCGTGCGCACCTTCGGCACGGCGGGGCTCAACCGCATGTGGGACCAGTTCACCGACGCCGACTCCCCGATCGACCTGCCGCTGTACGGCGGCCGTATCGACCCCCGCCGCTGGCGCCCCGCCACCGGCTGAGCCTCCCCACCCGCTCGTCCGTCCCCCGGCGCTCCCCCCTGGAGCCCGTCATGGAGCCCGCTATGGAGCCCGTTATGGAGAACGCCCCCGCCCAGGGCCTCACCCGTGCGCTGACGCTCAGATCCGTCGTCCTGTTCGGCCTCGCCTACATGACCCCGCTGATCGTGCTCGGCACGTTCGGCGTCGTGGCCGAGAGCACCGGCGGCACCGTGCCCACCGCCTACCTGCTGGCCCTGCTCGCCATGCTGTTCACCGCGCACAGCTACGGGAAGATGGCCGCCGCGCACCCCGTGGCCGGGTCGGCGTACACCTACGTCCGCAGGGCCATCGACTCCCGGGTGGGCTTCCTGATCGGCTGGGCCACCCTGCTCGACTACTTCTTCCTGCCCATGGTCATCTGGCTGATCGGCGGGGCCTACCTCCAGGCCCAGTTCCCCGGTGTCCCGTTCTGGGTGTGGATCATCGGCTTCATCGTGCTGACCACCGCCCTGAACGTGCGGGGCATCAAGACGGCCGAGCGGGCCAACGACCTGCTCATGACCTTCCAGGTGCTGGTGATCGGCATCTTCGTCGCGCTGTCCCTGCGGCACGTGCTGCACGTCGGGGGCGCCGGGGCGCTGGCCGGCACGGCACCGTTCGCCAACCACGCCACCACCCTGGCGGGCATCTCCGCCGGAGCGGCGATCGCGGCCTACTCCTTCCTCGGCTTCGACGCGGTCACCACGCTCACCGAGGAGACCATCGAGCCGCAGCGCACCATGCCCCGGGCCATCCTGCTGATCGCCCTGATCGGCGGCGGCATCTTCGTGGCCGTCGCCTGGGCCACCCAGCTGGCCCATCCCGGCAGCTCCTTCGACGACCCCAGCTCCGCCGCCTTCGAGATCGCCCGGACCATCGGCGGCGACCTGTTCTCGTCGGTCTTCCTGGCCGGCCTGGTGGTGGCCCAGTTCGCGTCCGGCATCGCCGCGCAGGCGAGCACGTCCCGGCTGCTGTACGCCATGGGCCGCGACTCCGTCCTCCCGCGCCGGATCTTCGGCCATATCCACCCCCGCTACCGCACCCCGGTCCTCAACATCCTCCTCACCGGCGTGGTCGGCCTGATCGCCCTGCGGCTGAGCGTCGCGACCTCCACCTCCTTCATCAACTTCGGCGCCTTCATCGCCTTCACCTTCGTCAACTTCTCGGTCATCGCCACGTACGTGCGCGAACGGCGCGCGGGCCGCCGCCCCGGCCCGCTGGGCCATGTGATCGCCCCCGCGATCGGCGCCGCCGTGGACATCTGGCTCCTGACCCACCTCGACACCAAGGCCCTCGTCCTCGGCCTCATCTGGCTCACCCTCGGCATCTGCTACCTCGCCTACCTGACCCGGGGCTTCCGCACGCCCCCGCCGGAGCTGACCTTCGAGGAGGAGCAGCCGGCCGTCACCGAGCGGGTGTGAATCCCGGGACCGGCCGCGGCGCGGTGCGGTGCCCGCGGCGCCGGCCGACCGGGTGAACCGGCGTCACGGGGCCGGAAAAGGGGCGCGGCGCCACCCACCCGTGGAACGGGCGGGGCGGCGCCGCGCGTCGAACCGGTGACTCATCCGGGGAAGGGCTTGCTCGCGTCCTCGTCGGCCTTGACGCACGCGTCGAGCTTCTTCTGGATGGCGGCGGCCTCGCTCAGCGCCTTCTTGGCCGCCGCGGTCTCCCCGAGCTGCTTCAGCCTCGCGGCCTTGTCCTTGAGGGCGGCTATCTGCTGCCGCATCTGGTTCTTGTGGCAGATGATGGCGGCCCTGGTGGAGACCGCGCCCCGGCCGGCCGGCGTGGCGGCGTGGGCGGGCACCGACGTGATGAGGAAGCCGCCGACGACGGCCGCGGAGACGGCCAGGGCGGAAAGGCGCTTGGTCATGAGGTGATTCCCCCGTGAACGGCTTGAGTTGGTCGAAGTGGATCTTACGGGGAGCGGGCCGGAGCGCCGGTGCGGGGCAGCCGGCGGGTCGAGTGCCCGGCCGCCCGCCCCGACGGGGGTCTGACGCAGCGAGCGGAAGCCCGCACGGATCTCCTGGACGAGCAGCTCCGGCTGCTCCCAGGCGGCGAAGTGGCCGCCCTCGCCGAGCCTGTTGGAGGCGTTCACCCGGATGGGGGCCGACGGCTTCGCCGAGCGGGCGCGTGGGGAGCTTCTGGCGACCGGGGAGACCGTACGCGAACGGACCGCGGGCGCCGACGTCGGACTCACCCACCAGGAAGCCCAGATCTCCCGGCTGGCCGGCGCCGGGCACACCGACGGAGAGATCGCCGCCCGGCTGTTCATCAGCCCCCGCACGGTGGAGTGGCACCTCGGCAATGTCTTCGCCGAGCTCGGCGTGCGCTCTCGCGGACACCTGCGCTCCGTGCTGCCGCCCCCGTGACCGGGCCGGGCCCGACGACGGCCCGGTGTCCTCAGCGGGTGGTGAGCATTCCCTCGCGCAGGCGGGTCAGGCAGCGGGACAGCAGCCGGGAGACGTGCATCTGGGAGACACCGAGGCGTTCGCCGATCTGGGCCTGGGTGAGTTCCTCGACGAAGCGCATGTGGATGATCTGCCGGTCCCTCTCGTCGAGCTCGGCGATCAGAGGGGCCAGGGCGTGGAAGTCCTCCACCAGCTCCAGGGCCGCGTCCTCGGCGCCGATGAAGTCCTGGAGGGCCGCCTCGCCCTCCTCGCTGCCGTTGATCGCGGCGTCGAGAGAGGCGGAGTTGTAGCCGTTGGCGGCCAGGCGGGCCTCGCGGACCTCGTCCTCGGACAGGCTCATCAGCTCCGACAGTTCCTTGTCGGTCGGGGTGCGGCCCAGCCGGCTGCGCAGTTCCTCGGTGGCGCGGGCGAGCTGGACGCGGGCCTCCTGGAGGCGGCGGGGCACGTGCACGGCCCAGGTGGTGTCGCGGAAGAACCGCTTGATCTCGCCGACGATGTAGGGGATGGCGAAGGAGGTGAACTCCGCCTCCCGCGACAGCTCGAACCGGTCGATCGCCTTGATCAGGCCGATCATGCCGACCTGGACGATGTCCTCCATCTCCTCCGGTCCACGGCTGCGGAAGCGGCCGGCCGCGTAGCGGACCAGGGACATGTTCATCTCGATCAGCGTGTTGCGGGCGTAGCTGTGTTCGGGGGTGCCCTCTTCCAGGACCGCCAGCTGCTCGAAGAACAGCCGCGAGAGCTCCCGGGCGTCCTTGGGCGCCACCTGGGAGGGATCGGCGACTTCGGGCAGTTCGGTCGTCTGCGTGTCGGCTGCCGTCGTGCTCGTGAGCGCCATGCTGTTCCCCTCCCGCGTTCGAACTGTCCGCCATCACCGACCCGGGGTCGGCGTCATCGCAGCGGCTACCCCCTCATCCTGCACCTACACCCGGGCCCGCACGAATCGAGGGGAGGCCCCTGCTCGGTGACCGAGGGCTCGCGACGCGTGCCGGTGCGGGTGCTCTTCCCGGTCGATCCGGGGCAGACGTGGGGAGACCAGCGGGACGAACGAAGGAGGCGGACATGGCCGAGGACTCCTCGGTGAGGGCGGTGGGATGGGCGCGCTCACTGCCGGTCAGCAGCGGGGTGAAGGCGGCCCGGGACTGGACGCGCGCGCACCTGACGTCGCTGGGCTGGACCGAGACGGCGCCGGACCTGGTGGACTCGGTGCTGTTGACGGTGTCCGAGCTGGTCACCAACGCCCATGTGCACGCCCGCAGCACGGCACAGCTGATCCTCACCTGGGACCAGGCGTGTCTGCACGTCACCGTCCACGACGCCTCTCCCCGGCTGCCCGAGCAGCGTGACCCCGGGACCGGTGCGCTGGGCGGACGCGGTCTGCTCCTGGTCGACGCGCTGGCCGACACCGTGGAGGTGCACCGCTGCCCCTACGGCAAGGACGTCACCGCGTGCTTCCAGCCACCCTCGCGCTCGGCGACCGGATAGGCCGGACGGACACACACGCGGGGACCGGCTGGACTCCAGCCGGTCCCCGCGTGTGGAAGGGGTGAGGGGTCAGGGTCACCATCGATACCAGCGGCCGCGGCCACCACCGGCGGTGGTGGAGCGCATGACGAAGCCGAGCAGCCAGAGCACCAGGACGGCGACGGCGACCCACCAGAGAACCTTGATGGCGAATCCGGCGCCGAAGAGAATCAGCGCGAGGAGCAGAACAAGCAGCAGGGGAACCATAGTCATCTACCTCCTTGCCCCACCGTTTGCCCTCGGTCGGTTCCCGCATTCCTCGAAGACGCCTTGTTTGTGAAGGAAATGCGGGGGAACCCGTGGCAGGGCTTTCACGCGGTATTCGTGCCGTGATTCCCGTCGTGATTCCTGCCGTGCGGACGGGAAATCAGTCGCTGGAGAGAACCTCCAGGAGGTCGCCGACGGCTCGGTCGGGCAGGGCCCGGGCGACGTCCGCCAGGGCGACGATGCCGACGAGGCGGTGACCGTCGATGACGGGCAGCCGGCGTACCTTGTGCGAGGCCATGGTGCGCAGGAGCTCTTCCACGTCGTCGTCCGCGCCGATCGTCACGGCCTCTTCCTGTGCCAGCTCACCGGCCTTGACCGCGGCGGGGTCCTTCCCGGTCCCGAGGACCTCGACGACGATGTCCCGGTCGGTGAGAACCCCCTTGAGACGGTCGTCGGCGCCACAGATGGGAAGCGCGCCGACGCCGAGTTCGGTCATCTTGCGGGCGGCGTCGAGAACGGTCTCCTCGGCGGCCACGCATTCCGCGCCCTTGGTCATGATGTCCCGTGCCGTGGCGGTCACTCGTCCTCCTGAAAGGTCGTAATGTCCGGGACATCTCGATTAACCCGTAACCGGTGGGCGAAACGACCTGCCGGAAGATCGGTGTGCGTCTTTCGCCGGGTATCGGGGACGACTCCGCACCGGACGCAGGGGTGAGGGTGTACGGCGGCAGCCGATGTGGATGTTCCCGGCACGGGGTGCGGCGGCCCTGCTGTCCGGGGTGGTCGCCCCGGCCCCTATGGCGGGGGCATCGCCCGGTGCGGCCGGGGTGAGCGGACACAGCATGTTCACGCGGACGCCCGGTGGCGGGCCGCCCCGTGGGCACCCGTCCACGGTTGCCTGCCGGGAGGAAGCCCGACCGTGGTCATCGTTGCCTGCCTTCTCCTGCCCTTCGTGGGGCTGCTGTTGTACGGCATGGACCGTGTGGAGGACTGGCTGACGCGCTCCCCGGAGCCGCCCCGCCATGCCGGTGCGCGTCGTCTGCGGGTGATCCCGGGCGGCCGGCAGGGACCCGCCACCCGGTCCCGGACGGGCCGGCGCCCGTCCCGCGCCGCCTGAGCGGCACCGATGCCGCCGGGGGCGTAACGCGGCAGTACCCCCACCGCGTGTAAGAGATGACGTCCGACCACGAAAGGACACACGGTGGGGGAAGCACCCGCGGACTACCTGGAGTTCGCAGCCGCCCGCAGCGGCCCGCTGTTCCGGACCGCCTGCCTGCTCACGGGCGACTGGCACCTCGCCGAGGACCTGGTTCAGGAGACCCTCGCCAAGATGTACCGCTCCTGGCGGCGGATCAGCCGGGCTCAGGCCCCGGTGGCCTACGCCGACACCGTGCTCGTACGCAGCTTCCTCTCCCAGCGCCGCCGCCGCAGCTCCACGGAGCGCCCCAGCGACCGGCTGCCGGAAACGGCCGCCCCGGCGCGGGACGCGGAGCTGCGGCTGGCCCTGCTGGACGGCCTGGCCCGGATGACGGCCAAGGACCGCGCCGTGCTGGTGCTCCGTTACTGGGAGGACCGCTCGGTGGAGGAGACCGCACAGGTCCTGCAGCTCTCGCCGGGGGCCGTCCGGGCCCGGAGCATGCGCGCCCTGGAGCGGCTGCGCGCTCTGCTCGGCGATCAGCTGGCCGACCTGACCGCATGACGGGCACGGCCCGGCGGCGCTCCTCGCCCGGGCCGGCCGACGCCCCAGACGAACGCCGACGCTCCAGACGAACGGAGATCCACCATGTCACGCGACGAGGACCTTGAGCGACGGCTGGCCCGCGCCATGGCCGGCGCCGCCGAGGAGTTCCCGCCCCACTCCGCCGACCTGGTGCGGCGTTCCATCGCCCGGGGCCGGCGGATGCGGCTGGTCCGCGCCGCCCAGGTCGCCGCCGCCACGGCCGCATTCGCCGTGGTCGCCGCCGGCGGCACCCTGGTGGGCACGGCCGCCTTCGGCGGCGGGGGCGGCGCGCCCGGGCGGCCGACGGCCGGCGGGGCCGCGCACTCCACCGTGCGGTCGCCCTCGCGGGCACCGGCGTCCATCAGCGGGGAGGAGATGGTCCGTACGCTCAAGAGCCTGCTGCCACCCGGCGGCACCGTCTCCGCCGCCTCGGGCAGGGGCGCCGAGGGGGGCGGCCCGGCCGTCTGGCCGACCGCCGAGCTCACCTACTCCACCGCGAACGGCTCCTCCGGCATCGACATCTCCGTCGCGCGGCTGGACCCCGGCACCTCCGCCGACCAGGGGAGCCAGGGCGGTTGCCTCCCGGTGGAGGTCCGCCCCTACGACAAGTGCACCACCCGGAAGCTCCCGGGCGGCGCGGTGCTCACGACCACCGAGTCGTTCACCTACCCCAGCAGTGACACCGGGCAGAAGCGCTGGTACGTGGTGCTCACCACCACGGGCGGGGAGCAGTTGACCGTGCAGGAGTTCGGCGGCGGCACCGAGAAGGGCTCGGCCGACGGGGCCGACCCGCTGCTGTCGATCGCCGAGCTGACCTCCATCGTGCGCAGCCCGGCCTGGAACAAGGCGATCGCCGCACTGCCGGCCGCGGAGGGCGCCCCCTCGACCGGCAGCTCCGCCGCGGTGCGGCGGGTGCCCGGCGCCCGGATGACCCGGGTGCTGAGGTCACACCTGCCCCGGACCGGGACCACCTCCGACCTGAACGCGGGCGACGATCTGGTCCAGCTCGTCTACGACGACGGCCGCGGGAAGAACATGGTGGAGGTCGACGCGCAGTACGACATGACGGAGCCCCTGGCCCGGCACATGGGCTGCGCCGGTGTGTCCGGCGAGTGCGAGGCCACGACCCTGACCGACGGCACCGAGGTCAAGAAGGTCAAGGGCCGGTCGGAGAAGGGCGGTCCGGCCGCCGTGTGGCTGGTCGACACCCTGCGTCCGGACGGCCGCCGGGTGGCCGTGCGCGAGGTCAACTCCTACGCCGAGAGCGCCCCGGTGACGCGCCCGCAGCCGGCCCTGGGCATGGACGAGCTCCTGGCGATCGCCCTCGACGAGCGCTTCTTCACCGGCTGAGCGCTGCCGGCCCGCGGACCGGCAGCGGACGGACATCCCTAGTTGGTGTTCTCGGCGACCGTGCGCCACACCTCGGCCGCCAGGCCGGGCAGGTTCGCCGTCTGGACCCGGGCGGCGATGTCGCTGAGGTCGTGGAGGACGTCGCGGTCGCCCGAGCGCAGCCGAGGCACTGGGTTTCGTGGCCCGGCGCCGCCGCTCACGCGTGTACCGGGGGCAGCGCCGACGCCTCCCGCCCGGTCCGGACGGGAGGCGCCGGCTTGCGATCAGTATCCAGGAGTGCTGCCCTGGAACGGATATCACCGTCTGGCCGTACGGGACTTCCGTGTGACCGCGGGACGCCCCGTGTGTGCACCCGCCACCGGAGGTTCACGATGACGCCGGTCTGTTCTGCCCGCAGTCCACTGCGCCGGGCGACGGCGCTGTGCATGGCGAGCGCCTTGACGCTCTTCTTCGCGGTCGCCCTTACGCTCACCTCGGCGAAACACGCGTCCGCCCTGTGCGTCGCGAGCGGGTTCTCCGGCACGTGGCGTTCGTCCGACGACAGACTGAGCCGTATCGATGTGTGGCCGGGAGAGGACTGCCGCCTGTACGCCAAAGCCTGGTCCACCTGTCCGAACAACGCGACGCGGGACTGTAGTTGGGACTCGCGTTCGAAGGTACTGGAAGCCACCCCGACCAGGAATTTCCGGTTCGTCTCCTACAGCTGGAGCAACGCGAGCGAGGTTCTGCAGCTGAGGCTGAAGGACAGTGCGCACTTGTCGGTGTGGGACCACATCGACTTCACGTCCGGCCGGAAGGACAGCTTCACCGTGGCGATGGTCAAGAGCCGGTGACGAGTCAGCTCACGGTGAAGGTGTAGTCGTACGGGGCCAGTTGGACGCCGGAGCTGGTCGTCGCGTGGACCGTGAGGTCGTACCAGCCGTCCGCGGCCGGGGTCCAGTCGACGCTCGCGGTGTGCTCGGCGTCCGCGGGGACCGTGACCTCGGGGTCACCGTTGTTGAAGGTGTACGTGTAGCTCACGACATCCTTCACCTTGGGCGTGAACGTGAAGGTGCCCGGAACGCCGACGGCGCCTCCGGAACCGTTCTCGGGGTAGGCGTCCGAGACGACGGTGGGAGTGGTGTCGTAGCTGATGCCCCACCACGCGCCGTCGCTCACCCAGCCGTTGGCGCTGGTACTGGTCACTTGGATGTTCTCACCGTAGATGCCGTCCAGCGCCAGCTGCACGGTCGCCGTGCCGTCCGCCCCCGCCGCGACCTCGAAGGTCCGGTCGTCCTGACCGCCCGAGGTCCGCACGGTGTAGCTCACGACCGGGCTCTTCGTCTGGAGCCCGGGTTCGGGACGGAGCGCGAACTCGGTCGGCTCACCGAACTCGGGCCGCGGGACGGCCGGGGTGACGGTGGGCGCGGTGGATCTGACCAGGAAGGTGTAGCGCGCGGTCGCCGACCCGTTGTAGGCCCGGTCCAGGCTGCGCACCCACAGCGTCCTCGGTCCGGAGCCGGCCGGTGGGACCAGGCTGAGCGTGGCCGAACCACCGAGCGCGTCGGCACGCTTGAAGTACCGCGTGTCGGAGTACGGGTCGACGGGCTCCGGAACGCCGTGGTCGCCGATGCTCGTACCGATGACCGGCAGGTCCTGCTGCCAGGAGAACTCGAACCCCTCGACGTCGTCGGCACCGCCCGTGCCGAGCGTGAACTCGACCGGCTCGCCGCCGTCGTTCCACACGTCCGGCAGGTAGTTCGGCGAGGTGACGGTGGGCGCGTTCGCCGGGCGGGTGTTGTCGATCGTGACGTAGCAGGGGGCCGACCAGTCCGAGGCCGCGTCCCCGGCCACCGTCTGCGCCTGCCACGCGTAGGTCTGCCCGTCGGCGAGCGCACTGGCGGGCAGGGTGGCGGGGGCCTCGGAGCCGGGGGTCGCGCGGTCGCGGGTGACCGTCGTGATCCGCGCCGGGTCGGTGACCGGCCAGACCTGGTACCGGACGCCGACCAGGGACGTGCCCGTGGTGCCGGTGATCCCGGGGACACCCTCGACGATGAGGCCGTCGCCGGCCCAGCGGTACGCGGGCCGGTCCGCGTCGGTCGAGCAGTGCCGGTGGCCGTCGAACAGCTGAGTCGGCGTGGTGGGCGCCCCGGCGGCAGCGCTCGCGGGCGACGCGGCGGCGGCCAGTGCGAGACCGAGGATTCCCAGAGAAGCGAGGACCGCACGGGGTCTCGCGCCGAAGGACGTGGTCAAGTGATCCCTCCCCATCGGATGCCCGCACGCGATGCGCTGAATACGCACTGCCGTACGAGCGGCGAGGGGATCGTACTGAGGTGCGGCGGGCCGACGCATGAGGATTGCCGGGCCCGGAGGCACCTCCGACGGCGACCGACGCGGCACGGGACTCCGGACTCGGCGGCGACGGGGGTGCCGTGGGACGGGAACCTTGTATACGGGCCGGCGATTGCGGACGTAGACGCCCACCGGGTTCCCGTCCGCGCAGTCACGTGACATGAGACTCCGCAGGCCCTGGAGCATCCCTGTGTGTCGGGGGAGTCGTGCCGGCATGTCAACCGAGGCAGAGGCCCAGCAGGCACAGCTGGGTGGGTGTCGTCGCCGCCGGGGCGGGCGCGGTCCCGGTGGTGTCCGGTTCCGTGCCGCCGGTCGCCGGGGCGGGGGCCGGCGGGGTCGCCGTGTCGGTGCGGCCCGGGGCCGGTCGGGTGGTGCTCGCCGTACCGTCGGAGGACCCGGCTGTGGTGGTCCGCTGCCGCGGGGCCGAGGTGACGGCCGGGCGGGGAGAGGGGACGGTGTCCGGCCGGCTCACCTGCGGTGCGGTGCCGGGCGTGACCGGGACGGTCTGATGCCGAGGGGTGGCGCTGATCGGTGCGTGCCTCACCGGTGCGGTACTGGGCGCGCGATGCTCCGGTGCCTGCGGGGCCCGCGGGGCCGGCTGAGCGGGCTCCGTCCCCACCCGCTCCTTCGCGGCGCCCATGCTCCGGTCGTCCGGTGCGGTGGCCGCCTGCGCCTGGCTGGTGGTGTGCCGGTCCATGGTGGCGAGCGACAGGCCGCCGCCGACGAGTGCGAAGGCGGTGGCGACCATGGCCCGCCGCTGGTGTTTCTTCAGACGGGCGAGTTGGCGCCGGCGTGCCGCCCTGCCCGGCCGCGCGGGTGATATGCCCGCGGTGTCGGCGGTCGGCCCGGCGGCGGACCCGGTGTCCTGCTCCGGCCGGGGCTCGCCGTCCCAGGGGAATCCGTCGCCGAGGGCCCCGGGCGACGTGCCGGTGGACGCGCTCGCGGTGGTCGGCTGGGCCGGCCGGTCGGGGCCGAGGGGATCGGTGACTACCGGCGGCGCGATGTCCGGGGCGTACGCACCGCACCCGGGACACACGAGGGCGCCATTGAGATGCCGACGACACGTGGAGCAGTAGTCCATCTGCGGTCTTCCTGGGTCGACTGCGCCTTCGGCCCGCCCGGGCCACGGCCTGGTCACGCTCGTACAGGGAGTCGAGCGGCCAGCAACGCTAACGACCCCTTTGAAAGGCTGTGTGCAGCCTGTGTGGCGCTCCTGCGCAGATTCCGGGACCAGTGGCAGGCCGGAGAACGGGCCGGACCCGGTATGCGCTTGGCGCAGGAGCGCTCCCTGCGCGGGGCCCTCGACCCGCTGGAGGCGGCAGCCCTCGCTCGGGGCAGTGCCGGTCTTCCCCGTGACCGGTCTGTCCCCGCACCTGACGATCAGGCGTAACACCTTTCGGCATCCTTGCGCTCCTTGTAGTTGAACCCACGCCGTCAGGTGCAGGAGCAGGCAGGCTCATTCGCCGTGGTCTGCCCGCCTCGTGCGGACCGTGGGAGTGCGGGGACGTACGGTGTCGTGGTGATCGGGGTGGGTGTGCAGGGGTTGCTGGCCGACCGTTACCAGCTGCAGGACCGGCTGGGGAGCGGCGCGATGGGCGAGGTGTGGCGGGCCGACGACCGTCTCCTCGGACGGCCGGTGGCGGTCAAACTGCTGCGGACCGACGAGGCCGCCGACGCGGAGCGCTTCCGGCTGGAGGCCCGGACCGCGGGCCGGCTCAACCACCCCAACGTCGTCGGCGTGTACGACTTCGGCTCGCACCACGGCCGGCTCTACCTGGTCATGGAACTCGTCGACGGCTGGAGCCTGGCCCAGGAGCGCTCCCTGCGCGGCGCCCTCGACCCGCACGAGGCGGCAGCCCTCGCTGCCCATGTGGCCTCCGGTCTGGCCGCCGCGCACCGGCAGGGCGTGATCCACCGGGACGTCAAGCCCGCCAACGTGATGCTGAGCGCCGACCGTACGGCCAAGATCGCCGACTTCGGCATCGCACGCTTCGCCGACGAAGCGGCCGCCGGTCTGACGGCCACCGGCAAGATCGTCGGTACCGCCGACTACCTCGCCCCTGAACGGGCCCTCGGCCGCCCCGCGCACCCCGCGTCCGACGTCTACTCCCTCGGCTGCGTGCTCTACGAACTCCTCACCGGCAGGCCCCCGTTCCGCGGGGCGACCCCGTTGGCAGTGGTGCGGCAGCATGTCGACGCGGCGCCCCCGCCACCCGACCGGCTGCGCCCCGACGTCCCCCAGGAGCTGTCCGACTACGTACTGCTCCTGCTCGCCAAGGAACCGGCGCAGCGTCCCACGGCCGACGAGGCGGCCGACTGGCTGGCGTCGTACCGTCGGGTCCCCAGTGCCCCCGAACCGGGCAACCGTCGGGTCTCCCATGCGCCCGAACCGGGTGGTCGGCGGGTCCCCCGTACACCCGAACCGGGCAACCGTCGGGTCTCCCATGCGCCCGAACCGGGCGGCCGGGGCTCCCCCGTGCCCTCGAACCGGGCGACCGGCAGGACCCCCGTGCCCCCGAACCGGGTGGCACCGCTTCCGCGTCGGCGCCGGTCCTCGCTCCGGCCCCCGCCGTGCCCACCACTTCGGCACCCGCCCCGCGAACCCGCGTGTCCCGCACCGTGACGCACTCCCGTCCGCGGGTCCGCCGGAAACTGACGGCCAGGGCGGCGGTCGCCGGTGCCGGCCTCGCCCTCTTCGCCGCTGCGGCTGCCCTCGGCGCGTCGCTGAACTCCGGCGGGGGCGCCCCTTCATCCCCGCCCGCTTCCGCTCCCACCCCGGTCACCACCTCCGCACCGCCGGAAGGGACCGCCTCACCGGCCTCCGCGCCCGCCACGTCACCCACGCCGTGGCAGACACCGGAGCAAGACGATGACCAGGAAGGGAAGGGCAAGGACAAGCACGGCAAGGGAAAGGGCAGACACCACGGTTCCGACGACTGACCGTCCCCACGACTCGGGATCGGCCGGCACCCGCGGGTCGTCGGCGTGAGCCCTGACTCGGGGGACCGTAAGAAAACCGTGGCCCTGGCCTCGGCTGGCGCAAGCGGTCTCGCAAGGCAACGCTCGACCAGCCGACGGCGCCCTTTGGAGGTGAGGGGCGCGTTCCGGTGTGTCATGCGGCCAACTCGGAGGTCGACATCGACGTGGGGCGTCACCAACGTCAAGGCCGGCACGGTTACTTGTACTGCACACAGCCAAGATCACCGTGGCCGAGTCGTGCCGCCTCCTCGAAGGCCACGACCACACCTGCCGGGCGAGACGGGCACGTACGATGATCCGGTTCCATGCGACGGACGTACACGTTGACAGGATGGTGAGCACCTCGGATCTCCCGCGTCCATCCGTCCGCGCATCCCGTATCAAGGAAAGCAGCACATATGACCGATCAGCAGATGGTCCGCCCAGCGGCAATCAGCGGCTTCCCCGAGTGGCTCCCCGAGGTGCGGATCGTCGAGCAGCATTGGCTTGACGTGGTCCGAGCCGGATTCGAGAAGTACGGCTTCTGCTCCGTCGAGACGCCGTCGGTCGAGTCCCTCGACGTGCTGATGGCGAAGGGCGAGACCTCGCAGGAGGTCTATGCGCTCCGGCGACTCCAGGAGGACGCGGACGATTCCTCGGACTCCCGACTCGGCCTGCACTTCGATCTGACTGTTCCCTTCGCCCGCTATGTGGCACAGCACTTCAACGATCTGGTGTTCCCGTTCAAGCGGTACCAGATCCAACGGGTGTGGCGGGGCGAGCGTGCCCAGGAGGGGCGCTTCAGGGAGTTCACCCAGTGCGACATCGACGTCATCAACGTCGACCACGTGCCGCTGCACTTCGACGCGGAGCTGCCGCGGGTCATCCACGACGTGATGACCGGCCTCGACCTCCCCGAGTGGACCCTCAACATCAACAACCGGAAGGTCCTCCAGGGCTTCTACCAGGGACTCGGCATCGACGACCCGCTGGAGGTCATCCGCACGGTCGACAAGATGGACAAGATCGGTGCCAAGGGGGTCGGCGAGCTGCTCTCGGCCAAGGCCGGTCTGACGGGCCGGCAGGTCGACGCCTGCCTGGAACTCGCCTCCGTGCGCGCCACGCACGCTTCGGTGGTGGACGCCGTCCAGGCCACCGGGGTGCGCTCCGAACTCCTCGCCGAGGGGCTCGACGAGCTGGCCTTCGTCATGGACGCGCTGCGCGACCTTCCCGAGGGGAGCGTGGTGGCGGACCTGTCCATCGCCCGCGGCCTCGACTACTACACGGGGACCGTGTACGAGGGGAAGTTCAAGGACTGGCCGAACTACGGCAGCATCTGCTCCGGTGGCCGGTACGAGAACCTGGCGGGGTCCTTCATCCGCCGGAACCTGCCCGGCATCGGCATGTCGATCGGTCTCACCCGTATCTTCGCCAAGCTGCTCGCGGAGGGCCTGGTGACCACGGGCCCGTCGTGCCCGAGCGACGTGTTGGTGGTACTGCCGGGGGACGAACACCGAGCCGCCGCCGCCGAGGTGGCCGGCAGGCTCCGCGGTCGGGGCCTGAACGTCGAGCTGTACCACCAGGCGGACAAGGTGGCGAAGCAGATCCGGTACGCCTCCCGCAAGGGCATCCCGTTCGTCTGGTTCCCGCCGTTCTCCGAAGGCCGGGAACACGAGGTCAAGGACCTCGCCACGGGCGAGCAGAGGGCCGCCGACCCGGAGACGTGGCAGCGTTCCTGAGCCGTACGGCCCCGCCGCAGCACCTCCCCGCCGACGTCCGCGTCCGCCGGGCGGGACGCTCCCTCCCGCTGGCGTGTTCCGGACATGGCGAGTGGGGGAAGCCCGGGACGCTGGAAGTCGGCCGGGTGTGCGCCAAGGATGGGAGCCGGATGCCGGAGGCGTCCGTCGGCTCTCTCCGAGGTTGGTGTGCATGGTGCGGGAATTCACGAAGGTCGACATCGAGACCGAGTGGGGCGCGCGGCTGACCGTGCTGCGCGAGGACGCCAGCCACTACGGTGACGTGCTGACCTCGGGCGTGAGCTGGGAGCACGAGACCAGGCTGCTGCGCCGGCTCACCAGGGCGGGTGCGGCGGTGCTGGACGTCGGCGCCAACTACGGCTACACCGCCTCGCTCTTCGCCCACCACGCGGGCCGGGGCGGGCGGGTCGTCTCCGTCGAGCCGGAACCCGTGATGGCCGGGCTGCTCGAACGGAACATGGCCGCGAACGGTCACGACAACGTCGACGTCGTCAGGGCCGCGGCCGGGTCCGCGCCGGGCAGGCTGGAGCTGTGGCGCAGCGCGACGAACCTCGCCTGCCACGCCCTCAACCCCGGTCTGGTGCCCGCCCCGGTCGACTCCGTCACCGTGCCCGTCACCACGCTGGACGACGTGTGCGCGGACCGCCTCGCCGGACGGACACCGGATCTGCTCAAGGTCGATGTCGAAGGCTGGGAGCTGGAGGCCCTCAAGGGCGCCCGGCGCGTGCTGGAGACGGCCCGCCCCGACATCTGGCTGGAGTTCTGGCCGGACGGCCTGCGCGCGAACGGCCACCGCCCGGCGGAGCTGCTGGAGCTCCTCCGGGCCGCCGGTTACGAACTCACCGGTCACGATCTCGTGACCGGTGAGGAAGTGCCCGCCGCCGGGGAGGCCGCGATCGACTATTGCGACGCGGCAAGCGAGGCGCTGCGGGCGGAGGGCCGCACGGACCTGTACGGGATCGTCTACCTCCTCGCCAGCCACCCGGGCCGCCCGGGCCGTTAGACGGTTCAGCTGGCCAGGTCCCGTACCGGGGCGTCCGTGATGTCCAGGACGCCGGCCCGGGTGAGCTTCACGGCTGCCTGGAAGCGCGTCTGCACGCTCAGCCGGTCGAGCAGCTGGGAGATCTTGCGGCTCAAGGTACGGGTCGAGACGCCGAGTTGACGGGCGATCGCCTCGTCCTTCGTGCCCATCGCCATCATGTGGATGACCATCTTCTCGGACGGACTGAGCAGGTTGTTGACCTCCTGCCGCTCGGACGAGGCGGCCAGCGGCGCGGCGGCGGCCCAGTGGAACCGGAACACGGCGCGCAGTGCTCCGATCACCTGGTGGCTGCGGATGGCGAAGGCGCCCCGGGCGGTGTCCTGCGGGTCCATCGGAAGGATCGCGAGGTCGTCGTCGATGACGAGCATGCGCAATGGCACGGCGGGGGCGACGCGTACGTCCGCTCCGTACCGGCTGACCTCGGTGAGGTACTCGTGCAGATGCGGTACCGCGGCGAGATGGTGGGCGTAGATCGCCTGGAGGCGGACCCCCTGCCGGAGCGCGGCGACATCACGGTGGATCATCTCGTCCACGAGTTCCACGGGTGGTACGCCGCCCGGGTGCATGGCCTGTTCCTGCTCCCGGGCCTCCAGCGTGTGCTCCTCGATGAAGTCGTTGACCGCGGCGCCGCCCGGCAGCAGGTCGATGGTCGCCTCGGGCGTCGGTCCGGTGTGCAGGGGAAACTCCCTCAGCAGGGACAGGATCTGTTCCTGCCGGTGCGTCCGTTCCCGGATCCATCCCTCGGTGAGTTCCCGTTCGAGGGACATGAGGCGTGAGAGGGCGTTGCCGGGCCGGACCGCCTGGTAGCCGGACGGGTGCGCGGGGGCCGGCAGCAGCAGCCCCATCTCCTTCAGGTGCTCGATCGCCTGCTCCGCCTCCAGGGGCGAACAGGATATTTCCTCGGCCACGTCGTCGGGATCCCACGAACATCGGCTCCGGGCGGTGCGATACAGCACCTGGGCCAACGCGTCTGTGGAATTGGTGCCCGTTCCCACGAATCATCCCCCTTGAATACAGCCAGTATTCATGGCCGGCCCGTTGGATGCGGCCGGATCCCCGTTGGCCGGGGTTGTAGCGGCCCCGGCGGTCGCCCGTGACAGTACACCAACGGCCTCTGTTTCTTAAGACTTCATTTTCTGATTCAACTTTGTTGCCCGGTTTGTCGCAAGCCCCCTCGGGCCGTGCAGGTGAGGCTTGGCCCGTCTCGTATGGTGAGACGCAGCGCGGTCGTGTCCTGCTTGCGCCAAGGCGATAGGACGAAGCCTCGGAAGCTGGACCGGAACCCTTGGTCCGGGAAATGATTTCAACACCGGGCGGACGACGGTCTGGTGTCACCGGGAATCACGGCCGACGGGGGAAGGGGGAGGCAATGGAAATGCTTATAAGCGGCTGGTGGTAAGCGCTTCGAAAATCTGTGACGGAATTCTGGAATCTGATCGGGGGAAATCGGTGGCAGTCGGACTGGGCAGGCGGTACTGGATCCTCTGGTCCTCCTCGACGCTCGCGAACCTGGGCGACGGACTGCGTCTCGTGGCGCTTCCCCTGATCGCCTATTCGGTCAGTGACGACGCCGTCGACATCACCTTGATCGCGGTCTTCGCCGCCCTGCCCGGGCTGCTCGTCGGTCCGCTGGCCGGCGTCGTGGTCGACCGCCTCGACCGAAGACGGGTGATCGCGGTCGCCCACGCACTGCGCACCCTCCTCGTCCTGGCGTTCGCGCTGCTGGTACAGGCGGGAAGGACCGACCTCTCCTTCGTCTACGCGCTGGCCGTCCTGCTGCCGCTGTTCGAGGTGTTCGCCGACAGCGCCGCACAGCCACTCCTGTCCGAGCTGCTCCCGGAACGGCTGCTGGAGAAGGGCAATTCACGCCTCTTCGTCGCCCGCATGCTCGCCCAGGACGTCCTGGGCTCGCCGGCTGCCGGACTTCTCATCGGGGTGTCCGCCAGTCTCCCGTTCTTCGCCAACGGGGCCACGTTCGCGGGCGCCATGGTCCTCGTCCTCATGCTGCGGGCCCCGGCGCGACCGGTCGAGGGCCGGCCGGGCGTGGAACCGTCCACCCGGGCAGCGGGGCTCCGGTCCGCCGCCTCGGGGGTCGGCCGGGACATGCGCGAGGGGCTCGCCGCCGTCTGGCGCACCCCTCTGGTCCGTGCCATCGCACTGACCTCGGCGGTCCTCAACTTCGTCCTGCTCACCGGCTCCGCCCTCCTCGTCGTCTACGCCAAGCAGGACCTGCGGCTGACGGACCAGGAGTACGCCCTGCTGTTCACCGCGGCGGCGGTGGGCAGCGCCCTGGGCGGGTGGGCCGCGCCGTACATCGCCGGCCGACTCGGCACGGGGCCGACCATGGTGCTGTCCCTGGTCGCCGCCGGCCTGTCACGCGCCGGATTCGGCCTGGCCCGAGGGCTCTGGGTGGCACTCGGCTCCTTCTTCGCCATCGGCGCGGCCACCTTCGTCTACAACGTGGCGGTCGCCTCGTACCTGCAACGAGTCACCCCGAACGCGCTGATCGGACGGGTGTACGCGACGACCCAGGCGGCGAGCTACGGAGCCGCCGTGCTCGCCGCCCTCACCGCCGGCGGACTCGCCCAGGTCACCAGCCCCCGCACGATCATGCTGGCCGGCGGCATCGCCGCGATCGGCTGCGGCATCGCCTGCTGGTGGACGACGCCGCGGGACGACGGCGCGCGGGACGCGCGGGAGCAACGGACACCCGTCACCGCCGCGCCCGGTGCCGACCCCCGGTCCGAGAAGTGAACGACCGAACAGAGGAATTGTCCAGATGTCACACTCTCAAGACGTACTCGTCCTCTCGAAGAGGTCCGTCGGCGGGGTCCGCCACGTGGCGGAGCTGCTCAGGAACCTGGGCAAGCGGCCGGTCCTGGTCTCGGAGAACCCCGACGACATCAACCGTGAGGCGTGCGACGCGCATGTCGTCGTCGAATGGGACGACGCCACCGTGGACGAGGCCGTGAAGGCCTTCGAGGCCGCCGGTGTGGCCCCGGCGGGCGTGGTGAACCTGGTCGACCCGCTCGTCCGGTGGCAGGCCCGGCTCGCCCGGCACTACGGCCTGCCCGGCGGAGAACACGCACGCGAGGTGCTGGTCAGCAAGGCCGGGGTCCGGGCCGAGATGCGGCGCCTCGCACTGTCGTCCCTCTGGTTCGACAGTGGCCGGGCGGGCACGTTCGACGTCTCGGCGGTGCACTCGTACCCGGTCGTCGTGAAGCCCTGCGTCGACTCCGGTGCGTCGCGGCTGGTGCGCCGGGCCGAGAGCGACGAGCAACTGCGCCGGCACCTGCGGGACATCGCCGAGACGGCCGGCCCGGACTTCGAGATCATCGTCGAGGAGCACATCGACGGCGTCGAGATCTCGATCGACGGGCCCGTGATCGACGGCGAGTTCCGTGGCCTGTTCTGCGTCGACAAGAGCGCGCGCGACGAGGAGCGCAACCATGACACCGGGATGCTCCTCTCCCCGCTGCCCGCGGGTGCGGTGCGGGCGGGCGCCGACGCCATGATCGGCAGGATCAGCGCGCTGTGCACGGACCTCGGGCTCGCCAGGGGCTGGCTGCACGTCGAGGCCCGGGTGGCCGAGGACGGCTCCGTGGAGTTGATCGAGATCAACCCCCGGGTCGCCGGCGGTGTGCATCCCGCCGCCATCCGGCGCACCTGCGGCATCGACGCGGTCGAGCAGATGGTTCTCATGGCACTGGGTGACGAGGACGCCGATCACCTGCGGACCGTGACGCGCAACGACGAACTGGTCGGCCTCGTCCATGTCGAACCCCGTGCCGCCGGCGTGATCGTCGACGCCACCCCGCTGGAGCGGATGAAGCGGCTGCCCGGGGTGGTCGACGGCTATCTCTGGGAGGGGTTCCGCGTCAGCTCCCTCGAACACGAGAACTTCTTCGCGGCGTTCCTGATCAGCGGGGACAGTGAGCCCGCCCTGCACGAGGCGGCCGCCCGCGTCCTTTCGGAATTCTCCTTCCGCGTCGAATAGACCGTCACCGCCCCCTTTCCGGCCCCCACTTCTTTCCCAGCCTGGATGTGCCATGTCTTCGTCCACCGGACGCCCTCAGGTAATCATCTGCAAGTGGAGCGAGCAGCTGGTCCGCTCCATGCTCGACCTCACCCCGCACGTCTTCGTCGTTCTGGACGAGTTCGACACCACGTTCATGAATCCCGACCAGGAACTTCTGGCCAGGGCCGAGCGGGTGTACCGGATCAAGGACTTCGACTCCCTGGAGGAGATGTCGGCCGTCGCGACCGACCTCGTCCTGCGCGGTGCGGCCATCGACCACATCGTGAGCTTCACCGAGTTCAGCCAGTTCGGCGCGGGCTACCTCGGCGTTCTGCTCGGGCTGGCCGACGACCGCATGCGGCACGTCTCCTTCCGGGACAAGCGGCTGATGAAGGAGCGTGTCCGCCGAGCCGGCGTCCGGACCGCCGACTGGATCACGCTGGCCGATCCGTCGCGCGCCGACGACGTGGCCGCCGTACGCGATCGGCTCACCTTCCCGATCGTGGTCAAGCCGGTGGCCGGCTCGGGCACCATCGGCGCGCTCCGGGTCGACAAACCGGAGGAGCTGGAGCCGGTGCTGGCGGGGATCGTGCCCGACCCCCACCTGAAGTCCCACCAGCTGACCGCCGAGGAGTTCGTCCCGGGACGCGAGTACCACGTCGACGCGCTGTGGCACGACGGCCGGCCGCTGTACCTGCTCGTCAGCACCTACTACCGGCCCCGGCTGGCGCTGCTGGACCCCGAGGCCGTACCCGACCCCGACGGCACCCCGGAGGACGGCAGCTACCTCATCACCGAGGACGACGCACCCGAGTTGTACCGGCGCGTGACGGAGCTGCACCTGGAGGTCAACTCGGCACTGGGCATCACCCACGGAGCCACCCATCTTGAGGTCTTCGAACGGCCCGACGGCGAACTGGTCTTCTCCGAGATCGCCTCCCGCATGGCGGGCGGCTGGATCGGCGCCGTGATCAGCGAGTACCTCGGCTACGAGATCCACACCGCCATAGCCCGCGCCACGGTGACCGGACGGATCCCCGAGCCCCGGCCCAGCAAGCCCTACCTCGGCGCACTCCATCTGCGTCCCGCGCAGGCGGGGCGGATCACGGCCATCCCGACCGTGGAGGAGATGCGTGCGGTCGACGGCGTCCTGCGGGCGCAGCGACTGCGCGGCGTCGGGGACAGCGTCGAGCGGACGAATCCGTCCGAGTGGTGCGCCTTCGTGGTCCTGGGTGCCGACAGCCGCGAGGAGTACGAGGCGCTCGCGCGCCGCGTCGCCGGCGAACTGAGGACCGAGGTCGGCCCGGGCGCCTGACACCTCACGACAACCCCCACACGAACCCATCGCAAGAACCCATCGCAAGAACCCGTCACAAGAACCCGTCACAGGAAAAGGGACGAACCGCGAATGTTCACCATCGGTGAGATCGAGAAGATGGACTACAACCAGCTCATCGGCGTGGTCCGGGAGACCAACCGCCCGCCGGGCGGTATCCGCAGCATCGCGCAGATCGCGCAGCACGGCTTCCTCACCAAGGACTCGCACGTGCTGGAGATCGGCACGAGCACCGGCATCACCGCGGTGGAGCTGGCCAAGCTCGTCGGCTGCCGGATCACGGCGATCGACATCAACGAGGAGAGCCTGGTCGAGGCCCGCCGCCGGGCCGAGGAGGCCGGCGTCGCCCACCTCATCACCTTCGAGCGCAAGGACGCCACCGACACCGGTTATCCGTCCGCGCACTTCGACATGGTCTTCTGCGGGAACGTCACGTCGCTGATCCCGGACCGGGACAAGGCCCTCGCCGAGTACACCCGGGTCCTCAAGCCCGGAGGGTTCATCGGCGCGATCCCGATGTACTACATCGACGTGCCGTCCGACCAGCTCGTGGCCGACGTGTCCGCCGCCATCCAGGTCGACATCACGCCCCTCTACCGCGACTTCTGGATCGACTTCTTCGTCGGTGCCGAACGGCACGAGTACTGGCTCCAGGACTACCGCTTCGACGCGGTCACGACCGACGCGGTCGACCGGTTCGTGGACGACATCCTGCGCCGCCCGCACCTGGCCGAACTGGCCGATGACGCCCGTGACGTGCTGGGCAAGCGGTACCGCGAGCAGATGCAGCTGTTCCGGGTCAACCTCAGCCACATGGGTTTCACCACGCTGCTGGTGCGCAAGGAGCCGGCGGATGTCGAGCCCGAGCTGTTCACCTCGACCGCGCTGTAAGGACCGCTCATGACCACGTGGCCGTCCCCCCTGACCGAGGACGCGACCATCGCGGTGTGGGCCCCCAGTTCGCCGGCGCCCGTCGCCTTCCCCGGGCGGTTCGCCCGGGGGGTGCGGGCGCTGGAGGGCGAGGGGTTCACGGTGCGCCCGCTGCCCTCCTGCGCCGCCGCGGAGGGGGTGTCGACGCGGGACCCCGCCACGCTGGCCGCGGAACTGCACCGGGCGCTCGACGACCCCGCCTGCGACGGCATCGTCGCAGCGGTCGGCGGCTGGACGCTGATCAATGTGCTCCCGCACATCGACTGGCAGCTGGTGGGCGCCGCCCGCAAGCCGCTGATCGGCTACAGCGACCTCACCTCCCTGCTGAACACCACCGCCCGGAGGGCGGGCCTGGTGGCGTTCCACGGGCCCATGGTGATCTCCGAATGGGGCGAGGCGGGCGGCGCCTGGGAGTACACCCGGGCGGAGTTCCGCGCCGTCGCCGGAACGAACGGCCCCTGGGACCGCCGTACGCTCACCGGACCCGACACCTGGTCGGACGAGATGCTCTGGTGGGACAAGGAGGACGACCGGCCCCGCGCGCCCCGCGCGGGCGGCGAACGGGTCCGGACCGTCCGCGCGGGCGCGGCGGAGGCCGAGGGCGTCCTTTGGGGCGGCTCACTGGCCGTGCTGTCGCTCACGCTCGGCACCCCGTACGCCGACCCGCCGGAGGACAGCCTGGTCTTCCTGGAGGCCGAAGGCGTCGCACCGGACGAATTCGCCGCCAGGCTCGGCCAGTTGCGGCAAGCCGGGGTCTTCGACCGGGCGGTCGGCGTGCTCGTGGGCCGGATCGGCAGACCGCAGAGGTGCCTGAGCGGATTCACCGACTACGACCAGGTGCTGCGGGACATCGTGCCCGCCCGCCTGCCGATCGCGGCCGGCTACGCGTTCGGCCACTCGACCCCCATGGCGACGGTACCGGTCGGCGCCAGGGCGCGCCTGCTCTGCACGAAGGAGGAGGCACCGCGCCTCACGCTGCTCGGCCCGGCCGGCTGATGGGCCGGTACAGCCCTCGCGGCAAGGGCTGGGCCCGCCTCTCGGCGGAACAGCCGTACCCGGGACGGGCCGGTCGCGCCGTCCCGCAGACAAGATTGGATCAATCGATGAGCATCACGACATCTGGGCGCGAGGAAACCGCGGCCAGGCAGCTCGACATCTCCATGCCGGGGTTCCCCGAGTCCCTGCCCGCGGATGTGATGTTCGAGCAGGACGTCATCCGTACGATCGGCCGGGGCTTCGAGGCCCGCGGCTTCCGCCCGCTCGACTCGGCCTGCATCCAGCGGCAGGAAGTCCTGGTGGCCGGCGGGGCCCAGTACCTGGACGGCGGCATTCCCGAGTTCGCCTTCACCGTGCAGGAGCCCCCCGAGTCGTACACCGGGGCCAACCTCGCGCTGCGTTACGACCTGACGGTGCCCGTCTCCCGGTTCATCGCCGAGCACTCCGCGAAGCTGTCGTTCCCGCTGCACTGCTACCAGATCAACAAGGTGTGGCGGGCGGAGCAGATGCCCACCGCCACGCACTGGCGCGAGTTCTACCAGTGCGACGTGGACGTCATCGGGCAGGGCGAACTCAGCCTGCTCTACGACGCGGAGATCGCCAACGCGCTCGTCGGCGCCTTCCAGAACATCGGCGTCGACGGCTTCACCGTGCACATCTCCAACCGCAAGGTGCTCGCCGCGCTGCTGGACAGCCACGGCGTACGGGTGCACCGGGCCAGGGCGATCGTGCAGATCCTCGACAAGGGCAACCGGCAGCCGGTGGAGCAGACGGTCCAGCAGCTGGCGGCGTCGGGCATACCCGAGCATGTCGCGGCGGACCTCGGCCGGCTGGTCGGCTCGCCGACCCTGTCCGACGCCCGTGACCTCCTCAAGCTGCGCGGTGCCGACCTCGTGGGCGTGGACGAGCTGGACACCGTGATCCGGGCGGCCCACGACCTGGGCATGCCCGAGGACCACCTGGTCCTGGACTTCTCCATCACCCGGGGACACGACTACTACACCGGAACGGTGTTCGAGACGTTCGCCACCGGACGCGAGCACTGGGGAGCGATCGGCGCCGGCGGCCGCTACGAGGACCTGCTCAAGCACGTCAACGGCAGGAGCTACCCCGGCGTGGGGATGTCCGTCGGCCTGGCGCGGCTGATGGGGCTGCTGCGCGAGGACGGCGTGCGCAAGCAGCGCGGCCTGCGCCAGGACGCCGTCACGGTCGTCCGGCACGAGGGCGGGGACGACCGGACCGTGCTGGAGACCGTGCGCCGGCTGCGGGACGCGGGCCTGTCGGTCCAGGCCGTCTTCGACCCGGTGGACGAGGCCAAGGCGCAGAGCATCGCCGAGGAGGCGGAAGTGGCGCGACTGGTCTCGGTCCTGGCCACCGGCGAGGCCTCCGTCACGGACATGGCCTCCGGCGCGGAGCGGCGAGTGGCTCGCGACGGGATCGTGGCGGCCGTCGCCGCGGCGAACGGTTCCTGATCCGCTCGAACGTCGGCGGACGGCCCGGCCGGGGGCGGTACGACACCCCCGGCCCGGCCACCACCCGGAGGCAGTCATGACCATCCAGCGCCCCGCGCGGGCCGTTCTGACGGCAGCGGCCGGCTACCTGGCCGTCCAGTTCTGGCACACCTTCCGGAACCGGAACACCTGGCCGTTCTGCGCGTACAACATGTTCGACTACGACCTGCCGGACCGATGGCACCAGATGCGGGTCGTGCTCCACGACGCGGACGGGGGCACGGTCGGCCCGACCGACCCCTGGTGCCTGCTCCCGGTGGAGTTCTTCCGGGTCATCTCGATCCTGAACAAGGTCTTCTTCGTCTCGGAGGACCGGGAGCTGCGCACCCGGTTCTGCGAGCGGACGCTCAAGCTGATCAACGAAACCCCCTGGGACGACTTCGACGAGGTGCGCGCCTCCCCGCGGTCTCCGACGGGGGCCCCCTTCCAGGCCATCGACTTCCATCTGGTGGAGGTCGACGACACCTGCGACGCCCACGACCGCGCCTCGGTGCGGTCGGCGCAGCTGCTCCACCGCCACGATCCGCGCGGAATCGCCGCGGACGACACCATCCACTGGCTCGTACAAGACAGGTAGGAGAACCCACCATGGGCCGTTCGGAGCCCGCCGGTCGCGAACCGGCCACCCGGCTCGCCGGCCACTGGCTCACCGCCGTGGCAACGGCCGGACTGCACCAGGAGGGGGCAGCGGACCGGCTGCTTCTCTGCCGCCTGACCACGGGGGCAGCCGTGCTGCGCACGGTGTGGCACCTCCCGCCGGGCAGGTTTCTCGCCGACTACCGGCCCCTGGTGGAGGAGGCCGCCGGGAAGCGAGGGCGCAGCCGCACCCTCCACCCTGTGACCTATGAGGCACTGCGGTACGTCGCGGCCGCGTCGACCGGAGCCTGGATGCTCGGCGCCCGGCATCCGGCCGTCAAGCTCACGGCGAACGCGTCCTTCGCCCTGCTGCAGCGCCAGGTGGTCGATCTCGACGACAGCCTGTACAGCTACAACAGCCATCTCAACGTGTTCCTGGGCCTGCTGTCCCTCGTCGACGACACCGCCGAACACGGCGGTACGGACACGGATCAGGAGTATGCCGCGTCCCTGCTCCTGGCCATGCAGGCGTACTACGCCGCCATGTACCTGCAGTCCGGCCTGTCCAAACTCACCACGGTGGGCTGGAAGTGGACGCGGGGACGGACGCTGCGGGGAGCGTGGGCGGAACTGGGAACGCCGGCGGGCAAGCGGCTGTCGGCGTCGAGTCCGGCGCTGGCGCGGGCCGCGTCCACCGGCGCGCTGCTCTACGAACTCGCCTTCGCGCCCGCCCTGGTCGCGATGTGGAAGCACAAGGCACTGCTGGGTCTGTCCTCGGCGGCCTTCCACGGGACCGTCAAGGCGACGATGAACATCTCGTTCTGGCATCTGTCCTGGTTCTCCATGCCGCTCTTCACGGCGCCCGCCAGGTGCTCCCACGGATACCGGCGGCTCCTGGCGGCAGGCGCGCGCGGCACGCGGACGCGGCGCGCGCTCACGGCCGCCGGGGCGCTCGCGGGTGCGGCGCCCCTGGTGACGTCCTGGCTGAAAGGGAGGAACCGGAGTGTTTGACCCGGCCGTACTGCTGTCGCCGGAGACGGCCGTCGACCCGTATCCCGCCTTCGCACGGATGCGGGCGGCGGAACCCGTCCACTGGAACCCACCGACCAACTCCTGGTACGTCACCACGTACGACCTGGTGTCCCGCCTGCTGACCGAGCCGACCCTGTCGGCCGTACCGGGCGACTACACGGGAAGGCAGGACGCCGCCGACCTGCCCGAGGTCGAGCAGGCGGTCGCGTTCTTCAACTCCTGGATGGTCTTCAGCGATCCGCCCCACCAGACCCGCCTGCGCGAGGTGGTGGCGCCCGCCTTCCCACGTCGTACCGCCGAGGCGTGGGCGGGCCTGGCGCGCGAGACGGCGCACGAACTGCTGGGGGATCTGGGGGATCTGGGGGAGATGCACCGGGGCGAGGTGGATCTCTTCGACGCCTTCGCCGCTCCCCTGGCCGCGCGGCTCACGTGCGCCGTGCTCGGCGTGCCGGCCGGCGACGTGGACCGGGTCAGGGAGTGGTCGGCCCGGCTCATAGGCTTCCTGAGCACACCGACGGCGGACCCCGCACGGGCCCGTGTCGCGCTGGCGGCCATCGGTGAACTGCGCGGGTATCTCCAGGACACCGTCTGCCCGCGCTTGCTGACCACCGGGGACGACCGCCTGATCCCCTTGCGCGGCCTCGCGATGCTGGGCCCGGACGAGGCGCTGGCCCTCTTCTCCCAGCTGCTCACGGGCGGCATCGACCCGGTGGCGAGCGCCCTGGCCACGGCGGCCGATGCGCTGCTCCGCCGCGACCCGCGGGAATGGGCGGTGGCCGCTGCCGGCACCGCGGCTCTGGAAGCCGTGGTGGAGGAGGCCCTGCGCTACGACGCCCCGTTCCACTTCGTGCCGCGCACCACCACGGCCTCCCTCCAGATCGGCGGACACCGGGTGCCGGCCGGTCAGCGCGTGGTCCTCGTCATCGCTTCCGCCAACCGGGACGAAGCCGTCCACGACCGTCCGGACACGTTCGACCCCGGCCGGACGGGCCCACGCCATCTGGCGTTCGGCCTCGGCAAGCACTACTGCCTGGGCGCCGTGCTCTCGCGGGTCGTCCTGCGGGAGAGCCTGGGCGCGCTGCTGACCTGGCTCGGCACCACCGGGCCGCGTGCCGTGCGGAGCGTGCGGTCGCCGGCGTTCGGCGCGACCACCTGGCAGAGGGTGGCGATCTCCGTTTGAGCGGCGAAAGCCGGCCTCCCGGAAAGCGAACCATGCCGATACCCACCGCTGTCGTCGGTGACGGGCTCGGTGCCTGGAGGGCGCGGGACACTCTGGGGCGCTGCGAAGCCTTCGGCACACACGCCGAACGCGATCTCCGGGACGCACCGGGATCAGGGCCCGAGGCCGCACGGAGATGGGCCGAACTTCTCGACAGCCCGGAGATCGAGCTGCTGGTCCTCGCGGTCCCGCCCGAGGACCGAGTCGCCCTCAGCAGGGCGGCCCGTGCGGCCGGCAAGGCAGTGCTGCTGGAAGAGGGACCGCCGCTGTCGCTCGCCGAGCTCGACCAGCTCGCCGAGGACGACGTCGCCGCGGAAGCCCCCATGGGCATGGTGCTTCCGCTGCGCGGACTGCTGGCCCTCGACCATGCGCTCACCCGGATTCCCTGGACCACGTTGGCCTGCGGCGGACTGCTCGTCTCCGCCTTCGCGCCGGACCTGGGACCGCCGCCCGGCCGGGGCCGGGCGCTGCGGCCGGTCACGGACCGGGTGCGGCCGGCGTCGCGGGCCGCGCTCGACGCCGTCAGCCCCTACCTCGACCTTGTCTGCCAGCTCTTCGGAGAGCCGGTCACAGCTCGCCTCGACGGTCTGGAGACCGGGGTGGCCGCGGGCTCGGTCGTGTTCGCCTTCGGGGCCCGGCTGTCGCTGGTGGTCACCGTCCGCTCGGTGATCAGCGACATGCAGTTGAGACTCACGGACACCGAGCGGTCCGTGGTCCTTAACGGCCGCGAGCTGTGGGTGGAGGACGCGAGTGGGGTCGTGCGGCATCCCGTTCCGCCGCCCGGTGAACTACGCATGGCGTCCTACCTGGACATGGCCCGCGCACTGAGGTCGGGAGCGGCCACCTGCCGCCACTCACCGCAGTCCACACGGCTCCTGGCGGACTGTCTGGCACTGCTGCGGACATGAGCTCGCCGCTGCCCTTCCGGCCGTTCCCGGCATGTGAGAAGGGGACCGGGGGTGGCGGCGACACGTCATGGCGACCGCCCGCACTCCTGAAACCTGGACCGTCCCACGCTCCGGGAAAAGTATGGGACGTGGCGGATTTCGACGGTAAGAGCACGTCTTCACGTATGAATCGACGGAGGAGAACCAATGCCCATTGCGTCCGGGGAAACCATCAAGGCCCCCCGCTCGTGGACCCGCCCGGAGAACCATTACCTGGCCGTGCTGGAAGATCCCTGGTACCGCAACCTGGCTGTGCTCCAGGACATCGTCACGCACAGCACGACGGAATTCTGGACCGCCAAGGGCGCCCGCAACCTGCACCTCCCGGTCACCACCGGTTCCATCTCCAGCCCGATGGGCCGCGGCAGCGACAGCTCTCCGGTGGAGGTGGAGCTGGAGGGCGTGCGCACCTACTTGGCGGACTCGATGCAGTTCATGCTGGAATTCGGCTGCCGCGTCGCGCCACAGGGGGCGTACTACCTCATGCCGTCGTTCCGCGGCGAGCAGGCGGACCAGACGCATCTGTGCCAGTTCTTCCACAGCGAAGCGGAGATCCCGGGCGGTCTCGACGAGGTCATGGCGGTCGTCGAGGAGTATCTGCGGCACCTTGCCGCCTCCTTCCTCACCCACGGCCGCCAGATCGTCACCGAGATGGCCGGCACCGTGGAGCACCTGGAGATCCTGGCGGGCAGCAGCGCACTGCCCAGGGTTCCCTTCGAAGAGGCGATCGACCTGCTCGCGGGCGAACCCGACACGGTCAACGTGCTGGAGCCGCAGTGCCGCAGCCTGACCCGCAAGGGGGAGCGGCTGCTCATGGACAAGTTCGGCGGATACGTCTGGCTGACTCATCCCGACCACCTCAGCGTCCCCTTCTACCAGGGGTTCGCGCCGGACGACCCGGCCAAGGCGTTGAGCGCGGACCTGCTCTTCGGTATCGGCGAGACGGTGGGCGCCGGCGAGCGGCACACCGACGTCGCCGACCTGCGGCGCGCACTCGCGCTGCACGAGGTCCCCGAAGACGCGTACCGGTGGTACGTGGACATGAACGCCCGGCACCCGCTGCGTACGTCGGGATTCGGACTCGGTGTCGAACGGTTCCTGCTGTGGGTCACTCAGCACGACGACATCCGCGACCTCGCCCTGCTGCTCCGCTTCAACGGAACGGACATCCTGCCGTGACCGGGTCACCTCAGCAGACGGACACATGCGACTCGTCGGCGGACTGCGATCTCTGTCCGCCACCCGGATTCAGTGACGTGACAGCCGGCGGACCGCCTCTCATGGAATGCGTCCGCCGCTGGACGCGAAGCGAGGACGACGCATCAGCAGCCGGACATCCCTGACCCGGAACACCTGTTGCCGGCCTTCCGACCCCGGCCTGCCTCCCGCCATGCCGAGCCAAGCGGGAGGCAGCGGGCACGTGTCGGCGCTGAGCACCCGCCCGCACCACCCCGTTGGCTGGCTGCTTCCCGAACGAGGTGATCACGCAGGGCCGTCACGGTGAGCCTGCTCATGCTCTGGCGCTGCTGACCAGTTAGAGAGCCCAGGACCTGCAACAGACTCTTGCTCGGCCTTTGCCAACACGCGGACGTGAGGGGGCGACGGCTGACCAAGTCGAATACCCGGGTAGCCAGCGAGCGGGGACGCCAAGTCATGGGTGGCAGCGGCGAGGTACTCGACATCGAGATCGCGGACCTCAAAGCGACAGCACCCCGCTTCGAGCAGGGGAGCGTTGCGCTCGCGCGGGCCCTCACCAAGCTGAAGCGCGGTCTGGCTGCTGCCGGTTCGCCATGGGGTGACGACGAGCAGGGCGCGAAATTCCATGAGGCGTACGGCCCGCACGTCAAGCAGATCGAGCAGTCCACCCATCGACCCGATCGCCGCCCGCACCGACCCCGACGGCAGCCGCCACGAGTCCGTCCACGACACCGAGCTGCGTCTCACCTCGGTGATCAACTCCCAGGGGCTGCAGTGGGGTTACCGCTACGACGCGGCGGGCCGCCTGGTCGAGGAGGCCGACTTCGACGGACGTACCACCCGCTACGAGGTCGACCCGCTCGGCAACGTCTCCTCGCGGACCGCGCCGCTGGGGGCGACCATCCGCTACGAGCGGGACGTGATGGGCAGGGTGGTCGCCAAGGACGCGGCGGGCGCCGTCACCTCCTACACCTACGACCCGGCCGGACGTCTCTTGCAGGCCGTCGGCCCCGACGGAGAACTCACCTACCAGTACCACCGCTGCGGGCGGGTCAAGACCGAGCTGTCCGACGGCCGTCCCCTCACGTTCGCGTACGACGCGGCAGGCCGCCGCACTCGGCGGGTCACCCCGGTGGGCAGGTGACCGAGTACGCGTACGACGCCGCCGGACGCGCCGTCCGGCTGACGGCCGGCGGACACGAGATCGCCCACACCCGCGACGTGACCGGACACGAACTGTCCCGGCACTTCGGCGAGACGCTCACCCTCACCTCCAGCTGGGACGAGGCGGGAAGGATCACCCGGCAGGAGTTCGCATTCGGTGACCGGACCGTCAGCCGCCGCAGTTACACCTACGACGGCAACGGCCACTTGGCCGGCGTGGACGACACCCTGCGCGGCCCACGCCGCTTCGCGCTCGACACGGTCGGCCGGGTCACCGCCGCTGTTGACCGGTGTTGTCCGTCCTCAAGGGCACGCTATGGGCACGGACGCCGTGATGGGCAGGTCGACGCCGTCAGGAGAGGCGCCTTCCACGCCCAGGGTCTCTGGCCCTGCTGGTGGACGGGCAGTGTCATCGCGTGTGCACACGCCGGCAGTGTGCCCATTCGCCTCTGTGCCGACATCGACAATGACAGGTGAGGCACCTTCCCCTCACCTGTCATCGAAGGGCCGACGGGACCGGCTTACGGCGTGCCGGTCTTGTTGAACCCCTTGTCCAGGTAGGGGGACTGGTCGACGACGAAGCCGTCGTCGGCGACCAGGCGGGCGATGCCCCCCTGGTCACGCCAGACCTCGTTGGAGGAGCTGAAGGAGAAGCCGCCGTACTGCGGGTGGTTCTCGTTGGTGTAGACGCGGTAGCGCTGGCCGGGCTGGATGACCGTCCCCGGGGGGAAGGGGAACGAGTGGCCGGTGGGCTTGGCCTCGACCTTCCAGCCGGTCAGGTCCTGGGGCGCACCGCCCTGGTTGAAGATCTCGACGTATTCGTCGGCCTGGCCCGCGCTCGTGCCCTGGTAACGCAGGTCGGAGATGATCACGTCGGGCTCGTCGAGCGTGAACATGCAGACCACCTCGGCGAAGTTGATGCCGCCCTCGGGGCTGCGGAACTGCCGGACGATCTGGCCGTTGCGCTTGAACCCGCTCAGTACCGCCCGGTACTGCTTGCCGGCGACCGTGACGGGCTGTGGGTGGATGAAGGTCTGCAGGTCGACCAGGTCGTCGTCCGCGGGACTGGTGCCGGTGCTGTTCGGTGTCTCGTTGTGGTGGAAGCTGAAGTTGAGGTCGGTCGTGCTGCCGTCCTCGAACATGACGTTGATGGTCAGCTGGACGTCGAACTGGCTGGGGCTGACGGTCGTGGGCTTGTTGCGGTGGATGAAGGTGCCGACGACGAACTCGGTGCCGTCGAGCTGGACGTCCGCGGCATCGCCGCGGAACTGGTACCCGCTCTGGCTGCCGGCGCTGCCCCATTGGATGTAGTCGGTGCCCACGCCGTTGACCGGTGAGATGGCGGGGTTGGTGGACGAGAATACGCCGGAGGTGACGACGGTGGTCATGATGTCTGGGCTCCGCCCTCTCAGTCCTCGTCCTCGATGACCTCGGCCTTGAGCTTGGCCGGGGGCGCGGTGCCGATCTGGGCGACGCCGTCGGTGTGGCGGCCCGTCTTGGCTCCGTCGACAGCTTCGAGCCCGCAGGTGTAGACGATGCAGTCCTTGTCCTGGTCGCTGGTGTTCAGGTGCACGTGGTAGGTGAAGGTGAGGGTGCGCCCGTCGTCGCTGACCGTGGCCTGGACGGGGGGCAGGTTGCCGCCCGTGGTCTGGTTCATGCGCTTGTACTGGGCGCCCACCGTGCCGTTCCAGCGGAATCCGGTGGGGGCGGTGAAGACGTGCTCGCGTTCGCCGGCGTCGACCGTCTCGCTCCAGTTCGGCGTGCGGACGCAGACGTTGACGGTGGTGCCGAGGCCGCCGGGAGCGTCCTCGACCCCGCCCTCCTGCCACACCACGAGGTCGAGTTTCTGGGCACGGCCCTGCTCGTAACCCCAGTCATAGCCGTTCGCGTACTGGTCCTGCTCCCCGCGCGAGCCGTCGCGCGGCGGGTCGGCGTACGGCTTTCCGGCGAGCGCATCGGCACGCCCCTGTTCCTCCCCCCGTTTGTAGGCTTCCTTCTTGGTCTGCACGTCGGTGCTCATCTCCGAGTCCTCCTGGGGCTGTGGTCGAAGCGTGCGACGGAAAGAGAGGCGTCCGGGTGCGGGTCGCCCGGGTCCGCAGGTGGCGGCCAGAGCTGGGCACCTTACGCGCGCGGTTCACCGAACGCGGTCGTCATGAGGGCTGCGCTCCGGAAGACGGAACGCGGTCCGCCGCCCGTGGCTTCGGGCGGGGCGTTCACGTGGGCATCGCGGCACGCACCGGACTTTCGTCCGGGTCCATCGTTAGCCCGCGCCGACCGGGGGTATGCCGTCGTTCCCCCGTTTGGAATGCCGAATCGATTCCGCATCACTTGTTCGAGTGCAGTCGAAGCATGAGACGGCGCACAGGAGCGGGGTGCAGCCCGTCAATTCGTGTCCTGCTCGATCGAGCCGACGGTATGTGCCGCCCCCCTCCCGTACGGATCACGTCGCCGTTCGCTTCTTCCGGCTCTCCCTCATGCGGGTGGCGGTCGCGGTGGCTGCTCCCTCGGTGCCCTTCCGCCCGGTATGCAGGGGAAGTGCCAACGACGGGACGGAAGGAGAAGGAGATGCGGGAGATGAGGCCGTGCACGTGGGAGGTGGCGGGCGTCATCGGGTCCAGGCCGCGCTCGTACCGGGTGGTGGCGGCATGACGGCCGGGACGGCGGCGCGGCAGCGTCCACCGGATGCGCCGGACGGAGGTGGCCTGCCGGGCACCGTGGCGGGCAACGGCACGGCCGGGTATTCCGGGGACGGCGGGCCCGCGCCGGACGGACAACTGGCCTTCCCCGCGGATGTGGCCGTGGGGGGCGGCGCGGTCTTCGTCGCCGACCACGCGAACCACCGGATCCGCCGGATCGACGGCACCGGCACCCTGACGACGATCGCCGGGGACGGATTGCGGGGGTTCACCGACGACGGCGTCGACGCGGTCAGCGCACACCTCGGCTTCCCGTCCGCGCTCGCGGTCGCCCCGGACGGGGCCCTGCTCGTCGCCGACGAGATGAACCACCGGATCCGCCGGATCGACCCCTCGGGTGTCATCGGCACCGTCGCCGGAGACGGCTCGCGCGGTCAGGGCGAGGACGACGGCGACGGCGGCCCGGCCGACCGCGCCCGGCTGAACGCCCCGTGCGCGGTGGCCGTCGACGCGCCCGGCCGACTGTACGTCGGGGAGGCGGGCACTCCCCGAGTGCGCAGGGTCGACGCAGACGGCGTCATCAGCACGGTCGTCGCGGCATCGGGGTGGTCCGGAGGTGCCGGTGCGGCCGACGCGGGCGAGGCGTTCCTGCCCGCCGGCTTGGCGGTCGACGGGGCCGGCCGGTTGTACATCGCCGACCCGGAGGGCCGGAGGGTACTGCTGCTCGACTCGGAGGGGGCCCTCCGGGTACTGGCGGGACCGTCGGACGGGGACCCCGGCGGCACGGCGGTCGACTGGGGCGCGCCCTGCGCGGTGGCGGTCGACGGCGAGGGCGTGCTCTACGTCGCCGACCAGACCGGACACCGGGTGTGGCGGTTGGCCGACGGAGCGGCCGGTGTCGTCGCGGGACAGCCGGGCCCGGCCACCTGCGGCACCACCGCATCCGGAGCCCCGGCCGACGCCGTCGTACACACCGCTCTGGGTTACCCGTGCGGTCTCGCCGTGGATCCGGCCGGTCGCCTGCTCGTGGCGGACAACTTCCACCACCGGATCGCGGCCGTGCCCCTGACCACCGCACCCTCCGAGGACACGGAGCCGGTGCGGGACGAGAAGCCGACGGCGGGCGGGGAACCGGAGCCGCAGCGGGAACCCGAGCGCGAACGGGAACCCGAGCCAGAACCTGAGAGGGAACGCGAGCCAGAACCCGAACGGAAACCGGAACCGGCCCGGGGAGCCGACAGCGTGCCGGCCGGTGACGACGGCCCCGCGCCCGCGCAGCCCGCCCGGCTGCTGGTCCGACAGGAGGTCGGCCTGGAGATCCGGCGCGGGCAGAGCGAGTTGATCCACGTACGGGTCTCCTCCACCGACCCCTGGATCCCGGGACGGGTGGAGCACCGCTTCACGGCTCCGACGGGATTCGTCTTCGACGGCCGCGTGACCTGCGCGTACTACCGGGCGGATCGCACGGTCATCCCTGGCGGGGGCGCGACGGGGACGGCCGGCGACGGCGGCCGGTCGTTGGTCGTCACGGACGAGCCCCGCCTGAACACTCCTGGTCATCCGGCGGCAGCCCTGGTGTACACGCTTGGCATCCGCGCCCTGGACGACGCCGAGCCGGGCCGGTACACCGACGGGCGGGCGTTGATCGCCGGCCAGCCGGAAGTGCGCCTCAAGGCGAGCGTTCTCGGAGACGACGAGGACTGACGACGACTGACGACCGACGAGGGCAAGCACGAGTTCCGAAGCCGCCCGTGGCGGACCACCCGCCGCAGGCGGCTCTTTGCGTTCTCAAACCCTGAATGCGGAGGTAATCGTTTCTGTGCTCCCAGGTCACCCGCACGATGGTGACGATTTGCAGATGGCTGGTGACCTTGGGTTAGCGTTCGAAACGTGTTCACGCCCGTCCTCCCGAGGTTCGGTCCGCAGGGCCCCTTCCCGCGTGCCCCGCTCGCCCAGCCGCTCGACCGCAAGTGGCTGCACTACGCGTTCCTGTCGCGGTGCGGGCAGCAGGCGCTCATCGCGAACCTCTCCGTCCTGGGCTCCTCCACCGGCTCGGTGTTCGCCGATCCGGGCGCCCCCGCCACCGGGCGTCGCAGCGGCACCGGCACGGTGGCCGAGGGACAGCACATGGCGATCCTGCTCCTCTACGGGGAGGGGCACGGCTGGAGCGCGACACAGTTCAACGCCGAGCAGCCCGAACTGCCCTGGTCGGCCTTCCGGTTGCCGCACCCGCACGGAGAGCCCGGCGCGTTCCGGGTGGCGGCCCGCTCGGCGGCCCCGGAAGTGGACGTACGACTGACCCGGACCAGCAGGCCGTGCACCTCGCAGTGCGCGCCCTTCGGCGACGACGAGCATTTGCGCTGGCAGTCGGAGCCCGGCGTCCTGGGCACCGGAACCCTGCGGCACGGCGACGGTACGGCCACGGAGACGGACCTGCTCGGCTACCACGAGCGGGTACGCGGCCGGTGGTCCTGGCCCACACTCGGCGGCTGGGTGTTCGGATTCGTCAACGACCCCTCGGGCCCGGTCGACAAGGCCCCGCCCTCGGCCGTCGTCTTCACCCTGATCCAGCCCGCCTGCCCCGCGGACGCGGCCAACGGGTCGGTGATGCTGTGGCGCGACGGGCGCATGATCCGTCACTTCCCGCGGCGCAATCTGCGGGTCGCGGTGAGCGGCAGTCTGGACCGCGACCGGGTGGCGATGGTGCCGCCGCTGGCGGGGCTGCTGGGCACCCCGCCGATGGCCGCGGTGCCCGGCCGGCTGCTGATCACCGCCCGGCTCGGCGACGATCGTCTCGTCCTCGACTTCCGCTCGCACACGGCGGGCCGGATCGCCAACCCCTCCGAGACCAGCCTGCACCCGTTCAGCGTGCACGAGACCCTCGGCCCGTGCACCGTGGAGGGCCGGGTCGGCGGACGCCGTATCGGCTTCCGCACCGGGGGCATCGTGGAGTTCGCCGGGGGTGCCCGTGACTGAGACCGTCCCCGCGTTCACCGGTGCCCGGCTGCTGGACGAGACCGTCGCCGCCCTGTCCGACCGGGCGCCGGCGATCCTCGCCGCCGCGGCCGACCACCTGCGCGGCATCCGGCTGGGCCTGCACTTCAACGACGGCAGCCACGCCACACTCACCGCACGGCACAGCCGCATCGTGGTGGACCGGGACCGCTGCCCGGACCCCGACGTCGAGGTCGCCTTCGACAACCGGGCCATGAACCTGCTGTTCGACCTCCAGCGCCCGCCCGTCGACCAGGTCCTGCCCGACAGCCTCGACGTCCGCGGCTCCCGCGACGACACCCTCGCCGTCTGGCGGGCGTTCACCCTGCTGTCCCAGCGCGCGGCCGGCCTGCGCAGCATGCAGGAACTGTGGGGGGCCTACCGCGAACAGGCCCCCCAGTTGTGGGGCAGCGCGGCACCCGCCGCCCGGGAACCGGCCGCCGACCCGGTCGACTGGACGGCACTGGACTTCCTCGCCCGGCGCTCCCCCGAGGACGCGCCCGCACCGCCCGCGCTGATCGGCGACACCACCGTCACCGCGCCGCGCCTGCTGTGGGACGGCCGCACCAGCACCGACTGGTCGCTGGAGGACACCGTCCGGGACGCGGACCTGCTGGAGACCATGCTCCGGTGCCGGGCCCGCACCAACGAGGAGATCGAACGGCTGCTGCCGGACCGCGAACCGCGCGCCGAGCTGTACGACCTCATGCGCTCCTACCCCGCCCGCCAGGGCAAGGGCCTGCGGCCCACCCTGACCATCGCCGCCTGTGCCGCTTTCGGCGGGCGCCCCGACGACGCCGTACGCGCCGCCGCCGCCCTCGAACTGTTCCACAACGGCTTCCTCGTCCACGACGACATCGCCGACGAGTCCACCCACCGGCGCGGTCTGCCGACCATGCACGAGGAGCACGGCCTGGGCCTGGCCGTCAACGTCGGCGACGGGATGAACCTGCTCGCCGTCGACGCCGTCCTGTCCAACCTGGAGACGCTCGGCCTCGTCCGCACCCTCGGCCTCATCCACGAGGCGGTGCACATGTGCAGGGAGTCCATCGAGGGGCAGGCCATGGAGCTGGGCTGGATCCGCCACGAGGTCGTCCCCGAGACCGACGACGCCTACTTCACCATGAGCACCAAGAAGACCGGCTGGTACACCTGCATCAGCCCGTGCCGCATCGGCGCCGTCTGCGCGGGGGTCACGGACCCTGCCGTGCTGAGCCGGTTCGACGAGGCGTTCCGCCTGATCGGCATCGCCTTCCAGATCCAGGACGACATCCTGAACCTGGTCGGCGAGGAGGCTCTCTACGGCAAGGAGCCCCTGGGCGACCTGCTCGAAGGCAAGCGCACGGTGATGCTGATCCACCTCTTCCGCAGCGCGTACGCCCACGAGCGCCCCCGCCTCTTCGACATCCTGCGGCAGCGCCGTACCGACAAGACCCAGCAGCACGCCGAAGAACTCCTCGCCGCCATGCGCCGGCACGGCTCCATCGAGTACGCCACCGACCTCGCCGACCGGCTCGCCGCCGAAGGCATCGCCCGCTTCGAACAAGACCTCCGGTTCATCCCCGAGAACGAAGGCAAAGCCGTCCTGCGGCAGGTCGCCCACTACGTCACCTCGAGGCCCCTGTGACCACCACCCCGCCCCCGCCGGCCGACCCCACCGCCGCCGGCCCGCTGACCCCCACCGACCACCGGGCCTTCGCCTTCCTCGGCCATGTCAACGGCAGCCTGCGCCAGTGCCTGTGCACCCTGGCCAGGCACGGCGTGGCGCTGCGCCGCGACACTCCCGAACGCGCCCGCCTCCTGCTCGACACCGTGCGGCCCTGGCCCCTGTACAAGGGCGGCCAGTTCCTCTTCGACCTGATGGAGTGGGAGGACCTCATGGTCGACGGCGACCCCCCGCCCCTGATGCCCACCGAGCGGATCGTCGCCGCCTGCACGCTCCCCGTGCAGCTGATCGCCGCCACGGCCACCGAGGAGGTACCGACGGTGACGAAGCTGGTTCCCGGCCAGCGCACGACCGCCGCCCTCGACCTCCCCCTGCGCCTGTTGGCCACCACCGCCCGCAGCACCCTCCTGGGCGCCGCGCAGGACATCACCGACCTGCTCGGACCGCGCGCCGTCCCCGACGACGGCGCGGGTTACGCCACCGACCCGGAACCCGTGGCAGACGACACCGTCACCGAACTTCCGCCGCTGGAAGCCGGTTTCTACCTCTACGAGGACATCGCCCTCGGAGCCCTGTCCGTCCTCGGCCCACTCCTGGCCGACCACGCACCGACCGACCCCGCGCCATCCGCCTAGCTCATGTCCCCTGTCCCCGAACCCGACGGGTCATGAGCGGGCCCGGCCCCCAAGCCCGCCACCGGCGGATCCGCTCACGCGGACGCACCCAACCACAGAAGGGATACGCATGGCCACGCAGACCCAGGCCCCCGTCCAGCCGGGTTCCGAGAACAAGCTCTACATCCTCCAGCAGGGCATCGTCGAGGACGCCCCGGGCGGAGTTCCCGCCCACCTCAGCTTCGGCATCCTCAGCACCGTTCCCGACCCGGTCAACCCCGGAGACATCACCTTCACCCTGAAAGCGCCCACCGGCTTCGTCTTCACCGGCTGGCTCTCCTGGGCCTACCACGACGTCAACACGCTCCAGGCGAAGGGAAACCTGGAAACCACCCAGGGCACCCTCGGTGACGGGGGCCGCACCCTGACCTTCACCCACAACCCGTACCTGTCCACCAACCAGGAGTGCATCGGCTACGGCGCCCAGGTGACCGCCGTCGACGGGGCCGCCCCGGGCCGCTACACCGACGGCCAGCTCAAGGTGGGCGCCGCCAACCCGATCAAGCTCAAGGGCCGCGTCCTCGACCCCGATGAGGACTGACTCCCCTCGACGAACCGGCCCGTCGGTGGCTTCGCCGGCTCGGCCCGGAGTCACCGACGGGTCACACGGAAGAGAAAGGCTGCAGGATGTACGGAGCAGGAAACCCTCTGCCGAGCCGTATCCGGCGCGCTGCCTCGTCGGTACCACGGCTGCGACGGGGGAAGCGGCGCACGTGGACACTGGGGGCGCTGGCAGCAGCGATGCTGCTGGCGTCGTCACTGCCCGCGAACGCCGCCACGGCGCAGGCCAAGCCCGCAGCGGCGGCGGCGCAGGCTACGACCGCACGGGACCCGGAGTGCATTCAGCCGGGAAACGCGTGGCTCAACCCCCGCTTCTACTGGCGCAACGTCTTCGGCACCCGGCTGGGCGAGGGCGTGATCAACGAGTCGTCGGTACCGAATCCGTTCGGCGGCCGGATCGCACCGGGATCGACATTCACGTTCAGGTGGCGCCCGGACACCACGCGCAATCCCGTGGGCTCGCAGTCCCACATCCACCGGGTCAATCTGGCCTCGGTCATGGCGGTGGCCGACGTGGTGTCGGTGACGGGACCGGGGAGCTTCTCCGGGACGACACTGAGCGCCCAGGAGACACCGCCGCACAAGCTGGGGGACACGGTGGTGAGGTTCCGGATCAGGCCCGGGACGGAGGGCCGGACGGCCACCCTCTCGTCGGCCGACCACAGCCTGACCACCAGGTGGCTGTTCGCCAACATCAACAATCTCTGGGAGAACACCGGAAGCATCTCCTTCACCGTCGCCAGCCGCGCCGGCCTCGGCTGCGACTCGTCCTCGATCCTCGGGTGACGGATCGATGAGGTGACGGATCGGCCGGTGTCCCCGCACACGCCGTCCGACGCCACCGGCTCGGAGCCGCCCACGACCGCGGTGATCGTGGGCGGCCGGACCCGTGCGGACCGCCGGCCGGGCACGGGCGACGCCTGATGGTCACCACTTGATGGCGTTCACCGTGCTGTTGTGGGCGTCGGCGGACCGGACGGTGAACTGGACGTTGGCGGCTCGGTCGTAGAAGGTCTGGCCGGGCTGCCAGCTGGCCATGTCCAGCGTGCCGCAGCCTGCCGGTGGCGCTGCGGCGTCGGGATTGGGCACCACCCGGATCGGTCCCTGGCCGTTCGTGACGGAGGTGTCGACCTTGTAGATGACGACACCCGAGGAGCAGGCCCCGGAGTCGTTGTGGGCCTTCCTGCGGGCCTCGGCGACGTAGGCGGTGGTGGCGCCGGTCCTGACCACCAGCAGCTTGGTGCCGCCTACGTACTCCACACCGTTCAAAGTGGCAGTGTTCTGGGTCCTGTTCTGCCACACGCACACGGTCTGGTCGTCCCCGGTCCAGCCGAACTTCCAGGAGAGCCAGCCGAAGTACTGCGGTGCGGCTCCGGCGACATGGCCCATCACGTCCCAGCCGCCGACGTACCGGTGCTGATCACCGCTGAAGGCGTACAGGTCCGGTGCTCCGAAGACGTGAGCGGTCTCGTGGGCGGCCACCTTGTGCCCCCAGTGCCACATGTCGGTGCCGAACGTCACCGCCCAACGAATCGTCGCGCCCTTGATGACGATCGGCTGGGTGGGCGTCCAATACCACGTGTGGGAGCCGCTGACCTGGGAGTGGGCGGTGGAGACGATGTAGAACAGGTCATACCTGCCCAGGTCGGCGCCAGCGTCGGCTGCTGCGCGCAGCGCGTCGGTCACGTACCGGGTGTGCTGCTGGTAGGTGGGACTGGAGGTGCCGTAGGCGTTGGAGGCCGACGGCATCCGGATCCAGCGGTTCACGACCGGCCGCATGCTCAGCCCGGTCTTGCCGTACGAGGCGTTCCACACCCAGTCGGCGGCCGGGGTCAGCAGGTTGTAGTAGTCCGCGACGTCGCCGGCGCCGGCCACGTCGGGGAAGTCCACGTAGACCACACCGACGTTCTTGACCCCCAGGGGATCCAGGAACTGGGTGTAGTCGGTGTTCTGGCCCTCGTTGACCGTGGTCCCCTGCCCCTGCAGCGCGCACGGCGAGGTGCTCCCGTTGACGGCGTGGGCACGTGGGGCGGGGACGGCGGTCGCGGTCAGGGCGAGCAGCACCGCGACGACCCACAGGACCAGTAAGGGGAGCGGGCGTCGCGTCCCGGGGAGTCGGAAGCGTGGGATGTTCCGGCCTTTCCCCGGCAACCGGGGCGCGTCATCCGGGCGGACGTCCGCCGGTGTCCCATCACGCAGTACTCGCGTTTCACTCATGCGACGACCATGGCGGCCACAACGAGACAGGCCGGGGTGATTGGGTCAAACTCATCCCATGGAGTGGGGTGGGGGGCGATCCGGCGCGTGACTGCCCAGACAACAAACAACACATGGGTCTCTGAAGCGCACCGTGTACCTGCCGGACTTCCCGCTGCCGGAGCTGCGCCGGCACCTTCGGTGGTTCGCGGAGAAGGAGCCGGACGGCCTCCTCTTCGTAGGCGAGAAGGGCGCCCCGTTCCGCCGCTCGACCTTCGGCCGCAAGTGGCGCAAGGCCAGGAAGCAGGTCGGCATGCCGGACAACTTCCGCTCCTACGACCTCCGGCACACCGGCAACACCCTCGCCGCCGACAACGGCGCCAAGCTGAAGGACCTCATGGTCCGCGCCGGCCAGTCCTCGGAGCGCGTCCAGCTGATCCACCAGCACTCGACGGCGAAGCACCAGCGCAAGCTGGCCCAGAGCATCGACGCCGAGGTCCGGCAGCAACTGAGCGAGTCGCTCGCCGACAAGCGCACAGCGCGCGAAGGATGAGGACGCACCCACGCGGGTCCTGCCGGCTACACGCAGGACCAGGTGCAACCTGTCCGGCTCACGGCACAGCACTTCCCGGGTGATGCCCACGGACTTCCTCGGGGTCCGTTGTCAGGAGCCACCCGATGTCGCCGTAAAACTGGCCTGGCAGTCTCCCGCCCAGCCGCCACCGCGTCGTCCCCGCCGCACTGCCCGCGACAACCAGTGGATCCCCTTACCCTGGAGGCGCCCCTGAACCACGACGTCCCGCTCGACCCCTCCAACCCCGGCTGGATCCCGGCGATCTGCTGGGTCGGCCCCCGCCACCTGGCCGGCGACGACGGTCGCCTCTACGACACCGTCGCCGACACCCTCACCGCTATGGGCTGGACGAGTCTGACGATGGTCCGCGGCCTGCGGGAGCCGGACGAGGCACCGGAGGACCGGCAGGTTGTGCGCAGCACCGTCCTGCACCTCAGCCCCGATACCCTGCGGTGGGCCCAGTGGGTCCTGGCGGACGAGCCGTTCCTGCTCGGGGATCTGCCGATCGCCTGGCACGTATCGGCCCGAGCGGACACGAGCAGTCCGCTCGCGGAGTGGTCGGCGTACTTCACCCCCGATGTCCCCGGGGAGGCCATCGCCGACTTCCTCGTCGCGCTCGACGCTCGCCGGCATCCCGCAACGCCGTGCGGTGGCACCGAGCTGGTCCTTGAGACCGTCACCGGGCACGCTGGCTCCTCGACATCGACCAGCCGCACACGGGGGCGATGGACGCGACCTTTACCACCCACCTCAGCTTTCAGCTCCGGCGTCCCCCACGACCTGGTCACCGCCTTCGCCCGCTCGGTCAGCTCCACCGCGCCAGTCCTGCGCCGGGTGCTCCCGGAGAGCACCCGGGACCGACTCCTGCGCGCTCCGGCCGTCTGACGGCCCAGCCCGATACGGGCGGATGAACCCGAGGGCCTGTGGACCGGGGCCGTTACGCGCCCGAACTACGACATGGCCCCCGGTCGCTTCCGCCCCGACCGGAATGGTGAAGCCCGGCATCCCATTGGGTGCCGGGCTTCACCATGCTCGGAAAGCGTGGACATCGCCGAGGCTGGCGCGGCAGCCGTCGGGACGTTGGACAACCGCGAGGCCGTGAGCCGGTCCGGGACCTCTGCTGGGCCAAGGGCGTTGAACGTTCCGCCGCTGCTCCCGCTCGGTCAGCCGAGGCGGAACAAGTAGAACTGCCCGCGGTGGGCGCCCGGTTCGAGGCCGGTGAGCCTTCGGCAGCGTGGAGTCCAGGAAGGCCGTCGTCGAGGGCTCCTTGCCCGTGGCCGGCGAGGCCGCCGAGGCGAACCCGGCCCTGGACCAAAGTCTGGATTCGATCAACGACGACTCCGACGGCGACGGCCGGCTGATCCGGCTCCGCACGGACGACGTGACGGCGAACGGCCTCCTCGGTGCCGACGAGTACGCCGAGTACATCGCGGAAGACTCGACTGTTCTCGGCGATCACTGGGCCCGCGGCCCGCGGCCGGGTGGGTGGCTCCTGTCCGTGGACGGGGCGAGCGCCGGGGGCCGCCCCGGCGCCGGTCGCGGCAGTGACGCCCTCGGGGAAAAGAGAGCCCGCTCCTCCCTCTTGGACGACCTCTACTGGATGAGGTCCGGCGCCAACGGCAGTCCGCGAACGGAAGCTAGGAGTGGTCCGCACCGTCCTCGATTTCCGTTGCTTGGCGAGGGCCGGCCCATCACGTGGCCCTGGACGCAGCCGCACCCGGCTTCGCGTGCGCGACTTCACACGAACCCGGCCCGCTTGTGGAGCGGATCACGCGAAATCGATCTCACGATGCGAGACAACCCGGGACCGCATGGCTCTCAACTGCCACGCAAGACCCCTCGGCCCCGCCCATTCGCCTCGACTTGGGGCGCGCGAAGGGCACGCCGCCCACGAATTGGACTAGACAACAAACAAACCCCAGGCCGCTGACCTGGGGTTTCTCTCTGGAGCGGGTGACGAGAATCGAACTCGCGCTCTCAGCTTGGGAAGCTGATGTTCTACCATTAAACTACACCCGCGTGATACGGACGGATCGGGCCCGAGGGTCCGGTGTCCGGATGCTTGCTCACTCTACATCATCGTCGGCCCCCGGTGTCCGGACCCCGGGGGTTGAGTCGGTTCCAGGGGGGTATCCGGCTGCGGGCGGCCGGAGTTGGGGCGTACCGTGGAGGGGTCCCGTGGGGCCGGAGTGCCGCCTGGAGAGTCGTCTCTTTGATCCCGTAATGTGCCTTTGTCGTCCGGGCAGCAACGCCGGACGAGGCTCTTGGGGAAGGGACTTGAGGGACTTGATGGAACGCACCGTCGTCCGATGCGCGGACGGGCACGTCTTCAGCACCGCTTCGTTCCCGATGCAGCAGGCCGAGCGGCTCGGCCCCGGCCGGCTCGTGCGGTGTCCGCGGTGTGCCCGGCTCCGCAGCGCGGTCCCCGTCGTCCTGCAGAAGAGGTGAGGGCGTCGGGAGAGGACCGGCTGTAGTCGGCGTGTGACAGCGGGCGCGGGGGGGGGGGGGGGGGGGGGGGGGGGGGGGGGGGGGGGGGGGTGCGGGGGGGGGGGGGGGGGGGGGGGGGGGGGGGGGCGGGGGGGGGGGGGGGGGGGGGGGGGGTGGGCGGGCGGGCCCCGGCAGCGGCATGCACACCGGCGGCTCCGACGGGGGCGTTCACAGCGGTGGAGCCGACGCCCGCGCTCACACCGGACGCCCCGG
>NZ_JBIRJA010000008.1:102474-431009 GCF_044329325.1 Streptomyces sp. NPDC017676 | reverse complement strand
CCCGGCGGTGGCCCACACGCGGCCCCCCCCCGCGGGTGGGTTGCAATGCGCCCCCCCCCCCCCCCGGGCCCCCCGCCCCCCCCCGGGGGGGGGGCGGGGCCCCCGGGGCCCCCCCCCGCGCTGTTCGGCGGGTACGGCCGCGGGCTCAGGCCACCGCTCCGGCGCCGGGGCCGAGTCGCCGCAGCGTCGCCTCGATCCGGGCCGCCACGGCCTGCTGCTGCGCCGTCAGGTAGAAGTGGCCGCCGGGGTACACGTGCAGCTCGAACGGGCCGTCGCTCTCCTCGTCCCACCTCCGGGCCTCCTCGGGGGTGACCCGGGGGTCGGCGTCGCCGGTCAGCACGACGAAGGGGCAGCTCAACCGCGGGCCCGGGGCGCGCCGGTAGGTCTCCACCGCGCGGTAGTCGGCCCGCAGCGCGGGCAGGATCATCTCCAGCAGTTCCCTGTCCTGGAACAGGGCGGCGTCGGTGCCGTCGAGCTTGACGACCTCCTCGATCAGCCGTGCGTCGCCGCCCTCGTGGACGGTCTCGGTCCGGTGGACGGACGGCCCCCTGCGGCCGGAGAGGAAGACCACCGCGGGAGGCCGCCCGGCGGACTCCAGGAGCCGGGCCAGCTCGAAGGCGACCAGGGCGCCCATGCTGTGCCCGAACAGCGCGAGGGGTGCGCCGTCGTCCTCGTCGAGCGCGCGGAACACCCCTTGGGCGAGTTCCTGGACGGACTCCGCCGGGGTTTCGGCGAGGCGGTCCTGACGGCCGGGGTACTGCGCCGCGAGCACGTCGACCGCGGGGGACAGCGCCTTGGAGACGGGGAAGTAGAAGCTCGCGGAGCCGCCGGCGTGCGGCAGGCAGAGCAGCCTGGGCGCACCCGGTGCCGCCTGGTGGAAGCGGCGCAGCCACAACCGGTGTGCCGCGCTGGACCGGTCGGTCATGTGTCTCCCTCGGTGGAACGGACGGCAGGTGCCGCCCTCGGCCCCCTCATCCGATCACGACTGATCGCGGTTGACCCGGCACACCCCTCTCTTTAGACTCACAGTCCAGAGATGGACGGCAAATCTATGGGGGTATGGCGTGGGCGAGGACAGCGCGGACGAGCATCTCATCCGGGAGGCCGAGAAGATCGCCGTCGCGCTGGGCCGCATGTTCCCCGGTCTGTGCGAGGTGGTGCTGCACGACCTGCGGCATCCGGACCACGCGATCCGCGCGATCGAGAACAACCTGTCGGGTCGTCAGGTGGGTGACTCCGCCACGGAGTTGGGCCTGGCCCGCATCGCCGATCCGCAGTACCCCAGCGTCATCCAGAACTATCCCAACCGGTTCCCCGACGGCCGCCCGGCGAAGAGCACCTCGATCGGCATCAAGAACGCCGCCGGCGAGTACATCGCGGCACTGTGCCTGAACCTGGACGTGTCCGTCCTGTCCCCGGTCACCCTGGCCCTGACCAACCTCGTGGCCACGGACACCGAGCACCGTGACCGGCCCCTGGAGACGCTGCGTGACCGCACCGCGCGCGAGCTGCGCCAGGCGGTGGAGGCCCGGGCCGCCGAGCGTGCCGCCACCCCCCGCTCGCTGAGCCGGGAGGACAAGAAGGCCCTCGTACGACAGCTGCAACGGGACGGCTACTTCGACTCGCGCGACGCCGCGCAGACCATCGCGGACCTGCTCGGCGTGTCCCGGGCCACGGTCTACAACTACGCGAAGTGAGAGGTCACCTGCCCATGACGACCGGGCCCGTCCCCGCTCCGTCCTCCCCCGCCGAGCCCTCCCCCGCCCCCATGAGCCTGGCGGACCCCGACACCCCGTTCGCCGTGGTCGACGTGCACCGGGTCCGGCGCAACGCCGCCCGCCTGCGAGCGCGGGCGGACCGCCTCGGGGTCACCCTGCGCCCCCATGTGAAGACGGCCAAGAGCGTGGACGCCGCCGCCCTCCTGCACGACGGCGCCCCCGGGCCCGTCACCGTCTCCACGCTCGCCGAGGCCGAGGCGTTCGCCGCCGCGGGGTGTCGCGACATCACCTACGCCGTCGGCATCGAACCGCACAAACTCCCGCGCGTCATCGCCCTGTCGCACCGCGGTGTCACCCTGCGCGTCCTGCTGGACAGCACCGAGCAGGCGACGTTCGTCGCCGCGGCCGCCCGCGAGGCCGGCATCGCCCTTCCCGCCCAGATCGAGATCGACTGCGACGGCCACCGCGGCGGCCTCAAGCCCGACGCCCCCGGGCTCACCGGCATCGCCGGCATCCTGCACGACGCGGGCTGCCTGGACGGCGTACTGACCCACGCGGGCGAGTCGTACTTCTGCTACACCGTCGAGGAACAGCGCAAGGCGGCGCGGAACGAACGCGATGCCGCGGTCGCCGCGGCCGAGCGGCTCCGCGCGGCCGGCCTGCCCGTGCCCACCGTCAGCGTGGGCTCCACCCCCACCGCCCACGCCGCCGAGGACCTGACCGGAGTCACGGAACTCCGCGCGGGCAACTACGTCTTCTTCGACCTGGTGATGGCCGGCCTCGGGGTCTGCGACGTGGACGACCTCGCCCTGTCGGTCGTGGTCACCGTCATCGGCCACCGTCCCGAGTACGGATGGATCGTCACCGACGGCGGCTGGATGGCCATGTCGCGCGACCGGGGCACCGCCGTCCAGCCGCAGGACCAGGGCTACGGCCTGGTCACCGATCTGTCCGGCACGCTGATCCCGGGCCTGGTCATGACCGCCGCCAGCCAGGAACACGGCACCCTCACCGCCCGCGACGGCGCCACCCTGCCCGACCTGCCCATCGGCACCCGCCTGCGTGTCCTGCCCAACCACGCCTGCGCCACCGCCGCCCAGCACCTGGGCTACCACGTCATCGACGGCTCCGGCGGCACGCGAGCGTCCACACCCGGCATCGAGGCGTACTGGCCGCGCGTCACCGGCTGGTGACCCCGCCCGCCACCCGTCTCCCCCGCACGACTGCCCCACCCGTCTCCCCGCCCGTCAAGGACACTTCGAGGACGCCCATGGCCGCCGCACCAACCGTCACGTTCGCCGATGTCCGCGAGGCCGCCGCCCGCCTCGAAGGCATCGCCCACCGCACCCCGGTCCTCACCTCCCGCACGCTGAACTCCCTGGTCGGGGCGAAGGTGTTCATCAAGGCGGAGAACTTCCAGCGGATCGGCGCCTTCAAGTTCCGCGGCGCCTACAACGCCGCCGCTCAACTGCCCCGGGACCAGCTGTCGAAGGGCATCGCGGCCTACTCCTCCGGCAACCACGCCCAGGCCGTCGCACTGGCCGCCCGGGAACTGGGCACCAGCGCCGTCATCCTGATGCCCGAGGACGCCCCCCGCTCCAAGCGGGAGGCGACCGCCGGATACGGGGCGGAGGTCGTCACCTACGACCGCTACACCCAGGACCGCACCGCGCTCGGCCACGCCTTGGCCGAGGACCGCGGCCTCGCCCTGATCCCGCCCTACGACCACCCCCACGTCATCGCCGGCCAGGGCACCGCAGCGCTGGAACTCCTGGAGGAGACCGGGCCGTTGGACGCCCTCCTCGTGCCGGTGGGCGGTGGCGGCCTCATCGCCGGCAGCGCCACCGCCGCCACGGCGCTGCACCCGGGCATCCGCGTCATCGGCGTCGAGCCGGAGGCCGGCGACGACACCAAACGCTCCCTGGAGGCCGGCACCCGGGTCACCGTCCCGGTCCCGCGCACCATCGCCGACGGACAGGCCCTGGCCACGCCGGGCGAGATCACCTTCCCCCTCAACCAGCGCCTGGTCGACGCCATCGCGCTGGTCAGCGATGCCGAGATCGTCACCGCGATGCGCTTCGCCTTCGAACGCCTGAAGATCGTCCTGGAACCGAGCGGCGCGACGCCCCTCGCCGCCCTGCTGGCCGGACGCGTCGACAACCCACCCCGGCGGATCGGTGTCATCGCGTCCGGCGGCAACATCGACGTGGACCGCTTCACCGCGCTCACGGGACGGCCGGACCGAGGGTGACGCGGGTGTAGTACTCGGTGCCGAGCAGGCGACCGCGGGTCTCCTCGGGAAGCCGGGAGAGCATCGCGGGCAGCGCGCGCTCCCCCTCCGCCTGGCTGCGGTGCGCCAGGACCGCGGCCCACTTCGGGCCGCTCCACGGCCGGACGTCCACGATGTCGGTGACGTGGCAGTCCGGCACGCTCAGAACGCACTTGCCGACACTGCCGAGGAGTTCACCCAGCTCGGCCACGGCCGAGTGGGGATGGGTCGCCAACCGGACGGTCCGGGGCTGCCAGGGCTCACCCGCCTCGGGGTACAGCCGCCCGAGCCCGGCGGCGGTCACGGCGAGCATCACCGTCCGGTGCGTGTGCCGGTGATCGGGATGCCCGGTCACCTGCCCGTAGGCGTCGTGGGTGACGACGGTCTCGGGCCGGACCTCCCTGATGTGGGCGACCAGGCGGCCGACTGCCTCGTCGAGCGGGACATCGCACCACCGGGGCCGGCCGGGAGCGGAGTCGGGGACCCGGTGGTCGGCGTAGCCGAGCATCCGTGGCGGCTCCCGGACGCCCAGGGCCGCCAGCGAGTCGGCGAGTTCGCCCACGCGTGGGCTGTCGGGCGCCCATGTGGCCGTGACGACGGCCGTGCGGGCGCCCGCGGCGGCCTGCCGGGCGAGCACGCCGCCGGCGAGGAGAGCTTCGTCGTCCGGGTGCGCGAACACGGCGAGCAGACCGGCCGGCACGGCTCCCGCCCGCGAGCCTGACCGCCTCACCGACTCCACGCTCACACCTCTCCCCAGTCCCAGGTGTCGAAGTACTCGGCCACGCCCGTGCGGCGGGCCTTCGTCACGGCGTTCAGCCGGGCGAAGTCCTGGGCCGGCATCAGCGGTCGCCACGCCTCCAGCGGCAGCACGCGGAACTCGTCGTGCTCCTCCGGGTCGAGAGTGATGCCCTGGATCCGGGCGTCGTTCAGGCGGCCCCCGTCGAAGATCAGACCCATGGTGCTGTACGGCCATTCCTCGCCGGGCAGTCCGTAGACCGCGGCCAGCAGCCGTGGCGGGCCGGACACCGTGATGCCGGTCTCCTCGTGGCACTCCCGTACAGCCGTCTCCCAGGGCCGCTCACCGGGCTCCATCGTGCCGCCGGGCATCTGCCACGGATGCGCGGGGCTGTACCGGGAGTGCAGCTGGACGGGCCGGTCCTGCTCGTCGGTGAAGTGGACGCAGGCGAATCCGGTCGCCTTCATCAGTTGCTCGGCGTACTGCTCGGGCGGGAGCCAGACACGGCTCACGGCGTCTCCTTTCCCCCGGTCCAAGGACGGCTGGTCGTCGTGTGCCGCGGGGCGGGGCGCTTCCCCGCCGGTGCGAAGGTTCCAGGTCACCGCGGTCCCCCTCGGCGGTCGTCCGGTTGTGTCGTCGGGTTCAACGACCGGGCCGCGATATCAAACACATGTAATTCGGACGGACCGCGAAACGCCGGTTGGCCGAAACGCCGCTGTCGCGGGGAGCCGTCGGGTCCTCTGTGTCGTGGCCTTCCAGCCGGGTACCCGGCACCCCGCTGGAAGCGAGGAGAGCAAAGCGAGCGACAGAGTCGGAGGGCCGGAACCATGCCTGCGCCGGCACGATCCGCGGCGGCGGATCCCCGTGAGCGCCGTCGTGCCGCCGCCCGCTCCGCACGTCCGCGGAGCAGGGTGCCCGAGACCGGGGACGAACCCGACCTGCTGGGCCAGTACCTGGCCCGGATCGCCGCGACCCCACTGCTCACCGCCGAGGACGAGGTGCGGCTGGCCCGGCACATCGAGGCCGGTGTGCACGCCACCGGGCAACTGGAACGGGCCGAGGCCGGCGAACACGGCCTCGCTCCGCAGCGGCGCCGGGAACTGGAGGCTGCCGTCCGGGAGGGCCTGCGCGCCAAGGACCACATGATCCGGGCCAACCTGCGGCTCGTGGTGGCGATCGCCAAGCGGCACGCGCACCGGGGCGTGCCCCTGCTCGACGTGGTCCAGGAGGGCAACCTCGGGCTCATCCGGGCCGTGGAGAAGTTCGACCACACCAAGGGCTTCAAGTTCTCCACGTACGCCACCTGGTGGATCCGTCAGGCGATGGAGCGCGGTCTGGCCCGGCACGCCCGTACCGTACGGCTGCCCATGCACGTCGTGGAGGAGTTGCAGAAGCTCGCGAAGGCCGAACGGCGGTTGTACCTGCGCCTCGGCCATGAGCCGACGGACGAGGAAGTGGCCCGGGAGAGGGTTCGGCGAGGGGCGCGTCGCCTGGCTGCGCCGTGTCGGGCGGCAGACCCTCAGTCTCGACACTCCCGTGGACGACACCGGCGAGACCGTGGTCGGCGATCTCATCCCCGCCGCCGACGTGCTGCAGGCCCCGGAGGTGGCCGAGTACCGGGCGCTCGCCGAGGAGCTGAGGGACGCCCTCGGCACGCTGGCACCCCGGGAGGCCATGATCCTCAGCCTGCGGTACGGGTTGCACGACGGGCAGTCCCGTACGTTGCAGCAGGTGGCCGACCAGGTGGGACTCACCCGGGAGCGCGTCCGCCAGCTGGAGAAGGAGTCGCTCGGCCGGCTGCGGGCACCGGAGGCCGGCGAGCGCCTGCTGGAGTGGGCGGGCTGACGGCACGGGCACCTCGTCCTCGACGGCGTGCGGGCCGGCGTCGATGTACGCCGCGGGTCGATCCGCATCGACGTAGGCGGCGCGCCGATCCGCATCGACGTACGCGCAGGAGCTGATCCGCATCGACGCACGCGCAGGAGCCGATCCGCGACGGGACCCTCGTCGCCCTGTACCCGGGCTGACCCGAGCGACGGCGCGCGGGCGCACGCGTCCCGCGCCCTGGGGGTTCGGACCCCCGCGCGCCCTGGCGGTTCAGCCCTCCGCGCGGGCCACGAGCAGAGCCACGTCGTCGTCGCCTCCCGGCGGCCGGAGCCTCTCCAGGACCCGGTCGCAGGTCTCTCCGAGATCCTGGCCGGCCGTCGCGGTCAGGGCGTCGAGAAGGGTGCCGAGACGGGCGTCGATCGGGTCGCAGCGGGTCTCGACCAGTCCGTCGGTGTAGAGGACGAGTTGATCACCGGGGCGGAAGTCGAACGCGGTCGTCTCGAAGGAGGTGCCGCCGACGCCCAACGGCACACCGGACGGAAGGTCGAGGAGCTGCGCCGGCCGACCCGCCCGGACCAGGGCCGGGGGCAGATGACCGGCGAGGCTGATGCGGCACAGGCCCCGCTCGGGGTCGTACCGGCAGTAGGCGCAGGTGGCGATGGTGTGCTCGACGTCCTCGGTGAGGCGGTCGAGCTGCCGGAGCACCTCTGCCGGGTCGAGGTCGAGCCCGGCGAACGCGCGGGTGGCGCTGCGCAGTTGCCCCATGCTGGCGGCGGCGTTGATGCCGCTGCCCATCACGTCCCCGACGACCAGCGCGGTCCTGTCCCCCTGGAGGTGCATGGCGTCGAACCAGTCACCGCCGATCTCGCTGACGGCTCCGGCCGGCAGATAGCGGCAGGCGATCGTCAGGCCGGGCAGGCGGGACGGGAGCTGCGGGAGCAGGCGGCGCTGGAGGGTGAGGGCGGTGTTGCGCGCGCTCTGGTACCAGCGCGCGTTGTCGATGCAGGTCGCGGCGCGGCCGGCCAGCTCGCAGGCGAGCAGCGTGTCGTCCTCGTCGAAGGGCGCGGGGGTCCCCACGCGCGCGAGGCTCAGTGCTCCGAGGACCTCGCCGCGGGCCAGGAGCGGCACGGCGAGGTAGGAGTGCACCCCGGTCTGCTCCAGGAGGGAGGCGGCCTCGCTGGTGCGGGCGATGTGCCGCAGGTCCTGGCGGGTGGTCTCGGCCACCCGCACGGGCTGGCGGGTACGCACGCACCGGGTGAGCAGACGGTCACTGTCGTAGGCGGCGACCCGTCCGGGCGGTTCGGCCGCGTGCGCGGCCTCGGAGGCGTGGGCCGCGGCGGTGGCCACGGCCCGGAAGCGGGCGGGACCGGTGACGGACGGAGCGCGCCCGCGCAGGACGCTGTCGAGAACGTGGACGGTGGCGATGTCGGCCAGGTCCGGTACGACGACCCCGGCGAGCTCGTGCGCCGTCTGCTCCACGTCGAGGGTCGTACCGATGGAGGCGGAGGCGTGCGCGATCAGGGCCAGCCGGTTCCGGGCACGGGTCGCGGCGATGTTGGCCTCGTGCCGCTCGGTGATGTCGATGACGGACGTGGCCACGCCGAGCACCCGGCCCGCGGCGTCCTCCAGCCGGTGGTACGACGCCGACCAGGCGTGCTCCCGGTGCGGATCGGCGCTGGGGCAGCCGACGACGTAGTGGTCGGTCACCGGCTCCCCGGTCTCCAGGACCTGGCGCAGACGGCTCTCGATGGCCTCGACGTCGAGGAAGGTCAGGACGTCGCGGACCCGTCGGCCGAGCTGTTGGGCGGCGGACAGGCCGTGCATCCGTTCGAGGGCGGGGTTCACGGTCAGGTAGCGCAGATCGGTGTCGAGGATGGCCAGGCCGATCGGGGACTGGGTGACCAGGCGTGCGGAGAGGGCGACGCCCCGCTCGACCCGTACCACGGTCGACTGGTCCACGGCCAGGCCCAGGGCGTAGATGTCACCGAGGTCGTCGAGCAGGCGCATGTTGCGGAACTCCACCAGGCGCGTGCTGCCGTCCTTGTGCCGGATCGGGAAGGCCCCGGCCCAGTCGGTACCGGACTCCATGACCTCGGCGAACAGCGTGATCACCTCGTCCCAGTGCTCCTCGTGGACCAGCAGCCGCGCCGCGAACCGGCCCAGCGCCTCGTCCGCGGTGTAACCGAACAGCTCCTCCGCCTGGGGGCTCCAGAAGACCACGCGCCCGTTGGTGTCCAGCACCACCGCGGCGACGCTCAGCAGATCGAGCAGGCCGGTGGGCGACGCGCCGGCACCGGCCAGGGGCCGGCCCGGGACAGGCCGGGAAACGTCCGTTCCGCCCATACGCCGCTTCTCCTCTGCCACTCGGTCGGAGCACGCGCCGTGGCCCGTGGGAGCCGCCGGGGACGAGGCGGCGGCCGCGCACCCGGTCGTCACACCGGGGAGCGGCCGGCCACGTCTCCCCCGGGGTCGTCCGCCAGCATCACGGACGCGGTGATCCGTTTGCCGACCGGTTCCCGGTGCACCTCGAAGCCCTGGCACACGGCCATCACGATCTCAAGCCCATGCTGCCCCACCCGGCCGGGATCGGCGGCCTTGGCCACGGGCAGCACGGGCGCGGTGTCCCAGACCGCGATTCCGACGCTGTCACCGGACAGCTCCAGATCGACCAGGCACGGTCCCGGCGCGTACTTGCAGGCGTTGGTGACCAGTTCACTGACCACGAGCTGGACCACGCCCATCACCCGCTCGGACACCGGCAGGCCATGATCGGCCTGCACCCTCCTCAGGAACGCGCGCGCCAGGTCACGGGCCGCCGCGATGTCGGTGGGGCTGCCCTCGTACGCGGCCGAGGTCATGACGGGTCCGGCACGGTCCGTCCGCCGATCCCCGCTCCGGGCAACCTCGTCCATACCAACCGCCCTCTGCCTGAGCGCCTGATCCCTACCTCGCGTGTACCCAGAAACGACCGATATCCGGCCTTGCCGGGACGGTGAAGACATGAGCGACGACGGCGGGGCCCACCTGGTACCGGTTCGGCCGAAGACCGGGCCGTCAGCCGCGGCCATGCAGGCTCGGTGGTCAAGCGGCCCCCGGCCGGGCATCATGCGGGGACGAGGCAGGCGGGCGGCGGGGGGCCGATGGTCGGCGAGGTACGGCGGGACGGGGACGACGGCGGGGCGGCGGGCCGGCAGGAGGAACTCGCCGAAGCGCTCCAGGAGGCTCACCGGCTGTCGCACGCGGCGACGGGCCGGGAGCCCGCCGAGGCGTGGAGCCCGGTGCTCGCCCGGCTGACCGGCGTCGAGACCGCGTTGCGGGAGCACGGGGAGAACTTCTCCGTCGTCTTCGTGGGCCTCGTGCTCGGCATGCGCAACCTGCGCGGGGGTGAGCCCACGTCGTCCGGCTCCGGCGCGAAGGAGCGGACGGAGGCGTCGCGGCGCCTGCGGTGGGCGGACCGTAACGGGCCGACGGACGACCTGCTCATCGTGGAGGCCCGCATGATGCTGGTCTTCCTGCTCGTGCCCTGGGCGCTGCCCCGCGCCGAGGGCACCGACACGGTCGTGCGGACCGCGCTGCTCACCCCCGGCCACGGGGAGGACCTGCCGACCGAGTCGGTTACCCGGGATCTCGGTGAGGCCGAGGAGATCGTCGACCGGATCGCGGCGGCGCCGCTCGGCGCGGAGTTCGCACCCTCGCCGCACCCCGGCGCCCGCGCCGCCCGGCTGCGGCAGGAGTACCGCCCAGCCGACCTGCAAGGACCACCTCGGGAGGATTCAGTGGACCGCAAGCCCCGACGCGCCGCTGCGCGCGTACTGGCCGCCGCCGTTCTCGCCGCCACCGCCGCGCTCGGCGCCGCACCGTCCGGCGCCGCCGCGGCGGACGGAATGACCGGTGCCGGACCGGCCGCGGCCCGTGTGCCGTTGCGCGTGGCCACGTACAACATCCACGCCGGAGCGGGCCAGGACGACGTCTTCGACCTCGACCGCACGGCGGCGGCGATCCGGGACCTGGACGCCGACGTGATCGGTCTTCAGGAGGTCGACGTGCACTGGGGTGCGCGGAGCGACTTCACGGACGAGGCCCGGGAACTGGCCGGAAGGCTGGGCATGCGGGTCTTCTTCGCGCCGATCTACGACCTCCCGCCGGCGACGCCCGGTGGGGAACGGCGGCAGTACGGCGTCGCGCTGCTGAGCCGCCTCCCGGTGCGGGGCGCGTGGAACCACGAGATCACCCGGCTGTCCACCCAGACACCCGACCCGGTGCCGGCCCCCGCGCCGGGCTTCGCCGAGGTGGCGGTCAAGGTCCGGGGCACCTTGGTGCACGTGTACGCGACCCACCTGGACTACCGCACGGACCCCTCGGTCCGGCACGCCCAGGTCGACGACATGCTGGGCATCCTGGCCGCCGACTCCGGCCCGAAGGTGCTCCTCGGCGACTTCAACGCCGAGCCGGACGCCCCTGAACTGGCCCGGCTGTGGGGCCCGTTGGCCGACGCGGCGCCGAGCGGCGGGAAGACCTGTCCGGCGGTGGAGCCGGTCAAGCGCATCGATCTCGTGACGGTCTCACCGGACGTCACCGTCACCGCCACGCGCGAGTCCGGGACCACGGCCTCCGACCACCGCCCGGTGGTCGCCGACCTCCTGCTGCACCACCGGGGCCGCTGAACCGGCCGCCCCGGCCCGTCCTTCGCGTGCTCCTGACACTTCATGGTCCCCGTGGCGCCCCGTCTCAGGCAGGTCCGTCCGCGCCGTTCCCCGGAGCCCGGTCCACCGGCGGCCGGCGTCGGTACGGCCCAGCCCTCCGGGCGTCCGACCCCCGCGTGACGGCGAGCAGGACGAGCGCGGCGGCCTGGATCGCGATGACCACCGTGATCAGGAGCGGGACCGAGTAGCCGTACAGGGCTCCGGTCAGCGCCCCGCCCACCAGGGTCGCGCCGCCCACCACCCCGGCGAAGACGCCGTACGCCGTCGCCCGGCGCGGCGGGGGCACCAGGTCCGCGACGGTCGCCCGGAGTGTGGACTCCTGGATGCCCGTCGCCGCGCCCCACACCAGCGAACCGGCCACGGCGGTGGGGAGGGTGTGCGTCAGCCCCAGTGCCGGCACGGCGGCGGCCAGCACGGGCAGGACCGCCAGCACCCGCGGGCCGATCCGGTCGTACAGCCAGCCGGTGGCGAGGGCGGCGACCGCGTCCACGGCCATCGCCGCCGCGTACAGCACCGGTACCCACGCCGTCGTCATCAGGTGCCGTTGGACGAGGTGGTACGACAGCACGCCGAAGGTGGTGAAGCCGGCCGTCGTGACGGCGGTGAACGCCGCGTACGTCCAGAAGGCGGCGGGCAGACGACCGGCGGGCGGCGACCCGGGCGGCCCGGGCGTGGCGGGCGTGGCGGTCACCTGCCGCTCGTACGCCTCCGGGTCCGGCACCCGTGCCCGGAGCCAGAACAGGAGCCCCAGCACCGCGGCACCGGGCACGGCGAGCACGCCGAGCGCGGGGCCGTAGGCGTCGCCGCTCAGCGCGAGCACGCCCGCCACGGTCAGCGGACCGACCAGCGCGCCCACCTGGTCCATCGCCTCGTGGACGGCGAAGCCCCGGCCGCGTCCGGTCGCGGCCGTGGCGTGCGAGAGGAGGGTGTCCTTGGCCGGGGAGCGCACCGCCTTGCCCACCCGTTCGGCGATCACCAGGGCGCAGGCCGCCCACAGCACGCCGACCACGCCCAGCGGGGGCACGGAGAGCACGGTCAGGGCGTAGCCGCCGATCGACAGGCCCCAGAAGCGGCGCGTCCGGTCGGCCAGCGGCCCGGACACCAGGCGCAGCACCAGCGCCGCCGCCTCACCGGCGCCGGTGACCACACCGACGACCAGGGCGGAGGCCCCGAGGGACGCCAGCAGCGGGCCGGTGACCGAGCGGGCCCCTTCGTACACGAAGTCGGCGAGCAGGCTGACCAGGCCGAACCACACGACGAACCGCCACGGCCCGATCCCGCCCGGCCGCACCGGGTCCGGCCCCCCGGCCCGCGCTGTCCGCACGCCCACACCACCTCCGCGATCGCCCAGGTCAGCATGCCCCGCGGCGCGCAGGGGGGCGCGAGCAGCACGCTCCCGACGGACCGTGCCGCAGCCCCTTACGGAGCCCCGCCGGGACACCCTCGCCGGGTAGCCGGCACGCTGGGCCTCCGCCTCACCGACGCCCAGCTCACGCTCGGCCTCACCGAGTGCACCCGTACCGCACGACCGGCGCCCGGCCGAAACGGCCTCAGTACGCCCGGCCGACACCGGACCCCCTACGCCCGGCCAACACCAGCCCCCGCAGACCCGGCCAACACCAGCCCCCGCACACCCGCCGGGACCGGACCCCGCGCGGTCAGGGTCTCAGGGAGCCGCGCGCCGTCGGGGCGGGGTGAAGACGTACAGGCTGAGGATGTCCGGCAGCGGAGCCACGCCCGGGCCGCCCGCGCGCACCCAGGTGACGATGTCCTCGGTCGCGTCCGGATCGTTGACGAGCCCCAGCCAGACCGGCCGCGCGCCGGCGGCCCGGCCGGCGGCGGACGGCTGTACGACGACGACGTCGGCCTGCTCGCAGACGTCGAGGCAGTCGGAGACACGCACGGGCACCACGGCCCGCAGCCGCGCGGTCTGCGCCGCGTGGTCGACACCGGCCACCTTCGGGCTGCCGCAGCAGCAGTCCCGGCACAGCACGACCCGGCACGGCGCCGCACCGGTCCGCGTCGCCGCCTCGCCTGCCGCTTCTTCCGCCGGCCTGTCGGGCACGCCGCGCCACTCCCCTCCCGGGGAGGTCCGCCCCGGTGTCACCTCGAAGGGTGATCATCCTTTCATCTCCGGCGACGATCCGTCACCCGGCCGCCGTACGGCGGGTCACCCCCGAGGAGGACCCCCGTCAGTCACTCGAAATGACTAATGACGGAACGTGCACCCCTTGTGGCCACTGGCCGCTCCCCCATTCGGAGTTGCAGCCGTACGAGGGACATGAGTCCGTTGGTGTCGTGTCCTGCCCGATCTCACTCAGGAGGAGACACATGGGCACCAACCACAACGGCCTGTCGGCCGAGAAGCTGAACGTCGTCTTCGCGGTCCGCGTGATCGAGGGCGGCGAGCAGGGCTTCCTGGATCTGTACGAGCACCTGAGGAAGTCCGTGTCCAACACCCCCGGCCACATCGTCGAACGGCTCGGAGAACCCGTCGACGACTCCCGCCAGTGGGTGATCACCAGCGAGTGGCGGTCGGCCGAGGACTTCTTCGCCTGGCAGCAGAGCGAGGAGCACCAGGAACTGGTGGCCCCGCTGCGCCAGTTCGTCGACCAGCGGCAGTCGATGCGGTTCCGGGTGATCAAGGAGACCAAGGGGGTGTCCGCATGACGGGCACCGTCAACGGCCCCGTCGCCGTACTCGGACTCGGCACGATGGGCGCCGGCCTGGCCGGTCGCCTCCTCGACCAGGGCATACCGGTCCGGGTCTGGAACCGTACCCCGCAGCGCACCGCGCCTCTCGCCGAGGCGGGCGCCCACCCCGCCGCCCACCCCGCCGAGGCCGTCGCGGGCACGAGCGCCGCCCTCTGCGTCGTCTCCGACGGCGAGGCCCTCGGTGCCGTACTGCACGGGCCGCACGGTGTGCTGGCCGACGGCCCGTACCCCGGCGTCCTGATCTGCGCCAGCACCGTCGCCCCCGACGAGGTCGTGCAGATCGCCGGGGACGCGCCCTCGGTCCTCGATGTCGGCATGCTCGGCAACCGCGACCACGCCCGCGACGGAGAGCTGCGGCTGTTCGCCGGTGGCGAGAAGCGGGTCTTCGACGCCGCCCGCCCGCTGCTGACGGCGCTGGGCAAGGAGGTCGTCCATCTGGGCGCACTCGGGTCAGGCATGCGGATGAAACTGCTCCTCAACCTGCTGATGGGCATAGAGGTGCAGGCGCTGGCCGAGGCCACCGAACTGGCGGACGCCTGCGGCCTCGACCGGCAGCTGGTCCTCAAGACCATCGCGGGCAGCGGCTTCGCCTCGCCGGTCATGGCGTTCAAGTCCCGTCGCCTGGCCTCCGGCCGCTTCGACGAGCCGGACTTCCGGCTGCGGCTGATGGCGAAAGACCTCATGCTCGCTTCCAAGCAGGCAGCGACAGTCGGCCTGAGTCTGCCGTTGGCGACCGCCGCGGCGGAGACCCACGTCCGTGCCACCGAGCAAGGGCTGGGCGACCAGGACTGTGCCGCGGTCACCCGCGCACTCGCACCGAAACCGGAAACCGACACGTGATCATCGACATCCACGGGCATCTGTCCCCACCGGAAGCGGCCGAACGCTTCCCCATGCCCCCGAGCCTGACCGACGTCGACGGCATGCTCGCCGCCCGCGCCGAGGCCGGGATCGACCTCACCGTCATCGGCAGCCCCGTCGGGGCCGGCGCGATGGCGCGGGTGCCGGGCGTCGACAACTACGCCCAGCCCCGCGACCGGCTGCGCCGCTTCCACGACTGGATGTCGGGGCTGATCCGGAGGTTCCCGGACCAGTTGCGCGGCTACGTGTACGCCAACCCGTTCGGCGACGACGATCACCTGGAAGGAGTCCGGGAGACCCTCGCGGACCCGGCCTTCGTCGGTCTGATCACCACGTCCAGCGTGCATGGCGAGCTGCTCGGCTCGCCCCGCGCCGACTCCTTCTTCGCGCTGGCCGCGGAGGCGGGGGTGCCGGTGCTGGTGCACGCCCCGGCCGAGCCGGTGGGCACGGAACGGGTGGACGAGACCGGGTTCGTCGAGCAGATCGGCCGCTTCGGCGACGTCACGATGGGCATGGCCATGATCGCGTTCGCGGGGTGGCTGGACAAATACCCGGGTCTGCGGTTGATCGGCGCGACCGGCGGCGGCGCGATGGCGCTGCTGCCGGAGCGCCTGCACACGGCGGCGGGGCCCCCGCCCGGGGGGGGGGGGGCGCCGCCCCCCGGGGGGCCCGGGGGCCCGGCGCCCCGCGGCCCCCGCCCGGCGGGGCGGCGCGGGGGGGGGGGGGGGGGCCGCCCGCCCCCCCGCCCCCCCCCCCCCCCCCCCCCCCCCCCCCCCCCCCCCCCCCCCCCCCCCCCCCCTCCGGGCGGCCCGGGGCCGCTGCGCCCGGCTCCGCTCGACCGGAGGGTGAGGGCCGGGCGCCCGGGGACCGCACGGCCGGGGAGCGAGCGGCCGGCCGGCCGGCGGCCCGGGCCGTGCGGCCCGCCGCCGACCCGGCCGCCGCCCTGCGGCGCATGTACGTCGACACCAGCCCGTTCAGCGCCGCGCACCTGAGCCTGAACGCCGAAGTGCTGGGCCCGGAGCGGATGTTGTTCGGCACCGACTCGCCGCCGATGGCCGCCCCGCTGGAGGACTTCATCCACATGATCGAGAAGTTGCCGGTCGACGAGGCGTCCCAGCGGCTCATCCTCGGCGGCAACGCCCAGACCCTCTTCGACCTCAGGAGCCGTCCGTGACCACCACGCAAGAGGCCGTCGCCGCGGCCGAGCGGTGCACCCCGGAGTTCCGCCGCGATCCGCACGCGGTCTACGCCCATCTCCGCGACGCGGCGCCCGTCTGCCCGATGAGACCCCCGCACGGCAACGAGACGTATCTGATCACCCGGTACGAGGACGCGCGGACCGCCCTGTCGGACCCGCGGCTGAGCAAGGACATGTACGGGGCCATGGACGCCTACCGGAGGATCTTCGGCGACTCGTCCGTCGCGCTGGACGACAACATGCTCAACTCCGACGCGCCGAAGCACACCCGGCTGCGCCGGCTGGTCAACTCGGCGTTCACCCCGCGGCGCGTGGCGGCGCTGCGGCCGCGGATCGAGGAGATCGTCCGGGACCTGCTGGACGAGTGCCCGGCCCGCGAGCGCTTCGACCTGCTGCCCGCGTTCGCGTTCCCGCTGCCGATCATCGTGATCTGCGATCTGCTGGGCGTGCCGCCGGAGGACAGGCAGCGCATGCAGCACCTGTCCACCACGGTGGCGCAGACCGGCTTCGGCGAGGAGGCCAAACGGGCCCAGCAGCAGGCGGAGGAGGGTCTGCACGTCTACTTCACCGACCTCATCGACGCCAAGCGCGAGCGTCCGGGTGACGATCTGCTCAGCGCGCTGATCGCGGCCCGCGACAACGACGGCGGGCTGACGGAGAGCGAGTTGGTCTCCACGGCGTTCCTGCTGATGTTCGCGGGGCACAAGACGACCGCCTACCTCATCGGCAACGCCGTCCACCACCTGCTGTCCCACCCCGCCCAGCTGCGCGCCGTACGGGAGGACCCGGAGCTGATCCGTGCGGCGGTCGAGGAACTGGTGCGCTACGACGGCTCGGTGGAGAGCGCGACGTTCCGCTACGCGACCGAGGACGTGGAGTACGGCGGGACACTGATCCCCAAGGGCGCCCTGGTCCAGATCGCGCTCAGCTCGGCCAACCGCGACCCGCGGAAGTTCGACGCGCCGGACGAGCTGGACGTGCGGCGGCCGGGCAACGCGCAGGACGCCCATCTCGGCTTCGGACACGGCAGCCACTACTGCCTGGGAGCCCCGCTGGCCCGGCTGGAAACCCAACTGGCCCTCACCCGCCTGTTCGACCGGTTCCCCCGGATGGCACTGGCCGACCCCACCGGTGGACCGCGCTGGCTGGAGGTCCCGTTCCCGGCCTTCCGGGGCCTGGCGGAGCTGCCGGTCGTCCTCGATCCCGCGGGGTGAGCGGCAGCGGCACCCGGCAGGCCCCCACCGCCCGACCGGCGTGACCGGCCGGGCGGCGGCGCACCCGGCGCGGGACCGGGGCCTGGCGTCCGCACCCTGCCGATGTCGCGGAGGTCGACGGAGGTCCCGTTCTCGGCTGGGCTTCCGGGAGCCGGTCCGCGAGTCCGAGGCGCGGTCGGGCGTACGGCTCCGGGCCGGGCGCCCCGGCCATCCGCCGACCGCGCACGACGACGACCCTTCCGGCGAGGCGGCTTCCGGCGCCCGGCGCCGGCACGACGTCCTGGCCGACACTCCGGACCTCGGATCCTGGGGCGCCCGCACCCGGTACCTGGAACTCGGCTGCCACTCCGAGGCCGGCGCGCGCGGCTGACCGGCCGCCCACCCGTCCCGGAGTCCCTAGGCGCTGGGCGGCAGTTGGGCCGGGCTGACCCGTTCGCCCAGGACTTCCGCCATGAACTGCACCAGCCAGCGCTGGGACGGGCTGCGGGAGGCCTCGTGCCGGGCGTAGAGCGCGACCTCGATCGGCTCCGTCTCGAACGGCAGACGCACCAGGCGCAGGCGGTGGGAGGCGGTGAAGACCTCCCCGACGTACTCGGGGACGATCGCGATCAGGTCGGTCCGCTCCAGCAGGTACGGCAGCAGCGAGAAACGGGTGGCGTCCACGGCCGCGCGGTCCAGCAGCCCGTAGGTGGCGAGCACGGACCGGGGGACGACGTGACCGCTGGGGCCGTACACCGTGGCGTGGTGCTCGGCCGCCAGCTCGGCCAGGGTGACGGACGCGCCCCGGACGCGCGGGTGGTCGGCGGCGACCATGCCGACGTAGCGCTCGTGGAAGAGCGGGATGCGCACGGTGCGGTGGGAGGTCAGGACGGGGGTGGCGACGAACGCGTCGAGTTCGCCGCGGCGCAGTTGGCCCTCGGCGTCGTCGACGTCGAGGGCGCGGACGGTGAAGGACACCCGGGGCGCGCGTGCGCGGGCCGCCGCCACGAGACGGGGCAAGAGGGTCACCTCGCCGAGGTCGGACAGGGCGAGGGTGAAGCGGCCCGCCATGGTCGCGGGGTCGAAGTCGTCGCCCTGGCGGATCGCCCCGTCGATGTCGGCCAGGGCGCGTTGCAGCGGCTCGTAGAGGCGCCGGGCGCCGGCGGTCGGGGTCAGGCCACGGCCGGTGCGGCGGAAGAGGTCGTCGTCGAAGTGCCGGCGGAGTTTGGCCAGGCTGTAGCTGACCGTCGGCTGGGTGACGTGGAGGGTCTCGGCGGTGGCCGTGACGCTGCCCGTCTCGTAGAGCAGCACGAAGACCCGGGCGAGGTTGAGGTCGAAGCTGCTCATATCGATGGAGTCTATATCGCGGGGCGCCAACATTTATTGGTGGCCAGGTCGCGCGCTCCCTAGCGTGTGCTGCGTCACTTCCGAGAGGAACGCCTGTGCCGTCCGTGCGCCGCATCGCCCATGAGTTCCTGGAGCGCCAGGGGCTGACCACCGTCTTCGGCAACCCCGGTTCGAACGAGCTGCCCTTCCTCACCGACCTCCCCGACGGGTTCCGGTACGTCCTGGGCCTGCACGAGGGGGCCGTCGTGGGCATGGCCGACGGCTACGCCCAGGCCACGGGCCGGCCGGTGCTGGTCAATCTGCACGCCGCCTCCGGCTCCGGCAACGCGATGGGGGCGCTGACGAACGCCGTGGCCTCGCGGACGCCGCTGGTGATCGTGGCCGGTCAGCAGGTACGGCCGGCCATCGGGCCGGAGGCCAACCTCGCCAGCGTCGACGCCCCGGCGCTGATGAGGCCGCTCGTCGGCTGGGCCGCCGAGCCGGCGTGCGCCCAGGACGTGCCGCGCGCGCTCGCCCAGGCCGTCTTCGAGGCGCGGTTGCAGCGCCGGCCGTCCTACCTCTCCGTCCCCTACGACGACTGGGCGGCCGACGCGGGCGAGAACGCGTCGGCCGTGCTGGACCGGCGGGTCGAGCGCGCGGGGGTGCCCGCCGGCGAACAGGGTCGACGGCTCGCCGAGGCGGTGGCCGGCGCCCGGCGGCCCGCGCTCGTCCTGGGCGGTGACATCGACACGGCTGGACGCTTCGACGACGCCGTACGGCTGGCCGAGCGGCTCGGCGGCCCGGTGTGGGCGGCGCCCTCGCTCTTCCGGCTCCCCTTCCCCAACCGCCACCCGTTGTTCCGCGGTGTGCTTCCCGCCGGTATCGAGCCGGTCTGCCGGGCCTTCGAGGGCCACGATCTGGTGCTGGTGCTCGGCGCCCCCGTGTTCCGCTACCACGAACACCTCCCCGGGCGGTATCTGCCGGCGGGCACCCGGCTGATCCAGGTGACGGAGGACGCCTCCGCCGCCGCGCGGGCGCCGATGGGCGAGGCGCTGGTCGCCGACCCCGGCGCGGTGATCGAGCTGCTGGCGAAGGCGCTCGACGCGTCCGAGGTGCCCTCGGGCGGCTACCGGGCCGTGCCGGCGCCGCGCTCCGCGGAGGGGCCGCGCCTGCATCCGGAGGAGGTCTTCGCGGCCCTGCGGGACGAACTGCCCGCCGACACGGCGTACGTCGTGGAGTCGACCTCGACCAACTCCTCGTGGTGGCGCCAGATGGATCTGCGCCGGCCCGGCTCCTACTACTTCCCGGCGGCGGGCGGTCTCGGGTTCGGCCTGCCCGGCGCGGTCGGGGTCGCCATGGCTCAACCCGGCCGGCCGGTCGTGGGGGTGATCGGGGACGGCTCGGCCAACTACGGCATCACCGCCCTGTGGACGGCCGCCCAGCACCGGGTTCCGCTCACGGTGGTGCTGCTGCGCAACGGGACGTACGGCGCGTTGCGCTGGTTCGGCGGCCTCCTCGGCGTGCCGGACGCTCCGGGCCTGGACATCCCGGGCCTGGACTTCACCCGTATCTCGGAGGGCTACGGGGTGCCCGCCCTGCACGCCGACGGCGTGGACGAGTTGCGGGCGGTCCTCGCCGAACGCCCGGACGGCCCCCGGCTCGTCCAGGTGGACACGGCGCTCACCACGCCCTCCTGAGCACGCTGCGACCGAGAGCCCACCCGTTCCGCGGGCTTCACGAAGGGAATTTGGATGACACTCCTGGACAGCGACGTCTGGAGCAAGAGGCTTTTCGGCGACGGCTGGAAGGACGCCACCGGCGAGCAGCCGGTCGTCGAGCCGGCGACCGGGGACCGGCTCGGCACCGTGGGCCTGGCCACGGTGGCGGAGGTGGGGCGTGCCGCCGCCAGGGCCGCCGAGGCGCAGCGGGCCTGGGCGGCCACGTCCCCGCAGGAACGGGCGGCCGTACTGCGCCGCGCGGGCGAGCTGTTCACCGAGCACGCCGCCGAGATCGAGGACTGGCTGGTGCGGGAGGCGGGCTCCGTCCGGGCCAAGGCGGGTTTCGAGGTGGGGCTGGCGCGGGGCGAGTGCTTCGAGTGCGCGGCGCTGCCGACGTGTCCGCAGGGTGAGGTGCTGACGTCCGAGGAGCCCCGCTGGTCGTTCGCCCGGCGCCGCCCGGCCGGGGTGGTGAGCGTGATCGCGCCGTTCAACTTCCCGCTGATCCTGGGGCTGCGCTCGGTGGCTCCCGCGCTGGCGCTGGGCAACGCGGTGCTGCTCAAGCCGGATCCGCGGACGGCGGTGAGCGGCGGAGTCGTCATCGCCCGGGTCTTCGAGGAGGCCGGACTGCCCCCCGGTGTGCTCCATCTGCTCCCCGGTGACGGCTCGGTGGGCGAGGCGGTCGTCGAGGCCCCCGAGGTGCGGGTCGTGTCGTTCACCGGGTCCACGCCGGTGGGGCGGGCCATCGGCGAGCGGGCCGGCCGTCTGCTCAAGCGGGCCCACCTCGAACTGGGCGGGAACAACGCCCTGGTCGTGCTGCCCGGCGCCGATGTGGGCAAGGCGGCCTCGGCCGGTGCGTTCGGCTCGTATCTGCACCAGGGGCAGATCTGCATGACGACCGGCCGGCACATCGTGCACGAGTCCCTGCTGGAGGAGTACACCGCCGCGCTCGCCGCGAAGGCCCGGGCGCTGCCCGTCGGCGACCCGGCCCGGGAGGACGTGGCGCTCGGCCCGATCATCGACCGGCGGCAGCTGGAGCGGGTGCACCGCATCGTCACCGAGAGCGTCGCGGCGGGCGCGACGCTGGCCGCGGGCGGCGAGATCGTGGGTGCCGGGTACCGCGCCACCGTGCTGACCGGTCTGACCACCGACATGCCGGCGTGGCGCGAGGAGATCTTCGGGCCCGTCGCGCCCGTCATCGGCTTCTCCTCGCCGGAGGAGGCCGCGCGGATCGTGAACGACTGCGAGTACGGGCTGTCCGTCGGCATCCTCGGTGACGTCGGTACGGCGATGAGGCTCGCCGACCGGATCGACTCCGGCAAGGTCCACATCAACGAACAGACCGTCAGCGACGAGCCCAACGCGCCCTTCGGCGGGGTCAAGGCGTCGGGCACCGGCTCCCGGTTCGGCGGCGCGGCCGCCAACGTCGAGGCGTTCACCGAGACGCAGTGGCTCACCGTGCGACCGGACATCGCCGAGTACCCGTTCTGAAACCGCGGTCCGGCACCACCGCTCAGCACCCTCCCCATCTCCGTCTCCCGCAGCCGCTCTCAGGGGGCACACCGCCATGGCATCCATCGCCTCGTCCGACGCGTCCGGCACCACCTCGGGGACCGGCACCGCCGGACGCAACCTCTGGACGGTGGTCCTGTGCTGGATCACCGTCCTGCTGGAGGGCTACGACCTCGTCGTCCTCGGCGCCATCATCCCGACCCTGCTCAAGACGCGTCACCTCGGCATGACAGCGGGGGACGCGACCACCATCGCCACGCTGTCGCTCGTCGGCGTCGCCATCGGCGCGGTGCTGGTCGGTCCGCTGGCCGACCGGCTCGGCCGGCGCCTGCTGCTCATCGGTTCGGTCGTGCTGTTCTCGGTCTTCACCCTGCTGGTGCCGCTCGCCGGCTCGGTCACGATGTTCGCCGTACTCCGCCTCACAGCGGGTCTGGGGCTCGGCGCGTGCATGCCCGTGTCCCTGACGATGATGGCCGAACACATGCCGGCGGACCGGCGGGCGCGCGCCAGCACGCTGACCATGACCGGCTACCACACCGGCGCCGTGATCACCTCGCTGCTCGCGCTGCGGGTGACCGAGGACTGGGAGGTCCTCTTCTACGTCCTGGGGGTCGCCGGACTGGTCGTCGCGGTCGTCCAGTGGTTCCGTCTGCCGGAGTCGGAGGCGTTCGTCCGCGCCAAGGAGGCACCGGGTGCCGAGCGCGTTCCGTTCACCGAACTGCTCAAGCCGGCCTACCTCCGCGCCGGCATCGGGATCTGGGTCGCCTCCTTCATGGGCCTGTTGCTGGTCTACGGCCTCAACACCTGGCTGCCCAAGCTCATGAACGACGCCGGCTACCCCGTCCCCACGGCCGTCACCCAGCTCCTCATACTCAACGTCGGCGGCGTGGCCGGCCTGGTGCTGGGCGGCTTCGTGGCCGACCGGCGCGGCATCAAGCTCACCACGCTGGGCTGGTTCGCGGTCTCGGTGGGCATGCTGGCCTGTCTCAGCGTCAGAATGGACAGCGACCTGCTGCTCGACACCGTCGTCTTCCTCACCGGTGTGTTCGTCTTCTCGGCACAGGTGCTCGTCTACGCCTACGTCACCCACTACTACCCGGCCTCCGTCCGCGGCACCGCGCTCGGCTCCGCGTCCGGCATCGGCCGCATCGGCTCCATCGTCGGCCCGTCGATCACCGGCGCCCTGGTCTCCGCCGGGATCGGCCACCCCTGGGGCTTCTACTTCTTCGCCACGGTGGCCGTCCTGGCCTTCCTGGCCGTGCTCACCCTCCCGGCCCGGCCCCCGCGGGATCCCGCCGTCGAACCCGCCGCCTGACGGGGACGGGTGCGTTCACCGTCCCTCGGGAAAGCCGTCACTGGTGATGAAGTAGAACACCGGGAGCACGACGAAGACGGCGACGGCCGCCAGCGGCGCGACCAGGACACCGAGGAGCCCGGCGGCGCCGTACGCCAGCGCTCCCGCCCAGGACCGCAGGCGGCCGTGCCGTACGTACGCGCTCTCCACCTCCGGGATCAACAGCTCGGGACGGCGGGCCAGTTGGTGGTAGAAGGCCACCCAGCTCAGGCACATCACCGCCGCCAGACCGGCGTAGAGGGCGACGGCGACCCGGGCGTCGGAACCGTCCGGGTCCGCCTGGAGCGCGTCCGCGACGACCGCCGTGGGGAACGACAGCGCCGCCGTGCTGAACAACAGCAGCAGGTTCGCGGCGTGCAGTCCCCGGTCCATCACGCGGACCCGCACGAACGCCTGGTGGTGATTGAGCCAGATGACCGACACGTATCCGAAGGAGGCCAGATAGCCGAGGTAGGCGGGCCACTGGGCCAGCAGGGCGTGGCCGAGGCCGCCCGGCCGGTGCGGTGGGTCGGCGAGACCGAGGGCCAGCAGCGTGACGGCGATGGCCAGCACGCCGTCGCTGAAGGCCTCCGCGCGGGTGGTGTCGGACCGGGAGAAACCGCGGAGGCGGGTGCGGGACACACTGCTCCTGACGCGCTCGTTGACAACGGGACGGGATGGGACGGGACGGGGGCCGGGACGGGTGTGTCAGGGCCCGCTGCCCGGCCTGAGCGGACTCACGCGGGGGACGGACGCCTTACCCGTGTCGGAGACCTTGCCGCCGGTCCAGCGGACGGACAGCGGGGCGGTCTCGTCGGGCGGGGTGACCAGCAGGGTCCGCGGCATGACGGTGGTGACGCCGGTGATCGCCGGATCGGTGTAGCTCAGCGCCGACCAGGCGCCGGCCCCGGGGCCAGCGTCACCCCCTGGGGCGGCTGGTCGGTGGCCCGCTCGGGGTCCGGGGTGACGGCGTCGCCCGCTCCGTCGACGAACGCCACGCCCGGGAAGCCGTACAGGCTGCACGTGCGCGGGGACCGGTTGGTCAGCACGAGGGCGAAGTTCTGCTGCCCGGCCCCGGGGTGGTCGGGCCCGAGGGAGGCCCTCAGGTCGGAGGTGCGGCAGCGTTTCGGTGCCGGTGCGGCGGGCGACGCCGCAGCCGTACCGGTGCCGGCCGGCCCGGAGGGGCTGGGCGTGTCGCCGCGGGCGGGGCCAGGGGCCGTCGACGACGGCGTACCGCTGGCGGCGGACGCGGGCGGGGCGCCCCCGGAGGTGCCGTCCGCGCTGTGGCCCGTACACGCGGTCAGCAGGGCGCAGCAGGCGAGCACGGCGGGCAGGATGCGACGGAGCGGCATGGTGCTTGGTGCTTCTTCCTCGGGGTCACAGGCGCTCGGGGGTCACAGGCGCCGTAGCCCGTGTGCGCGCCGGCACGGGGCCGGCGCGGTGACGGGCGGCGGGCCGGATCAGTGGCCGGTGCGGACGGACCGGACCGCGCGCAGGATCAGGTCGGTGACGGGGCCGGGGTCGCTCACGGACACCGCGTGCGGGGCGCGGACGGCGACGGTGTGGGCGCGGGCGCGCTCGGCCATCCACCGTTCGGCGGCCGGCGGGATGTTGCGGTCCTCGGTGGCCACGAGGTACCAGCTGGGGATCTTCTTCCACGCGGCGGCGGTGGCCGGTTCCTGGAGCGCGGCCAGGGTGATCGGGCGCTGGCCCGCGGCCATGACCTGGGCGGTCGGCACGGGGACACCGGCGGCGAACTGGTTGCGGAAGAGGTCCTTCCTGATGACCAGTTCCTCGCCCTGGCCGCCGTCCGGCAGCGGGTAGTGCTGGGTGACGGTCGCCTGTCCCAGGGTGCTGCCGGGGAACTTGTCGGTGAGCTGGAGCGCGCTCTCCCCGATCTCGGGGACGAAGGCGGCGATGTAGACCAGCGCCTTGACGCTCGGGAGACCGGCCGCGGCCTCGCTGATGACGGCACCGCCGTAGGAGTGCCCGACCAGGACGATCGGTCCGCTCACGCTCTCCAGGACGCTGCGGATGTAGGCGGCGTCGCTCGCCAGTCCGCGCAGGGGCAGGGCGGGCGCCAGCACCCGGTGGCCCTGCCGCAGCAGGCGCTGGACGACGGCGCTCCAGCTTGAGCCGTCGGCGAACGCGCCGTGGATCAGGACGACGGTGGGGTCGGCCGGGCGGTCGTGTCCGGCGGCGGTTCGGCCGGCGGCCGGCGCGGCGTGCGCGATTCCGGCGGTGCCCAGGGCGGCGGCACCGGCCAGGAGGGACGTGGTCACGGTACGGCGCGAGATCGGTGGGTTCATCGTTCGCTCTCTGTCGGGGGCGGAGGGGTGGGGCGGGCCGCGGTCAGCTTGAGGTGGCCCGGACGGCGTCCTCGATGAGGTGCACGACCCTCTCGGGGTGGGCGAGCATGACCAGGTGGGAGGAGTCCACCTCGACGGTGGTCATGCCGGCGCGCCGGTAGCCGAAGCGCTCCACGTCGGGGTTGATGGTGTGGTCGGCGGAGGAGACCAGGCCCCAGGACGGCTTGGTCTTCCAGGCCGCGGCCGGGGCCGCCTCGGTGAAGGCCTGCGCGGCCAGCGGGCGCTGGGACACGGCGAGGACGGAGGTGAGGCGGGGGTCGACGTCGGCGGCGAAGATGGCCGGGAACTTGTCGGGCTGGACCGACACGTCGGTGCCGGGCTGGTCCGAACCCTCGACGGGGAACGGGGTGTAGACGAGGGCGGCGGCCAGGTCGGAGTCGGGGAAGCGGCCCTGCAGCTCGCCGAGGCTCTCACCCTCCTCCAGGGCGTAACCGGCCAGGTAGACCAGCGCGCTGACGTTGTCCTCGGTGCCGGCGACCGTGATGACGGCGCCGCCGTAGGAGTGGCCCACCAGGACGACGGGGCCGGGGATCTGGCGGACGATCGCGGCGACGTAGGCGGCGTCCCCGATGAGGCTGCGGTTGGGCACGGCCGGGGCGACGACGTCGAAGCCGCGGGCGATCAGCCGGGGGATGACCTCCGCGTAGCTGGAGGCGTCGGCGAAAGCCCCGTGGACGAGGACGACGGTCGGACGGTCGGGACGGGACATGGGGAGACTCCCTGGTCGCTGGGTGGGTGCCGGCCCTCGCCCGGCTGCCGGGCGGGTGGGTGGCTCGTGGGTGGGTGCCGGGGCCGCGGGACGTCCGGACCCGTGGGTGGTCCGGTGGGTGCGCGGAGCGCGCCACCACGCCGTGGGCGAAACCTCCGGTACGTCCGGAACCCTAGGGCGGGCGCGGCGGGGCGGATTGACTGTGTGCGCACCGTCTGTGGCCTGTGCGCGCTCACCGGCCGCCGGCCCGTCCGGGGGCGCCGTATCGTCGGATCGCGGCATCCAGACATTCGATCCGGGGGGTTGTGTGCTGCTGCTCGATCTCGCCACCGTGGCGCCACGTGACCGGGTGGACGCGTTCCACCACGCGTTGACGGACTCGTCGGTGCCCAACGACGTGGTCCACGAGGAGCCCGCGTCCGGCATCCACGCCCGTATGCGGATGTGGCGGGTGGGAGGTCTGCATCTCTTCGCCACCCGCAACTCCGGCTTCGAGGTGCGGCGCACGGAACGGCACGTCCGGCACCACCGGAGCAACCCGGTGGTCTCCGTCTCGCTCCAGACGGAGGGGGTGCACCGGGCCGAGGTCTCCGGCGCGCGACGGATGTTGGGTCCGGACGACATCTGTGTCTTCCACGAGCTGTCGCCTCGGGTGTACGGCTGGTCCGGCGACGGGGCGTCCCGGTCCATGCTGTTCGACATGCACCGGCTCGGGCTGCCGGTGGACGTGGTGGTGCGGGCGGCGGAACGGCTGCGTGCCAGTCCGCTGCACGACCTGGTCCTGACCCATCTGCGCGGGCTGTGGCGCGACCCGGACGGGCTGGAAGCCGACCCCGGCGCGCGGCACCTGGCGTCCGCGACGACCGATCTGGTGCGTGCGCTGCTCGTGTCGGCCGCGCACGCCGAGGAGTCCGCCGCCGTCCGCTCCGTCCTGGACGACACCCTGCTCACCCGGATCATGACCCATGCGCGGCGCCACCTCGCGGACCGCGATCTGACGCCCGAACGGATCGCGGCGGAGCACGCGATCTCCGTGCGCCGGCTCTACGTGCTGCTCAGTGAGGCGGGGCTCAGCCTGGAGCAGTGGCTCATCACCGAGCGCCTCGGCAAGGCACGGGAGATGCTCGCCGCCACCCGGTACGACCGTCTCACCGTGGCGGCGATCGCCACCCGCTGCGGGTTCAGCAGCCCGAGCCATTTCAGCCGGCGCTTCCAGGCGGCGTACGGGGTGGCGCCGAGCGAGTGGCGGCGGCTGCGGCGCGCGGAGGCGATGGGCGCGGCCGGGTGACCCGGACGCGCCGCACGCGTCGGGGTCACCCGGCCGGACCGGTCAGGCGGCGTGCAACGCGGTGTGCAGGGTGTCCGTCACCTGGATGCGGGCCGCCCGGGAGGCGTCGGTGCCGCGGAGGGGGTCGAAGAGCACGAAGCCGTGGATCGTCCCGTGGTAGCGGATGGACACCACGGGGACGTCCGCCTCCCTGAGATGGGAGGCGTAGGCCTCGCCCTCGTCGCGCAGCACGTCGGCCTCGGCGGTGAGGACGAGCGTCGGCGGCAGGCCGCGCAGCGAGCGGGTGGGTGCGCGCAGCGGGGAGACGGTGTCGTGCGTCCGGATCCGTGGGTCGGGTGCGTACTGCTCCCAGTAGTCGCGCATGGCCGCGCGGCTGAGGAAGTAGCCGTCGGCGAACTGCTCGTAGGAAGGGGTGTCCATCGCGGCGTCGGTCACCGGGCAGAGCAGCACCTGGTGCCGCAGGGCCGGGCCACCGCGCTGCCGCGCCAGGAGGGCGAGCGAGGCGGCGTGCTGGGCGCCCGCGCTGGCACCGACGACGGCCATCCTGCTCCCGTCCAGCCGGCATCCCCCGCCGTGCCGGGCGATCCACCGGGCCACGGTGTACGCCCGCTCCACGGCGCCCGGATAGCGGACGTCCTCCGGCGCGTCGTACTCCGGGATGACCACGGCGGCGTCCGTTCCGAGGACGAGGTCGGTCAGCAGGTGCCGGTGCGCGTACGCATCGGTCAGCATCCAGCCCAGTCCGTGCAGGTACAGCACCACCGGCAGCGCTTCGTCACTGCCGGCGGGGCGGAGGATGCGCACCCGGACGCGGTGGCCGTCGCCGCCGGGCAGGGCCAGCCACTCCTCCTCGATGTCCGGCTCGTCGCCGTCGTCACCGGTCCACAAGGACGCCACCCGCGCCCTGGCGCCGACCGCGTCCGGGTCCGAGGACGCAGGCAGTGCGTACGTCTCGACGAAGGCGCGTGCCAACCGCTCCAGGACGGGCGGGGCCCCAGGGGCGGGAACGTCATCTTGCAAGAGAACTCCTGCGCGGGGGCCCGGCCGTGCGGAGGACCGGACCGTCGGAAAGGGTGCCGGCCCCTCCCCCGCGGCCGGGCAGGCAGGCGTGCGGCGCCGGAGGCGGCTCCACCGGCACGACTGCCCAGCCTAGGGCGCGGCGAACCTGATGCGGGCGGCACCTTGCCACGGATACTTGCCGCTGCGTGCACAGTTCCCGACGTCAGCCGTGCCCGCCGGTGGGGCCCTCGGACGGCCGGGTACCGTCGCGCCACTCGCGCGGTGACATGCCGTAGGCCGCGCGGAAACTCCGGCTGAAGTGGGTGGCGTTGGCGAAGCCCCACCGCTTGGCCACCGTCCCCACCGCGACGTCCCGCGCCTCGGGCCGGGCCAGCTCGCGCCGCGCCTCCTCCAGGCGGCGGTGCTGGATCCACCGGCCGATCGTGCTGCCCTGACCCTCGAAGAGCTTGTGCAGATAGCGGACCGAGATGTGCTGGGCCGTGGCGATCGTGGCGGGGGTCAGGGTGCGGTCCCACAGCCGCGCGTCGACGTAGGCACGCACGCGCCGCAGGAGGTCCTGCTGCTCCTGCACCGGTCCGCACGCGCTTGCGGCCCCCGCCGCGCCCGCCGTACTCGCCGCGTCCACGGTGCCCGCCACGTCCTCCGCGTCCTCCACCGCGAGCGAGCCGACGAACCCCGTGACGGTCGTGGCCAGGCGGAGCGCCGTCGCCGGCGGGTACGCGGGCAGGGCGTCGAGGAACGTCCGCAGCAGGGGGCCGAGCAGGGGCGCCACGGGGCCGTCGGCGAAGGGTGCGCGGGCGCTGAGCGCCCGCGCCTGGCGGTCGGTCAGCGTGAGGGCGACCCGTGGGATCCGGACGAGGTGCAGTTCGAAGTCCAGCGACTCGTGCAGCAGGAAGGGCACCGCTCCGTCGCAGACGAAGATGTCGTCCGGACGGCAGGCCGCGGTGCGGTCTCCCCGGACCAGGGTCGCCCTGCCGGAGGAGTGGACGCCCAGCGTCAGATGGGATCCGGTGGTGTCCTCGGTGGGGCGGACGAAGGACCGTGCCGCTCCGCGGTAGGTGCTGACCTGGAGGAGACCGAGCGTGCGGACCTGTGCGGGTCCGGTGAAGCGGGCGGTGGCACGGACGTGGGCGGGCAGGAAGGCGCGTGTCAGCGCGGGCACCGGGGCGCTCGCCAGGGTCAGGTCCGGGTACGGGGGGCGGCCGGCGGCGCTGCCGGTTGCGGTGGGCGGGGGCATCGGGTTCATGGGATCCCCTGGTTGAGACGGTGGTTCCGCGCCGGGACGGTCCGGCGGTGGACGTCCGGCGAGGAGCCCACGCCTGCCAGCCTGGAGCGGCTGGGCGGGCCGCGGGGGGCCGTCCGGCGTTCCGTGCGGACAGGGGCATGAGCCGTGCGCGGTGAGGCATCGCCGCGTGCGTCGCCCGGCAAAAGCACCGTCCACCCGCGTCCAGGGTCGACGCCCGGTGCCGACGCGGTCATCTCGATGCGAGATGACTGACATCCCGAACGATCGCGCCGAGTGAGGAAGCCGGCCGGCGGTCAGGTCGTTGTGACCGCATGACGAAAGAAGGTGCACATGTCCACACCACTTGATCGCCGCCGTGGGACCGGCTCCGTGCGGGACGCCCAGGGCGTGCCCGGCTGGCTGGTCGCGCTCCTGGCCGTCGCGTCCGGGATGACGGTCGCCAACCTCTACTACGCGCAGCCGCTGCTGTCGTCGCTGAGCGACGTGTTCGGGATCAGCGAGGCCACCGCCGGCACGCTGATCACTCTGACCCAGATCGGCTACGTCCTCGGCATGATCTTCCTGGTGCCGCTCGGCGACCGGCTGGAGAAGCGCAATCTGGTCTCCGTCCTGCTGATCGTCACGACGGCGGCCCTGGTGGTGGCGGGACTGGCCCCGAACTTCCCCGTGCTGCTGATCGCCGCGCTGGTCAGTGGTGCCACCTCGGTCGTGGCCCAGATCCTGGTGCCCTTCGCCGCCAGTCTCGCCCCGGACCATTCCAGGGGCCGGGTCGTCGGCCGGGTCATGAGCGGTCTCCTCACGGGCATCCTGCTCTCCCGGACCCTCAGCAGCCTGGTCTCCGACGTCGCCGGCTGGCGGGTGGTCTTCCTCGGCTCCGCCGTCCTGATGGCCGTCCTCACGGTGGCGCTGCGCGCCGCCCTCCCCGATCACGCCCCCACCACCTCCGTGCCGTACCACCACGTGCTGCGGTCCACGGTCCGGCTGGTGCGCACCCATCCCGCGCTGCTGCGCCGCGGGCTGTACCAGGCGGCTATGTTCGGCGCGTTCAGCGCGTTCTGGACCACGGTCTCCTTCGTCCTGACCGGTCCCCGCTTCCACTACTCGCCGGTCGGCGTCGGCATCTTCGCGCTCGTGGGCGCGGCGGGCGCGGCGGTGGCCCCGTTCGCCGGCCACTGGGCCGACCGGGGGCTCACGCGTCCCATGACCGGTGCCGCGTTCGTGGTCGCCACGCTGGCCTTCGTGCTCGCGGGTCTGGGCGGACACAGCATCGTGCTGACAGCCCTGGCCGCGATCCTGATCGACATGGCCGTACAGGCGACGCTCATCCTCGGACAGCACACCATCTACGCGCTCGACCCCGGCGCCCGGGCCCGTCTGAACAGCGCCTTCATCGCGATGTTCTTCGTCGGCGGCGCGGCCGGCTCCCAGCTCGGGTCCATGGTGTACCACGCCGGGGGGTGGGCCGGCCTCACCGTCCTGGGCGCCGCGCTCCCGCTGGCCGCGCTCGTCTACTGGGCCTTCGAGCGGCCCCGGGCGGCGCGGCGGACCTCGGCCGGGGAAACCCGCGGCTGAAGACGCCGGCCACGGCCGGCCGACACCACCGTTCGCAGGCGCCTGACGGACCGTCCCCCCGTCAGGCGCGCCCTACGATGCGGCACGGGTCCCGCCCGCCCCCGACCGGCCCCGCACCCCCCGAAGGAGCACACGATGGATCTGCGGCAGATGGAGGTCGTCGTCGCGGTGGCCGACGCGGGCGGCTTCACGGCGGCGGCGCGACAACTGCACGTGGTCCAGTCGGCGGTGTCGGGCACGGTCCGCGCGCTCGAACGCGAGCTGGGCACGCCGCTCTTCGACCGCACCACGCACCGCGTCGCGCTGACGCCGGCGGGCGAGGCGTTCGTGCCGGCGGCGCGCGCGGCCCTGCGGGCCGCGGAAGCCGCCAGGGAGGCGGTCGACGCGGTGCGGGGGCAACTGCGCGGCCGGATCACGGTGGGCACGATGCAGGGGGTCTGGGCCGGGCTCCACCACGCCCTGGCCGCGCTGCGGGCGGAGCATCCGGGGCTCGGCGTGCAGCTGCGGCAGGCGGCGGTCTCGGACATCCGGCAGGCGCTGCGGGAGGGCACGGTCGACCTGGCCGTGGTGGCGCTGGACCGCCAGCAGCAGCGCGGGCTGACCACCCGGCTGCTGTCCGAGGAGGAGATGGTGCTGGTCGCGTCGCCGCGCCGGGTCCTGGGCGCCACGACGCCCCAGGGTGAGGTGGAACTCGCCGATGCCGCCCGGCTGCCGCTGGTGGACTTCAGTCCGGGCTGGGCGATCCGTCACTCGGTGGACCGCGCCTTCCGGGCCGCGGGCGTCGACCGCACCACGACGTTCGAGGTGAACGACATCGTGGCGGCGGCCGAGCTGGTCCGCAACGACCTGGGGATCTGCATCCTGCCCAGGTCGATCGCGGACCGCTTTCCCGACCTGACCGCGTACGGTTTCCGGCACCACGCACCGCGCTGGAAGATCATGCTGGTGCGCCCTCCGGGTGAGGCGTCACCCGCGGTCGCCGCGCTGTGGCGGCACTTCACCTGACCATTTCTGCCTGCTTTCTTCCTGGTGGTCCCCGGTCTCTGCTGGTTGGCTGGGCGGGGAACAGAACCAGTACGGCGCCCCGGTGCCACGCATGCCAAGGGAGAGCCAGTTGAGCCTGGTGCTGACGACCGACACGGTGCCGGACCAGGAGAAGGTCGCGTACTGGAACGACGCGGTGAGCAGGGCACTGGTGCCGGTCACCGTGGCCCCCCGCGACGGCCGGCGGTTCGACGGCAGGATCGCCAGCGACTCCCTCGGGTACCTGCGGGTCTCGCGCATGGAGGCCGACGCGGGGCGGGTCAGCCGCACGCCGGCCCTGATCGAGCGCTCACCCGAGGCCCTCGTGGCGGTCGGCCTGCTGGTGTCGGGCAGCGCCACCTTCATCCAGGACGGCCGGCGGGCCGAGATGGGCGGGGGCGACCTGGTGTTCTACGACACCGCGCGGCCGTTCTCCTTCACCTATCCGGAGCGGTTCGCCACCCATGTCTTCCAGCTACCGCGCCATGTGCTGGGCGTCACGGACAGTGACATCAGGCGGGTCACGGGTACCGCCATCGACACGGCACAGGGCCTGGGGGCGGTGCTGCGGCCCTTCCTCGCCACGCTGGCCGACGCGGCCCCCTCCTATCCGGCGGCCGTCGGGCACCGGCTGGCCGGCCATGTCGTCGACCTCTTCGCCACCCTGATCACCGATCAGGTCCTGCGGGACCCGGACGACGGCCGCGACCATCTCGTGGTGAGCATCCGGGCCCACATCGACCGCAAGCTCGGCGACCCGTCCCTCTCACCGGAGTCCATCGCCCGGGCCCACCACATCTCCGTCCGCTATCTGCACCGGCTCTTCGAGGGCGAGGGCATCACCGTGAGCCGTCTCATCCAGCAGCGGCGGCTGGAGGCGTGCGGGCGTGAACTCGCCCGTCGCGGGCGGGTGACGCCCACGGTCTCGGCGGTGGCCCGGCGCTGGGGGTTCGTCAATCCCGCCCACTTCAGCCGGGCGTTCCGCGCCGCGTACGGGCTCTCCCCCCGGGAGTGGCGCACCCTGCACCTGGAGCGGGGCGAGGACGAGCAGCCTGCGGGTCCGGCCCTCACCTGACGCCGGCGCCGGGCAGCGTGGGGCGTCGGCCGTCGTCCAGGCGGGCGAGCCGGGAGCGGGCCTCGGCGACCCGTTGCGGGTCCGCGTCGCTGCCGAGGGCGATGCACCGCGTGAACGCCTCGCGGGCCTCGGCGGGACGGTCGGCCCGGAGGAGGATGTCGCCGAGCGAGAGGAGGTAGCGGCTCTCCAGAGCGATGTTGCCGTCTGTCCGGGACAGCTCGACCGAGGACCGCAGGTACCGCACCCCCTCCTCCCAGCGCCCCAGGTTGCCGTAGCAGCCACCGAGGCCCGCCAGTGCGTTGACCCGGGTGAAGGCGGCGATGTGCGGTTCGAGGCGGTCGCCGGCCTCGTCCAGCCGGGTCAGGACCTGCCGGTAGGTCTCGATCGCCTCCTCGTCGCGGCCCACGCTCCTCAGGTGCAGCGCGCGTGAGATCAGGGCCTGGAGCAGGCCGTGCAGGTCGCCGGCCGCCTCGAACAGCGCGATGGCACGGGTGCTGTGCTCGGCGGCCGGGGCGTCCTCGCCCAGCGCACGGTGGGCCCAGGAGGCGTAGGCGTGCGCCCACCCCTGCTGCCCGGCGTCACCGGCCCGCCGGGCCGCGGCGAGCGCACGGGCGGCGTACGGGAGGCTGTCGCGCGGCCGGCCCTCGCAGATCATCATGGCCCAGGCGTAGTAGTTGAGCTGGGTCGCTTCCAGCAGCGGGTCGCCGAGCGCCTCGGCGGAGCGGACGGCGGCGCCGAAGACCTCCGGCCAGTGTCCCCAGAACATCCACTGGTCGGAGAACCAGTGCAGGGACTCGGCCACCTCCACGACGGTGGCGTGGTCGCCGTCCGCCGCGGCGGCGTGCAGGGCCGCCAGCCAGTTGGCGGCCTCGGCCTGGAGCCACTCGCGGGCCTTGTCGGCACCGGAGAGGTCCACCGTGCCGCGCCAGGAGGCGGGTGGGGCTCCATGGCCGGGTTCGTACCACCGGCCGGCCACGACGGCCGTCTCCAGCAGCCAGCGGAACATCGACCGGCGGGCCCGCTCGACGTCGGCCTCGCCGTCCTCGGCGACGAGGCGGCCACGGCCGTACAGGCACAGCAGGTCGTGGAGCCGGTAGCGGTTCCCGGTGCTGTCGAGCAGGCCGGCCTCGACCAGTTCCTCCAGGGTGTCCTCGGCGTCGTGGACGTCCTGGCCGGTGAGCCGGGCGGCGCAGGCGGCGCCGACGTCCGGGCCGGGGACCAGGGACAGGCGCCGGAACAGGCGGGCGGCCGCGGGTGTGAGCTGCCGGTAGGACAGGTCGAAGGCAGTCGCGACGCGGAGGTCCCCGGCGGACAGCGCGTCCAGCCGCCGTTCCTCGCTCGCCAGCCGGTCCGCGAGCCGGCGTACGGTCCACCCCGTGCGGGTCGCCAGCCAGTTGCCCGCGATCCTGAGGGCGAGCGGCAGGTGCTCGCAGAGCCGGGCGACCTCCTCCAGGGCCCCGGGTTCGGCCGTCGCGCGGTCCTCGCCGACGAGGGAGGCCAGGAAGGCGGCCGACTCGTCGGGTTCGAGCCGGCCGAGGGGCAGCCGGTGCACGTCGTCCAGTCCGGTGAGCATACGGCGGCTGGTCACCAGGACGAGCGTCCCGCCCGAGCCCGGCAGCAGCGGGCGTACCTGCGCCTCGTCCCGGGCGTCGTCCAGCACCAGCAGGCTGCGACGGTCGGCCAGGACCTGCCGGTAGAGGGCGGGGTGGGCCAGCGGTCCCGCTTTGGCCAGGTCGCGGTCGGGCACGCCGAAGGCCTTGAGCACCCGGACCATCAGCTCGGAGGGGGCGGGCGGGCTGTCGTCGGTCCCCCTGAGATCGGCCATGAGCTGGCCGTCCGGGAAACGGTCCGCGAGCCGGCGGGCGGCGCGCAGCGCGAGGGTGGTCTTCCCGGTGCCGGGCGGTCCGTGGATGACGACCACGACGGGCTGGGCACCGTCGCCCTCCCCGGCGCGATCCTCCCGCGGCGGTGCGGCCAGCGCCTCCAGACCGGCCAGCTCGTCCGCGCGGCCGACGAAGTCGTCGATGCCCCGTGGGAAGGAGCGGACGCCGACGGGACTGTATTCGGGGGCGCGTCCGGCGCGGGCGGCGGCGAGCAGCCGTTCCCGGTCGGCGTCGTCCATGTCGAGGCCGTCCGCGAGCGCGGCCACCGTCCGCCGTTGCGGTGCGGCCCGCCGTCCGCGTTCCAGGTCGCCGATGCCCCGCTCGCTGACCCCGGAGGCCTCTGCCAGGGCCTCGATGGTCAACGACTTCGCCCGTCGCATCGAGCGCAGCAACGCCCCGAACGCGATCTGCTGTCCGGACATGTCCGCCCCTTTCCCCCGACTACGCTTGAATATTGTAATACCGGGCTGCTCGACGGCGGCCCCGGCCGGAGACGACGGCCGGTCCACGGACGCATGCCCGACACACGTCACGACACGTGACACGTGGTACACGCGTGGTTCCCGTGGCCCGCGACTGGTGATAGACACGGCGGGATCACAGTTCCTGTCCGCCAGCAGGAAGGTTGCTGCCGCATGTCTGCAACACGCCGTCAGGTCCTGGCCGGAGCGAGCGCCCTGGGAGCGGGCATCGCCTTCACCGGGGCCCTGTCCGAGCTCTTCGCGGGCACCGCCGCCGCGCAGGACCTGGGCCACACCGGCTACGGCCCGCTCGTTCCCGATCCGCACGGCCTGCTCGATCTGCCGAAAGGTTTCCGCTACACCGTGCTCTCCCGCGAGGGCGACCAGCTCCGCTCCGGAGAGGGCAGGGTCCCCTCGAACCACGACGGCATGGCCGCCTTCGCGGGCCGAGGAGGCCGTACCCACCTCGTCCGCAACCACGAGAACCGCGTCACCGCGCCGATCCCGGTCCCGACCGTCAGCGGCCTCACCTACGACCCCGCCGGCAAGGGCGGCTGTACGGCGCTCACGCTCGACGCGCACCAGCGCGTGCTGTCCGAGCGGGTCGCCATCGCCGGTACGGCCGTCAACTGCGCGGGCGGCCGCACCCCGTGGGACACCTGGCTGACCTGTGAGGAGACCGAGGACAAGGCGGGCACCAACGGCTACACCAAGGACCACGGCTTCATCTTCGAGGTCCACCCCACCGATCCGCACCGCACCGGCGCCGTCCCGCTGACCGCGATGGGCCGCTTCCAGCACGAGGCGGTGGCGATCGACCCGCGCTCCGGCATCGTCTACGAGACCGAGGACGCCTTCGAGAAGCCGTTCGGCCTCTTCTACCGCTTCCTGCCGGCCAAGCCGCTCGGCGGCGTCGGTTCGCTGCGCGCGGGCGGCCGGCTCCAGGCGATGCGGGTGCCCGGCGTGCCGGATCTCTCCCCGGTCCAGGAGCCGGGCACCCGTTTCGACGGCGTCGAGTGGGTGGACGTACCCGATCCGCTGGCCGCCTCCACGCCCACCCGCCTGCAGGACTACGGGCCCGGCGGCATCACCCACGCGCAGAAGCTGGAGGGCTGCTACTGGGGCGGCAGCTGCGTGTACTTCGTGTCCTCCTTCGCCCGCAGCGCGGACGGCTCCGCGGCCGACCACTACGGCCAGATCTGGCGCTACGACCCGGCGCGCCGCCGGCTGACCCTGGTCGTCGTCTTCGGCCCGGACACCGATGTGCAGCTGCCCGGCGAGTCCCCGGACAACATCTGCCTCGCCCCCGGCGGCGGCCTGATGGTGTGCGAGGACGGCAACGGGGCCCAGCACGTCTTCGGCGTGACCCGCAAGGGCGAGGTGTACCCGATGGCCCGGGGCCGCCAGGTCCTGACGGGCGGTACGGCGCAGGAGCCGGAGTGGGGCGAGTTCGCGGGGGTCACCTTCTCCGCCGACGGCGAGACGATGTACGTCAACTGCTACACGCCCGGCACCACGTTCGCGGTGACCGGTCCGTGGCGCGGCTGACCGTCCGTACGGGGTGACGCCGACGCGCCGTGGGGTGGACCTCTCCTGGGGTCCGTCCCACGGCCCGTCCGCGCCGGCGCGTACGGATGTGCCATCGGCGGCCGGGATGTCGGGGGAGCGTGGAACGTCGTAGGGGACGGACCGGAGCGAACCGGCTCGGCGCCGAGCGCCGCGCGTTGCCCGGCGGCGGGCGGGGCGGGTCGCGGCTGATCGCCCGTACGGCGACCGCGGGGCCCTGGCGGACGAGGACCGACCGCGCGACGCGCCCGCCCCGCCGGCCCGCGCGGCCGGGATGCGTCGTCTTCCCCGGTGCACCATCCGGCCGCCCCCCTGTGGGATCACCGTGAGGCACCGTGTATGCCTGGTCGGTACTCGTCGAACGTCGCAGGAGGTACCGGCACCCATGGCACCCACCCCCGCCCCGCCGCTGGGCACACCGCCGAAGCTGGTGGCGACAGACCTGGACGGCACCCTCTTCCGGAGCGACGGCACGCTGTCACGGCGCACGCGAGCGGCGCTGGCGTCGGCCGAGGGAGCCGGAATACGTGTCGTGCTCGTCACGGGCCGTCCGCCACGCGGCGTGCCGGGCCTGCTGGAGCGCGTCGGACCCCACGCCGTCATCGCGGCCAACGGCGCCGCGGTGCACGCACCGGACGGCACCGTCGCCCACACCTTCCCCTTCCCGGCCCCCGAGGCCATCCGGCTCGTGGAACACGTGCGCGCCGCGATCCCGGGCGTCTCGTTCGCGGTCGAGTTCGACGGCGCCTTCGGTCACGAACCGGCGTACCCGGCCTGGTCGTTCGGGGACGAGGCCGTCGAACTGACCGGCACGGCCGAGGAGATCCTCGCCCCCGGCCCCGGCAGACCCCCGCTCAAGATCCTCGCCCATCATCCGGAGCTCCCGCTCGACGCCTTCTACGAGCAGGCGCGCCACGCCGCGGGCCCGGACGCCGAGACCACCCACTCCACCGGGCTGTCACTGGTGGAGTTCAGCGCGCCCGGCGTCACGAAGGCCACCACCCTCGTCACCTGGAGCGGCCGGCTCGGCATCGGCGCACAGGAGATCGCGGCCTTCGGTGACATGCCCAACGACCTGCCCATGCTCGGCGCGGTGGGGAACCCCTACGCCATGGCCAACGCCCACCCGGACGTCCTGGCGGCCGCGCGTCACCGCGCGCCCTCCAACGACGAGGACGGTGTGGCGCGGGTGCTGGAGGCGTTCGTGGACGCGATCACACGCCGGGCACCTCAGACCGCCTGACCGCGGGGACCTCACCGTCGGCATCCGCCCCCGGGGCCCGGGCACCGAGCCGCCGGGGTGTCCAGGGCACTCACCCTGGACACCCCGGACGGAGCCCACGGAGGGATCTGCCGGCCGTCTCGCTCAGTCGTCCTCCGGGAACTCGCCCGACCACGCGGCGGCCATGCGCAGCAAGGGCTCGGCCTCCTCCTGCCGCCCCTGGCGCTGCAGGGTGCGGCCCAGCATCAGGTGGGCGTAGTGCTCCACCGGATCGCGCTCGATGATCGCGCGGAGCTGTTCCTCGGCACGCCGCAGCTGAGCGGAGTGATAGTAGGCGCGGGCCAGGAGCAGCCGCGGGCCGGTCTGTTCCGGAGCCTCCTCCACGACGAGGGCGAGCAGCCGCGCGGCGCCGATGTAGTCCTTGGCCTCGAAGAGCAGCTGCGCACGCTCCCAGCGCTCCGTGGTGGTCTCCTCGCGCGGCGCGCCGGCGCCGTTGTCGAACAGGTGCAGGGCGCTCGCCCACCGGTCGGGCGCCACTCCGTCGCCCGCCGTGTACCCGGTGAAGTTGTCGGTCATCGTTCCTCGTTCTCCTCTGCCGTGGGGCTGCCGTGTGCGTCGGCCTCAGGCCGCCGGGCCGGTGGTGTGCACGCGTTCCGCGTCGCGGGCCGCGCGCAGGGACGCGTGGGTGGGCGCGTCGGGCACGTCGGCCGGCCGGTTCTTCGCGAACTCCTTCCGCAGCACCGGTACGACGTCCGCACCGAGCATCTCGATCTGCTCCAGCGCGGTCTCCAGCGGTATGCCGCCGCCGTCCACCATGAACAGCTGGCGCTGGTAGTCCCCGAAGTGCTCACGGAAGGTGAGCGTCTTCTCGACGACCTGCCCGGGCGTGCCGACGGTCAGCGGGGTCTGCTCCATGTACTCCTCCATCGGGATCCCGCCTCCCATCACCGGTGAGTGGTCGAAGAACGGGCGGAACTCCCGGACCGCGTCCTGGGAGTTCGGACGCATGTAGACGTGACCGCCGAGTCCGACAATGGCCTGCTCGGGGGTGCCGTGACCGTGGTGCGCGTACCGCTGCCGGTACAGGTCGATCAGCTTCTTGGTGTGCTCCTTGGGCCAGAAGATGTTGTTGTGGAAGAAGCCGTCGCCGTAGTAGGCGGCCTGCTCGGCGATCTCCGGGGAGCGGATCGAGCCGTGCCACACGAACGGTGCCACGCCGTCCAGCGGGCGCGGGGTGGAGGTGAAGCCCTGCAACGGGGTGCGGAACCTGCCCTCCCAGTCCACGACGTCCTCACGCCACAGCCGGCGCAGCAGCGCGTAGTTCTCGATGGCCAGGTCGATGCCGTCCCGGATGTCCTTGCCGAACCACGGGTACACCGGCCCGGTGTTGCCGCGGCCCATCATCAGGTCCACCCGCCCGTCGGCCAGGTGCTGGAGCATCGCGTAGTCCTCCGCGATCTTCACCGGGTCGTTGGTGGTGATCAGCGTGGTCGACGTCGACAGGACGATCCGCTCGGTCCGCGCGGCGATCCAGCCCAGCATGGTGGTCGGCGAGGACGGCACGAACGGCGGGTTGTGGTGCTCACCCATCGCGAAAACGTCCAGGCCGACCTCTTCCGCCTTCAGCGCGATGGCGACCATGGCCTTGATCCGCTCGCGCTCGGTCGGCGTACGACCCGTGGTCGGGTCCACGGTCACGTCACCGACGGTGAAGATGCCGAACTGCATCCGTCCTCCCGCCTTCCAAAGTTGACGTTTCAACTATGCCCCTCCAACACGGTCGCTCCCACCCGTATTCCGCTGCTCGGCAGGGGTCGGCGGCGCGGCGCGCGACCGTCGTCCCGTTTCCGTCCGGAGCGCGGGTGGTCAAGGGGTTCGACCGCAGGGGCGGCCACGACCCGGAGGCCGCGGCCCGGCCCGCGGGCGCCCCGGGGCGGACCCGAACGCGGCCGGGCGGTGCTCGGCGCACGGACAGCGGCCCCGGGCGGCCACCGGTCACGCGTCCGCCCACCGGCCACACGGTCCGCCCCGCCCACCGGTCACGCGGGTCCGCCCACCGGTCACGCGTCCGCCCACCGGCCACGCCCGCTCACGTCCGCGTTCCGCTGGCCCCTGTCCCCTGTCCCCCTGTCCCCCAGCCCCCTGTCCCCCAGCCCGCGCCGTTCACCCGCTCGGCTCACCCCGATGGCTGCCGTCCGGCCCACCCGCCAGGGTCGCAAGAGAGAGCCCGGTGTCGACGCCGAAGGGGCCAGTGATGCGCCGCTATCCGCCCATCGCCGATCACGGTCTCACCGGAGACCCGCAGAGCTGCGCGCCGGTCCCCTCCGGGGCCGTGCCCGACCGGCCGTGCTCTCCCCGCTCCGGCTCGCCGAGCGTCTTCGCCGCCCACGGCACGGTCCCCTGCCGCACGAGCGGACCGGCTGCCGCGGTCCTCCCCCCCGATGCCCCGGGCGCCGCCGCGGGCGCGCGGGGCTAGGCCCGGCGATGTCGTCGCCGCAGGACAGCGAGGACCTGTCGGCCACCGTGCTGGAGGCGCTGTTCACCCAGGCGCCCATGGGGCTGTACGTGTTCGACGAACAGCTGCGGATCGTGCGCTACAACACCGCGCGACGCGGAGTGCGCGGACTGCCCGGCGACGCGGTGCTCGGGCGGCGGCTCGACGAGGTCGCGGAGGGCTTCCACGATCCGGAACTGCTCTCGCTCGCCCGTCAGGTGCTGACGGGCGAGGCGCGGGTCCGGGGCCGTCTGATCCGCGGCCGGCCTCCGGGTGGCCCGGAGCAGGAGACGGTGCTCTCGGTGTCGGCCTTCCGGGTCCGTCCCGGTGGCGGACAGGTCCTGGGCGTCGCCGTCGTGGAGGACGTCTCCGCGCGCCAGCACACGGCGGACCGGCTGGACATCCTGCACGACGCCCACCAGGCCATCGGCACCAGCCTGGACGTGCGGGACACGGCGGACGCGCTGGCCGCGGTGGTGGTGGACCGGTTCGCGGACGCGGTGTCGGTGGACGTGCTGGACGAGGCGGTGCGCGGCGCCGCGCTGTCGGGAGGTCCGGTCGACGCGGACGTACCCCTGCGCCGGGTCGCCTTCCGCTCGGTGAAGGACCCCGCGCGGCAGGGCCCCTCGGGCACTCTGGACACCTTCCCCTTCCCCACACCCTTCAGCCGGAGCCTCCAGGACGCCTCGCCCCGGCTCGTCACCCACCTGACGTCCGACGAACCATGGCTGGCCACCGATCCCGAGCGGGCCAGGCTGCTGACCGACGCGGGTGTGCACTCGCTCCTGGTCACCCCTCTGGTGGTGCGCCACACCGTCCTCGGAGTCGTCTGCTTCTTCCGGCACCGTGACCCTCGGCCGTACGACGAGGACGACCTCTCCCTGGCCGAGCAGCTGGCCCAGCGTACGGCGCTCAGCATCGACAACGCCCGCAGCTACGCCCGCGAGCGCTCCATAGCGACCGGCCTGCAACGCCATCTGCTGCCCCGCACCCCGCCGCGGCTGACCGCGGTCGACACCGCCGCGCTCCACCTGCCCGGCACCACGGGCGGCGGCGGGGACTGGTACGACGTCATCCCCCTCTCCGGCAGCCGGGTGGCCCTGACCGTCGGCGACGTCACCGGCAGCGGCATCGAGGTGGCGGCCGCCATGGGACAGCTGCGCACCGCACTGACCACCCTCGCGGTCCGGGACCTGGCGCCGGAGGAGTTGCTCACCTGCCTCGACGACATCACCGTCTCGTTGACGCGGGACACGGGCGAGCCGGTCACGGCGTCCTGCCTGTACGCGGTGTTCGACCCGGTGACCCGCTCCTGTACGGCCGCCAGCGCGGGGCACGCGCCCCCCGGTGACCCTCGGCGCGCTCGGCGATCCCCTGGTCCTCGAACCGCCCGCCGGCCCACTGCTCGGCACGGGGTGCGGCGGGTACGAGGCGGTGCGCGTCGAGCTGCCGGACGGCAGCCTGCTGGCGCTGTACACCAACGGGCTCGTCCGCACGGCGCCGGGCGCACGGCAGACCCTGCTGCGCGTCCTGAGCCATCCCGACCGCCCCTTGCGCCGGCTCGCCGACGACGCGGTGTACGCCCTCCTGCCCAGCCAGGGCGAGGACGACGCCGTTCTGCTGCTCGCCCGCACCCGCGGCCTGGCCCAGGACCAGCTCGCCGAGTGGTCGCTGCCCGAGGATCCGGCCGTCGTCGGCACCGCCCGCCGGCTCGCCGAACACCAGCTCGCGGCCTGGGGGCTGGGGGACCTCGCCTTCACGACCGAACTGATCGTCAGCGAACTGGTCACCAACGCCATCCGGTACGGCAGTCCGCCGATCCGGCTGCGCATGATCCGCGACCGGAGCCTCGTGTGCGAGGTGTCCGACGGCAGCAGCACCGCGCCCCACCTGCGCAACGCCCGCGCCATCGACGAGGGCGGCCGAGGCCTGGCGCTCGTCGCCCAGCTCGCCGCCCGCTGGGGCACCCGGTTCGGACGCCGGGGCAAGACGATCTGGTGCGAGCAGGAGCTGGACGGCGGCTGAACGCCGGAGGTTCGTTCCGAGCCACTGTGGCCGGTCGGTGCCGTACCGGCCCGGCGGTCCGGTGAACCGGGGGTTCCGGCAGGCGTACGGCATGCCCCAGTGGGAAGGACCCGAACAGCGCGCCCGGGTGCGGGTGCGCACGGGGAACGGACGGGGGAAGGAGCGGGCGCATGCGTGCGACCGTGCTGGATGTGGTACGGGACGTCGTCGACCGACACGCCCCGGGCGAACGGCAGTTGGTGGATGACCTGGCCGGCCTGGACTACGGCGTGGTGGTACGGCGGATCCGGCGGACGTCCTCCGGCGGACGGTCCGACCCGCTGGGCTTCGGTCTCGACACCGTCGCGGCCATGGTCACACCCCTGGTCCTGCTGGTGGTCGACGAGGCCTGCCGCGCCGCCGTCGCGGACGGCACCGGGCGGCTGATGAGCCGGGCCGCGACCGCCCTGGGACGGCTGCTCCCGTCCGCCCGCCGCCCGGTCACCCCGCCCGAGGTGCCCCGCCTAGACCGGGAGCAACTGGCGTCCGTACGGCGGCGGGTGCACGAGGAGGCGGTCAGGCGCGGCTTCGCCGACGCCGACGGCCTGGCCGACAGCGTGGTCGCACGGCTGGCCCTGGCGGGCACGGAGGACCCGCGCGACGACCAGCCGGGTGAGGACGGGGAGCGTCAGGAGGACGGGGCGGCCCGGTGAGCGGAGCCACGGAGGCGGCCGCGCCCCGCCCGGCGCCCGCGCCGCCGGCCCCCGACCCGGGCGTACTGCCCGCCGGGACCTCCTTGCGCTTCCTCGTCCTCGTCGTCGCGATGGCGGCGGCCACGGTCGAGATGCTGACCGGTCTCCTGCGGCCGTATCCCGCCCAGAACGTCGCGTTCCTCTGCGAGTTCGCGGCGGGCTACGACCCGGGCGGCAACGTCATCGACAACGTGACGCGGAGCAGCGCCCACGCGGAGGCGATCAAGGAGTGCGCCAAGGGCGCCCCCGTGACGCCGGAGTGGTACGGCCTGGCCGGCAGTGGCGTCGTCCTGCTGGTGGCCGCGGCCGTGTACCTGCTGCTGCCGCGCTGGAGACGGCGGCGGCACGGTCTGGTGCCCCTGCCCGGTCGCGACCCGCAAGGCGAGATCCGGGCCGAGGTCGCCCGGCTGGCCGGGGTCGCCGGAGTGCGCGCCCTGCCCGACCTGGTGGTCGACCTGACCGCGTTCGACGCCGGCGCGGTCGTCTTCGGCCGGGCGGGCAGGCGCACTCTCTGCCTCGACAACGGCCTGCTGCACGTCCGCCGCTCCGACCCGGCCCGCTTCCAGGCGGTGCTCCTGCACGAACTGGCCCATCTGCGCCACCGGGACGTGGACATCGCGTACGCCGTGACGGCCCTGTGGCGGGCCTTCCTCGTCCTGGCCGCCGTCCCCTTCACCCTCGTGCTCGGCGGGAGCCTCGTCGCGGCGCAGTTCGGCTGGTTCATGGGCGCCGACGCCGTCTTCTGGCCCGCCTCCCGGCCGTACATGGTCCGGGACATCGCGACCGCCGGGTTCCTGTTCCTGCTGGTGGTCCTGGCCCGCGCCGACACCCTGCGCCACCGCGAGCTGTACGCCGACCGGGGGGCCGTGGCGCTGGGCGCCGATGCCGGCGTCTGGCGGGCGCGGGCCGAGGCAGCCGGGGCACAGGGCCGCCCGGCCCGCGGCGTCCCGGCGTTGTGGCGCAGTCACCCGTCCTGGGCGGAGCGGCGCCGCGCGCTGGAGGACCCGGCGGCCCTGTTCACGCTGACGGACGTGCCGTTGTTCCTGCTCGGGGCGGTGACCCTGGTCACCGGCAACGCGCTGGGCATCTGGTGGGACGCGCTGCCGGCCGCCTGGGTCGTCGGGGGCCTGGCGGCGGCCCTCCTGGCGGTCTCCGTCTGGCGCGCGGCCCTGTACGCCGCGCACCGGGGCGCTCCGGGCCCCTCGGGTGTGCGGGCCGGCTCTGCGCTCGGACTCGGCCTGGTCTGCGGGGAGTTGCTGTCCGGGTCGAGCATCGGCCCGGGCTGGTGGCCCGCGCACCTGGAGCCCCTGCTCTTCCCGTTCCTGGGAGGTGTGGTCTACGTCTGCTGGCTGGCCGCGTGCGCCCGGCTGAGCCTGCGGAACAGCCCGGGCACACCGCGCGCGCTGCGCGCGGCGGTACTCGTCGCGGCCGTCGCGGGGTGTGTCGTGGCGGCGGCCGGTCTGAGCTGGTGGATGGGCGCGGGCAAGCTGTTGCTGGCCGGGGACCTGTACCGGGCGGGCGGTCTGGAACAGGACATCCGCCAGATGTTCCCCGGCCCGTGGGGGACGCGGGAGCAGTACGCGGCGGTGCTGCCCTGGATCGCCTCGGTCCTCACGAGCCTGAGCGTCGCGGGCTCGACCCCCGTGATCGCGGCGGCAGCGGTGGTGCTGTGGGTGTACCCGGCCGTGCTGCTGCTCGGACGGCCACGGGCGACGGGGCTGCGCTCCACGCTCCTCGCCGGCCTGGCCGGAGGCGTGCTCGGGGTCGCCGCCGTGGCGGTGGCGATGGCGTACGTCCACTCCTGGCGCCCTCCGCTCGGCGAGCGGAGCACGGCCTTCGGCGTCGTCCACCTGTGGTGGCGGACCGTCGCCCTGTGGGCCGGCGTGGCCGTGACGGCGGCCGTCGTCGCCCTGACCACCCGCACCCACCGGCTGCCCCGCGCCCTGACCGCCGCCGGCATCGCCCAGATCCTGGCGCTGGCGGGGCAGTTCCTGCTGCAGTCCGCAGACGGCTGCCTGGGCCCGCTGCGAGTCATGGGCGACACCTGCCACTGGCTTCCCGACGCGTCCTGGTCGCTGACCGGACTGCTGGTGCAGACGGCCGCACCGGCGATGTTCGGGGCCGCCCTGGTCGCCGCGCCCCTGGCCCGGACCCCCCGTGCCCCGACGCCTTCAGCGCCTCCAGAGGCCGTACGGCGGTCCTGGCCGACCCGCGTCGCCGTGGGCGCCGTCGCGCTCCTGGCCGTGGTGTCGTCCGTCGTGGCCGTGCGTTCGGTGACGGGCCGCGACACTGCCCTGGCGGTGCCCGACCGTCCACCGGCCGCCGGCACCGACGAACGCGTGCGCAGCTTCCAGTTGCTGGCCTGGTTCAGGACGAGCGGCCAGGCCGACATCGTCGCCGTGGCGTCCCGCTACACCGCGTTCGCGCAGTGGTTCAAGGAGTCGACGGACGCCGGGACCGGTGCCGTCGACGGTGACACCCTGCGCCCCATCTGCGCCGGTCTGGCCCGCGACACGGCCACGGCCCGGCGCCATCTGGGCGTCCCCGACCCGGAACTGGGCCGCGCGTGGTCCAGCTTGCTGGCCAGGAGCCGGGACGCGGCCCGCGAATGTGCGTCCGTGCTGGACTCGGACACCGACGACGTGCAGCGCAACACCAAGATGCTGGAGGACCTCGTCGCCGCCTACGAACAGGCGACCCGGACCGTCCCGCCCCTGACGAAACGCGTCACGACCGCGCTGGAGCAGTGGCCGCAGTGGAAGAAGACCGGCTGATCGGCCCGCCATGACGCCGATCCTCCGACGACGGCGACCGATGCAACTCGTTGCACGGGAGGACTCCCCTCCGCGGTGCGACGCGGCTCTCGCGCGTGCGGTTGTCGTCCGTCGGCCGGCACGGGATGCTGAGGGAGCACGGAGGGAAGCGGTGCCATGGATCGTTTTCCGCATGCCGCCAACGTCGATTTCCACAGTCCGCTGGACCTCACCAAGGCCGCCGCCGCGGTACTGGACGCCGAAGGCCGCGTTTCCGGATGGGGATCCTCGGCCGAGCGCCTGCTCGGGCATTCCCCCGAGGATGTGCTCGGGAAGCCGGCCGCCCGGCTGCTCGCGGCGACCCCGGGGCAGCGTCTGTCCACCCTCTGCAAGCTCTGCAAGGGGCACCGGCCCCGCAGCACCGTCCTGGACCTGTGCCGCCGGGACGGTCGGACGCTGCGCGCGGCAGTGACCTTCAGCCCGCTCGCGCACCGTGGCGCCGCCGCGACCGTCGTGGTCGCGGCCGACCTGGACACGCTGCGCGGCTGGGAGGCGCAGCTGGCGATGTTGCAGGGGCTGACGACCGAGTCCGCCGTGGGCCTGACGATCTTCGACACCGACATGCGGGTCGTCTGGGGGAACGTCTCCACCGATCTGGAGCTGGCGGGGATCGACCAGTACATCGGCCGCCCGGCCGCGGATCTCTTCCCGGAGGGCGAGTTCATCTCCCGCCACCACCCTCCGGACGAAGACCAGATCATGGAGCACGTGCTGACGACGGGCGAGCCGATCATGGGCATGCACTACCGCGGGCGCGCCCCCGCCGACCCGGTTCGCGAGCACGTCTGGTCCTGCTCCTACCACCGGCTGGTGGACGCCCGGGGCGAACTGCTGGGGCTCTTCGAGGAGTCCCTGGACATCACCGACCGCTACCGCGCCCAGGAACGACTGTCCCTGCTCGTACGGGCGGGCAAGCGCATCGGTGCCTCGCTGGACGTGCGTCGCACGGCCGCGGAGCTCGCGGACGTGGCGGTACCGCAGCTGGCTGACGAGGTGCTGGTGGACCTGCCGCCGGCGGTCATCGAGGGGCGCCAGCCGCCCACGGGCTCGGCGCCGGGGCACAGCCTGCTGCGGATGCACGGCCGGACCCCCGAGGAGTTCCGGACCAGTCCGGTCTCCTACCCGCCCTCGTCACCGCAGGCGCAGAGCCTGGCCACCAGCCGCCCCGTCGTCGACGCCGCCCCGTCCGTGCCCCCGGGCGGGACGGGACCGGCCGCCTCGCACTCCTGCCTCTTCGTCCCGCTGCTCACCCGCAACGCGGTCCTGGGCCTCGCCACCTTCCGGCGCAGCAGCAACCCCGACCGCTTCGGGCCCGAGGAGCAGACGCTCGCGGTGGAACTGGCCGAGCGGGCCGCCGTCGGCATCGACAACGCCCGCCGCTACACCAGCCAGCACGCGGCGGCCCTGGTGCTCCAGCGGAGCCTGCTGCCCCAGCACCTGCCCGAGCAGAGCGCGGTCGACGTGGCGTACCGCTACCTGCCCGCCGACAGCCGCGTGGGGGTGGGCGGCGACTGGTTCGACCTGATCCCGCTGTCCGGCGCCAGGGTGGGTCTGACCGTCGGCGACGTGGTGGGCCACGGGGTGCACGCGGCCGCGACCATGGGCCGGCTGCGCGCCACCGTACGGACCCTGGCCCTGCTGGACCTGGACCCGGCCGAGCTGCTCACCCGGCTGGACGGCCTGGTCGCGCAGGACTCGGAGCCCGATTCCGATGACGGGCTGGGCGACGAGACGCTCGGGGTGACCTGCCTGTACGCGATCTACGACCCGGTCAGCGGCCGGTGCGTCTGGGCGAGCGCGGGCCATCCCCCGCCGGTCGTGGCCGATGCGAGCGGCTCGGTGGCCTTGTCCGCGCTGGCGCCGGGGCCGCCGCTGGGGCTGGGCGGCCTGCCCTACGAGAACGTCGAGCTGAGTCTGTCCAGCGGCAGCGTCGTGGCGCTCTTCACCGACGGGGTGGTGGAGGACCGGCACACCGACATCGACAGCGGAATCGACCGCCTCGCCCATGTCCTCACCTGGCAGCGGTGCCCGCTGGAGGAACTGTGTGACCGCGCGCTGTCGGCCCGGCCGCCCGGCCCGCAGACGGACGATGCCACGCTGCTGCTCGTCCGCACCCGGCGGCTCGGCGCCGACCGCGTGGCGGACCTGGAGCTGCCGCCGGACCCGGCCATGGTGGCGCACGCCCGCACGGACACCGAGCGCCAGTTGACGGACTGGGGGCTGTCCGATCTGTCGTTCAGCGCGGCTCTGGTGGTGAGCGAGCTGGTCACCAACAGCATCCGGTACGCCACCGGGCCCGTCATGCTGAGGCTGATCAGGGACCGCTGCCTGCTGTGCGAGGTGTCCGACAACGCGCACACCGCACCCCATCTGCGGCGGGCTCGCCGGGACGACGAGGGTGGCCGCGGCCTGTTCCTCGTCGCCCAGATGTCCCAGCGCTGGGGGACGCGCTACACCGCGTCCGGGAAGACCATCTGGGCCGAGCTGGCCATTCCCTAGGAGCGCCGTGCCGCGCAGCGGACGGCGACGGCGGCGATGTCGTCGTCCAGCCTTCCGCCGCTGTAGTGGAGCAGGTCCCGGTGGAGCCGGTCCAGCAGTTCCCGGGGTGCCGCCGGACCGAGTTGCCGCATCCACTCCGGTAGCGCGAAGAACGTGCCGGCACGGTCCCGGGTCTCCGTCACACCATCGGTGTAGAGCAGCATCTGGTCGCCCGCGGTGAAGGTGATGGTGTCGATGTTGTAGTCGTCTCCGAGGAGCGTCGCGAGGTTGAGGGGCGGTGAGGGGGCGGTGGGCTCAAGGACGCTGATCTCTCCGTTCCGCATCAGCAGGGGCGGGGGGTGCCCACAGTTGAGGATCCTCACCTGCCCGCCGCCGTACCGGATCTCGGCGATCAGAGCCGTGGCGAAGTGCTCGGGCTGATCGGGGTCGAGGATCGCGACGCTGTAGCGGCCGATGCTGGTCTCCAGGCGATGGACGATGCACCTCAGGTCGGGCTGGTCGTACGCGTTCTCCCGGAAGCAGTTGATCACCGCCGAGGCGGCGCCCACCGCCGACAGCCCCTTGCCGCGCACGTCACCGATGAGCAGCCGGACCCCGTACGGGGTGTCGGCCACCTCGTAGAAGTCGCCTCCGATCCGGGCCTGCTCCTGCGCCGCCAGATACAGCGACTCGATCTCGACGTCCTGGACCCGGCTCGGCAGCGGGCGCAGCAGCACCTGCTGCGCCGCGTCGGCGACGAGCCGGACCTGGAAGAGTGCCTCCTCCCGCTGGAGCCGGAGATGGCTCGTGTAGGCGGCCGCCGCGGTGACCGCGACGATCGCGGCCGCCGTGTAGGGCGTTCCCAGATCGGAGTAGACGAGGCCGAGTCCGGTCATGACCAGCAGACAGAACGCCCCCAGCAGGATGGTCGGGACCACGGGCCACATCGCGGCGGCGAGGGCGGGGGCGGCGGGCAGCAGACGGCTGAAGGCGACCTCTCTGGGGGTGGCGAAGGCCAGGCCGGAGATCAGGACGGTCAGAACGACGGGCGGCAGCACCACGGCTACGCGTCGCCCACCGTGGGGAGGGCGGTGTCGCCGGGGCCGTCCTTTCCTGATCACTGAAGCATCTTATCGGGGCAAAACGGGCTTCGTTCCGGGACAGGGCATGCGCTCGATCGGCGTCGGCCGGCCCACGGTGGTGTTATCAAGGGTGTATGGAGGTATTCTCCGGGCACCCTCGGGGCCCGGAACGTCATCCGCCCGTGGGACGCCAGCCTGAACGTCGCGCTTCCCTGCTGGACCCGCGCAGTGCGGCCGGTCAGGTGTTCCTGCTCCAGGTCGCCATCGTGGTCCTGCTGGTCCTGGCCACGGTGGTGGGCATGATCCTCCAGGCAGCGCGTGACGCTCTGCAGCAGGGGCGACGCGCGTCGGTCATCGCGGCCCAGTCCTTCGCGAGCGCCCCGGGCACGGCCGCGGCCTTGCGGAGCCGGGACCCGTCAGCGGTGCTCCAGCCACGGGCCGAGGCGGCGCGCGAACGCACGGGCATGGATTTCATCGTCGTCCTGAGCACGACGGGGACCCGGTACACGTACCCCTACCCGCGGGAGATCGGGAAGCAGTTCGTCGGCACCATCGGACCGGCGCTGAAGGGCCACACCGTCGTCGAACAGGCCGGCGGGCCACCCCTGCCCGCGGGCAGGGGGACGGACGTGCAGGCCGTGGTCCCGGTGACCGACCCACGGGGCAAGGTGGTCGGCCTGGTCTCCGCCGGACTCACGGTCAGGAACGTCGCGGCCCTGTGGCTGCCGCAGCTGCCGATCATCCTGGGCAGTGGCGCGGCCGCGCTGGCGCTGGCCACGGCGGGCACGACGCTGGTGTCCCGGCGGCTGCGGCGGCAGACGCACGGCCTGTCCCCGGTGGAGCTGGCGCAGTTGTACGAGCACCACGACGCGGTCCTGCACGCGGTGCGGGAGGGTGTGCTGATCATCGGTGCCGACGGGCGACTGCTGCTGGCGAACGACGAGGCGACGCGGCTGCTCGGACTGCCGCAGGACCTGCAGGGGCTTCCGGTGCGGGAGCTGGGGCTGCCGGAGCCGGTCCTACGCCTGCTGTCGTCGCCGGAGGCGGTCACCGATGAGGTGTATCGCGCGGGGAACCGGTTGCTGGCGGTGAACAAGCGGCCGGCGTACCCGCGGGCCGACCGGGGAGGCAGCGTGGTGACCCTGCGGGACACCACGGAACTGGCGGCGGTCTCGGGGCGGGCGGAGGTCGCCCGGGAGCGGCTGGACCTGCTGTACGAGGCGGGCGTGGGGATCGGCACGACGCTGGACGTGGAGCGTACGGCCCAGGAGCTGGCCGAGGTGGCGGCGCCGCAGTTCGCCGACCTGGTGACGGTGGACCTGCTCGACGCGGTGCTGCGGGGGTGGGAGCCGACCGCCGAGGGCTGGCGGCAGCTGCGCCGGGCGGCGATCGGCGGCGCCCGGCGGATGGTCCCGGTGTATCCGCTGGGCGAAGTGATCACCTTCTCGCCCCGGAGCCCGCAGATGCGGACGCTCCAGGAGGGGCGGGGCGTGCTGGAGGCGGACCTGCGGCAGGCCCACGGCTGGCGGGAACAGGATCCGGAGCGCTCCCGAAGGGCCCTGGAGTGCGGGCTGCGGTCGCTGGTGACCGTGCCGCTGCGGGCGCGGAACGTGGCGCTGGGTGTGGTGAACTTCTACCGCACGGTGGGGTCCCCGGCGTTCGAGCCCGAAGATCTCGCCTTCGCGGAGGAACTGGCCGTACGGGCGGCGGTGGCCATCGACAACGCGCGGAGGTTCACCCGGGAGCACGCGACGGCGGTGGCGCTCCAGCGCAGTCTGCTGCCGCGCGGGCAGCCGGACCAGGACGCCCTGGAGGTGGCCTGGCGGTATCTGCCCGCGGAGGCGGGGGTGGGCGGGGACTGGTTCGACGTCATCCCGCTCCCGGGCGCCCGGGTGGCCCTGGTGATGGGCGACGTCGTCGGGCGCGGCCTGCACGCGGCGGCGACGATGGGCCGGCTGCGTACCGCGGTGCACAACTTCGCCGTCCTGGACCTGCCCGTGGACGAGGTGCTCGGGAACCTGGACGACCTGGTCGTCCGCATGGACGACGAGGATCGCGCGGGTGATGCCGCGGGAGACCACGAGGGCGTGGGCGTGACCGGGGCGACCTGTCTCTACGCGGTCTACGACCCGGTGGCGGGGGCCTGCACCATGGCCCGCGCGGGACACCCGGAACCGGTGGTCGTGCGCCCGGACGGGACGGTCACCTGTGCCGGGGTGCCGGCCTCGGCGCCCCTCGGTCTGGGCGGCTACCCGTTCGAGACCACCGAGCTGTCCCTGCCGGAGGGTTCACAGCTGGTGCTGTACACCGACGGTCTGGTGGAGGACCGCGACCAGGACATCGACGTCGGGCTGGAGAGACTGCGCCGGGCGTTGGACGGGTCCGGGAGCCGCACCCCGGAGGAGACGTGCCAGAGCGTGATCGACGCGCTGAAGCCGTCGCACTCCTCCGACGACATCGCGCTGCTCACGGCACGCACCCGGACGTTCCCGCCCTCGCGCGTGGCCGAGTGGGACGTGCCGTCGGATCCGGCGCTGGTCCCCTCGGTGCGGGCACGTTGCGGGGAGACGTTGCGCGCATGGGGGCTGGAGGAGACCGGATTCGCCACGGAGCTGATCGTCAGCGAGCTGGTCACGAACGCGATCCGGTACGGCTCACCGCCGGTGGGCGTGCGGCTGCTGCACGGACGCTGTCTGATCTGCGAGGTCTCGGACGGCAGCGGCACCTCGCCGCGCCTGCGGCGGGCGGCCACCACGGACGAGGGCGGGCGGGGTCTGTTCCTGGTGGCACAGTTCGCTCAGCGATGGGGGACGCGGTACACCACCCGCGGCAAGGTCATCTGGGCGGAACAGGTTCTTCACGACGGCACGTCGGCCGCCCCGCGCCTCGCACCGGTCGACTTCCTCCTCGACCAGTTCGACCTCGACCAGTTCGACGACCCCGGCCTGTGAGCCGAGGCGAGACCCCGGGCGCCGCCCTCCCCGGACATCACTCGGCGCGTCGGGGGCTGCGCCGGCGGCGGACCGCACCGACCATGGACGCACGCGACAGGGAGCCCGTCGACCGAGGAGCTTGTCATGATCTTCATCACCGCGAAATTCCGGGTGCGGCCGGAGCACGCCGACCGATGGCCGGAGATCTCGGCCGCGTTCACCGAGGCGACACGCGCCGAACCGGGGTGCCTGTGGTTCGACTGGTCCCGCAGCGTCGACGATCCGACCGAGTACGTGCTCGTCGAGGCGTTCCGCGACGAGGAGGCGGGCGCCGCGCACGTCCGGTCCCAGCACTTCCGCGACGCGCAGCGGACACTGCCGCCGCACCTCGCCGAGACTCCGCGCATCGTCAACATGACGGTTCCGCAGGAGGACTGGTCCCTGCTCGCGGAGATGGCGGTACAGGACGGGGGCTGACCTGGCACGGTGCCGCCTCGTCGCCAAGATCCGTGTGGGGACCGCCACTCCGGCAGATGCGTGGCCTTCACCACAAAATGCCCATTTTGGAGCTGGCTGTGCCTATAAGTGGTGGCATAGCTGGTTGCGCTCCTTCGGCGATCAGCGGAGGAATGCACAGACCAGTGGCATGGAGAAGCGCTTGATCACGCTGTTCACACGTCGCACCGGGCTGGTGGCTACGACCGGCGTACTCGGCGGCGTACTCGCCCTCACGGCCCTCGGCGGTACGAGCAACGCCGCCACCGGCGGCAACGACGCCGGGAACCAGCCGAAACCGCAGGCGCAGGCGAGCCAGGCGGCCACCCAGGAAGCATCCGACGCCCGAATAGAGATCACGCCCGGGGAAGGCACCTACGGCGTCGGGATCGACGACCCGGTCGGTGTGACCGTCAGCAACGGCAAGCTCACCAAGGTGACCATGACCGCCGTCGCGACCGGTGCCGAGATCCCGGGCACCCTGTCCGCGGACGGCACTTCCTGGAAGCCGGACGGCCGGCTGGAGCGTGCCACCAGGTACCAGATCGCCGCGGAGGCCGAGGACGCCAAGGGCCGCTCCGCCACCGGCAACGCCACGATCACCACCGTCTCCCCGAACGACTTCGTCGGGCACCTCTCCCCCCAGGACGGCTCGACCGTCGGCGTGGGCATGCCGGTGACGTTCACCTTCGGCAAGGCGATCGGCGACAGGGCCGCCGTGGAGTCGGAGATCCAGGTCAGCTCCAGCAGCGGCCAGCAGGTCGTCGGTCACTGGCTGAACGACCACCGCCTGGACTTCCGCCCCGAGAAGTACTGGAAGTCCGGCTCCACCGTCACCGTCACGCTCAACCGCGACGGCGTCCGGAAGACGGTCAGATTCAAGATCGGCCGGAGCCAGATCAGCACCGTCGACGCCAGGACCAAGCAGATGACCGTCGTACGGGACGGCAAGACGATCAAGACCATCCCGATCTCGTCCGGCAGCCCCGAGCACCCGACGTACAACGGCCAGATGGTGATCTCCGAGAAGTTCGGGCACGTCCACATGAACGGTGCGAGCGTCGGCCTCACGGAGAAGGACGGCAAACCCTCGTACGACATCAAGGCCGTACCGCACGCCATGCGCCTGACCGACTCGGGCACGTTCATCCACGGCAACTACTGGGCCGCCGACTCGATCTTCGGCAAGGTGAACACCAGCCACGGCTGCGTGGGCCTGAAGGACGTCAGGGGCGGCGACGACGGCGCACAGCCCGCCGCGTGGTTCTTCGACCAGTCGATGATCGGCGACGTCGTGGTCGTCAAGAACTCCGGGGACAAGACCAGCCTGGCCCCGGACAACGGCCTCAGCGACTGGAACATGCCGTGGAAGCAGTGGGTCGCGGACGGCCCGACCGCCTGACACCACGACATTGCGTCAACAATGAGGTGCATGGATTCAACAAGCTAACGCCCCCGCAAAGATTCTCCGGAAATCGGTTCGCCAGGTTTGTTTCGTGAACCGCCTGAGATATTCTTTGGAATTGTGGTGCATGCTGATGGAGGCAGATTCGTTTCCGTCGACGCCGGTCGTCATCGGGCAGCCGTGTCGCCATGATCTGGGAAATAGTGGTACTGGGTTTTGTACTCAGTCTCGACAATCTCCGAGTATCGATCGCGCTCGGCACGCTCCCATTCGGTTTGAAGCGCGCGGTGCAGGTCGCGCTGACCTTCGGGCTGTGGGACGCGATCATGCCCCTGGTCGGGATGTTGATCGGTCACCAGATCGGGGAGTCCGTCGGGGACGTCGCCGATGTGGTGGGCGCCGCGGCGCTCGGCGGGTACGGTCTCTACCTCGTCATCTCGTCCCTCCGGAACCCCGAGCCGGACGAGCTGGACCACCCGTGGGCGTTGTTCGGCATCCCGTTGACACTGAGCCTGGACAACCTGCTCGCCGGGGCGAGCCTGGGGGTTCTCGGGCTCTCGCCCTGGTTCTCGGCCGCCGTCTTCGGCGGCATGACGGCCGTGTTGTCGCTGGTCGGGCTGCAACTCGGGCGGGCCGCGGCGCGCCTCATCCGCATCCGCTCGGACCTGATGAGCGGGGTCACCTTGATCATCGCGGCCGGCACACTGCCGTTGTGGTTCAACGACTGACCCGCTCGGCCCGGCCACCAGGTCGTCACCGGGCGACAGGTGGCGGACCCGGCCGGTGCGGGCGGGGGACCAGCGGACGGGCGTCGTCCCGCGAGTCGGTGTTGGCGGCCTCGACCGCCCTGGCCACCAGGTCGTGGTCGGGCGACAGGTAACAGACCGGGTCGGTGCGGGCGGCGTCGCCGGTGAGCAGGAACGCCTGGCAGCGACACCCGCCGAAGTCCACCTCACGCCGGGGGCAGCTCCGGCAGGGTTCCGGCATCCAGTCGGTCCCGCGGAACGCGGTCATCACGGGGGCCTCGGCCCAGATCCGCTCCAGCGTGTCCTCCCGCACACTCGCCCGCGGCAACGGCAGGGACTGGGCGGCCGGGCAGGGCAGGACGTCGCCGTTCGGCGTCACGGTCAGCTGCCGGGAGGCCCAGCCGCCCATGCAGGGCTTCGGGTAGCGGCTGTAGTAGTCGGGGATGACATAGATGATGTCCATACGACCCCGCAACCGCTCGTCGGCGGCCCGTACGACGGCCTCGGCCGCTTCGAGCTGGGCCCGGCTCGGCAGCAGCGCGGCACGGTTCCGCCAGGCCCAGCCGTAGTACTGGGTGTTGGCGAGCTCCACCCGGTCCGCGCCCACCTCCTCGGCCAGAGCGAGCACGTCGGCGACGCGGTCGATGTTGTGCCGGTGCAGGACCACGTTCACCGTGAGCGGCCAGCCCAGCTCCTTGACCACACCCATCGCCTCGATCTTGCGCCGGAAGGACGGGACCCCGGCGATCCGGTCGGACACGGTCGGTTCGTCGGCCTGGATGCTGATCTGTACGTGATCCAGACCGGCGGCCCGCAACTGCTCGGCCCTCGGACGCGAGAACCCGAGGGCGCTGGTGATGAGGTTGGTGTAGAGGCCCAGGGCATGGGCGTGCGCGACGAGCCGCACCAGGTCGCGCCGCAGCAGGGGCTCCCCGCCGGACAGGTGGCACTGCAGGACTCCCAGGTCCTCGGCCTCGGTCAGCACCCGCAGCCACTCGTCGGTGGTCAGCTCGTCCCGGTAGTCGGCCAGGTTCAGCGGGTTGGAGCAGTAGGGGCAGGCCAGCGGGCAGCGGTAGGTCAGCTCGGCGAGCAGCCCGAGGGGGCTATCCATCGGTGAGCTCCACCCAGCGCCGGGCGACGAGCCGGGCCAGGAACTGCCTGACGTCGTCGTCGGGGACGGATTCGTAGCGCGCGCCCAGTTCGCCGACGATCTCGGCCACGGTGTGCCGCCCGTCGCACAGTTCGAGGATGGCCGCGCCGCTGCCGTTCAGAACCACCACCGTCTCGGGGTGCAGCAGGACCTTGCGCTGCCTGGTCCGGCAGAAGCTGAGCCGGACGTGGGCCGCCAACCGGGGCCGGTCCGAGCCGGACACCCCGGCGCCGGGCCGGGTCGTGCTGCTGCTCCGGGTCGTGCCGGTAGGGGTCGGGTCCATGGTGCTCACTCCACGTAGGCCTGGTCGATGGCGTCCATGAGGCTCCACAGGACATCGCACTTGAACGACAGCGCGTCGACGGCGCGCGCCTGGGCCTCGGCGGAGAGGCAGTGCGCGGTGACCACCTCCAGGGCGTGCTCGCAGTCGCGGGGGGCCTGCTCCAGGCGGGCGCGGAAGTAGGCGAGGCCCTCGGGGGCGATCCACGGGTACCACCGCTCGAACGCGGCGAGCCGCGCCGCCATCAGGTCGGGCGCGAACAGCTCGGTGAGCGAGGACGCCACCGCCTCCACCCACGGGCGGGTCCGGGCGAAGGTCACGTAGGCGTCGACGGCGAACCGCACCCCCGGTACCAGGTGCCGGTGGTCCCGGACCTCCTCACGGGTCAGCCCGGCGGCCTCGGCGAGGCACAGCCACGCCTCGATGCCGCCCTCGCCCGCGGCAGTGCCGTCGTGCTCGACGATCCGCCGGATCCAGCGACGGCGAACCTCCACGTCGGGGCAGTTGGAAAGGATCGCGGCGTCCTTGCGGGGGATGTTCTCCTGGTAGTAGAAGCGGTTGGCCACCCAGCCCTGGATCTGCCGGCGGCTCAGTTGGCCTGTGTTCATCCGGACGTGGAACGGGTGCTGGTCGTGGTATCGCCGCGAGTGGGCCCGCAACGTCTCGACGAAGCCGTCGGCGCCGGTTGTGATGGTTGTCGTCGTCACGCCTCCACCCCCTGACCTCCAGGCCGTCCACGGCCACCCCGCGAACGAGCCGTCGGGCGGCGCCGGACCTGTCCGGCGCCGCCCCACATCCGCTAGTCCTCCAACCGAGCGAGGTACATGGTCACCTCTGCCGCGACTGTGATCTCGTCGAAGTCGGGCGTCTCCCACACAGCGAGCTGAGACTCCATGGATTCACCTCCTCTCCGCCGGACGGCAGGCTCCGGTTCCGTGCTACGACGGCTCCGGAAGGGCGAACACGATCAGGGCGCTTCCGTGCCCCGCGCCGAGCATGCCGGGGAGGAATCCCTCGGCCCATCCGCCCCATCCGACCGGCACAGCGACGTACTGCCTGCCGTCGACCATGTAGGTGGTCGGGCTGCTGTGATGGCCGCTTCCGCACTGGAACTGCCACAGCAACTCCCCGGTGCGGGCGTCGAGTGCGTTGAACTCCCCGGAGGGCTCACCGGCGAACACCAGGTCACCGCCGGTGGCCAGGGTCGAGGCGCACATCGGGAGGTCGTTGCGCCAGCGCCACTTCTCCTCGCCGGCGCTGTCGAACGCGCTGATGGACCCCGCCATGTCCCCGATGTCCACCTGCACGCCCGCACCCCAGTACGGGATGCTCTCCTTGAACTCCCGCCGCCGCCGGGTGGCCGTGGCGCCGGTGTCCTGGACCGGGACGTAGAAGAGCCCGGTCCTCGGACTGTAGGACGCGTGGGTCCATTCCTTGGCACCGGCCGGACCCGGGTAGAAGTGGACCGGTTCTCCTTCCTTGTCCGGGTACACCTTGGCCGTCACCTGGCCGTCCCTCGTGATCGCCCCCCAGGTGATGCGGTCGACGAAGGGAGTGATCCCGACCCTCTCGCCGTTCGTGCGGTCGAGGACGAAGAAGTAGCCGTTCTTGTCGAAGTGCCCCAGCAGTTTGCGTCCGTCCTGCTCGAACAGGATGCACTCGCCGATGCTGTCGTAGTCCCACACGTCGTGCGGGGTGCACTGGTAGTGCCAGCGGATCTGGCCGCTGTCCACGTCCACGGCGATGATGCTGTCGGTGAACAGGTTGTCGCCCTCGCGGACCTCGCCGTCGAAGTCGGGCGCCGGGTTGCCGGTGCCCACGTACAGCAGGTTCGTCTCCGGGTCGAAGGTGCCGGTGATCCAGCAGTTCGCCCCGCCCCGTGCCCAGGCCTCGCCGTCGGCGGGCCAGGTCTCCGAGCCGGGCTCCCCGGGCTTGGGCACCGTGTAGCAGCGCCACTGGTGCTCGCCGGTTTCGAGAGCGAACGCGTCGAGGTGGCCGCGTACGCCGAACTCGCCGCCGGAACTTCCGACGATGACCATGTTCTTCACGACCAGAGGGGCGAGCGTGGCGCTCTCGCCGGCCCGGACGTCCCCGTAGGTCTTGTCCCAGACCTGCTTGCCGGTGGTGGCGTCGAGCGCGAGCACACGGGCGTTCGCCGTGACGAAGAAGACCTTCCCCTGGGCCACGGCGACCCCGCGGTTCACGTTCCCGCAGCACAAGGACACGTCGAAGGGGACCGCGTGCTTGTACCGCCAGATCTCCACACCCGTCTTGGCGTCGAGGGCCCAGACCCAGCCGTCCCAGCCGGAGAGGAACATGACCCCGTCGACGACGATCGGGGCGGCCTCGAACGAGTAGGTCGACGCGCCCGCGATCAGTCCGGTCGTGCCGGCCTGGAAGACCCAGGCGGGGACCATGCGCTTGACGTTGTCCGTGTTGATCTGGTCCAGCGGGCTGTAGCGTTGCCCGTTGTAGGCGCCGTAGTAGGTGAGCCAGTTGTGGGGCTCCTGGCGGGCATTGAGTATGCGCTCGTAGTCGACACCGGCCACTACCGGCGGCGCGACGTCTCCACCGGGGGTCTTGTAGTTCAGGGTTCCCTGGTCGACGGCCTCACCCGCGTCGACGTAGTCGGCGTAGTCGACGGTCATTTCCTCCACCTCCTGCTTCTGCCTACGGCCGCGGCTGTTCGGGACGGTCGAGGCGAGCCTCCGGTGGAGCGTCTCCCAGGACCACTATGGATCCGGTCAGCCCCCGGCCCTCGTCGTTGCCCGTGGGAGAGCCGAACCAGTAGTAGCCCGGACCGTCGAGGTTGAGGTGCGCATGCCCGTGCGAATGGTTCACCAGCCAGATGAACTTCCTGTCGCCGTTGCTCGGCAGAAGTGCGCAGTGCGTGTTCTTGTCGTCATTGACGAGCTCCAGCTCGATATCGCCTCCGTGGGGCATGACAAGAATAGAAGGATCCCAGCTCAGCTCGTCCGGGTGGATGCGAATTGTGGCCTTCATGCGGCCGTCCGGTTCCTCAGTGGCCTGCCCGATGTTCCCGGTTCCCAGCACTTGACCCAGCGCTGCTTTGTTCTGTGTGGCCAACCCCAGCTTGTCCAGCAGGTCGGCTCGCTCGTGCGCGGTCGTCGTCATGGGGGCTTCTCTCCCCTCACCCGATTCCCTGCATTTTCTCTTCGCGTCGCGAGCTGCCCGGCTGCAATCGGCACTCAGGAAGCGCGCCACGCTGAATGAATAACAGCGGAAAGGATGTGAAGTCTGTACTCAGGAAAGACGCTACGCCGGACGGATCACACCGACAAGGTGCGTCCTGGTTCGGGCCGACTCATGCCGTTCGTCCGCGACCATCTGCCGTTCGTCACCGATGTGCCACCGCTCGGAGCAGCCGGGCCGCACTGCGACGCGTCGATCAAGCGAGGTCGTACCGATCGAGGTTCATGACCTTGGTCCATGCGGCGACGAAGTCCCGCACGAACTTCTCCCGTGCGTCGTCGCCGGCGTAGACCTCCGCGACGGCACGCAGCTCGGAGTTCGAGCCGAAGACGAGGTCGACGCGGCTACCGGTCCACTTGACCTCGCCGGTGACGCGGTCGCGCCCCTCGAAGGTTTCCGCATCCGCGGATGCCGGCGTCCATTCCGTGCCCGTGTCGAGCAGGTTCACGAAGAAGTCGTTGGTCAGCGACCCGGGCGCCGAGGTGAGGACACCCAGCGGCGACTGCCGGTGGTTGGCGCCCAGCACCCGCAGGCCACCCACGAGGACGGTCATCTCGGGCACGCTCAGGTCCAGCAGGTTCGCGCGGTCGACCAGCAGGTGCTCCGACGACAGCCGGCTGCCCTTGCCACGGTAGTTGCGGAACCCGTCCGCGGTCGGTTCGAGCGCGGCGAAGGACTCCACATCGGTCCACTCCCGCGTCGCGTCCGTGCGTCCCGGACTGAAGGGGACCCGGACGTCGTGGCCGGCGGTCCTGGCGGCCTGCTCGACGGCGGCGGCTCCGCCGAGCACGATAAGGTCGGCCAGCGAGATCCTCTTGTTCCCGGTCTGAAGACTGTTGAAGGACTCCTGGATCTCCTCCAGTGTGCGCAGCACTCGTGCCAGCGTTTCGGGGTCGTTGACCTCCCAGCCCCGCTGCGGCTCAAGGCGGATGCGCGCGCCGTTGGCTCCACCCCGCTTGTCGCTGACGCGGAACGTCGAGGCCGACGCCCACGCGGTCGAGACGAGCTGGGAGACGGACAGCCCGGAGGCGAGGACCCGGCTCTTGAGCGCGGCGACGTCCGCATCCCCGACGAGCACGTGGTCCACGGCCGGGACCGGGTCCTGCCAGAGCAGCGTCTCCCGGGGAACCAGCGGTCCGAGGTAGCGCTGGACCGGGCCCATGTCGATGTGGGTCAGCTTGAACCAGACCCGGGCGAACGCGTCCGCGAGCTGGTCCGGGTTCTCCAGGAAGCGTCGCGAGATCGACTCGTAGACGGGGTCCGACCGAAGCGCCAGGTCCGTCGTCAGGATCGTCGGGGCGTGTGTCGTCGACGGATCGTGGGCGTCCGGCACGGTGCCGGCCCCGCCGCCGTCCCTCGGGATCCACTGCCACAGACCAGCGGGGCTCAGCTCCAGGTCCCACTCATAGCCGAACAGGGTCTCGAAGAAACTGTTGTCCCATCTCGTCGGGGTGGGTGTCCACGTACCCTCAAGCCCGCTGGAGACGGCGTCCCTGCCCTTCCCGGTGCCGTAGCTGCTCTTCCACCCCAATCCCTGCTCCTCAAGGGGAGCGCCCTCGGGTTCGGGGCCCAGGCAGGCGACCGGGTCGGCCGCGCCGTGGGTCTTGCCGAACGTGTGACCGCCCGCGATGAGCGCGACGGTCTCCTCGTCGTTCATGCCCATGCGCCGGAACGTCTGGCGAATGTCCCGGGCCGCGGTGACCGGGTCCGGGACGGTGTTCGGGCCCTCCGGGTTGACGTAGATGAGGCCCATCTGGTCGGCGGCCAGAGGGCGCTCCAGCTCCCGGACGCCGTCGTGACGTTCGTCGCCGAGCCAGGCGTGCTCGGGACCCCAGTAGACGTCCTCGTCGGGCGCGAAGACGTCCGCACGGCCGCCGGCGAAGCCGAAGGTCGTGAGGCCCATCGTCTCCAGGGCGCGGTTGCCCGCGAAGATCATCAGATCGGCCCAGGAGATCGTGCGGCCGTACTTCTTCTTCACCGGCCAGAGCAGCCGGCGCGCCTTGTCGAGATTGCGATTGTCCGGCCAGCTGTTCAGCGGCGCGAAACGCTGCAGGCCGGCGCCGGCGCCACCACGGCCGTCACGGGTGCGGTACGTACCTGCGCTGTGCCAGACCATCCGGATCACGAGCGGCCCGTAGTGGCCGAAGTCGGCCGGCCACCACTCCTGCGACGTCGTGAGCACCTCGTCGACGTCCCGCGCCAGAGCGTCGAGGTCGAGCGTCCGGAACTCCGCGGCGTAGTCGAAGTCCTCGCCCATGGGATCGGCCATGGCGGGGTGCTTCCGGAGAACCGCCAGGTTGAGCCGGTCCGGCCACCAGGCGCGGTTGCTCGGGCCCCCCACCGCGTGACTGCGGTGCCCCGCAGGGGCGGAGAGGCCGAGGCCGCCCCCGCCCCCGGCGTTCATCCCGCCGTCAACGGCATCCGGACTGTCAGACACGGGACTCTTCCTTCCGGGAACAGAGGTTGTACGGGGACACTCAGATGCCCAGTGCACGACGCAGGACCGGCGCGTGCCGCCGGGAAACCGGCACCATGGCGTTCGCCCGGTCGTCCATGACCAAGGACAACTCGCCCTTGAGCCCGCGCTCGATCTCGCTGACGCGGCTGAGGTTGACCACATACCGGCGGTGAACCCGCAGGAAGCCGACATCCGCCAGCTCGTCTTCGAGTTTGTCCAGACTCAGTGAGGTGACTCGCAGTCGCCCCTGGTCGGTGGAGAGCCAGACGTCGTTCCCCTGCGATTCGGCGAAGGCCACTTCCGGCAGCCGCAGCAGCACCATCCGGTTGTCCCGCACCGCGACCAGTCGGCGCGGCTGCGTCGGAAGGTGCACGACCCGCTCCGCCTGGGGCAACTGCACTCCGTCGGTGGCACCGAAGGAGACCAGGTTCCCGATCAGGCGTCCGGAGGAGAAGACGGGTCGGATGCTGATCGATGTCGGTTCGTCGGCGAGGTGGGCGAAGATCTGCGTCGAGCCGACCCACTCAGGATTGTGGACCGCCTGCCCGGCGGCATACCGGGCGGCAGTGATCAGTTCGGGCACCCCGGGGTTCCATCGCAGCGTGGGATCGACCGCCGGAGTGCATGCCGGGACGCCCAGGAGCACGCTTGCCATGTCGTCGGCGATCACCACCTTGCCCGCGGTGTCGACCGCGGCGAGTGCCGTACCGGACTGTGCTCTGGCCCGGGTGTAGGCCGCGACCAGCTCGGCACCGCTGTCCCGGGCGCGCCTCTTCAGGGGGCACTGAGTCATGGCAGCCGCGTTCGCCAGCCAGCTCTCCGTCGACGCGGGAAGCCGGCTGCGCCAGCGGCAGACGTTCAGGACCGCGATCGGTTCTCTGGTCACCACGTCGCGCACCGCGATGCCCGCGCCGACCCAGTCGTGGAGCACCTGGCACCAGTGCTCCGCACCCCTGATCGTCACCGGGCCGTGCGCCTCCAGCGCCGTGCCCATGCCGTTCGTGCCGACCGCGCACTCCGACCAGCAGAACCAGGGCGCCAGATTCGGGTCGCCGGCCCTGGCGAGCGTGGCTTGGTCACCCCACTCGGCCAGGATCCGGCCGGTGGCATCGGTGACGGTGACGACGCCACCGAGGTTGCCCACTTCGTGTGCGAGGGAGGCCGCACGGAACCCCAGCTCAGCGAAGACGACATCGCGCTCCGGCGTATGGTCGAGCTCCGCGACGGCCACCGGAGCCTCGGTGAGGTGAGGATCGACCCTGTACTGCTCTCGGCAGCGATGCCAGGAGATCGCCACCAGGGGCCGGACATCCGGGACCTCGTCCTTGCCCTGCACGAACCGTTCCCACGCCGCGAGCACGGTGCCGCCGTCCAGGTGCGCCGAGCCGCGCTCAAGCCGATGTACATCGCTCATGGTTCAGAACCACCCTGGTCCATCCCCGACACTCGACGGCATGCGCGCCATGCGCGCCGTCCGCCGTCCGTGGTCCGCCGCCCGTCGCGGCCGGGCCTGCGGCCGACCGGGCCCCGCGTCGCGCGTCTTCCTGCTGCGTCACTCGTTCAAGGCTGTGTTACCGCACTCCCCACCCTAGGTACCGTTGTCGGCCCGCGCACTCCCCTCTCCAGGCCACCTGCACGAAAATGCCGCTTCCTGGGCGTGCGGGGCGAGCGCGGTGATCTCTCGGGTACCCGGTGGAAACGGCTGCGGTCCTTCCCAGCCGCCCTTCCGTGAGCCGTCATGGTGGTTGGACGCATAGCCGGCCCCAGAACTATGGTGCCCCGCCACATGTGCCGCTGACCTGCGTCTTCTTACCGTGTGCCGACACGTACCCGTCCCCACCGCACACGAGGAAGTGGCGCACATGGCCTCCGGAACCACCGCTCCCCCACCCCCCGCCAGCCTCCCCAGAATCGTCGCCGCGAGCCTCATCGGGACCACCATCGAGTGGTACGACTTCTTCCTCTACGGCTCCGCCGCCGCGCTGGTGTTCAACAAGCTGTTCTTCCCGGGCTCCGACCCGCTCGTCGGCACGCTGCTGTCGTTCCTGACGTACGCCGTGGGCTTCGCGGCCCGCCCGCTGGGCGCGCTCGTCTTCGGGCACTACGGTGACCGGCTGGGACGGAAGAAGCTGCTGGTGCTCAGCCTGCTGCTGATGGGCGGGGCCACGTTCGCCATCGGTCTGCTGCCCACGCACGCCACCGTCGGCACCGCCGCGCCCGTGCTGCTCACCGTGCTGCGGCTGGTGCAGGGCTTCGCGCTCGGCGGCGAGTGGGGCGGCGCCGTCCTGCTGGTGTCCGAGCACGGGGACGCGCGGCGCCGCGGCTTCTGGGCCTCCTGGCCACAGACCGGCGCGCCGGCCGGGCAGCTGCTCGCGACCGGTGTGCTGTCGCTGCTCACCGCCGTACTGTCCGACGACGCCTTCGGCACGTGGGGATGGCGGATCCCCTTCCTGCTCTCCGGTCTGCTCGTGCTCGTCGGTTTGTGGATTCGTCTGTCTGTCGATGAATCGCCCGTCTTCAAGGAGGCGCTGGAGCGGGCCGAGGCCCGGCGGGACGGCGCGCAGGAGAAGCTGCCGCTCGTCTCCGTGCTGCGGCACCACTGGCGGGACGTCCTCGTGGCGATGGGCGCCCGCATGGCGGAGAACATCAGCTACTACGTCATCACCGCCTTCATCCTCGTCTACGCCACCACCGCGGCCGGCGTCTCCAAGCAGACCGCCCTCAACGCCGTACTCATCGGCTCGGCCGTGCACTTCGCCGTCATCCCGGCCTGGGGCGCGCTGTCCGACCGGGTCGGCCGGCGCCCCGTGTACCTGCTCGGCGCGGCCGGAATCGGGCTGTGGATGTTCCCCTTCTTCGCGCTCGTGGACACCGGCTCGTTCGGGTACCTGATCCTCGCCGTCACCGTCGGACTCGTGCTGCACGGCGCCATGTACGCGCCCCAGGCAGCCTTCTTCGCCGAGATGTTCGCGACGCGGATGCGGTACTCGGGCGCGTCCATCGGCGCGCAGTTCGCCTCCGTGGCGGCCGGCGCGCCCGCCCCGCTCATCGCCACCGCGCTGCTCGCGGACTACGACAGCTCCACCCCGATCGCGCTGTACGTGATCGCCGCCGCCGTGCTGACCCTGATCGCGGTGGGTCTCGGGCGGGAGACGCGCCACCGCGACCTGGCCCGGATCGAGGGTGAGGGCGGGGAGCCGTCCGCGGCGAGTCCGGCCACCGAGGCGCGCACCGTCTGAGCGGCGCCGTCGCCCGCGTCCGTGCCGACCGGCCCTCGCCGGCACCGCACCGACGTTCTGACCGGCCCCCGCGCGGGGCCGGTCAGTGGCGTCCCGGGGTCGCCAGCCGGTGCAGTCGCAGGGCCAGCTGGATCTCCAGGGCCCTCGCGGGCGTCTGCCAGTCCTCGCCCAGCAGGCGGCCCACGCGCTCCAGCCGCTGCGCCACCGTGTTCACATGGACGTGCAACGCGTCCTTGGTGCGTGCCGGGCTCATCCCGCCCTGGAAGTAGGCGTCCAGGGTCCGCAGCAGTTCCGTGCCGCGCCGCTCGTCGTACGACACCACCGGGCCGATGGTCCGCTCGACGAACCCGGCGATGTCCCGTTCGCCCGCGAGGAGCAGGCCGAGGAAGCCGAAGTCCTCGGCCGCCGCGCCGTCCCCGGCCCGGCCCAGCAGGTGCAGCGCGTCCAGGCAGCGGCGGCCCTCGGCGTAGGCGGCCGCCACGGTCTCGGGGTGCGCGGCGAGGTCGGTGACGGGTGCGGAGGCGCCGACCGTGACCGGCTGGTGGACGGCCGTGCCCAGATGGCGGGCGGTGCGGCGGGCCACGTCCGTGGCGGTGTCGCCGGCGCCGAGCGGCAGCAGCAGGACCGTGCCGCCGTCGCGGGCCGCGGCAAGGCCCTGCCGGGTGGCCGCGAGGTGGGACGCGGCGGACCAGAGCCGGCGGCGGGCCGCGGCCTCCTCGTCGGCGTCGGCCGCCGGGCCGTCGAGGCGGGCGGCGAGGACGACGTGGGTGGCGTCCAGGTCCGCCTGGAGGCGGCTGGCGCGCTCGCGCAGCAGCCGGGGGTCCCGGTCGCGCGCGTCCAGCAGGTCGTCCAGCAGCTCGCCGCGCACGCGCTGTTCGGCCTCGGCGGCGGAGCGGCGGGCGAGCAGCAGCAGGGAGGTGACCATCGCCGCGCGCTCCAGGGTGCGCTGGTCGACCGGGTCGAGGCCGGGGTGGCCGCGCAGGACCAGCGCGCCGAGGAGTTCGCCGCCGGCGGCGACCGCGGCGATCCAGTCGCTGCCGTGCCGTACCGCGTGTCCCTCGGCGCGGGACGCCTCCAGCGCCTCGGGCGGTGCGGACGCGGCCTCGGTGAACTCGACGGTTCCGGCGAGGACCTGGGAGACGGCGGCGGCCACGTCGTGGACTCCGCCGCCGCGCAGGACGAGTTCGGCGAGCCGGTCGTGGACGTCGGACGCGCGCTCGATGACGGCGCTGCGGTCGCGGATGATCTCGTTGGCGTGCTCCAGGCCGGCCAGGGCGGCGCGGGTCTCGGTGAGCAGGTTGGCGGTGTCGATGGCCGCCGCGGCGAGCGCCGCGAAGGAGCCGAGCAGGGCGATCTGCCCGCGTTCGAAGACCCTCGCGCGCCGGTCCGCCGCGAACAGGACGCCGATCACGTGCGGGCCGAGCATCAGGGGGACGCCGAGGATGGCGACCAGCCCCTCGTCGCGGACGCCGGCGTCGATGGTGAGGGTGTGCTGGAAGCGGGCGTCCTGGAAGTAGTCGTCGGTGACGTACGGCCGCGCGGTCTGGGCGACGAGTCCGCCGAGCCCCTCTCCCATGCCGAGGCGCAGTTGCTGGAAGCGGGCGGAGACGGAGCCCTCCGTGACCCGCATGTAGGTGTCACCGCGGGCCGGGTCGTTGAGGCTGAGGTAGGCGACGTCCGTGCCCAGCAGGGAGCGGGCGCGCTGCACGATCGCCTGGAGCACTGCGTCCAGATCACGCAGTCCGGCCAGGTCGTGGGCGGTCTCGAAGAGCGCCGACAGCTCCGCCTCGCGCCGTCGGCGGCCCTCCAGCTCCGCGCGTACGCGCAGAGCGAGCAGTCTGGCCTCTTCCAGCGCGGCGACGCGGTCGGCCGGCTCGCCCTCGACTCGGGCGCGCAGCACGGGCTGCTCGTAGGCCTCGACGGAGGCGTCGCGGGCCAGCAGGTCGAGGTACGGTGCCTCGGCGCTGCCGCTGGGTGCCGACTGCAGGTGATCGCGGGACATGGTCACAGGATTCCGTATGGGCCACCCGGCCCGGCAGCCCTGTGGAAAACTCCCGGAGCCGGTGCCGCCGGGCCGGTCAGTGGGCCGTCCACCCGCCGTCCAGGACGAGCGAGGTGCCGGTGACGAAGGACGCCTGCGGGCTGCACAGGTAGGCCACGGCCTCGGCGACCTCCTCGGGTTCGATGAGCCGCCGCACGGCGCTGTCCTTCAGCAGGACCTCCGAGAGCACGCGGTCCTCGGGGATGCCGTGCGCCTGTGCCTGGTCGGCGATCTGCTTCTCGACCAGTGGGGTGCGCACATAGGCCGGGTTCACACAGTTTGAGGTCACTCCATGGGCGGCGCCTTCCAGGGCGGCCGTCTTGGACAGTCCTTCGAGGCCATGTTTGGCGGCCACATAAGCGGACTTATAGGCCGAGGCACGCAGACCATGGACGGAGGACACATTGACGATCCGGCCCCAGCCCTGCGCGTACATGTGCGGGAGGGCGCCGCGGATGAGGCGGAAGGGCGCCTCCAGCATCACGGTGAGCACCGTGTGGAACACCTCGGGCGGGAACTCCTCGATGGGCCGCACGAGTTGCAGGCCGGCGTTGTTGACCAGCACATCGGTGCCGGCGGCGGCGCGTTCGGCGGCGTCCAGGTCGGTGAGGTCCACGGCCACGGGTACGACGGTGCCCGCGAGGTCGCCGGTCCGCTCCGCCTGCTGGGCCAGCTCGGCCAGGCCGGCCGCGTCCCGGTCGACGGCGCGCACCTCGGCCCCGGCGGCGGCGAGCCGCAGCGCGCAGGCGCGGCCGATGCCGCTGGCGGCACCGGTGACGAGTGCGGTGCGCCCGCCGAGGTCGAGGCTGAGGGGCTGGGGTCGGGGGCCGGGCCCTGGAAGGGGGGTGGGCGAGGTCATGTGCCGACCCTAAGCGGAGCCCCACGGTCACCACATATGGTGACCACCCATACTTCAGCCGACAGTCATAGGGTCAAACCATGTGGGTGCATCCGACATGGCTTGCTTGATCCGGAAGAGCCCGAACTCATTCAGTTCGGGCAGCGCGTCGACCGTGAACCAGCCGACCTCCAGCGACTCGTCGTCGTTGACCCGGGCCTCGCCGCCCACAGCCCGGCAGCGGATGGTGATGTCCATGTACTGGCATGTGTCGCCGTTGGGATAGGTCACCGGGTCCAGCGCCTGCACCAGGACGACCCGCTCGGCGACGCAGTGCACCGCCGTCTCCTCGAAGACCTCCCGCACCGCACAGGCAGCGGGCTGCTCGCCCGGCTCCGGGATACCGCCGATCACCGACCACTTGCGCGTGTCGGACCGCCGGCCGAGCAACACCCTGCCCTCGTCGTCGAAGACGATCGCGGTGACCCCGGGGAGCCACAGCAGCTGTTGACCGGCGGTTGCCCTGAGCGTGCGGATGAAATCGGGAGTAGCCATGATCCCGACCCTAGCGGGCCGGTGCACCACGTCAGGGCCGGTTCAGGGGTCGTATGACGGTCATACGGCGGTCGTACGGCACGCGTACGACCTGCGTACGGCTACGCGTCACCGGCGCGCCGGGCGCGCAGTCCGGACCCGATCGCCCAGCCGATCCCGCCCGCGGCCACCAGCACCAGGGCGATCTCCGGGAGGATGCCCAGCTCGGTGGCGGGGGTCGTGGACGTGCGCAGCGGCACCTTCTGGACGAGATAGGCGGGCACGAACATGCCGGTCTTCTGGGTGATCCGCCCGTCCGGCATGATGACCGCGCTGACCCCGCTGGTCACCGGCACGGTCACGGTGCGGCTGTGCTCGACGGCGCGGATGCGGGACATGGCGAGCTGCTGGTAGGTCATCTCGCTGCGGTCGAAGGTGGCGTTGTTGCTCGGCACGGAGATCATCTCCGCGCCGTGCGTCACCGTGTCCCGCACGGCCCAGTCGAACGCGGCCTCGTAGCAGGTGGCCAGGCCCACCTTGGCGCCGTCGATGTCGAACACGCCAGGCTTCGCGCCCCGGCTGAAGTCCTGGTGGACCATCTCGGTCCAGCTCTTGTTGATCGCGCCGACCAGCGAGCGCAGCGGAAGGTACTCGCCGAAGGGCTGGATCTGCCGCTTGTCGTAGGTCAGTGTCGGTCCCTTGACCGGGTCCCACAGGATCTGTTCGTTGAGCAGCTTCCCGTCCCGCTCGACCACGCTGCCGACGGAGATGGGCACGCCGATGTCCTTGGCCGCCTGGTCGATGACGGCGGCGGCGTCCGGGTATGCGAAGGGGTCGATGTCGGAGGAGTTCTCCGGCCAGAGGACGTAGTCCGGCTTGGCGGCCTTGCCCGTCCTGATGTCGGCGGCGAGCTTGTGCGTCTCGCGCGCGTGGTAGTCGAGCACGGCGCGCCGCTGGGCGTTGAACTCCAGCCCGGCGCGCGGCACGTTGCCCTGGATGAGCGCCACGGTCGCGGTGCCGTCCTCCGCGGAGTCGCTCACCAGCGTACGCGCGGCGACCGCGCCCACCACCGGTACCGCCACGCTGAGCAGCGCGGCGGTCGCGGCGGCGCGGCGCACGACCCGGTTCCGGCGCCGCTCGGCGATCAGCCGGCCGGCCTCGTACAGGCCGAAGCCGCACAGGACTACCGCGAAGCCGAGCACCGGGGTGCCGCCCAGCGCGGCGAGCGGCAGGAAGACGCCGTCCGCCTGGCCGAACGCGACCTTGCCCCACGGGAAGCCCTGGAAGGGCACGCGCGCGCGTGCCGCCTCGCCCGCCGTCCACACGGCCGCGGCCCACACCGGCCAGGCGGGCAGCCGGGAGACGGCGGCGACGCCCACGCCGACCAGCGCGATGAAGACCGCCTCGATGGCGACGAGCGCCAGCCAGGGCAGGGGGCCGACCTCCACGCTGGTCCACACCAGCAGCGGCAGCAGGAAGCCCAGCCCGAAGAGGTAGCCGAGGCCCAGGGCGGCCTTCCAGCTCCGGCCGCGCAGCACCCAGCCGAATCCGGCGAAGGCGGGCAGGGCCAGCCACCACAGGGCGCGTGGCGGGAAGCTGACGTAGAGCAGCACTCCGCAGAGCACGGAGGCGGCGGCCGGGACCAGGCGCAGCAACCGGCCACCGCGCGCGCCGGAGGTGCGGCGCGGCTGGAGCTGGTCCGACTGGTCCACGGAAGTAGCGGTGACGGTCACCCGGGTGAGTGTACGGCGGGTGACGTCACCGCCGACAGCGCGGTCGGGCCCCCGTACACCGGCGTTCGCCGCTGGTCGGCGCCTGTTCCCGGGGTGGCGGGATGGTCCTCGCGACGCCGCGGGATCGCCGTGTTGCTCCGCACACGTCCCCAAACCGGTCATGAGCCGTTACGGTGTGCCCAGCTTCGGCGGCGCGGCCGGACCCGGCGCGCGGCCGTGGCCTGCCACAGGTCGGGGGACCGGGTACGAGGGGCGGCGGGTGGGGTCGACGGGGACGGGGTCCGCGACCGGTGCGTACGGTGCGGATGCCCACAGCACGCGAAGAAACGTTTCCGACGGGACGGGCATGATCCTGTTGGGCGCCTGCGCCGGGTGGTCGCTGATCACCGCGGCGGCCCACGACGGGCGGCCCGAGGGCATGCTGCTCGCGGTGCTCGCCGTGGCCGCCGGGTATGCCGCGGGCCGGGTCTCCGGCGCGCTGTTGCCGGTCGCCGCGCCCTGCGCCGGGGCCGGCGCGGGACTCGCCCTCGCCGTGACGCTGCCCTCGCTCTCCCCCGGTCCCTGGTACGCCGCTCCGCTCGGGCACGCCGGTGCCACGGCCGCCCTGCTGACGCTGGCGACCGGGGCCGCGTGTTGTGCCGCCTGGGCGACGGCCGTACCGGTCCTCCGGCTGGCGCTGCGGGCGCTCGCCTGCGCCGTCGTGGCGGCCGGGGCGGTACTGGGGTCGACGGCGGGCTGTGTGGCCAGCGCCGTGGTCCTGCTGTGCTCGCTCGCCGCCGGCTCGGCGCGCAGCCGGGGCGCGTGGCTGGCGGGGACGGCCGGGGCTGCGGGCCTGGTGGCGGCGACCATCTGGGCGGTCGCGGGGGAAGCGCTGCCCGGCCACCTGACCGGGGTGATCGAAGGGCGGTTCAGCGCGCACCGGGTTCGGCTGTGGCGGGACGCCCTGGAGCTCGCGGGCCGCAACAGCGGTCTCGGGATCGGCCCCGGCCGGTTCGGCGACCTGAGCCCCGGGGCACCGCGGACCCTGCTGTCCGACGGCAGACCGCACTCGGCTCCCCTGCAACTGGCGGCCGAGCAGGGCCTGGTCGGGGTGTTCCTGCTGGTCGCCGTGTTCTGCTGGGTCCTCTACGCGCTGTGGCGCACCCCGCGCCCCACGCCCGTCGCCCTCACCGCCGCCGCGGCCCTGACGGCGCTGGCCGTCCTCTCCTCGGCGAGCAACGCCCTGAGCTTCACGACGGTGACGTCAGGCGCGGCCCTCCTGGCCGGCTGGGCCACGGCCCGCCCGTGGACGGGCCGGACGGCGGCGCCGGGGCTTTGAGCGGGGGCCGGTGAGCGCCATGGGTGCCGGCTGCCGGCGCGGGCGTCCCGGCGCGACGGGTCAGGCCGCCGTCCCCGGTTTGATCGTCCGCAGGCGGTCCCGGATGACCCGTACCGCCGTTTCCGCGTTGTCCACGGTGATCGTGAACGTGTGGCCGTCCCACAGGCGCAGCACGATGCCCTCACCACGGCGTACGACGACCGCGGTCCCCTTCTCGGGGCGCCAGCGGTAGCCCCAGCCGCCCCAGTGCCGGGGGGTGACGAGAGCGGTGAAGTCGGCGCCGGCCACGTGGGAGAGCGGGATGCGGCGGCGTGGCAGGCCCATGTGCCCGCAGCGCACTTCGACGCACTCCTTGTCGAGCTTGAGGTCGACGTGCACGAAGGCGAGCGTGCCGAAGAGAACCAGTAGGCCGGCCGCGATGCAGCCGACGACCGACATCACGAGCGGGGCGGTGCCGGAGCTCCAGGCCGAGTCGACGGCCAGCTCGATGCCGAGCGCCATGCAGGCGGCACCGACCAGCGCGAGCAGCCACTGGACCCGGTTGGTGGCGCGTCCCGTCCAGACGTCCGGGCGCGGGGTGTCGTCGGCGTCGGGGTGGTCCCTCATGTCTACGAGGTTACTCAGGTTTCGCAGCGCGGGTAGGGAGTGGCACAGGGTGACTGGCCCGGCCGGGGCACGGCGGACCGCGCCGCCGGGCCGGTTCCGCGCCGGTCAGCGCACGGGGCTGACGGCCTGGAGGAAGCGGCCTTCGTCGTAGGAGAGCGCCGTGTCCGGGAGGGTCGCCTCGCGGCCGCTCAGCAGCACCGTGAGCGTGGTGTCGGCGACGGCGGCCGGGACCGACTCCGCTCCGATCCGACGCAGGGCCTGGGCGGCCACCGCGCCGGCGGTGCCGTGCAGGATGAGCGGCGGACGGCCGGGCCGCTGGACGGCCGCCCGGATGCGCTCGGCGACCAGCTCGTAGTTGGTGCAGCCGAGGACGAGCGTGGTGACGTCGTCGGGGGTGCGGGCGGCGGCCGAGGCGATGGCGGCGTCGATCGCCGCGTCGTCCGCGTGGTGCACGGCGTCCGCGAGGCCGGGGCAGGCCACCTCGGTCACGGCCACGCCCGCGGCGAACTCCTCGATCAGACCGCGCTGGTAGGCGCTTCCCGTGGTGGCCGGGGTCGCCCAGATCGCGACGGGCCCGCCGCCCGCGGCGGCCGGCTTGATCGCCGGTACGGTACCGATGATCGGCAGGTCCGGCTCGAAGCGGGCCCGCATCGCCGGCAGGGAGTGCACCGACGCCGTGTTGCAGGCGACGATCAGGACGTCGGGGTCGTGTGCGGCGGCGGCCGCGGCGACGGCGATGGCCCGTTCCGTGATGTCCTGCGGGGTGCGCGGTCCCCAGGGCATGCCGTCCGGGTCCCACGACAGTACGAGATCCGCGTCGGGTCGCAGTCGACGTACCGCGGCGGCGGCGGGCAGCAGGCCGATTCCGGAGTCCATGAGCGCGATCTTCACCCGGCCACGATAGACGATGCGTGCTCATGAGCCGGTCGGGTGGGGCAGACTGCGGCCGTGAGCGCCTTCCTGTGGATCACCGTCGTATCACTGGCCGCCTGGTGCTGGCTGTTGCTGGGCCAGGGCTTCTTCTGGCGCACGGACGTCCGGCTGCCGGGGCGCCGGGACCCGGACGCGTGGCCGTCGGTCTGTGTGGTCGTACCGGCCCGTGACGAGGCCGCCGTGCTGCCCGCCGGCCTGCCGTCGCTGCTGACGCAGGACTATCCGGGGCGGGCGGAGGTCTTCCTGGTGGACGACGGCAGCACGGACGGCACCGGGGACCTGGCCCGCGAGCTGTCCCGGCGGCACGGCGGGCTGCCGCTCACGGTGGGATCGCCGGGGGAGCCGCCGGCGGGCTGGACGGGCAAGCTGTGGGCGGTGCGGTACGGCATCGGGCTGGCACGCGCGCGTGACCCCGAATACCTGCTGCTGACGGACGCCGACATCGCACACGCGCCGGACAGCCTGCGCGAGCTGGTGGCGGCGGCCGAGACGGGCGGTTTCGACGTCGTGTCACAGATGGCGCGGCTGCGGGTGGCGAGCCTGTGGGAGCGGCTCGTGGTCCCGGCGTTCGTGTACTTCTTCGCGCAGTTGTACCCCTTCCGGTGGATCGGCCGGCCGGGCTCGCGCACCGCCGCGGCGGCGGGCGGCTGCGTCCTGCTGCGCGCGGACATGGCCGAGAAGGCGCGCATCCCGGAGGCCATCCGGCACGCCGTCATCGACGACGTGGCGCTCGCGCGCGCGGTGAAGGGCTCGGGCGGTCGTGTCTGGCTGGGGCTGGCCGACCGGGTGGACAGCGTGCGCCCCTATCCCCGGTTGCGCGACCTGTGGCGGATGGTCTCGCGCAGCGCCTACGCGCAGTTGCGGCACAGTCCCCCGCTGCTGCTCGGTACGGTCGCCGGGCTCGCGCTGGTGTACCTGGTGCCGCCGGCCGCCGTGGCCGTGGGCGCGGCGGGCGGCAGCGGGGCGGTCACGCTCGCCGGGGCCGCGGCGTGGGCGGTGATGGCGGGGACGTACGTGCCGATGCTGCGCTACTACCGGCAGCCGCTGTGGCTCGCCCCGCTGCTGCCGTTCACCGCGTTCCTCTATCTGCTGATGACGGTCGACTCGGCGGTGCAGCACTACCGCGGGCGCGGGGCGGCGTGGAAGGGCCGCACCTACGCCCGCCCGGACGCCGTGGCCGACGAGGGCTGAGCCCGGTCACTTGCGGCCGGGCGTCCAGTTCATGCCCCAGCCGTAGGCGCGGTCCATGGTCCGCTGCGGGCTCGATCCGCGTTCCGGCACCAGATACCGCGCCTCGCGCTGGACGAGCAGGTCGCCGCCGGTGTTGGTGATCAGAGCGAGCGCGCACACCGGGGAGTCGACGGTGCACTCGTCCAGCGAGAACTCGATGGGTGCGCCGTGCTGCGGCTGGAGGGTGACGGTGGCGTGCAGGTCGGCGAAGGAACGGGCGCCCTCGTAGATGGTGACGAAGACGAGGATGCGCCGGAAGTCCTGCTTGTGGTCGAGGTTGATGGTGAGGTTCTCGCCGGCCGCCACGGCCCCGGTGCGGTCGTCGCCGTCGAGGTGGATGTACGGCGGCCGGTGGAGCGAGCCGAAGGCGTTGCCGAGCGCCTGTACGACTCCCTTGCGGCCGTCGGTGAGTTCGTACAGCGCGCACAGGTCGAGGTCGATGTCGCCACCGCCGCCCGCCCAGCGGCCCCAGCCCGTGGAGTGTGTGCGTGTCTGCCAGTTGAGGTTCACCCGCATCGCCCCGGAGGTGCCGCCCTGCTTGGCCAGCGAGACGGAGGGGGCCGCCTTGGTGAGGGTGACCTTGGAGAGGCGGACGGGCTGGGCCGGGGGCGGCGGGGCGGGGGCCGTGGCGGGGCGCGGCGGGGTGGTGACCGGGGCCGGCGCGGCGGGCGGCGCGGCGCGCTGCGGTTCGTCGACGGTGATGCCGAAGTCCGTTGCCAGGCCTTCGAGTCCGCTGCTGTAGCCCTGGCCGACGGCGCGGAACTTCCAGCCGCCCTGGCGGCGGTAGAACTCGCCGAGCACGAAGGCCGTCTCGACGGTCGCGCCGGGGCTGTCGAAGCGGGCGACCACCTGGCCCGAGGCGGCGTCGGTCACCTCGATGGAGAGGTCCGGGACCTGCCCGAAGGTTCCGCCGTCGGCGGAGGCGGCGAGGACGATCCGTTCCACGGCGCCCTCCACGCGCGCGAGGTCGGCCCACAGGGTGTCGGTGACCCGTCCGCCGGTGGTCCGCTTGCCCTCGTGGCGCACCGCGCCGGAGGAGTGGGCGGGCTGGTTGTAGAAGACGAAGTCCCCGTCGGAGCGCACCTTTCCGGCGACGAGCAGCAGCGCCGAGGCGTCGGCGTCCGGAATCCCGGGGCCGGAGCGCCAGCCCACTTCGACGCGCAGTGCCGTGGTGGGCACCGGTGTGTTGGATCCTTTCGGCATTGACATGTCCGCCCCCATCACGTGTCGGCTTCCGGGTCTCGCCCCGCGTCCGTGTCATCCCTACCCGCACAACCTATTGCCGGGCGCGTCGCCCGCCCATGAGCGGCACAGGAAGATCGCCGGTCAACCGCCGGTAACCCGGGACGAACTCGGCCTTTACACGATCCAAACGTGGATCGGCGTCCCTTTTTGCCAAGTTCGCTCGTATTGGGGATCCCAGGCTCCTGCCGACACGGAAAACAACCCTCTTATCGGTCTCCCCAACCAGCACATCGTGGGCTTAACTTATGTGCCATGACCTCCCCCCGCTCCACTTATGGTGGCGGCTACTACTCCGCCTCCTTCCCGGACACCCCGATCTACGACTCGCTCGTCGCCGAGCGGGGCACCCCGCAGATCGCCCCGATCCGGGTCCCCGCCGCCTACGACACGGGCAGCAGCCTGCCCGCCCTGCCGTCGGCCCTCCCCGCCCTCCCGGCGGCACCGGCCCAGCAGCAGCCCCCCGCCTACGGCTACCCGCAGCCGCAGCAGCCCGCACCGCTGCAGCAGGCGCCCACGGCGTACATCCCGCAGCAGGCCAGCGCCCCGCGCGGCTACCCCGGTCCGCAGGCCCCGCAGCAGCAGCGGCCGATGGCACCGGGCAACGGGTACGAGGCCATGCGCCCGGCCGCGCCGCGGCCCGCGCCGGCTCCCTACCAGGACCCGTACAACAACCAGCAGTACCGCGGTTACTGACCGCTCGCGCCCCGGCTGTCCGTGCCGCCTGGCACGATGGACGGCATGGGACACGCCGAAGTGGAGTCGATCCACGTCCACCCGGTCAAGGCGTTCCGGGGCGTCTCGCCCCGGGAGGCCGTCGTGGAGCCCTGGGGCCTGGCCGGCGACCGGCGCTGGACGCTGATCGACCACGGGGGGAAGGTCGTCACGCAGCGCGAGCAGCCGCGTCTCGCCCTGGCCGCCGCCGAGCCTCTGGCCGGCGGCGGCCTTCGTCTGTCCGCGCCCGGCCGGCCGCCGCTGACGGTCGAGGTGCCGGAGCCGACGGCGACCGTGCCGATGAACGTGTTCGGCACGAAGGTGGAGGGGGTCCCGGCCGGCCCGGCCGCACACGCCTGGTGCAGCGCCTATCTGGGGGCCGAGGTCCGCCTGGTCCACATGGACGACCCGGCCACCCGCCGCCCGGTCGACCCCGAGTACGCCCTGCCCGGCGAGACGGTGAGCTTCGCCGACGGCTACCCCCTGCTGGTCACGACGGTGGCCTCGCTCGACGCCCTCAACTCCCTGATCGCGCAGGGGCCGAACGCCCACGAGGGCCCGCTGCCCATGAACCGGTTCCGGCCGAACGTCGTCGTCGCGGGCACCGAGCCGTGGGCCGAGGACGACTGGACGCGGATCGCCGTCGGCGAGGTGGTCTTCCGGGCCCCGAAGGCGAGCGGACGGTGCGTGGTGACCACCACCGACCAGGCCACGGCCGTACGGGGCCGGGAACCGCTGCGCACCCTGGCGCGCCACCGCAGGATCGGCGGCAGGCTGCTGTTCGGCCAGAACCTGGTGCCCCTCTCCCCCGGCACGATCAGGGTCGGCGACCCGGTGCGGGTGCTGGGGTAGGGACCGGCCCCCGCACTGCCCGTCGGTGATGATCCGGCGGACCGGGAACCAGGGGGCGGGTGCCGGGCGTTGAGCAGGGGTGAGAAATTCGTGAAGGGCCGCGTACGCCAGGTACCGCGGCGGACGTGAATCGCTCGCACCGGATCCGGTCCGGGGACGAGCGCGGACGCCGGGGATCACGGCGGACCAGGAGGGGGTGGGGACATGCGAGCACTCAGCGGGCTGTGGCGCTGGCGGCGCAATCCGCTGTGCCGCGCGACCGATCTGGCCGAGGCGTGGGTGGCCCTGGTGGCGCTGCTGCTCATCGTCGTGGCCGCACCCGTGACCGGCTGCCTGGTCGGCGCCGCCGCCCAGGAGTCGCTCCAGCGGTCCGTCCGGCTGCAGCAGCACACGCGCCATCCGGTCGAGGCCACCGTGGTGCGGGACCTGGGCGGGGCCCTGCCGGAGGCCGACCCCGACACCACTTCCGCGCGCGAGACCGGCAGCCGGGTGCTCGCCGACTGGACCGCGCCGGACGGCACCCCGCAGCACGGCGCGGTCCTGGCGGACCTCAAGTCCCCGCACCGTGGGGACCACTTCCGGCTGTGGACCGATCCGCACGGCCGAATAACGACGCGCCCGCTGGACTCCGCGACGGCCACGACGCACGCCGTGCTCGCGGGAGTCGGCGCGGCGCTGCTCGCCGCGGCCCTGGTCGAGGGCGGGCACCGGCTGACCGTCTGGCGCCTGGTCCGCCGGCGGTACGCGCGCTGGGACCAGGCCTGGGACCGGGCGGGCCCGGACTGGGGCAAGGCGGGCACCGGGAGCTGACGGCCTTCCGGCTCTGGTCAACTCGGCATCCACGCACGCGCTACGGTGGACCGGCCGAAGCGCATTCGGCGACAACCCGCGGGTGCGTGAACCCCGGGGCGCACAGGTCTCCAGGGGCGCGGACGCACTGACGCCCCGAGGGCCGAGCACGGTCCCGGTCCGGGCACCGGCGGCAGCGCCCCGCGGGCCGCGAGCCATCAGTACGACGAGGTGGGGGCACAGCAACGCCATGGCACAGGGCACGGTCCAGGTGACGCACACCGGTACTTCGCGGTGGCGGCGCCGCACGGGTGAGTACGCTTCGCTCGCCGCCGCCCTGGAGGCCGCCGCCGACGGCGACGTCCTCACCATCGCCCCCGGCACCTACCGGGAGAACCTCGTCGTCCAGCGGGCGGTGACACTGCGCGGGCCCGAGGGCTCGTCCGGCTCGGTGCGGATCGCGCCGGTGGACGGCGTTCCGCTCACCGTGCGGGCCTCGGCCGTCGTGCAGGACCTGCACATCGAGGGGCAGGACGCGGCGGCGCCCGCGCTGCTGGTCGAGGAGGGCACACCCGAGCTGATGGACGTGCGGATCGTCACGCGGTCCGCCGCCGGCATCGAGGTGCGCGGCGACGCCCGCCCGACCGTGCGCCGGTGCACCGTCGACAACCCGGCCGGCATCGGCATCTCCGTACTCGACGGCGGGGGCGGGGTGTTCGAGGAGTGCGAGGTCGTCGCGGCCGGGCAGGCGGGCGTGGCGGTGCGCGGCGGGGCCCGTCCCCGGCTGGAGCGCTGCCGCGTGCACCACGCCTCCGGCACCGGGCTGACCGCGACCGGCGAGAACACCTCGCTGGAGGCGGTGGGCTGCGAGATCTACGAGGTGCGCGGCTCCGGGGTGCAGGTCACCCAGCGGGCCACCGCGCACCTGACCGACTGCGAGGTGCACCGCACCACCGCCGACGGCATCACCCTGGACACCGACGCGGTGCTCACGCTCGCCGACTGCCACCTCCACGACATCCCGGAGAACGCGGTCGACCTGCGCTCCCGCTCGGTCCTCACCCTGACCCGTACGACGGTCCGCCGGTTCGGGCGCAACGGCCTGTCGGTGTGGGACCCGGGGACCCGGGTGGACGCCAACCAGTGCGAGATCTTCGACAGCACCGGCGACTACCCGGCGGTGTGGGTGAGCGACGGGGCCACGGCCGTACTGGAATCCTGCCGGGTGCACGACGTGCCGGACGCGCTGTTCGTACTGGACCGCGGCTCCCGCGCGGACGTCGTCGACAGCGATCTGTCGCAGGTGCGCAACACGGCCGTGTCGGTGAGCGACGGGGCGACCGCGCAGCTGGACGACTGCCGGATCAGGGACGCGGCCACCGGTGCCTGGTTCCGCGACCACGGCAGCGGCGGCACGCTCAACAACTGCGGCCTGGACGGCACCCAGACCGGTGTGATCGTCACCAAGGGCGCCGACCCGACCATCGAGCGGTGCACGGTCGACTCCCCCTCGGAGGCCGGCTTCTACGTCTCCGCGGGCGGCCGGGGCAGCTTCCTGAACTGCCGGGTCACCGGCAGCGGCGGCTACGGCTTCCATGTGATCGACGGCTGCCGTACGACGCTGCGCAGGTGCCGGACGGAGCGGTGCGCGCGCGGCGGCTACGAGTTCGCCGACGCGGGGCCCGGGACCGGACCGGTCGTGGAGGACTGCACCAGCGACGAGAGCGGCGGTGTCCGGGCGCCCGCGGTCCGGGAGGCGGCCGTGGAGACGGCGACGCAGTCCGCCGGCCTGCTCGGCGCGCTCCCCGGGCAGCGGGCCGCGGAGCAGGCTTCGCCCGTCTCCCTGGCGGAGCCGGAGAAGCCCCAGCGCACGTCGAAGGACGTGCTCGGGGAACTCGACGCGCTGGTCGGCCTGGAGAGCGTCAAGCGCGAGGTCCGGGCGCTGACCGACATGATCGAGGTGGGCCGGCGCCGGCAGCGGGCGGGGCTGAAGGCAGCCTCCGTCAAGCGGCATCTGGTCTTCACCGGCTCCCCCGGCACCGGCAAGACCACGGTCGCCCGGCTCTACGGCGAGATCCTCGCCTCGCTGGACGTGCTGGAGAAGGGTCATCTGGTGGAGGTGTCCCGGGTCGACCTGGTCGGTGAGCACATCGGCTCCACGGCGATCCGCACCCAGGAGGCCTTCGAGCGGGCGCGCGGTGGTGTGCTGTTCATCGACGAGGCGTACGCGCTGTCCCCGGAGGACGCCGGGCGGGACTTCGGCAAGGAGGCCATCGACACGCTGGTGAAGCTGATGGAGGACCACCGGGACGCGGTGGTGGTGATCGTCGCCGGGTACACCGCCGAGATGGAGCGCTTCCTGTCCGTCAACCCGGGCGTGGCCTCCCGCTTCTCCCGCACCATCACCTTCGGCGACTACGGTCCCGAGGAACTGCTGCGGATCGTGGAACAGCAGGCGGACGAGCACGAGTACCGGCTGGCGCCGGGCGCGTCCGAGGCGCTGCTGAAGTACTTCACGGCGATCCCGAAGGGCCCGGCGTTCGGCAACGGCCGCACCGCCCGGCAGACCTTCGAGGCGATGGTGGAGCGCCACGCGAGCCGCGTCGCCCAGCTGCCCGACCCGACCACCGACGACCTGACCCTGCTCTACGCGGAGGACCTGCCGGAGCTGCCCTGAGCCGTCCCGTGGGCGGGCCGGGGCAGGCCCGTCGACCACGTCACGCCGAGGGTCCGGTGGTCCCGGCCCGAGGCCCCGGCTCCGGGCGCTGGCCCGGCAGCTCCGGGTGCAGACGGGTGAGCAGGCGGGCCCGTTCGCGGGTGAAGGCGGGGTCCGTCTGGTAGTCGGAGTGGCCGAGGATCGGGGCCGGCAGCGGGTGGTCCGGAGTGCGGCCGTAGGCGAGGGGGTCCCGCAGGGGCTCGTGGTCCACGTCGGGGGAGGGGTCGTCGGGGACGCGGACGGGGCCGCCGATGGGGTCGGTGCGCCGGTAGAGGTTGCGCCAGCAGTCGATGTCGTGGTGCAGGGCGGCCAGGGCCGACGGGCCGAAGTGGGCCGGGAACCAGCGGCCGTACAGGCGCTCCAGCGGTGAGCCGTAGGTGAGCAGGGCGACCCGCCCGCGTACGGACGGCGGTAACTGCCAGGCCGCCGCGGCGGCGAGGACGCTGCCCTGGGAGTGGCCGGACAGCACCAGCCGGCCTCCGGTGCGCCGGGTCCAGGTGGCCATGCGCCAGGTCAGGTCGGGCACCGCGCGCTCGGCGTAGCAGGGCGGTGCGAAGGGGTGGGCGGCGCGCGGCCAGAAGGTGCCGACGTCCCAGAGGATGCCGATGGTGCGCCGGGCCGAGGCGTCCTTGTAGGCCCGCCTGCCCCAGGTCACGAACAGCAGGAAGCCGAGGCCGACCAGCCAGGAGCCCAGCGCCTGCGAGGTCTCGGCCACGGCCTGGACGAGGTGGTGCGTGCGGTGGGCCGCTCCGTCGGGCGTCTTCCTCGTGGCGAGGGCCCCGGCCAGCGCCACGGAGCCCAGGACCAGGGTGGTGGCGGTGAGTACGGCGACGACGAGCGGCGCCCGGTCGGTGAGGGTGGCCATGGCCCGCGCGTGGGCGATGGCGCGGGTGCGGGCCGGGTCCTCGGGCTCGCCGGGGTGCTCGCGGCGGACCCGGTCCCGTTCGGCTCGGGCGAGCCGGGCGGTGTGCAGGGCGAGCCCGGCGACCAGGAGCAGCAGGACCGCGAGGAGCGGCGGGATGACGGACGCCTGCCAGGTCAGCAGGACGGGCGGGCCGGTGAGCAGGGCACGGGTGCCGTCCAGCCAGTCGGCGACGCGCTGGGCGACCCCGCCGGAGATCACTCCGCCCAGCGCGCAGGCGAGCAGGGCGACGGCGGGACCGCCGAGACCGCGCATCGCGGCGCGCGGGTCGGGGCGGCGCCGGTGCAGGTACCCGGCCACGGCGGCGAGGGCGACGACGAGCAGGCCCTGGGCCAGCATGAGGGCGCCGAAGGAGGGGTCACCGGGCAGCCGGCCGATGGACCGCCAGTCGGGCCGGGTCCAGCCGGCGTACACCAGACCGAGCAGCAGCAGGGCGAGCGCGGCGAGCGGCAGGCAGCGTACGAGGTGCCGGTCGAGCCGCTGGTCGAGCCGTCTCTCGCTGCGGCCCCGGCGGCAGACCACCACGACCACCGCCGCCCCGCAGACGACCAGCGCGGCCGCCAGCCCCAGGCCGAGGACGTCCAGGACCGCGGGGCCGCCGGGCCGGCGGTCGAAGCGGGCCGCCGGGGTGGTGACGGCGGCGGCCACCGTGAGCAGACCGGCCGCGGTGTGCGCCGCGCGCAGCCGGGCGACCAGACGCCGCCCGTACCAGAACCCGGGCCGGGCCAGCGCACTGCCGTGGGCGCCGGGCCCGACGCCGTCACTGTCCGACTTCGACCGGTCCCTCCCCGGAACGGGTCCACCGCTGCCCGACTCCGCCCCACTGCCGGCCGGCTCCCGTCCGCCCCCACCCGGCTCCGACCCCCCACTGGCCGAACCCGACCCACCGCTGCCGGACTCCGCACCACCGCTCCCCGGTCCCGGTCCACCGCTGGCCAAGGCGTGTCCCTCGCCGGCCGGCCGAGGACCGCCGCCGGACGGCTCCTGGTCGTCACCGGTCGGGTCCGGGGTGGAGGACAGTGGTCGGTGGGACTCGTAGGCGCGCCAGGTGCGGTGGGAGAGGTACCACAGCAGGCCGGTCAGCGTGACCGGCAGTGTCGCGGCGAGGGCCAGTCGGCGGCCGGGGGCGCTCCACCACCCGCCGGCGGCGGGTGACAGGAAGCCCAGCCAGGAGTGGCGGCCGACGCAGGACTGGACGCCCGCGCACTGCCAGGCGACCAGGTCGAGCGCCACTTCGCAGGCGGCGGCCACCAGCAGCACGGTCAGGGTGAGGGCCGACAGACGCACCAGGAGGCCGTAGAGCCGGACGACGCGTGGTCGGCCGGGTGCGGCGGGGCGCATCCAGTGGGCGAGGTTCACCACCATGAACGGCAGCAGCAACAGCCACAGGGCGCGGCTGCCGTCGCCGGAGGTGAGGTTGCACCAGACGTACGCCTCCCGGACCGGTCCGCTCCGGGGCTCCCGCCCGCGCTCTCCCCCCGCCCCTTCCCCGGCGCCTGTGCCGTCCGGGGCGGCCTCGGTGTCCTCGGCGCGCCGGAAGACGGCGGCCGTGTCGTCGCCGGTGACCCGGACCGTGCGGGGGTCGCCGAGCATCTTCTCCGGCGTGGTCCCGCCGACCCCGTGCACCAGCAGTTCCAGCTCGGTCTCCGGCGGCTCCCCGGGCCGGTCCACGTACGTTCCGCCGGGACACTGCTCCCGCTGCCCCGCCCGGCGCTCCTGCGCGCGTTCCACTGTTCTGACACTTCCCCCGTGACGCCTGACGCCTGTGTCGTGCGCGCTTCAGGATCTCCGGTCCGGCGGCCGCGTACACCTCTCGTCACGGAATCTCCCCGAACCGTGTGGCGGCGGACGGGTCACGACGCGGTGGCGCAACCGGTGCCGACCCGTGAAAAGATGGGACGCCCGCGCACTGCCGGACAGAGGGAACTTCCTGGTCGGAGCCGGTGCACCGGGCGTGTCGGACGGATGGCGGCGAAAGGACCGGAGCGTACGTGAGCGAGAATCAGAACCTCCTCGCGGAGCAGCGCCGCGCCCTGATCGTGGACGAGGTCCGGCGCCGGGGCGGGGTACGGGTCAACGAACTGACCCGCAAGCTCGGTGTCTCGGACATGACCGTGCGTCGCGACCTGGACGCGCTCGCCCGCCAGGGCGTGCTGGAGAAGGTGCACGGCGGCGCGGTGCCGGTGGTCGAGGCGAGCACGCACGAGCCGGGGTTCGAGGCGAAGTCGGGGCTGGAGCTGACCGCCAAGGAGGACATCGCGCGCGCCGCGGCCCGCCTGGTCAGCCCGGGGGCGGCGATCGCGCTGTCCGGTGGTACGACGACGTACGCGCTCGCGCAGCATCTTCTGGAGGTGCCCGACCTGACCGTGGTGACGAACTCGGTGCGGGTCGCGGACGTCTTCCACTCGGCACAGCGCACCTCGGGGCAGCGGCAGGGGGCGGCGACGGTGGTGCTGACCGGCGGGGTGCGCACCCCGTCGGACTCGCTGGTGGGGCCGGTGGCCGACCAGGCGATCGCCGCGCTCCACTTCGATCTGCTCTTCCTCGGGGTGCACGGCATATCGGTGGAGGCCGGCCTGTCCACGCCGAACCTCGCGGAGGCCGAGACCAACCGGCGGCTGGTGCATTCCGCGCGCCGGGTCGTGGTGGTCGCCGACCACACCAAGTGGGGTGTGGTGGGCTTGAGTTCGTTCGCCGCGCTGGAGCAGGTGGACACGCTGGTGACCGACGCAGGTCTGCCCGCCGAGGCGCGCGCGGAGATCTCCGAGCATCTGCGGGTGCTGGTGGCGGGCGAGCCCGGTGACGAGGACGGCACTGACATCTGAGAGCCCGTCAGCTAAGGTGACGATGCCCGGTTGACGACGTGCGTCCAACCGGCTGCGGGAGTGTCACGAGGGGGTTTCGTCCATGGCTCGTCGTCTGCGCCCGGTGGATCCCGGCTTCATCGGGACCGCGCCCGTACGCCTGGTCTTCGCACGGAACATCTCCGCCTCGCCCGAGCGGGTCTACCGCGCGCTCGCCGAGGACGTGCCCGGCTGGGCCGAGTGGTTCTCCGCGGTGACGCTCGCCCGGGTCACCGACGGCGGCTCCGGGCGCGAGATCCGGCTCAGGGGCGGGGGGAGGTTCGCGGAGACGGTGCTCGTCGCGAAGGCGCCCGAGGTGTACGTCTACCGTGTGGACAGCACCAACGCGCCCGGGGCCCGCGCCCTGGCCGAGGAGTGGCGCCTCACGCCCCGGGGCAGCGGGACGCGTGTGCAGTGGACCTTCGCCGCCGATGGGACGGCGCCGTTCCGGTTCGTTCTCATGCTGGCCCGCGCGGGCCTGGGGCGCGCCTTCCGTGACGCGGTGACGTCCCTGGACGGGTACGTGTCCCGGCGGTGATCAGCCGCCGTGGGCGTGGTGTGCCTCGGACACGACCGCTGCCATCAGTTCCGCGTCCAGCGCCGATACGTCGGCCAGACGGGAGGCGGCCGAAAGGGAGTTGAGCAGGGTCTTGGTGACGCGCAGCGCGGCCGGGGGGCGGCGCACGACGGGCCGGGCCCAGGCGTCGACGGCCGCGTCCAGTTCGTGAGCCGGCACCACCTTCTGCAGGATGGACAGGGAGTGGGCTTCCGCCGCGGTGAAAGCCCGGCCGGTGAGGACGAGTTCGCGGACGCGGGCGGCGCCGACCTCGTTGATCAGGCGGGGCAGCAGGCCGCCCCAGGCGGTGGGGAGTCCGAGGGCGAGTTCGGGCAGCCGGAAGGTCGCGTCCTCGGAGCCGACCCGCAGGTCGCAGGCGAGCGCCAGGGCCATGCCCGCCCCGATGGCCTTGCCGTGGACGCGCGCGATGGTGACGGCCGGGTTGCCGGTCAGGGCGTCGCAGACGCGCCGCGCCTTGGTTCCCGACACGCGGATGCCGCCGGCGGTGGGGTCGGCGGCGAGGTGCCGGGCGAACTCGCCCCGGTCCCCGCCGAGGCTGAAGTCGGCGCCGCTCCCGGTGAGGACGAGCACGCGGACCGCCGGGTCCTGGTCCTGGAGAACGGCCAGGAGGTCGTCCAGCAGGGCGTCGGTGACGGTGTTGCCGTGCTCGGGGGTGTTCAGCTCGATGGTGAGGACCGGGCCCTCCCGGTGGGTCCGCAGGGTCTGCCGTACGGGGCCGGCCGGGAGAGCCGTGAGGGGGAGGGCGGTCATGTCGTCGCTTTCGGGGGAGTCATGTCGTCGCTTTGGGGGCAGTCATGTCGTCGCTGTTGGGCAGGTCGTCTTGTCAGGTGCGGACAGGCCGCCTCCAGGGGGTCACGCCGTCACCGTGAGGGAGGTGACGCGCCGGAAGACCATCCGGCTCGCGTACGTCGGGCCCGCGGTCGGCCGCAGGGTGGGGAATCGTTCCAGCAGTTCGCTGAGCAGCAGGCGGGCCTCCAGGCGGGCCAGGGCCATGCCGAGGCAGTAGTGGGCCCCACCGCCGAAGGTGAGGTGGGCGCCCTTGCGGCGGACGTCGAACACGTGCGGGTTCTCGTTGCGGCGCGGGTCGTGGTTGGCGGCGCCGTAGAGCACGTGGACGGTGGTGTCCTTGGCGATGGGTACGCCTGCGAGAACGGTGTCGTCGGCGGCGTACCGGGAGTTGAGGTGGATGGGCGGGTCGTAGCGCAGCACCTCGTCGATCGCGTCGTCGAGGCGCTCGGGGTGCCGGCGCAGCCAGTCGGCCCGGGCCGGGTCCCGGGTGAGGAACCACACGGCGTTGGTCAGCAGGGTGGCGGTGGTCTCCAGCGAGGCGATGGTGATGAACATCGTCAGGTCGTAGAGCGTCTGGTCCGCCGCCGCGCGGTCGTCGGGGTACTGGGCGTCCCAGTAGCGGATCCAGTCGGAGAGGACATCGTTGCCAAGGCGGCGGCGGCGGTGGGCGATCAGGCGGGTGAAGAAGTCCCTCATCTCCAGGGTGGCCTGGGCGGAGACGGCCAGTTCGCTCTTGGTGGGCAGGAGTTCCTGGGCGTGGACCTGGCGGTGGGTGAAGTCCAGGATCCGCGGGTAGTGCTCGGCCGGGATGGCGAGCCACTGGCCGACGGTGTGGATCGGGAGCCGGTCGCCGACCGTGTCGACGAAGTCGGCCTCGCCGTGGGTGCGCAGCTGTAAGTCGAGGCGGTCCAGGAGCCGGGTGACGTGGCCCGCGATCCGGGGCCGCATGGTCTCCAGGGTGCCGCGGTCGAAGAGGTTGCCCAGGGCGCGCCGCTGGAAGGTGTGCACGGGCGGGTTGAGGCGGGAGAGGGTCCGCGTCATCTCCCGCGTCGCCGGCTCGCGCCAGCGCGTCGGGTCGGGCTGGCGCTCCTGCCAGTCGAAGTCGGGGACGAGCCAGTTCCGGCCGCGCAGGACCTGGCTGCACGCATCGAATCCGGTCACGAAGTACCCGCCCCAGGGCGCGGGCACCACATCGCCCAGTGCGCGCAGTTCTTCCCAGACGGGGAGGGGGTCGGCCAGTCCCTCGCCGGCCCTCAGGCGGCGAAGGAGAGGGATGACGACTCGGCGGTCGGGGGTGGTACCGCGTATGACGCCAACGGCGGTCACGCAAAGCTCCTCTGTGGCTGGGCGCTACCGTTACCGCCGGAACCTACCCTTCCCCTCTCCTCCGTCATGCGCCTGACAGTGTTGCTCCTGTCACATGCCGCACATCAGACCCGGAAAATGTCCAGGAAACTGCTCCAGAATCCCTTCTTCCTGGCCGGCTCCTGACGGCCGGCGGAAGCGGCGGAGGCCGGAACCGTCGGCAGCGGCTGCTCCGCCGCGGCGGGGCCGGTCCGGTTCTGGAGGGCGGAGACCATGCGGGTGGCCGGGGTCGGGCTGAAGGCCACGGGCAGCGCGACCAGGGCCCGGTGGAACGGCCCCGGGCGCCATTCCAGCTCCTTCTCGGGAACGGCCAGCGTGAGGTCGGGCAGGGCGTTGAGGATCTTCTCGATCGCGGTGACGGCGATGACCTGCGCCGGGTCCTTGGCCGGGCACGCGTGCGGACCGGCTCCCCAGGCCAGGTGGGCGCCCTTGCTGTGCTTGTGGCGGGCCTCGGCGAGCGCCGGATCGCTGTTGGCGGCGGCGAAGCTGATGACGACCGGAGTGTTGGCCTCGGCCACCACTCCCCCGAGGTCCACGTCCTGCACCGGGTAGTGGGTGGCGTAGTTGGCGATGGGCGTCTGGTTCCACAGCACGTCGTCGATCGCCTCCTCCACCAGCAGCCCGGAGTCGCGCCCGCTCGTGTCGGGCGACAGCAGCAGGAGCAGGGCGTTGCCGATGAGGTTGCGCTCGGGTTCCACGCCGGCGCCCATCAGCATGACGAGCTGGTCCTTGAGTTCCTCGTCGGTGAGCCCGGCGGGGTGCTGGATCAGCCAGGAGGTGACGTCGTCGCCGGGCCGGCGGCGCTTGAGGGCGATCAGCTCCATCAGGCAGGCGGTGAGTTCCTCGTTGGCGCGCAGGGCGTCCTTGCCGTCGAAGATCGCCGACATGGCGCTGGTGAGGGTGTCACCGATGTCCGCCGGGCAGCCGAAGAGCTTGTTGAACAGCAGCAGCGGCAGCAGTTTGGCGTAGTCGTTGAGGAGGTCGGCCCGGCCCCGCTCGCTGAACTGGTCGATGAGGTAGTCGGCGATGGGCTCGACGTCACGGCGGATGCGGGTGATGTTGAGCCGGGCCAGGCTGTCCGTGACGGCCTTGCGCAGCCGCAGGTGCACGGCACCGTCGGTGAACAGGCAGTTGGGCCGGTACGCCATCATCGGCAGCACCGGGCTGTCCAGCCCGATGCGCCCTTCGTTGAGGGCCTTCCACCGGCGGGCGTCCCGGGCGAAGAGCGTGGAGTTCTGCAGCACGCGCAGCGCCATCTCGTGGCCGACGACCAGGGTCGCGTCGACGCCGGGGGCGAGTTCGACCGGTCCGGCCGGAGCGTGGGCGCGCAGCCGGTCGTAGACCTGGTGCGGGTCGGCGGCGAACGCGGCGTCGTGCATGGGGCATCTGGCGCCGACGGGGGCGGGGGCTGACTGGCGGTCCATGAGGTTCCTTCTGCTGGCTCCGGGCCGAAGGTCCGGGCGGATGGTTCCGGGCCGGGGGGGTCCGGGCCGGGCGCCGGGGGATGGTGCCGGGCCGGGGTCCGGCGCAGGGTCCGGGCCCGGGGCCCGGGCGGGGGTCCGGGCCGGGGTCGGGGGGATGGAAGGGTCAGGCGGCTCGGGCGAGCAGGTGACGCACGAGCGCGATCAGCGCGTGGGCGGAGGACTGCCGGTCGCGCGCGTCGCAGTAGACGACGGGGGTGTCGGGGAGCAGGTCCAGGGCCTCGCGCACCTCCGCCTCCTCGTACACCGTGCCCGTCTCGAAGCTGTTGACCGCGATGGCGTACTCCAGGCCGTACCGCTCGACGAGGTCGATGACGGGGAACGTCTCCTCCAGCCGGGCGGGGTCGACCAGGAGCAGCGCCCCCAGCGCGCCGCGGGCCATGTCCTCCCACAGCTGCATGAAGCGCTGCTGTCCGGGGGTGCCGAACAGGTACAGCACGAGGTCGTCGCTGAGCGTGAGCCGGCCGAAGTCCAGGGCCACGGTGGTGGTGGTCTTGTCGGACACGCCCCTGAGGTCGTCCACGTGGAGCGACGCCTGCGTCATCTTCTCCTCGGTGCGCAGCGGGGTGATCTCCGACAGGGAGCCGATGAAGGTCGTCTTGCCCACGGCGAAATGCCCGACGACCAGGATCTTGGCAGCGTTGGTCACCGCGCTGGAGACGTAGATGGAGCCGGGGGCGGTCTCAGCCGATGAGGGATTGGAGTCCATTCAGAACCTTTTCCAGGGTCGCTCTGTCAACGTTCTGAGCCCGGGGCGGCTCGGCGCGGCGCAGGAGGTGTCCCTGCTCGAATAAATCGGTCAGCAGCAGCCGGGCCACCCCCACCGGCAGTCCCAGGTGGCCGGCCACCTCGGCGACCGACAGGTAGCCGCCCGCGCACAGCTTCCAGATCGCCATCACCTCGGGACCGGCTCCCAGCGGGGGTGTCCGGTCGGGAGCCAGGGTGACCAGGGTGTGCAGCGCCAGGTCGTCCGAGTCCGGCAGCGTCCGGCCGCCGGTGATGACGTAGGAGCGGACGAAGTCGCTGGTGACGGAGGCTTCCTCGTCGGGGGTCGTCATGCGCCGGCACCGTTGTCCGAGCGGGGCGCCACACTCATCGCCTTGCTCAGGCCCGTGACCGTCTTCTGCATGCGGAACGACATGGCCTCCATGTCGACGTCCAGCGCGGCGGAGACGGCGAGGTAGGAGCCCTGGCCTGCGGCGATCAGGAAGATCCAGCCGCCGTCGTACTCCAGCAGCGTCTGCTTCCAGATCCCGTGTCCCGCTCCCACGAACCCCGCGACGGCCCGGCTCAGCGACTGCATGGAGCTCATCGCGGCGGCGTTCGTCTCGGCGTCGTCCCGCCCGATGTCGTCCGAGCGCTGCAGCAGCAGGCCGTCGCCCGAGACGAGGATCGCGTGCCGGGCTCCGCGTACCTCAAGCACGTCGTTCAGCACCCAGGACAGGTCGATGTTCACTTGTTGTCAGGTCCTTCCGTGGTGTTCGTGGTGCGCCCGAGCTGTGTTCCGCGCGCGAACGCCCCGAGCCGTGACGCCGTCACCTCGCTGGCGGGTTCGGGCGCGCCCTCCTGACCGTCGGTGGCGTCGAGTGCCGGGACCACCGTGACGGGGCCGCTGCGTCGCCGGCGTTTGGGCAGACCTCCCGAGGTCGTCCCCACCACGTGGGTGGGGCCCACGACCGGGACCGGCGCCAGTCGCTGGGGGGCCGTCTCCGGGCCCGTGGCGTCCTGGGCGTCGGCCGCGGGGGCGGGCGCGTCGGCCGCGAGGAGACTTTCGGGCACACGAATCACTGCACGCACTCCGCCGTAGGGGGACACGGAACCGACGGAGACGGCGAAGCCGTAGCGGGCGGCGAGCATGCCGCACACGGCGAAGCCGAACCGCGGCGGATCGCCGAGACCGGTGATGTCGACCGGACCGTCGACCGACAGCAGGGCCGCCGCCCGGTCCTTGGTCTCCTGGTCCATGCCGAGTCCGGCGTCGTCGACGATGAAGCACACACCGGTCGGCACGGTCTGGATGTTGACCTCGACCGGAGTGCCGGGCGCGCTGTAGTTCGTCGCGTTGTCCAGCAGCTCGGCCAAGACGACGGCCACCGGCTCGACCGCCTTGCCGACGAGGGAGACGTTCACCTGCGAGTGGACGCTGACCCGGTTGAAGTCCCTGATCCGGCCCTGGGCGCTGCGCGCGACGTCGTAGACCGTGGCGGCGCCCTCCCGCCGGCCCAGCCAGCCGCCGCACAGCACGGAGATGCCCTTGGCGCGGCGTCCGAACTGGCTGCCGGTGTGGTCGACCGTCATCAGGTCGGCCAGGACCTCGGTGGTGTCGCCGTACTTCTTGAGCAGGCCGTCGAGGAGTACCTGCTGCTCCTCGGCGAGCGACTGGAGCGTTCCCATCGCGGACTTGAGCACCGCCTTGGTCCCCGCCTCCGCGTCCGCCCGGACGTCCGCGAGGTCGCGCTGGTGCTGGGCGGTCAGCGTGGCGATGTGCGCGTGGAGCTCTCCGACATCGCCGCGGGCCTCGCCGAGTCCCGCTTCCAGTTCCTTCTTCGTTCTTCGGAGCGCCATGTTGGTTCTCCGGGCCCGCATCACTGCGACGACCGCAGCGATGAGCACCACCAGCAAGATCCACAACAGTGGATCCTGAGTCAATGACGTCATGAGACTCTCTTCAAGTCGCATCGCGCCGGGAACGTGAACAGCGCGACGGTGCCTTCGAGACTGTCCCCCAGACGCGTTCATGACACGCCGTCAGTCCACTGAAAAGTGGGATGATCTTATCAGTCGCTTAGGCGCAACCGGCTTGCCGAGGGCCTCAATTGAGACGTCACCAAACCCACACAACCCCGCAACCCGCCTGTCGCGCGGGAGCCGCCCGGGGAGGGGGGCGGCTCAGTCCGGCCACACGCCGGTGGCCAGGAACGTGTCGACCGCGGCCGTGTACGGCGTGATGTCCAGACCCTGCTGCGCGAGCCACGCGTCCGAGTAGTACTTGTCCAGGTACCGGTCGCCCGGGTCGCACAACAGCGTGACGACGCTGCCCGTACGCCCCTCCGACACCATCTCGGCGACGATCTTCAGCGCACTCCACAGACCGGTGCCCGTGGAGCCGCCCGCCTTCCGGCCGATGGCCGCCTCCAGGGCCCGTACGGCGGCGACACTGGCCGCGTCCGGGACCTTCATCATCCGGTCGATCGCGCCGGGCACGAAGCTCGGCTCCATGCGCGGCCGGCCGATGCCCTCGATCCGGGAGCCGCAGTCGCAGGTGACCTCCGGGTCGCCGGTCGTCCAGCCCTCGAAGAAGCAGGAGTTGTCCGGGTCGGCGACGCAGATACGGGTGTCGTACTGCATGTAGTGGACGTAGCGCGCGAGGGTCGCGGAGGTGCCGCCGGTGCCCGCCGTGGCGACGATCCAGGCGGGCTCCGGGAACCGCTCCAACTGCAACTGCCGGAAGATCGACTCGGCGATGTTGTTGTTGCCGCGCCAGTCCGTCGCGCGTTCGGCGTAGGTGAACTGGTCCATGTAGTGGCCGCCGGTCTCCACCGCGAGGCGGGCCGACTCCTCGTACATCTTCCGGGAGTCGTCCACGAAGTGGCACCGTCCGCCGTGGAACTCGATCAGGCGGATCTTCTCCGCGCTCGTCGTGCGCGGCATGACCGCGATGAAGGGCACGCCGATCAGCTTCGCGAAGTAGGCCTCGGAGACCGCGGTCGAGCCGCTCGACGCCTCGATCACCGGGCGGTCCGGGCGGATCCAGCCGTTGCAGAGGCCGTAGAGGAACAGGGAACGGGCGAGCCGGTGCTTGAGACTGCCGGTGGGATGGGTGGATTCGTCCTTGAGGTAGAGGTCGATACCCCACCGCTCGGGCAGCGGGAAGCGCAGCAGGTGCGTGTCCGCCGATCGGTTCGCGTCGGCCTGAACCTTGCGGACGGCCTCTTTCAGCCAGCCACGGTAGGCGGGATCACTGCGGTCGACGTCGAGGGTGGCGCCGGTGCTGATCTGGGGAGGGGTGCTCACGGCGGGGCTCCTTACGCTGCTCGCCGACGGCGCCTCGCGCTGGCCGGCAGATCGAGCATAGGCACCTTTCACACCGCTTCCCACCTGCATAAACGCATCTTTGAGCCACCCAAAGGCACGCTGGGGCACGGATGTGCGAGCCGATGGGGGGCGCATGGGCGCGAGTGCTCCGGGCGACTGCCGCACACGCCCCCGCGCGCACTGGTGCTCCACGCCGAGCCGGGGCAGACTGCACGCGACGGGACGACCGTCCCGGACGGGGGCGCACCAGGGAACCACGGGAACACCGCGAGGGGGCGGCCAGACATGGCGGAACCGGAGTTCACGGCCACAGGCGTGCGCATCGGCAAACGCCTGCGTTCGCTCACCCGGGCCGGACAGGTCCGGATCAGCGACGGCAGACTGCAGTTGCTCACCAGTTACGGCAGCGAGATAGACAGCGCGCCGGTGCAGGCGGTGCGCGCCTCCAAGCCGTGGTTCGTACCGGACGACCGGGCGCTCGCCGACGTCAACGGCACGCGGTACCTGCTGACGATGGGCGCGCGCGATCCCGCTCCGGGCCGGCCGGGGCCGCCCGCGGCACGGCGGTTCGTCGAGGCGGTCCGCCGTGCGGCGGGGCGCGGCGGCTGAGGAGCGCGCGGCCGCACACGGCCGGGGCGGTCAGCCGCACATGCCGGCCGGCGGTCGGTCACGCGTGCTGAACGGCGGTCGGTCACACACGCCGAGCACCGGTCGGTCGCGGCGAGTTGCGGGAGCGCATCCGCTGCGCCACGCTGGTCTCACGTCACTCTGGGTTTACCGGCGATAACGCTGCGAACCAGCCCGCCGGCCACGACAGCAGGCGGACGTTTGGACGCAAGCACCCTGCTGGATCCGTTGTTCTCCGTGTTCTTCCGGTTCCTCCGGACCTCACATCGGGGAGTCGCAGCCGTGATCAGTCACCCAAGCAGGCACTGCACGGTGGAGCTCCAAGCCCTGCCGTCGCGGATCGGCCAGGTCCGCAGAATCGTATCTGCGCAGTTGCGCTACTGGCATATGGACCCGTTGATAGACCGGGCCGCGCTCGGTGTGACGGAGTTGCTGAGCAACGTCCACCGGCACGCCCGGCCCGACAAGTCGTGCACCGTCGAGCTGGAACTGCTGCCGGACCGGCTCACGGTCTCGGTGCGCGACCACGATCCGCGTCTTCCGGTGCCGGCCGACGCCACGGAGGCGACGGGCGCCACTCCGCTGGCCACCTGTGGGCGGGGCCTGGCCATGGTGGCCGCGGTCAGCGAGAGCTGGGGCGCCCGGCCGGACGGCGAGGACGGCAAGGTCGTCTGGTTCACCCTCCCGGCCCCGGCAACGGCCCGCAGCCATCCGTCGGGGTCGCCCCGGAGGGCGGTACGGGGCACGCCGACGCCGGCCGTCCCCACGAGGGTGGCCGCACCGACGCAGGCGGTTGTCCCGGCGGAGGCGGTTCTCCCGGCGGAGGCGGTTCTCCCGACTGGGGCGCCTGTCCCGGCGGGGGCGGTTCTCCCGGCGGGACCGACCGGTTCGGGGCCGTGCGTGGCTCCGGCAGCCCCGGTACCGGCGAGTGCCGCGCCCCTGACAAGTCCCGCGCCCCTCGCAAGTCCCGCGCGCCCGCCCGTCCGCCGTACCGCACCCGCCGGCAGCACGGCGCCCGTCGCCGCCACGGCCACGGCGCCGGTCGGGGCGCCCCCACCCGCCGCGGGGTCCGCCCCCACCCCGGCCGAGACGGCCCCGCCCGCTCGGTCAGCCGTGCCTTCCTGACCCGCCGAGGTTCCCGGCCGGCCACTGCGTCGCCCAGCCCACGGGTACCTCCCGGCCCACCACACCTCCGGCCGGCCGGGAGCACCGGACCGTCACGAGCCCGCCGCCCCACCCCTCGGGAACGCGGCAGCAGTGCGGGCCGCCTCTCCAGGGGCGGCCCGCCTCGGTGCCCCCGCGACCGCGGTGCCCTCCCCCCGCGCTACGGCCGGACGGACCGGGCGGGCACCCGAGCGCAGCGCGGCGCCTCGGCCCCGGCAGCGAGTCTCGACAAGGAACGGGGAGCCGGGGCCTCGGCGGGGAAGGTGGCGTCGCCGCCGTCCAGGGCTCGTACGGCGGTGTCGCCGGAGCCGTACGCCCTCACCGCGTCGGCGAGGCGGGCGACGGCACGCGCCGCGGTGGCCGTGCTCAGACCGCGCCACTCTTTCCGGTGCCGCCGAACTGCTCCTCCAGGACGGACAGACGGCGCCAGTACTCGTCCTCGTCGATCTCGCCGGAGGCGAAGCGGCGGCCGAGGACCGCGAGCGGTGAGTCGCCCGCCGGGCGTCCCGCGTCCACCGGCCGCCAGGGGCCGCCGCGCCCGCGCCGGGCGGTGCGGCGCAGCACGGTGACGGCGCCGGTCACGACGGCCGCCCAGATCAGCGGGACGAACAGGATCCACGGGCCGGGTCCGCCGCCGTCCCAGTGCGCCAGGGTCTGCATCTCGGGTCTCTCCCTCGTCGGTCGGGTCTTCGGGTGGTGTCCGAAGGCTCCCTCCGGCAGGGGGTCGGGGTCGTCGTGCGGTCGGCGGCAGTGCGCGTACCTCGCGGGGAGTACGGCCGTGACTCCGTGCTGCTCCCGGGGCGGGTGGCGGACTGTAACTACTAGTATGTACAGTGAGCGCGTGAGCACCTCGGAACGACTGATCGAGTCCACCCGCGAGCTGCTGTGGGAGCGCGGGTACGTGGGCACCAGCCCGAAGGCGATCCTGGAGCGCGCCGGGGCCGGACAGGGCAGCATGTACCACCACTTCAAGGGCAAGCCGGACCTCGCCCTGGCGGCCATCCGCCGCACCGCCGACGAACTGCGGGCCACCGCGGAGGCCGTGCTGGGCGGGCCGGGCACGCCGTACGAGCGCATCGAGGCGTATCTGCTGCGCGAGCGTGATGTGCTGCGGGGCTGTCCGGTCGGCCGGCTGACCATGGACCCGGACGTGATCGCGAGCGAGGAGCTGCGCGCGCCGGTCGACGCGACGATCACCGCCATCCGGCAGCGGATCGCCGGGATCGTCGAAGAGGGCAAACGGCAGGGGCAGTTCGCGCCCGGCCTGGACGGCGAGGAGATCGCCGCGGCCGTCCTCGCGACCGTGCAGGGCGGCTATGTCCTCGCCCGCGCGTCCGGCTCGCCGGCCGCCTTCGACGCGGGCGTACGCGGTCTGCTCTCCCTGCTGGCACCTCCGCCTCCCGGACCGGGGAACTGAGTCACGTGCACTTCACCGGACGGCGTCCCGACACCCGGCGGGGCCCGGCGGAGAACTTCACCGGCATTACTTGGAGGGCGCGGGGCTCGGTGCCGGGCCCCGCACCTTCATGACCCACCTGGCGGTGGTGGAGGCCGCCGGGGACGGCACGACGACCGAGTGGCACGCGCACGTGACCGACCACCCCGCCTGAGCAGCGGCCGACCACCCCGCCTGAGAAGGGAATTCCGAGATGCACGCCATGCAGTACGAGTTCACCCTGCCCGCCGACTACGACATGGGGATCATCCGCTCCCGGGTCGCCCGCGTCGGCCATCTGCTGGACGACTGGGACGGTCTCGGCGTCAAGACGTACGTGATGCGCGAACGCGGTGTGAACGGCTCGCCGGTGAACCAGTACGGCCCGTTCTACCTCTGGAACACCCTGGAGGGCATGAACAGCTTCCTGTGGGGCGGAGCCTTCCAGGGGCCCGTCGACGACTTCGGGCGGCCCGCGGTCCGGCAGTGGACCGGTCTGGCCTTCGAGGAGGGAACCGCAGCCGCCGCGCCGGCGTTCGCCGTGCGCCGGCGCCAACCGGTCCCGGACGGCGTGCGGTTGGCGTCCTTCATGGCGGACGCGGCGGCCGAGACCGGGAGACTGGCGGCGCGGGACGGCGCGGTGCTCGCGGCGGCGGCCGTGGACACCCGTGCCTGGGAGCTGGTGCACTTCTCCCTCTGGGAGCACGAGGCGCCCAAGGCCGAGGGGGACGTCTTCGAGGTGCTGCACCTGTCCGCACCCGGCCGGGACCGGCTTCCCCGCGGACGGCAGTGGTGACCCACGTCCGTACGGTCCTCGGTGACATCCCGCCCGAGGAGCTGGGCGTGTGCGACGCGCACGACCATCTCTTCCTGCGCAGCCCGCGGTTGCCGGGTCAGGAGCTGGACGACCTCTGCGCCGCGCGGTCGGAGCTGACGGCCTTCCGCGCGGCGGGCGGGGCGGCCGTCGCGCAGTGGACGCCGTACGGCATGGGACGGCGGGCGGCGGACCTGCCAGAGCTGTCCCGCGCGACCGGGGTGCGGATCGTCTGCGCCACCGGCCTGCACCAAGCGGCGCACTACGACCCCGAGTCGCTCGCCCGGCTGCGCGGCGGCCGGCTCGCCGACCTGTTCGTCTCCGAGCTGACCGAGGGGATCGGCACGACCGGTGTGCGGGCCGGTTTCATCAAGGTGGCGGGCGGTTTCCACGGGCTCGACGCGCATGCCCGCCGGACCATGGCGGCGGCGGCCGAGGCGCACCACGCCACCGGCGCCACCATCGCCGTACACCTGGAGCTGGGCACCGGCGCCCTGGACGTACTGGACCTGCTCTGCGGGGAGTTGAATGTGCCGGGTGAGCGGGTGATCCTGGGGCGCCTGAACCGCTCGCCCGACCCGGTGACGCACCGCCAGGCCGCCGCGTCGGGCTGCTGGCTGGCCTTCGACGGCCCGTCCCGCGCCCACCACGCCACCGACTGGCGGATGCCGGAGGCCGTACGGGCCCTGGCGGAGGCCGGGTTCGGGGACCGGCTGCTGCTCGGCGGTGACACGGTGACCGCCGGGGCCCGCTCGGTCGACGGCGGGCCGGGGATGCCGTACCTGCTGCGCCGGGTGCGGCAGCGGCTGGTGCAGGCGGTGGGGGCGGAGTTGGTGGACCGCGTCCTCGCGGAGCACCCGGGGCGAGCGTTCGGGGCCGACTGGGCCTGAGCGGGCCGTGGCCCGATCCGGTGGATCCCTGTCCCTCCGGACGGTTTCGCCGCCGGCCGTGGCCGGGAGGATGGGAGCCGACGGAGCACGAGAGTTCACGATCCCCTATCACCGATACCGATCACCGACGGCTGTCCGAAGGGACGGGAGAGCATGGGCCTGGAGATGCGCGCCCGCTGCGAGCGCTGCGAGACCACCGCGCTGCCACCGGACGGTCCGGCCCGTATCTGCTCGTACGAGTGCACGTTCTGCGAGGCGTGCGGAGCGGCCCTGGGGCAGGTCTGCCCCAACTGCGGGGGCGAACTCGTGCCGAGGCCGCGCCGCGCGCCCGCGGACACGGCCACCGTGGCACGCGCCGGTGTCATCGGGGTGGGCGAGACCGGCCGGGCCCTCGTGCACGGCCTGGGCGACGGTGCCGGTGAGCGCGCTGACGGACACGCCGACCACCCATGACCTCCGCGGTCTCCTCAAGGGGGTCGGACACGCGCCGGACGACGGCACGCACCCGCACGGCTCCGCCGACCGCACCCCACCCCGGTGGCCGTCGCGCCGGCGCAGCCGGGGGCGGGGCCCGTTGTCAGTGCCGTGTCCTACGCTGCCCATGATCGGTGAACGTGGGGCGGGAGGCGTGTGATGGGTGGCAACGCATGGTGTCACGTGGGGCGGTATCAGCCCGATCTGACGGCGGCGTTCCGGCAGGAGCAGGAGGCGGAGCTGGCGCGGGACGACCACGGCTTCCCGGGCCGTACCGTCGAGGAGCTGTGGGCGGACACGGAGTGGATGGAGTACATCTACACCGGTGGTACGGCCTCGGTCCTCGACCAGGCGATCATGGTGGAGCCCACGGACACCGAAGGCGGGCCCTTCATGCGGCCGTTGACCGACGCCGAGGTCAGAGTCTGGGCACCGGACGGCCGGCCGACGCACGCCGCATGGCTCGACGCGCTGGACTCGGACCGGCTGCCCTTCCCCGACCGCGCCTGCGGCAACTGCACGGTGCTGTACGGCGAGAACGGCCCGGTGGGGATCGCGTACTGGGGTGTCACCGCGGACTAGTCGGTCCCGGCCAGTGCCTCCAGTGGATCGTCCAGGACCGGCTGCCAGGCCAGTTCCGCCGCGCCGACCAGACTGTTGTGGTCCAGGGTGCACGGCAGGATGGGGACTCCCCCGCTCTGGCCCCACAGGCTGCGGTCGGCGACCACCGCGCGCAGCCGGCCGGGGTCCGCGTCCAGCAGGGTGCGGTGCAGACCGCCGAGGATGATGCGGTCCGGGTTGAGGATGTTGACCAGGCCGGCCAGGCCGAGGCCGAGACGGTCGATGAGGACCTCGGCGGCCCTGCGGACGGCCGGGTCGTCGTACTGGGTGCGCAGCAGGTCGCCTGCCTGCTGGACCAGCGACACCTCGGGGCCGGGCTCCCGGCCCGCCTCCATGAGCAGGGCCAGCGGGTCCGCCTCGACGTCCAGGCAGCCCCGGCTGCCGCAGTGGCAGGGGCGGCCCTCGGGGTTGACGGTGAGGTGGCCGACCTCCAGCGCGAGCCCCGAACTGCCCGTGTGCAGACGGCCGTCCAGGACGAGCGCGCCACCGACGCCCCGGTGTCCGGTGGCCACGCACAGCAGGTCCCGCGCGCCCCGGCCGGCGCCGTGCCGGTGTTCGGCGAGTGCGGCCAGGTTGACGTCGTTGCCCGCGAACGCGGGTCCGCCGATGCCCGCGGCGCGCACGCGCTCCGCGAAGATCTCCCGGACGGGGGCGCCCGCGGGCCAGGCCAGGTGCAGCGGGTTGAGGGCCAGACCGGCGGGTTCGGCGACGGCGGACGGCACCGCGAGCCCTGCGCCGACACAGCGCCGCCCGGTGCTGCGCAGCAGCTCCGCGCCCGCCTCCACCACGGAGCCGAGCACCTTCGCCGGGTCGGCGTCGACGGTCTCGCAGCCGGGGGCGGTCGCCACGATCCGTCCGCCGAGGCCGACCAGCGCGGCCCGGAAGCCGTCGGCGTGGATCTGCGCCGCGAGGGCGACCGGCCCGTCCTCGGCGACCTCCAGCCGGTGCGAGGGGCGCCCCTGGGAGCCGGCCGCCGAACCGGGCCGGGCGTCCACGCGGATCAGGCCCAGCGCCTCCAGCTCGGCGGCGACCGCGCCGGCCGTCGCCCGGGTGACGCCGAGTTCGGCGGTGAGCACGGCACGGGTGGGCGCCCGTCCGGTGTGCACCAGCTCCAGCGCCGGTCCGAGCGCCCCGCGCCCGCGGTCCAGCCGCGCCCTTGACGTGGTCCTCTCCCCCGCTGCCCGGGGATCCGCCTTGCCGCTCATGAGGGCGAGTCTCCCATGATCCGCACCCCGGGTGGCCTGCGCCGCCGGCTACAGGCCGCTCACCCGCAGGGTGATGTTCAGGCGTCCCGCGAGACCCAGCCAGGCCGGGGCCGTGCCCGGGCGGACGCGCGGCACTCCGTGGTGGGCGAACCGCGACGGGCCGCCGAAGACGAACAGGTCGCCGCTGCGCAGTTCCACGTCGGTGTAGGGCCTCGCGCGCGTCACGGTGTTGCCGAAGCGGAACACGCAGGTGTCCCCGAGGCTCAGCGAGACCACCGGCGCGTCGGTCTTCTCGTCGCCGTCGCGGTGCATGCCCATGCGGGCGTCCCCGTCGTAGAAGTTGATCAGCGCGATGTCGTACGGAACGGCCGGTACGGCGTCCGGGCCGAGCGCGTCGGCCACCGCGCGGCGGCCCAGCGCGTCGAGCCAGTCCGGGAAGAGCTTCACGGGGCTGCCGTCGCCGTCGACGACGGTGCGGGCGTAGGCGTACGGGTACCAGTGCCAGCCCAGGCAGACCTGGCGCGCGGTCATCGTCCCGCCACCCGGCGTGCGGACCGTGCGCAGCCCGGCGGGTGGCCGGGCCCAGTCCCGGCAGGCGGCGAGCAGGGCGCGCTGCCGCTCGGCGTCCAGCCAGTCCACGACGTGCACGGCGCCCGGCGCGACCTCCGCACGCTCCCGGGGGAACAGCTCGTCCTCCATGCCCCCATCCTGCCCCACGCCCTCTGATCTGCGGCTCCGCTAGCCTGGACGCACGATGAGCGACCGTATGACGACACCGTGGGGCGAGGTCGAGCTGACCCGCTTCCCCGAGGACCCCCGCGACCGGCTGCGCGCCTGGGACGCCTCCGACGCGTACCTGCTGCGCCACCTGGCGGAGGAGAAGGTGCCGCTCACGGGCACGGTCGTGGTGGTCGGGGACCGCTGGGGCGCGCTGGTGACCGCGCTGGCGGAGCACCGGCCGACGCAGATCACCGACTCGTTCCTCGGTCAGGAGGCGACCCGGGCGAACCTGGCACGGGCGGGCGTGGAGCCGGGTGCCGTGCGGCTGCTCACCACGCAGGACCCGCCGCCGGAGCGGGTGGACGTGCTGCTGGTGCGGGTGCCGAAGAGTCTGGCGCTGCTGGAGGACCAGCTGCTGCGGCTGGCGCCCGCCGTGCACGCGGACACGGTCGTGGTCGGCACCGGCATGGTGAAGGAGATCCACAGCTCGACGCTCCGGTTGTTCGAGCGGATCCTCGGCCCGACCCGGACCTCCCTGGCCCGGCAGAAGGCCCGGCTGATCTTCTGCACCCCGGACCCGGCGCTGGAGCGGCCCGCGAACCCGTGGCCGTACAGCTACGCCCTGCCGGACGGCGTCGGCGCGGTGTCGGGGCGCACAGTGGTCAACCACGCGGGCGTGTTCTGCGCCGAGCGGCTGGACATCGGCACCCGCTTCTTCCTCCGGCATCTGCCCGGCCCCGGCGCCGGGCGCGTGGTGGACCTCGGCTGCGGCAACGGCGTGGTCGGTACGGCGGTGGCGCTGGCCGATCCGGCGGCCGAGGTGCTGTTCGTGGACGAGTCGTACCAGGCGGTGGCCTCGGCGGAGGCGACGTACAAGGCGAACGGGGTGCCGGGGCACGCCGAGTTCCGGGTCGGGGACGGGCTGGCCGGGGTGGCGCCCGGCAGTGTGGACCTGGTCCTGAACAACCCGCCGTTCCACTCCCACCAGGCGACCACGGACGCGGTGGCGTGGCGGATGTTCACGGGGGCGCTGCGCTCGCTGCGGGCGGGGGGTGAGCTGTGGGTGATCGGGAACCGGCACCTGGGGTACCACGTGAAGTTGAGGCGGCTGTTCGGCAACAGTGAACTGGTCGCCTCCGACCCTAAGTTCGTGGTGCTGAGGGCGGTCAAGAGGGGTTAGGCGCGCTGCCGGGAGCCGGGCTGGTCAGCCTCCGGCCCGGGAGAGGATCCCGATGATCCGCCGTACCTCGCAGGCCATCGCCTCGCGCCCCGCACCGAGGTAGGTGCGTGAGTCGACGGCCTCGGGACGGGCGGCGAGGAATTCCCTGATCGCCCCGGTCATGGCCGCGTTGAGCGCGGTCCCGACGTTGACCTTGGCGATGCCGCCGCCGACTGCCGCGACCAGACCGTCGTCCGGAACCCCGGAGGAGCCGTGCAGGACGAGCGGCACGGTCAGCGCGGCGGACAGCCGCCCCAGCAGGCCGAGGTCGAGGACGGCGGTGCGGGTGGTCATGGCGTGCGTGCTGCCGATGGCGACGGCCAGGGCGTCGACGCCGGTGTCGGCGACGAAGTCCCGCGCCCGGCCGGGATCGGTGCGGGCGCCGGGCGCGTGCGCGTCCAGCGGTGGCCGGCCGTCCTTGCCCCCGATCTGCCCCAACTCGGCCTCGATCCAGAGGCCTTGGGCGTGCGCCCAGTCGACGGCGGCCCGGGTCGCGGCCAGATTGCCGGTGTACGGGAGGCGGGCCGCGTCGTACATCACCGAGCTGAACCCGGCGCCGGGCGCCTGGCGCAGCAGGTCGTCGCTCTGCACGTGGTCCAGGTGCAGGGCGACGGGTACGGCGGCCCGTTCGGCGGCGGTGACGGCGGCGCGGGCCAGCGGCAGCAGCCGTCCGTGGCGGAACCTGACGGCGTTCTCGCTGACCTGGAGGACCACGGGTGCGCCGGCGGCCTCGGCGCCGGCGATGACGGCCTCGACGTGTTCCAGGGTGATGACGTTGAACGCGGCGACGGCGGAGCGGGCGGCGGCGGCCCGGGTGATCAGCTCGCCGGTGGACGCGAGGGGCACGTGAGGTGTCCTTCCGGGAGGGCCGGCGGGTTCAGGGGGCGAGGATCACCGAGCGGGTCAGGTGTCGCGGCCGGTCGGGGTCGAGGCCCCGGGCGGCGGCGACGGCGACCGCGAGCCGCTGGACCCTGACGAGTTCGGCGAGCGGGTCGAGCCCGCCCTCGATCCACCGGCCGCCGGTGGCGCGGACCTGTTCGGCGAGTCCGGCGGGCGCCGGGCCGAGCATCCAGGTGGCCGTCCCCTCGGTGGTGACGCTGATCGGGCCGTGCCGGTACTCCATCGCCGGGTAGGACTCGGTCCAGGAGAGGGAGGCCTCGCGCATCTTCAGCCCGGCCTCGTGGGCGAGTCCGACGGTCCAGCCGCGCCCGAGGAAGGTGAACTGCGTGCACTCCACGAGCCCTTCCGGCAAGGGAGCGGCGAGGGCGGTGCGCGCGTCCGCGACGACCGCGTCGGTGTGCAGGCCGAGGTGGGCGCGCAGGAGCGTGAGCGCGGTGGTCGCGAACCGGGTCTGGACGACGGAGCGTTCGTCGGCGAAGTCGAGCACGACGAGGTCGTCGGCGGCCGATGCGACCGGGGTGTCCGGGTCGGCGGTCACGGCGGTGGTGCGGGTCCGCCCCGCCGACTCGTCCAGCAGTTCCAGTACTTCGGTGGTGGTGCCGGACCGGGTGAGGGCGAGGACCCGGTCGTACGGCCGCCCGTGCGGGAACTCCGAGGCGGGGAACGCGTCGGTCTCGCCCTGTCCGGCGCCCTCGCGCAGGGCGGCCACGGCCTGGGCCATGAAGTACGAGGTCCCGCACCCGACGACGGCGACCCGCTCGCCCGGCTCCGGCAGTGCGCCGCGGTGCCGCCCCGCCTGCTCGGCCGCCCGTATCCAGCACTCGGGCTGGCTGTTCAGCTCGTTCTCGGCATGCGTCATGCCCAGACCCTCCCCTGGCTGATCGTTCTTGCAAGATATAGCGAGCTTTCGAACACAATCAAGCATTCGGACGCCGGACCGGGTGCGTTAGGGTCGCCGGGAGATCGAACGGAAGGAGGCGTCGGATGTCCCGGGACGCCCGCTGGCAGGCGCTGCTGGAACTGCTCGTGGAGCGCGGCCGGCTGGAGGTCGAGGAGGCGGCGGCGGAGCTGGCGGTGTCGGCGGCGACGATCCGCCGGGACTTCGACCAGCTCGCCGAACAGCAGATGCTGGTCCGCACCCGGGGCGGAGCCGTGGTGCACGGGGTGTCCTACGAACTCCCGCTGCGCTACAAGACGGCCCGGCGCGCCTCGGAGAAGCAGCGCATCGCCAAGGCGGTGGCCGAACTCCTCGCTCCGGGTGAAGCGGTGGGACTGACCGGCGGTACGACCACCACGGAAGTGGCCCGGGCGCTGGCCGTGCGCGGTGATCTCGCCACCGGCTCACCGGCGCTGACCGTGGTCACCAACGCGCTCAACATCGCCAACGAGCTCGCCGTACGCCCCCAGTTCAAGATCGTGGTGACGGGCGGGGTGGCGCGTGCGCAGTCGTACGAGCTCGTCGGTCCGCTCGCGGACGGGGTGCTGGGCCGGATCACGCTCGACGTGGCGGTGCTCGGTGTCGTGGGCTTCGACGTGACGCACGGGGCGGCGGCGCACGACGAGGAGGAGGCGGCGATCAACCGGCTGCTGTGCGAGCGCGCCGAGCGGGTGGTGGTCGCCGCCGACTCCAGCAAGCTGGGCCGCCGGGCGTTCGCCCGGATCTGCGGGACGGAGCTGGTGGACACGCTGGTGACGGACACGGCGGCGGAGCGGGAGACGGTGCGGCGGTTCGAGGAGGCGGGCGTCCGGGTGCTGACGGTGTGAGACGCCCCCCCGGCGGGGGGAGGCCGCCGGCTCCGGCCGCCGCCTCAGAGACCGCCGAGGTCGGCCTTCACGAACCCCGCGCCGCGCTGGTCGTTGCAGCCCGCGACCGCCCGGTCCGCCGGATCGGGCCACGTCTGCTGGGCCTGGAGCGCCACGCTGACCAGCGTCAACAGCAGGTCGACGTCGCTCGCGGCGTCCAGGCGCAGGGTCACCCACTGCGAGCCGGGTACGACCCTGATGGCGTCCGAGCCCCTGAGGTCCTTGGCGAACCGCCGGACCGCCCGGTCGGTGAGCCGCAGGTCGACATCGCGCTCGGAGTGGAAGTGCGCGATCTCCCCCTGGGCCGACCTCACGGCCTGTCCCAGACCGCAGCTCGGGACGGACCGTCTCAGGTCCGGCCAGGTCGCCAGTTGCGCGAGCGCGCGCGAGGCCAACGTCATGGGCCCATCATGGCGCGCTCACCCGCCCGCAACCAGCTCGTGAGCAAGCATTAACCGACCTGTATCCGTCGCCCGTTCAGAAACCCGCACGGAAATCCGCCCACCGAACAAGCCGGCGCCGCGGGTGACCGGGCTTCGACACTCCGTTGACTCCGGCCGAACCGCCGTGCGACGGTGAGGGCGCGCTCCCCTCACCATCCCTGGGAACTGGAGGCAGACCGCTGTGACCTTCGGAAACGATGACTCCCGCCGGCCCATGGAGCGCGGTCTGACACCGGACCAGCTGGAGTTGTTCGACAAGGAGTTCGCCGCGCGCCCGGTGAACCGGCTGATGCAGAACGCGGTCACCCAGACGCCCGTGGACGATGTGGCCCTCGACCGGCGGATCCTCACCGGCATCGACCATTCGGTCTCCCACCACCTGGACGACTGGAAGGCCACCGACCAGAAGCAGAGCGGGCGTTGCTGGATGTTCGCCGGGCTCAACCTGCTGCGGGTCGGCGCCGCACGGAAACTGGGCGTGAAGGACTTCGAGTTCTCCCAGAACTACCTGCTGTGGTGGGACAAGTTCGAGCGGGCGAACCACTTCCTGGAGGCCGTCATCGAGACGTCCGGCCGTGACGTGGACGACCGCACGGTGGCGCACCTGCTGGCGGATCCGATCGGTGACGGCGGCCAGTGGAACATGTTCGTCGCCCTGGTCGACAAGCACGGCCTGGTCCCCAAGTCGGCCATGCCGGAGACCGACAGCTCCTCCTCGACCCGGGAGATGAACCGGGCCCTGGAGACCCTGCTCCGCCAGGGCGCCCGCGATCTGCGCGGGTCGGCCGCCGAGGGGGCCGAGGCCCAGCGGGCGCACAAGCGGGAGGTGCTGGCCGCCGTGCACCGGGTGCTCAGCATCCATCTCGGCACGCCTCCGCGGCGGTTCCTGTGGCAGTGGGAGGACAGCAACAAGGAGTTCCACCGCGACGGCTGGCTCACCCCGGCGGAGTTCGCCGCCGCCTATGTCGAGCTCCCGCTGGACGAGTACGTCTGCCTGGTGCACGATCCGCGGGAGTCGAGCCCGGTCGGCCGCACGTTCACCGTCGAGTACCTGGGCAATGTCGTGGACGCCCCGCCGGTGGTCTATCTCAACGCGCCGATCGAGCTGCTGAAGCGGCTGGCCATGGAGGCGATCGTCGGGGGCGAGCCGGTGTGGTTCGGCTGTGACGTGGCCAAGATGATGCGCGCGGACGTCGGCGTCTGGGACGCCGCGCTCTTCGACTACGCGGCCGTCTACGACGCCCCGTTCACCCTGGACAAGGCCGACCGGCTGCTGCACCACGACACGCAGATGACCCACGCGATGCTGTTCACCGGCGTCGACGTGGTGGACGGGAGCCCGCGCCGCTGGCGGGTGGAGAACAGCTGGGGTGAGCAGAAGGCCGACAAGGGCTTCTGGACCATGAACGACTCGTGGTTCGGCGAGCATGTCTTCGAGATCGCCGTGCGTCGCTCCGCGCTGCCGCCGGAGCTGTCCGTCGCCCTCGACCAGCCGCCGATCGTCCTCCCCGCCTGGGACCCGATGGGCGCCCTCGCGGACTGAGCCCGGCGGTGAGGACCGCCGGCTCACCCCCCCCCGTCGGTGAACGTCAGTGCTGGTGACCGACCCGCTGGAGCGCCTCGCGGATCTCGTGCGACGTGATCACCGTACTGCCGCCGTCGTCGCGGTCGGCGATCGCCGCGAAGTGCCTCCCGGCCGCTTCCAGGTCGCCCCGGCGGCGGGCCGGGACGCCCGCGAAGCGGTTGCCGTCCAGGCGCTCCGGAAACTCCCCGAGGATCGCTGCGACGACCGGCGCGCAGCCGCCGTCCAGGTCGGCGGCGGTGCGGTACCACCGCTCGGCCTCCGCGGAGTCCCAGGGGGCCCGGTGGACGACGGCGAGGGTACGGGTGGCCTGCGCGTCCCCCTCGTCGGCGGCCTTCTCGCGGCAGGGCAGGGCCTGGTCCAGCGCCCCCGCCCGGTGAGCGACTCCGCCAGGGCAATGGGCCGCGCCCGGCGTCGCGGCCTGTGCGGCAGCCGACTCACCACTGTCCGCATCCGTGGATGGCGGCGGACGGTCGCCGTGCGTCATCCAGGTCCGTCGGCCTCGGCCGAGGACTCGTACCGTGCGCGCGTCCCGCCGGAGCCCGCTCCATCCGGCACACTCAGCGCATGGAGACTGCCGAGTTCCTTGAGATCCTGGACCGCGAAGGCCGGTTGCTCGCGGCGGCCGCCGCGGCGGCGGGGGCCGAGGCCAAGGTGCCGACGTGCCCCGAGTGGCAGGTGCGGGACCTGCTACGGCACACCGGCACGGTGCACCGGTGGGCCGCAGCCCTGGTCGCCGAGGCACGCACCGCGCCCCGCCCCCTCGACGAGCCGCCGGCGCTGGACGGGGCCGAGCTGGTGGCCTGGTACCGGGACGCGCACCGTCTGCTGGTGGAGACGCTGGCCGCCGCGCCCGCCGACCTGGAGTGCTGGACCTTCCATCCCGCGCCCAGCCCCTCACCGCTGGCCTTCTGGACCCGGCGGCAGGCGCACGAGACGACCGTGCACCGCTACGACGCCGAGGCGGCGCGCGGCGGTACGCCGTCCCCGATCGCGCCGGACTTCGCGGTGGACGGCATCGACGAACTGCTGCGCGGCTTCCACGCCCGTCCGCGCAGCCGCGTGCGCACCGAGGAGCCGCGTACGCTCCGGGTGCGCGCGGTGGACGCGGGGCCGGACGCGGTGTGGACCGTACGGCTCGGTGACGGGCCGCCGGTGACCGTGCGGGCGGAGGAGGGGCCGGCCGAGGCCGAACTCTCCGGGCCGGCCGACCGGTTGTACCTGGCGCTGTGGAACCGGACGGCGGTGCCGCGCGTGACCGGCGACCCGTCACTCGCGGCCCTGTGGCGGGAGCGGTCCCGGATCTGACGACCGTCGACAGCTGCCCGTCCCGGGCACCGGCGGTCCAGGCTGCCCGGGGTCGGTCCGACGACCCCGACGGCCCCTCCCCGGTGCCGGCCGGCACCGGGAGCCGTCAGTCCCCTTCGGTCAGCATCCTGGCCAGCACCGCGCGCTGCACCGGCCGTACCTCGCCGTGCAGCGCGCGTCCCTTGGCCGTGAGGACCACCCGCACCCCGCGCCGGTCCTCCGGACACATGGCCCGCTCGACCAGGCCGTCCTTCTCCAGGCGGCCGATGAGCCGGGACAGAGCGCTCTGACTGAGGTGGACCCGGTCGGAGATCTCCTGCACCCGGTAGGCCGAGCCGCCGTCCGCGGCGTCGCCCTCGGCCAGCAGGTCGAGAACCTCGAAGTCACTCGCGCACAGTCCGTGCCCGTGCAGCGCCCGGTCCACTTCGCACTGGGTGCGCGCATGCAGGGCCAGGATGTCCCGCCACTGCTCCACGAGCGCCTGCTCGGGCTGCTTCTTCGCCGCCATGAACGCACGGTAGCAGACAAGCGCATTTATTGCACCGTCATTAAATGCGTTTGCATCTCATGCACATGCATGTAAGTGTACGCGGCATGACCTCTCCGCTCACCACCTCCCCGGCCCCGTCCCCGGCGGTCCGCTGGACGCCCAGACTGTGGGGCACCCTGCTGGTGCTGTGTGCCGCGATGTTCCTGGACGCACTGGACGTGTCGATGGTCGGCGTCGCGCTGCCCTCCATCGGTGCCGATCTCGGCCTGTCCACGTCGACCCTGCAATGGGTCGTCAGCGGCTACATCCTGGGCTACGGCGGCCTGCTCCTCCTCGGCGGCCGGACCGCCGACCTGCTCGGCCGGCGCCAGGTGTTCCTGGTGGCGCTCGGCGTCTTCGCGCTGGCCTCGCTGCTCGGCGGACTCGTGGACTCCGGCCCGCTGCTGATCGCCAGCCGCTTCATCAAGGGCCTCAGCGCGGCCTTCACGGCACCGGCGGGCCTGTCGATCATCACCACGACGTTCCCGGAGGGCCCGCTGCGCAACCGGGCCCTGTCGATCTACACCACCTGCGCCGCCGCCGGCTACTCCATGGGCCTCGTCTTCTCCGGGCTGCTCACCGAGGCCAGCTGGCGGTTCACCATGCTGCTGCCCGCCCCCGTCGCCCTGCTCGCCCTGCTCGTGGGCACGAGGCTGCTGCCGCGCAGCGAGCGCGAACGCGACCACGGCGGCTACGACGTCCCGGGTGCCGTCCTCGGCACCGCCTCGATGCTGCTGCTGGTGTTCACCGTCGTCGAGGCGCCCGAGGCCGGCTGGGCCTCGGCCCGGACGCTGCTGTCCTTCGTCGCCGTGGCTCTCATGCTGGTCGCCTTCGTGGTCGTCGAACTGCGCAGCCCGAGCCCGCTGGTCCGGCTCGGGGTACTGCGCTCCGGACCGCAGGTCCGGGCCCAGCTCGGCGCGTTGACGTTCGTCGGCAGCTACACGGGCTTCCAGTTCCTGGTCACGCTCTACATGCAGCAGGTGCTGGGCTGGTCGGCCCTGCACACGGCGCTGGCGTTCCTGCCGGCGGGCGCGCTGGTGGCGCTCTCCGCGACCAAGGTCGGGGCCGTCATCGACCGGTTCGGCACCGCGCGGCTGATCGTGGTCGGCTTCGTCCTGCTGGCGGTCGGGTACGCGCTGTTCCTGCGCGTCGACCTGCACCCGGTGTACGCGGCCGTGATCCTGCCGACCATGCTGCTGGTCGGCTCGGGCTTCGCGCTGACCTTCCCGTCCCTCAACGTCCAGGCCACCAACGGCGTGGACGAGCACGAGCAGGGCATGGTCTCCGGTCTGCTGAACACTTCCGTGCAGGTGGGCGGCGCGCTGTTCCTGGCCGTCGTGACGGCGGTGGTGACCGCGCACGCTCCCGCGCAGGCCACCCCGCAAGCCGTCCTGGACAGCTACCGGCCCGGTCTGGTCGTGGTCGCGGTCATCGCCGTCGTGGGGCTGCTGCTGTCGCTCAGCGGGCTGCGCCGGCCGCGCCGGGGACGGTCGGTCGTGGTCGCCAGGTCCACCCTGAAGGAGGCGGACGCGGACCGCGTACCGGTCCGCGACTAGGAAAGAGGGGGACGCCTCCACACGTGCGCCCGGCGGGGATCGCTTGCCCCGCCGGGCGCACGCCTGTGAAGCTGACGGAATGGACACCTACGGGGGCCGCCGCAACAAGGCGGAGCGGGACGCGGCGACGGTCGAGACCGGCTACGCGCTCGTCAGCGCCGCGTTCGCGGCGGCGGTGCTGTTCGGGGCCGTGGCCGGGCCCGCGCTCCTCTTCGACCTGCCCGGCCTGCTGTCGAAGGTCCTGCTGCGGCTCGGCATGACGGTCGCACCGGTCCTGTTCGTGGCCCGGGTGGTCAGCGTGCTGGTGCGCTTCCGGCGGACCGCTCAGCCCAGCCAGCCGGGCCGTACCAGCCCCGACTCGTAGGCCAGGACGACGAGTTGGGCGCGGTCGCGGGCGCCCAGCTTCACCATGGTCCGGCTCACGTGCGTCTTGGCCGTGAGCGGGCTGACCACCAGCCGGCGGGCGATCTCCTCGTTGGACAGGCCGATACCGACCAGCGCCATCACCTCCCGCTCCCGCTCGGTGAGCCGGGCGAGCGCGTCCGCGACCGCGGGTTGCTTGGACCGTGCCGCGAACTCGGCGATCAGCCGGCGCGTGACGCCCGGCGACAGCAGTGCGTCCCCCTGGACCACCACCCGTACGGCACGCAGGAGTTCGTCCGGCTCGGTGTCCTTCACCAGGAAGCCGGAGGCGCCCGCGCGGATCGCCTCGAAGACGTACTCGTCCAGTTCGAAGGTGGTGAGCATGACCACCTTCACGTCCACCAGCGCCGGGTCGGACGTGATGCGCCGGGTCGCGGCCAGGCCGTCCAGCAGCGGCATGCGGATGTCCATGAGGACGACGTCCGGCCGCAGTTCGCGCACCCGGCGCAGCGCCTCCTCGCCGTCGGCCGCCTCCCCGGTCACCTCGATGTCCGGCTGGGCGTCGAGCAGCGCCCGGAAACCGGCGCGCACCAGCGACTGGTCGTCGGCGAGCAGTACCCGGATCACTGGTCCTCCCTGAGCTGCGACGGCAGGACGGCGAGCACCCGGAAGCCGCCGTCGGGGCGCGGGCCCGCCTCGATGGTGCCACCCAGCGCGGCGGCCCGTTCCCGCATGCCCGCCAGCCCGTTGCCGCTGCCCCCGGCGTCCGACCCGGTCGCCGGTCCGTCGTCGTCGATCCGCAGCCGCAGAACGCCGTCGGCGTACGCGAAGCGCACGCGCGCGTGCCGTGAACCGGAGTGGCGTACGACGTTGGTGAGGGCCTCCTGCACGATGCGGAAGGCGGCCAGGTCGGCGCCCGGCGGCAGCCGGGGCGGCTCGCCCTCGGTCTCGACGGTCAGGCCGGCCGCCGCGGCCTGCTCCACCAGTTCCGGCAGCCGGTCCAGACCGGGCGCGGGGGCGCGCGGCGCGGCGCCCGGGGCGCGCAGGGTGCCGAGGACCTGGCGCACCTCGCCCAGCGCCTCCTTGCTGGCGGTCTTGATCGTGGTGAGCGCGGCCCGTGCCTGCTCGGGGTCGCTGTCCAGCAGCGCGAGTCCCATGCTCGCCTGGACGTTGATGACGGAGATGCTGTGGGCGAGGACGTCGTGCAGTTCGCGGGCGATCCGCAGCCGCTCCTCGTCCGCCCGCCGTCGCGCCGCCTCCGCGCGGTCCGCGCGCTCCCGTGCCCACTGTTCGCGCCGCACCCGGGCCAGTTCGGCGAGGGCGACGACGGCCAGCACCCAAGTGGCGACGACGATCTCCTGCCCGATGCCCGCGCGGCGGTCCCCTGCGGGCGGGAGCCAGCGGTACAGCCAGAGCGCGACCAGCACGTGTCCCGCCCACAGCAGCGCGACGGCCGCCCAGGCCGCCCGCCGGTGCCCCGTGACGACCGCGCCGAGACAGCCGACCGCCACGGCGAGGAAGACCGGTCCGTAGGGGTGGCCGAGGGCCAGATAGGCCAGGGTCGCGGCGGCCGTGCCGAACGCCACGGCCACCGGGTGGCGGTGCCGCCACAGCAACAGGGCCGAGGCGACGAGCAGCAGCACGCGCGCGTAACCGTCGAGCGGCACCCGGTCCGGCTGGCTGTGCGCGGCGAAGTTGCTGCCGACCAGCACGAACGCGGTGATCAGCACGGTGGAACGCCAGGGCAGCCCGGCGCGGTGCGCCTCGGCGTCGCCCGGGCGGTTCCACCCGGGCGGCCCGTACCGCCACCCGTGCGAGGGGCCGCCGCCGTGCTGCTCGTCCATGCGGGCCACGCTAGACGCCGACGCGCCGGGACGACGTCAGCCGGGCGAGGTGATCAGGTGTACTCCCGGGGGAGTACACGGCTCGGGACGCCCGGGTGGCGCGGTTCGCGCGGCGCCGCCGGGCGGGGCTCCGCGTCCCGGACACCACCACCCCGAAGGGGGCGACGCCGCACTCAGCCCCGCCCCAGCCCCACTCCTTCCGCCAGTCGGCCGGCCGCGTGGCGGAAGAACGCCTCGCGGTCCTCCACCACCCGGTGGAACTGGCCGAACAGTTCGAATCCGATCAGCCCGAACAGCTCGGCCCAGGCCGCCACCAGCGCCACCGCGGCCTCCGGCGGTACGCCGGGGGCGAAGTCGGCGACCATGCGCGCGCCCTCGGGGCGCAGGTCGGCCGGGAGGGAGAGCGCGGACAGGCCCGGACCCTCGTGGGTGTCCCGCACGATGCCGATGAAGACCATGCCGACGCGCGCCGCGGCCGGGACGGTGGTCTCGGGGGCGGAGTAGCCGGGCACGGGCGAGCCGTAGATCAGGGCGTACTCGTGCGGATGGGCCAGCGCCCAGTCGCGTACCGCCTCGCACACGGCGATCCAGCGCTCCGGCGGCGGGGCGTCGGCCACGGCGTCCCGGGCCCGCTCGGCCGCCTCGCCGACGGAGTCGTAGGCGTCGATGATCAGGGCGGTCAGCAGGTCGTCCCGGCTGGGGAAGTAGCGGTACAGGGCCGACGAGACCATGCCCAGCTCGCGGGCCACGGCCCGCAGGGAGAGCTTGGCCGCGCCCTCCGCCGCCAGCTGTCTGCGTGCCGCCTCCTTGATGGCCGCGGTGACTTCCTGTCTGGCCCGGGCGCGGGCACCCTGTGCGGTGGTCATGCCCGCAGTGTGCCACGCGGAGAGAGCGGTGCACACGGAGGAGAGCGGCAGACGCAGGCGAGAGCAGCGCACAGAAAAGAGAGCACCGCTCTTGCTCTGGAGCGCCCGTCTCCCCCACACTGGAGCCGAACGAGAGCACCGCTCTCTCAAACCGTGGGGGTCACCATGTCGACACACGTCGTCCAGCCGGGCTGGTTCACCGTCAACGTCTTGAACCGGACCGTCTCCTGGCTCACCCGGCGGGGCATCAGCATCTGGGGCTCCCGGGTCCTCGCGGTGCGGGGGCGCAAGAGCGGGCAGTGGCGCACCACGCCGGTCAACCTGCTGACGGTGGACGGGCAGCAGTACCTGGTCGCCCCGCGCGGTCACGTCCAGTGGACCCGGAACATGCGGGAGGCCGGCGGCGGCGAACTGCGGCTCGGGAAGAACGTGGACGTCTTCACCGCGACCGAGGTCGCCGACGACGACAAGGTCCCGCTGCTGCGGGCCTACCTCAAGCGCTGGAAGGCGGAGGTCGGGATCTTCTTCAACGGCGTCGGCCCCGACTCCCCGGACGCGGAGCTGCGCCGGATCGCCCCCGACCATCCGGTCTTCCGCGTCACCGTCACGAATTGACGGGTTCCTCCGCCGGAGCGGCCTGGCCCCGGTCGAACGCGGTCAGCGCGCGCTGGGCGATCGGGTGGGAGCGGACGAGCTCGCCCAGCGAGGTCGAGCCCTGGGTGATGTCCCGGAACGCCCGCCAGGCCGGGCGGAACCCGGTGAGGGCCGCGTGGAAGAGACCGGGGCGCTTCTCGAACACCGCCAGCATCCGCTTGCCGACGCTCATCTCGACGCCGAGCCCCGCCTTGATCGCGAACGCGTAGTTCAGGGCCTGGCGGCGGGCGTCGACGGCGTCGTGCGCCTCGGCGATCCGGACCGCCCACTCCCCCGCCAGCCGGCCCGAGCGCAGCGCGAACGAGATACCCTCACGGGTCCACGGCTCCAGCAGGCCGGCCGCGTCCCCGCAGACCAGTACCCGGCCCCGGGACAGCGGCGAGTCGTCGGCCCGGCAGCGGGTCAGGTGCCCGGAGGAGAGGGCGGGCTCGAAGCCGGCGAGGCCCAGCCGGGCGATGAAGTCCTCCAGGTACCGCTTGGTGGCGGCGCCCTCACCGCGCGCGGAGATCACGCCGACCGTCAGCGTGTCGCCCTTCGGGAAGACCCAGCCGTAACTGCCCGGCATCGGACCCCAGTCGATCAGGACCCGGCCCTTCCAGTCCTCGGCGACCGTCTCCGGCACCGGGATCTCCGCCTCCAGGCCGAGGTCGACCTGGTCGAGCTTCACGCCGACGTGGGCTCCTATCCGGCTGGCGCTGCCGTCGGCGCCGACGACCGCGCGGGCCAGCACCGTCTCCCCGCCCTGGAGGACGACGGCGACCGTGCGCCGGTCCGGCACCGCCGAGCCGTGCTGCTCGACCCGCTGCACCGTGACGCCCGTACGCAGCTCGGCGCCCGCCTTCTGGGCGTGCTCGACCAGTTGCTGGTCGAACTCGGGGCGGTTGATCAGCCCGAACAGCATCTGCTTGGAACGGCGGGTGCGGGTGAAGCGGCCGTTGTTGGAGAAGGTGACCGCGTGCACCCGGTCCCGGAAGGGCAGCTCGAAGCCGGGCGGCAGCGCGTCGCGCGAGGGGCCGATGATGCCGCCGCCGCACGTCTTGTAGCGGGGCAACTCGGCCTTCTCCAGCAACAGCACGCGCCGTCCCGCGACCGCCGCCGCGTAGGCGGCCGAGGCGCCCGCGGGGCCCGCGCCCACCACGACGACGTCCCAGACCCGCTGCACGTCGTCCGCCGAAGAGTTCTCGCCGCTCACGATGGTCTACCGCTCCGATCAAGCCGTTGCCGAGTGTCCTGTCGCATCCTACGGCGGCCGTCCGCGCAGGCCACTGTGGGAGGATCGGTCCCACCCCGTACAACGTCGCACCTACGAGGAGCGTGCCCATGCCGTCGAATCCGGTCGCCGAGACCGTCGCCTCGCTGCTGCCCCGGGCGAAGGCGGAGCTGACCGAACTGGTCGCCTTCAAGTCGGTGGCGGACTTCGCACAGTTCCCGAAGAGCGAGAGCGACGCCGCCGCGGGCTGGATAGCCGACGCGCTGCGCGCCGAGGGCTTCACGGACGTGGCCCTGCTGGACACCCCGGACGGCACGCGGTCCGTGTACGGCCACCTGCCGGGCCCGGAGGGTGCGAAAACGGTTCTCCTGTACGCGCACTACGACGTGCAGCCCCCGCTGGACGAGTCCGGCTGGGCCACCCCGCCGTTCGAGCTGACCGAGCGGGACGGCCGCTGGTACGGCCGCGGGACCGCCGACTGCAAGGGCGGCTTCATCATGCACCTCCTCGCGCTGCGCGCCCTCAAGGCGAACGGCGGCGTCCCGGTGCACGTGAAGGTGATCGTGGAGGGCTCGGAGGAGCAGGGCACGGGCGGCCTGGAGCGGTACGCCGAGCAGCACCCCGAGCTGCTGGAGGCGGACACCATCGTCATCGGCGACGCGGGCAACTTCCGGGTCGGCCTGCCGACGGTGACCACCACGCTGCGCGGTATGACCATGGTCCGGGTGCGGATCGACACCCTGGCCGGCAACCTGCACTCGGGCCAGTTCGGCGGCGCCGCCCCGGACGCGCTGGCCGCGCTCATCCGGGTGCTGGACTCGCTGCGCGCCGAGGACGGCTCCACCACGGTCGACGGCCTGGACGCCGCGGCCCGGTGGGACGGCCTGGAGTACGCCGAGGAGCAGTTCCGCACGGACGCCAAGGTGCTGGACGGCGTCGAGCTCATCGGTGACGGTTCGGTCGCCGACCGCATCTGGGCCCGCCCGGCGGTCACCGTCCTCGGCATCGACTGCCCGCCGGTCGTCGGCGCCACCCCGTCGGTGCAGTCGAGCGCCCGCGCCCTGATCAGCCTGCGGGTGCCGCCGGGCGTGGACGCGGCGGAGGCCACCAAGCTGCTCCAGGCGCACATCGAGGCGCACACCCCGTGGGGCGCCCGGGTCAGCACCGAGCAGATCGGTCAGGGCCAGCCGTTCCGCGCCGACACCTCCAGCCCCGCCTACCAGGCGATGGCCGACGCGATGGCGGTGGCCTACCCGGGCGAGACCATGCAGTACGCCGGCCAGGGCGGCTCCATCCCGCTGTGCAACACGCTCGCCGGTCTCTACCCGCAGGCGGAGATCCTGCTCATCGGGCTGAGCGAGCCGGAGGCGCAGATCCACGCGGTGAACGAGAGCGTGTCCCCCGAGGAGCTGGAGCGGCTGTCGGTCGCGGAGGCGCTGTTCCTGCGCAACTACGCGGCGGGCTGAACCGTTCTGCCCAGGGCAGAGGGCCCTCGCCCCCGGGTGGGGGCCCTCCCTACGGTCGGCGCATGGACGTCATCGAACTACTGCCCGAACTGCATCTGTTGCGCTTCCCGGTCGGCCAGGCCCACCTCTGGCGCGACGGTGACGAACTGACCCTGGTCGACGCGGGTCCGATCGGCTCCGGCCGGACGATCGCCGACGCGATCACCGCTCTGGGGCGCGCCCCGCAGGACGTACGACGCGTCGTCCTGACCCACTTCCACGAGGACCACGTGGGCGGGGCGGGCGAGTTCGCCGCGCTGAGCGGGGCCGAGGTGCTGGCGCACCCCCTGGACGCGCCGTTCGTGCGGGGTGAACGGCCGGGTCCGCCGCCGCGGTTCGAGGAGTGGGAGCTGCCGGTCCACGCGGAGGCGGCCCGCCACCTGCCCGAGGGCCCCGCGGTGCCCCCGCCCGCCCTCACCGAGGTGACGGACGGGGACGTCCTCGGCTTCGGCGGCGGGGCCCGGGTGGTGCACGTCCCGGGGCACACGGACGGCAGCATCGCGCTGTTCCTGCCCGCGCACGGTGTGCTCTTCACCGGGGACACGGTGGCGGCGGCACCGGACGACGGGACGCCGATGGCGGGGGTGTTCAACCTGGACCGGTCCCGACTGCTCGCCTCGATCGGGCGGTTGGCGGACCTCGGGGCGGAGGTGGCCTGCTTCGGCCACGGCGGTCCGGTGCTGAGCGGCGCCACCGCCGCACTCCGCGCGATCGTCGCGGCGCCGGGTCAGCCGACCGGCACGCCCGCCTCCAGGTAGAGCGCGCTGCCCCGCTCCCGGGCGCGCAGCGCCCAGCGCAGCCGTTCGTAACGGACGGGTGGCAGCATCGCGGCGGCCTCCTGCTCCGTGGCGAACCGCCAGGCGCGCAGTTCCGGGCCGGGCAGCAGCACCCGGGACGCCTCCCCGGACCCCAGCCGGCCCCCGTCGAACAGCAGCCGCAGCCCGCCGAACCCGGGTGGGACGGGCCGCTCCCAGTCCACGACGAGCAGCCGGGGCACCTCGCGCAGGTGTATCCCGGTCTCCTCGGCGACCTCGCGCATCCCAGCGCGGGCCGGGGCCTCGCCCCGCTCCACCACGCCACCGGGGAACTCCCAGCCGGGCTTGTAGGTGGGGTCGACCAGCAGCACCCGGTCGTGCTCGTCGAAGAGCAGCACGCCGGCGGCGAGCGTCTCGGCGGTCGGCTCGGGGGTCTGGACTATGTCGCAGACGGGTACGGTCCCGCTGCCGACGGCGTCGGCGATGCGGACGGCGGTCTCGTACGGGGTGAGGTCGCTGGTGTCGACCGGGTGGGCGTCGGCGGTGAGCCAGGAGGCGAGGGCGGCGCGGTAGGGCTCGATGTGGTCGTACGACCACTGCCGTACGCGCATCTCGCCGTCGGGCAGGTCGGGCGGGATCTCCCGCCCGGCTATCCGCTCGCGCAGGATCGTTTCGGCCGGGGTGAGCAGCAGATGGTGCACGGTGATCCGGCGGGCGGCCAGACCACCGAAGATCTCGTCCCGGTACTCCTGGCGGAGCAGGGTCATGGGCACCACGAGGGTGCCGCCCAGCTCGGCGAGCATCGCGGCGGCGGTGTCGACCACCAGCCGGCGCCAGATCGGCAGGTCCTGGAAGTCGCCGGCCTCGGCGAGGCGCTTGGGCGGCAGCAGGTGCGTGAGCGCCCCGCCGATGACCTCGGGGTCGAAGAGCGCGCTGTTCGGGATCAGTTCGATCAGTTCGCGTGCCGTGGTGGTCTTCCCCGCACCGAACGCGCCGTTGATCCAGACGACGGTCACGGACTCCCCCTCCTGTGTCGGCCCCCTGAGGCTTGCCCGCTCCACCCTGCCACGGAAACCCCCTCCCGTTGAGGGCGCCTGTCCGCGCGCACAAGGGAGTGCCGGCGCCCCCGCGACGGGGGCACCGGCACGCACGCCGTACGCCGTCGGGGGTTACTCGTGTCCGAGGGCGCCGTGGTCGACGTCCAGGCTGTCCTGGGCGACGAGGTGGCCGGCCGAGTCGACGGTGTCCGAGACGTTGAGGTCGCCGAGGGGTGCCTCGTCCGCCGCGTGGGACGGGGTGACGGCGGCCACGACGAATCCGGCGGCGAGGGTGGCGATGGCGAGCATGCTGCGCTTCTTCATGCGCTGATCAACTGCGCGGAGGGCCCGGGAGTCACGCCGTGGCTCGCGCACACCGGGCCGTGGACCCGCCGCAAGCGAACACACCCGAACACTCGCCAGCCCTCTTCCAACACAGTCAGACACGTCCTACCGTAAACGCGCACCGATGACGCGGACATGCAGTCATCCCGGTATCGCGAGTCGGAGGAACGTCAACGATGCGTCACCCTCACACCCGCACGACCCGCACCATGCGCCGAAGAGTGGCCGGAGCGCTCACCGCCGGCCTGCTGTGCGCGGCGGGCCTCGCCGCCCCCGCCCTGGCGGCCCCCGCCGCGCCCGCCCTCGCCGACGGGCTCGCCCTCACCCCGCCGATGGGCTTCAACAACTGGAACTCCACCCACTGCCGCGCCGACTTCAACGCGTCCATGGTCAAGGGCATCGCGGACCTCTTCGTGGAGAAGGGCCTGAAGGACGCGGGCTACCAGTACGTCAACCTGGACGACTGCTGGGCCCTGCCGGACCGTGACGCGAACGGCAAGCTGGTACCCGACCCCGCCCGGTTCCCGGACGGGATCAAGGCGGTCGCGGACTACGTCCACGCCAAGGGGCTCAAGCTCGGCATCTACACCAGCGCCGGCACCAAGACCTGCGACAGCACGGGCTTCCCGGGCGCCCTGGGCCACGAGTACAGCGACGCGCGGCAGTTCGCCGACTGGGGCGTGGACTACCTGAAGTACGACAACTGCAACAACCAGGGCGTGGACGCCCAGCAGCGCTACCGGACCATGCGTGACGCGCTGAAGGCGACCGGACGGCCCATCGTCTACAGCATCTGCGAGTGGGGGCAGAACAAGCCCTGGGAGTGGGCCTCGGACGTCGGTCACCTGTGGCGGACCACCGGTGACATCAGCGACAACTGGAGCTCGATGCTGTCGATCCTGAAGCAGAACCTCCCGCTCGCGCCGTACGCCGGCCCCGGTCACTGGAACGACCCCGACATGCTGGAGGTCGGCAACGGCGGCATGACCGACACCGAGTACCGCTCGCACTTCTCGCTCTGGTCGGTCATGGCCGCACCCCTGCTCATCGGCACCGACCTGCGCAAGGCCTCCCCGGCGACCTACGACATCCTGGGCAACAAGGAGGTCATCGCGGTCGACCAGGACCCGCTCGGCAAGCAGGGCACCGTCGTCTCCTCGGAGGGCGGGCGCTGGGTCGTGGCCAAGGAGATGAAGGACGGCAGCCGCGCGGTGGCCCTCTTCAACGAGTCCGGCACCGCCCAGCGGATCGCCACCAGCGCGCGTGCCGTCGGCCTGCCGGACGCCGACGCCTACGCCCTGCGGGACCTGTGGCAGCACCGCACGTACAACACCGCCGGCACCATCGCCGCCACCGTCCCGGCCCACGGCACGGTCCTGCTGCGCGTCTCGGCCGACGCCCGCTGGGCCTCCCATCCGCCCGCCGTCGAACTCGGCCTGGACGGCAGCACACTGCTGGAGGCGGCCGCTCCGGCCACGTTCACCAGCTCCGTCGCCGACCTCGGCCGGACACCCGCGCGGCAGGTCTCCGTGTCGCTGACCGGCCCCGCCGGCTGGACGGTACGGCCCACCTCGGCGACCTCTGCCTCCGCGCTCGCCCCCGGTGGGACACTGCGCACCGGCTGGCGGGTGACCGTGCCGTCCGGCACCCCGGCCGGCTCCTACGGCCTCACCCTCACGACGAACTACCGCTCGCCGTCCGGCACACCGGTCACCAGCACCCTTCCACTGACCGCGTCCGTCGTCGTGCCGCCGCCCGCCGGGACGTCGTACCTCGGCGACCTGCCGTGGCTGTCGGCGACCAGCGGCTGGGGGCCGGTGGAGCGGAACACCAGCAACGGGGAGAGCGCCGCCGGTGACGGGAATCCGCTCACCATCGGCGGGACGGTGTACGCCAAGGGGCTCGGCGTCCACGCGCTCAGCGACATCTCCTTCTACACCGGCAGGGCCTGCGAGAAGGTCACCGCGGAGGTCGGCGTGGACGACGAGAAGGGCACTAAGGGCACCGTCGCCTTCGAGATCTGGGCGGACGGCACGAAGGCGGCGTCCACCGGCGTCCTCACCAACGCGATGCCCGCCCAGCCCCTCACCGCCGACGTCACCGGCGCCCAGGTGGTCCGGCTGGTCGTCACCGACGGCGGCGACGGCGTCGACTCGGACCACGCGGACTGGGCGAACGCCCAACTCACCTGCTGACCCACCGAAGCTCCACCCCGGCCCCCGCTCCGGGCTCCGCACGGGGCTCCGCTTTCGGCCTCCGCCCCGGGTCCCGCCCGGGGCTGGGCCGGGAGCTGGGCCGGGGGCTCCGCCGGGAGCTGGGGCCGGGGTTCCGCCCAGGAGTTGGGCCCGGGATTCCGCGCGGAGCTGCGACCCAGGCTCCGCTGGGAGCTGGGCCAGGGGCTCCGCCGGCGGGTGGTTCCGGCACCCCGCCCGGGACTCCGCCAGGAGCCGGGGCCGGAATTGCGCCCGGAGCCGGACCCAGCGCTTCGCCGGGAGCTGGGCCCGGGGGCTCGCTGGTCGCCCACCCGGTCCAGCGGCCCCTGGCCCGCCCCGCCGCCGGAACCGGCGAACCCTAGCGGCTCGCCGCCGTCGCGTCCGGGGTGCGGATCAGGGCTGCCGCGGCCGCGCCGACCAGACCCGCGTCGGTGCCCATCTGCGCGGGCACGACGGTGAGGTGCCGTACGAAGGACAGGGTCGCGTAGTCGGTGAGGGCCTTGCGCAGGGGCGTGAACAGGACGTCGCCCGCCTTCCCGACGCCCCCGCCGACCACCGCGATGTCGATCTCGACCAGGGTCGCGGTGGCCGCGATGCCGGCGGCGAGCGCCTGCGCCGCCCGCTCGAAGGAGGCCACGGCCACCGGGTCGCCCGCACGGGCGGCGGCGGCCACCGCGGCGGCCGAGGTGTCACCGTCGGGCCCGGGGCTCCAGCCGTTCTCCAGGGCCCGGCGGGCGATGTTCGGACCGCTGGCGATCCGCTCCACGCAGCCCCGTGAGCCGCACGGACAGGGATCGCCGTCCAGGTCGACGCTGATGTGACCGATGTGCCCGGCGTTGCCGGTCGGACCGGGATGCAGGCGTCCGCCCAGCACCAGGCCACCGCCGACACCCGTCGAGACGACCATGCACAGCGCGTTGTCATGGCCGCGCGCGGCGCCCTGCCAGTGCTCGGCCGCGGTGATCGCGACACCGTCGCCGATCAGCTCCACCGGCAGGCCCCCGGTGACCGTACGCACCCGGTCCACCAGCGGGAAGTCGCGCCAGCCCGGCACGTTCACCGGGCTCACGGTGCCCGCGGAGGCGTCGACCGGCCCGGCACTGCCGATGCCGACCGAGGCCGCGCGCTCCCACAGGGGGGACACGGCGAGGTCGCCGAGCACGTCCGTCACGGCCCGCATGACCGTTTCGCCGTCCTGCTGGGCCGGCGTGGCGCGCTGGGCCCGGGCCAGGATCCGGCCGCCGCCGTCCACCAGCGCGCCGGCGATCTTGGTGCCGCCGATGTCCAGGGCCGCCACGAGGTCGGTGTGCATAAGAGTCAGATCTCCCCGTTCAAGCTTGAAAACCAAAGAGAGGCAGGCCGGTCAGGCGGTGGGGGCGCAGGCCGGAGACAGCGATGGACAGTCTCTCGCGCATCTGACAACGTTGTCCAGGCTCTATGCTCGACGCCACATCCTCATACAAGCCCACGGTTCGCGCACCACCCCCGTGGACGAGTCGGACGAGAGACAGGACAGACGCATCGTGCCCGAGACCACCCGCCGCGCAGACCGCCTTCCCGGAAACCGGTACGGCAACCGCCCGACGATGAAGGACGTGGCGGCGCGCGCCGGGGTCGGACTGAAGACGGTCTCCCGGGTGGTCAACGGTGAGCCGGGGGTCACCCCGGACACCGAGCGCCGGGTGCAGGAGGCGATCGAGGCGCTCGGCTTCCGTCGCAACGACAGCGCCCGGGTGCTGCGCAAGGGCCGGACGGCGAGCATCGGGTTGGTGCTGGAGGATCTCGCGGACCCGTTCTACGGCCCGCTCAGCCGCGCGGTCGAGGAGGTGGCCCGCGCACACGGCGCCCTGCTGATCAACGGCTCCAGCGCCGAGGACCCCGAGCGCGAGCAGGAGCTGGCGCTGGCGCTGTGCGCGCGCCGGGTGGACGGTCTGGTGGTGATCCCGGCCGGTGACGACCACCGCTATCTGGAGCCGGAGATCAGGGCGGGTGTCGCGACCGTGTTCGTGGACCGTCCGGCCGGGCGGATCGACGCGGACGTCGTGCTGTCGGACAACTACGGCGGCGCCCGCGACGGTGTCGCCCACCTCATCGCGCACGGCCACCGCCGGATCGGGTTCATCGGCGACATGCCCCGCATCCACACCGCGGCCGAGCGGCTGCGCGGCTACCGGGCGGCCATGGAGGACGCGGGCATAGCCGTCGAGGAGGGCTGGATGTCCCTCGGCGCGACGAACCCGGAGCGGGTGCGCCGGGCGGCGGAGGTGATGCTGTCCGGCACCGACCCGGTCACCGCGGTCTTCGCCGGCAACAACCGGGTGACGGTCACCGTGATCCGGGTCCTCGCCGAGCAGTCCCGCCCGGTCGCGCTCGTCGGCTTCGACGACATCGAGCTCGCCGATCTGCTCCAGCCCGGCGTCACGGTCGTCGCCCAGGACGCGGCGGCCCTCGGCCGCACCGCTGCCGAACGCCTCTTCCGCCAGCTCGACGGCACCCTCCTCGCCCCCGAACGCATCGAACTGCCGACCCGCCTGATCACCCGCGGCTCGGGCGAGCTGCCGCCGGCGGTCTGAGGGCGTACCGGCGGCGGGCCCCGCGGCCGTACGTCCAGGGTCGATCCCCGCACGCCGGCGACGCCGACGGTGCTGCCCTCGCCACCCCGGAGCCGGCGGTCATGTGCCGCCGCCTCCACCGTCGCCCGGGAGGAGCAGTCCGGTCGCCGCAGCCCCTCCTCTCAAGGGCCGTGCCCTCGCTACTGCGCGGACGCCGTCAGGTCGCCGCGACGGGGGGAGGCGAAGCCCTCCAGGTCGGTGCGGGTCAGGCCGGTGAGGCCGGCGACCTCGGCGAGGTCGAGGGCGCCGCAGTCGAGGCCGCGCAGCAGGTAGCCGCTGAGGGCCTTGGCGGTGGCGGGCTCGTCCATGACGTCGCCGCCGGCCCGGTTGGCGTACCGGGCGAGGCGGGCCGCCGCCTGCTCGAACCCCTCGCGGTAGAAGGCGAAGACGGCCGCGTAGCGGGTGGGCAGGTGACCGGGGTGCATGTCCCAGCCCTGGTAGTAGGCGCGGGCGAGGGCGCGGCGGGTGAGGCCGTAGTGCAGGCGCCAGGCGTCGTGGACCTTGGCGGTCGGGCCGACGGGGAGGACGTTGGTGGAGCCGTCGGACACCCGGACGCCGGTGCCGGCCGCGGCGACCTGCATGACCGCCTTTGCGTGGTCGGCGGCCGGGTGGTCGCTGGCCTGGTGGGCGGCGGAGACGCCGAGGCAGGCACTGTAGTCGAAGGTGCCGTAGTGCAGCCCGGTGGCGCGGCCCTCGGCGGCCTGGATCATGCGGGCGACGGTGGCGGTGCCGTCGGTGGCGAGGATGGCCTGGCTGGTCTCGATCTGGATCTCGAAGCCCAGGCGTCCGGCGTCCAGGCCGTGCGCCTTCTCGAAGGCCTCCAGGAGCCGGACGAAGGCGCCGACCTGCTCGGGGTACGTGACCTTGGGCAGGGTGAGGACCAGACCCTCGGGCAGGCCGCCGGCCTCCATCAGGCCGGTGAGGAAGACGTCGAGGGTGCGGATGCCCCGGTCGCGTACGGCGGCCTCCATGCACTTCATGCGGATGCCCATGTACGGCGCCGCCGTGCCGTTCGCGTACGCCTCGGCGATCAGACGCGCCGCGCGGGCGGCCGTCTCGTCCTCCTCGGCGTCGGGCCGGGGGCCGTAGCCGTCCTCGAAGTCGACGCGCAGGTCCTCGACGGGCTCGCGCTCCAGCTTGGCGCGGACGCGGGAGTGGACCGGCTCGGCCAGTTCGTCGGACAGGCCGAGGACCGCCGCGAAGGAGGCGGCGTCCGGGGCGTGTTCGTCGAGCAGGGCGAGCGCCTGGTCGCCCCAGGAGCGAAGGGTGCCGGCGGTGAAGGCGTCCCCGGGGACGTACACGGTGTGGACGGGCTGCCGGGTGCCCGGGTCCCCGGGGTAGCGGCGCTCCAGCTCCGCGTCGACCGGTGCGAGGGAGGCGCTGATCTCCTCGCTGACGGCACCCGCGAGGCTCGTCGCCACCTTCTCCTGCTGACCCATCCCACACCCTCCAAGTTTCCGCTCTACGGAATCAACAATCCGTAGAATGAAGTTATCCGGGTGGTTCTCCCTGGTCAACACCCCGTCCGGACCCTGGCCACCGCGCCTGCCCGCCCGGCACCAGGATGCACCGAGGCCCCGGTGACCGGATCGGTCACCGGGGCCTCGGGCGCGCCCTGGGAGACTCAGCCCTTGCGGGTCTTGATCTCCTCGGTGAGCTGCGGGACGACGTCGAACAGGTCGCCGACCACACCGAAGTCGACCAGCTCGAAGATCGGGGCCTCGGCGTCCTTGTTGACGGCCACGATGGTCTTCGAGGTCTGCATACCGGCGCGGTGCTGGATCGCACCGGAGATGCCGTTGGCGATGTAGAGCTGCGGCGAGACCGACTTGCCGGTCTGGCCCACCTGGTTGGTGTGCGGGTACCAGCCGGCGTCGACGGCGGCACGCGAGGCACCGACGGCCGCGCCGAGCTGGTCGGCGAGGGCCTCGATGATCGAGAAGTTCTCGGCGCCGTTCACACCGCGGCCACCGGAGACCACGATCGCGGCCTCGGTCAGCTCCGGGCGGCCCGTCGACTCGCGCGGCGTACGGCCGGTGACCTTCGTGCCGGTCGCCTTGTCCGAGAAGGTCACGGACAGGGCCTCGACCGCGCCCGCGGCCGGGGCGGCCTCGACGGCGGCCGAGTTCGGCTTGACCGTGATGACCGGGGTGCCCTTGATGACGCGGGACTTGGTGGTGAAGGACGCGGCGAACACCGACTGGGTGGCCACGGGGCCCTCGTCGCCGGCCTCCAGGTCGACGGCGTCGGTGATGATGCCGGAGCCGATGCGCAGCGCCAGGCGGGCGGCGATCTCCTTGCCCTCGGCGGAGGACGGGACCAGCACGGCGGCCGGGGAGACGGCCTCGTGGGCGGCCTGCAGGGCGTCCACCTTCGGCACGACCAGGTACTCGGCGTACTCGGACGCGTCGTGGGTGAGCACCTTCACCGCGCCGTGCTCGGCGAGCGTGGCGGCGGTGTCGGCGGCGCCGTTGCCCAGCGCGACGGCGACGGGCTCGCCGAGGCGGCGGGCCAGGGTCAGCAGCTCCAGGGTGGGCTTGCGGACGGCACCGTCCACGTGGTCGACGTAGACGAGGACTTCAGCCATGGGATTGCTCTCCTGCGAAACGAAGTTGAGGGGCGGTCAGCGGGGGCGAGCCTCAGATGAACTTCTGGCTCGCGAGGAACTCAGCGAGCTGCTTGCCGCCCTCGCCCTCGTCCTTGACGATGGTGCCGGCCGTGCGCGCCGGACGCTCGGTCGCGGTCTCGACCTTGGTGTACGCGCCGTCCAGGCCGACCTCCTCGGCCTCGATGTCGAGGTCGGACAGGTCCCAGGACTCCACCGGCTTCTTCTTGGCCGCCATGATGCCCTTGAAGGACGGGTAGCGGGCCTCGCCGGACTGGTCGGTCACGGAGACGACCGCCGGGAGGGATGCCTCCAGCTGCTCCGAGGCGGCGTCGCCGTCGCGGCGGCCCTTGACCGTGCCGTCCTCGACGGAGACCTCGGACAGCAGGGTGACCTGCGGGACGCCGAGGCGCTCGGCGACCAGCGCCGGGACGACACCCATGGTGCCGTCGGTGGAGGCCATGCCGGAGATGACCAGGTCGTAGCCGGCCTTCTCGATGGCCTTGGCCAGGACCAGGGAGGTGCCGATGGCGTCGGTGCCGTGCAGGTCGTCGTCCTCGACGTGGATGGCCTTGTCGGCACCCATCGAGAGGGCCTTGCGGAGCGCGTCCTTGGCGTCCTCGGGGCCGACCGTCAGGACGGTGACCTCGGCGTCGTCCGCGTTCTCCGCGATCTGGAGGGCCTGTTCGACCGCGTACTCGTCCAGCTCGGAGAGCAGACCGTCCACGTCGTCGCGGTCGACGGTCAGGTCATCGGCGAAGTGCCGGTCGCCAGTGGCGTCGGGCACGTACTTCACAGTGACAACGATCCTCAAGCTCACGCCGGCTCTCCTACTGCATCGTCATTTCGGGCTGCCTCTTGCAGGCAGCATAGGCGCCTCAAGCGGCCGATCCCGGTCGGGGCGTCCGCGCGCTCCGAACGAAATATTACTCGCCAGTACACCTAGTGAATGCCCGCTAAGCAAGCGCTTTGAACTGTGACCTTCGCAACGCAGCGTAACCGGAACTCGACGGCTCCGCAGGAGGGGGCGGGGGCGATCAGAAGGTGATCAATCCCGCAGACCGCTGAAGCGGCCCTGGTGGTAGAGGAGCGGGCGGCCGGCGCCCGAGGGGTCGCCGAGGACCACCTCGGCGAGCACGATCCGGTGATCACCGGCCGGGACCCGCCCGACGATCCGGCACACCAGCCAGGCGAGCACGTCGTCCAGCACGGGCACGCCTTCCGGGCCCTCCCGCCAGACGGTGGGCGCGCCGAAGCGGTCGGCGCCGCTGCGGGCGAAGGTGGTGGCCAGTTCGCTCTGGTGCTCGCCGAGTATGTGCACGCCGACGTGGTCGGCCTCGGCGACCGCGGGCCAGCTGGAGGCGCCGGTGCCGATGCCGAAGGAGACCAGGGGCGGGTCGGCGGAGACGGAGGTGAGGGAGGTGGCGGTGAAGCCGACCGGGCCGGAGGCGCCACGTGCGGTGATCACCGCCACACCGGCGGCGTGCCGGCGGAAGGTGGAGCGCAGCAGGTCGGGGGAGGCGAGCTGAGCGGTGCCGAGGTCGGGCGTGGCCGTCATGGAACTGTCCTTCTGCGAGAGTCGGGGCATGGGTCCGTGGCAGCTCAACGGCCCGGACAGCGCGCGCTCGCGGTGCGGGCCAGGTCGACGTGGACCCGGCCGTAGAGAAGGAGTTCGGTCGGCATACGGTCAGGCTGACGATAGGTGGCGTGTGCAGTCAAGCTGGTTCCGGGATCCGGAAGATGTCCCACCGTTCCCTGACACCGGCTCATACGGCCTCCCCGAGCGCGGCGATGACGTCGGCCTTGCGTGGCTGTCCGGTGGCGCGCCGCACCACCCGCCCACCGGCGTCGAGGACCAGGACGGTGGGCGTCTTGAGAATTTCCAGTTCGCGTACGAGGTCCAGGTGGGCCTCGGCGTCGACCTCGACGTGGGTCACACCCGGGACCATTCCGGCGACCTCGGCGAGGACGCGCCGGGTGGCCCGGCAGGGCGCGCAGAAGGCGCTGGAGAACTGCACGAGCGTGGCCCGCTCCCCCAGTTCGCCGCCGAGCTCCGCCGCACCGAGCCGCCTGCCGTCGTCGTGCCCGCGCACCCGCGTTCTCCCCTTCCGCCGCTCGTGCGGCTCTCCCTGGGCGCCCGCCGAAGCGGGCACCGTCCGGCACACCACCGGTCATTCACGTAGAAGCGTTCCCGCGACCGCGAAGATTCCCGGACCGTGCCGGACCCGACGGCTGCGTCACCGTCCGGCATGTTCCCGCCTCCCCGGGGAACGAGGACACGAGTGGAGTAAAGGGACATGAGCATCCACGGTGGGATGTAGGCCGACGTGACGAGGATCTCGCCGCCGCGGGGCACCAGGACTGGCTCCCCGTCCGTTCTTCGGGCACGATCTGCGAGACGCCGTAAACCTACGGCTGCGTAACTTTCCCGCCGGGAGCCCCTTTCCCGAGCAGAGCAGAAAGGGTCCACCCCGCCCATGGCAGAGCTGGTCTACCGTCCCGTCATCGGTTTCGCCAAGACGATGTTCAAGGTCTGGGATCTGAAGATCGACTGCAAGGGTTCGGAGAACATCCCGCGCGCGGGCGGCGCGGTTCTGGTGAGCAATCACATCAGCTACCTGGACTTCATCTTCAACGGCCTGGCCGCACTGCCGCAGAAGCGTCTGGTGCGGTTCATGGCGAAGGAGTCGGTCTTCCGGCACAAGGTCTCCGGGCCGCTGATGCGGAGCATGAAGCACATCCCGGTGGACCGCGCACAGGGCGAGGCGGCGTACGAGCACGCGCTGGACTCGCTGCGCTCCGGTGAGGTCATCGGGGTGTTCCCGGAGGCGACCATCTCGCAGTCCTTCACGCTCAAGAGCTTCAAGTCGGGCGCGGCCAGGCTGGCCCAGGAGGCGGGCGTCCCGCTGGTCCCGATGGCGGTGTGGGGCACGCAGCGGCTGTGGACGAAGGGCCATCCCCGCAACTTCAAGCGCAACCACCTGCCCGTCACCATCCGCGTCGGCGACCCGGTGGAGGCACCGCGCGACCAGTACGCCGGCGCGATCACCCGCCGCCTGCGCGAACGCGTCCAGGAACTCCTGGACGCCGCCCAGCGCGCGTACCCGGGCCGCCCCAAGGGCCCGGACGACACCTGGTGGCTCCCCTCCCACCTGGGTGGCACGGCACCGACGACCGAGGAACTGCGCACGGTCCAGGCCCACTGAGGCCTCCGACGCGGGCTGACGAAACGGGGTCCCGGCCGGGGGCTCGGCGAACGGAGCGCCAGCTCAATCCGGCCGTCGGTTCACGGCGCGCCGCGCCTACCCGTGGAGCATGGACCGCCACAACTGTTCGAGGAACTCCTGGATCGATACCGCGGCGACCTCGAACTCGTCGGACCAGGAAGCCGTGGTCGACCTCCAGACTCGTCCACTGCCCGCCACCGCGAACAGATGGCCGCCACCATCGCCGGCGAACACGAGGGCAGGTGGCTCGTCGTCGGCCTGGACGGATCCGTACGCACGGAAGTGCTCGGCAACCGTGGAGGCCGGGTGGACGAAGTATCCGTGCTCGACATCAGGCAAGGAGACTTCCTGGATCACCCAGTACAGGGTGGTCAGGTCAGAGGGGACCGGCGTCAGGTCCACTAGTGCACCCGTCGCCGCGTGGCTCTCGTCCGTCGCGAGGACGACGACGTTCTCGCCAGGTGGGAAACCGTGCGTCTTCTGAAACGACGACGTCAGAGCCTTGAGCTCCGCAGAAGCCCGCTCGCACCAGCCGCGCACCCACTCCGGGTCGAGCCGCTCACCGGACACGTTCATCCTCCTCGGCACACCTCACGACCGTTCCGCCTCAGAGGGCGCTGGGGAGCGTCTTCCACAGGTACGGCCGGTCGGGTGCGGCCCGCAGGGCGGTGAGGACGGCCGGGTGCGGTGCGGCGTACAGGACCGGATAGTCCAGCTCGTCGGACGAGGGGTCCGGGATCCAGGCCAGCCGCTCGCCGTCCAGCGAGAACTGTGCGTCGACGCCCGGTTTGTTGCCGCGCGGGTCCTGCCGGTGCCAGGCACCGCGGAAGCGGACGGCGACCAGGCCGTGGACCGCGTGCCCGCCCTCGTCGTCCGCCAGCCGCTGGTAGCACAGGGCGGCCGGGATGTCCTCGGCCCGCAACAGGGCGGCCAGGGCGTGGGACTTCGCGTAGCAGATGCCCGTACCGAGGGCCAGCACGTCGGAGGCGCGCCAGGTGACGCGGAGGTCACCGGAGTCCTGGGAGTGCGGGATGACGTCCCGGACGTATTCATAGGCAACCCGTGCATAGTCATACGAGTCGGCGACGTCCGCCGCCAGACGGGCGGCGGTCTGCCGGACCACCGGATGATGGTGGTCGATGGCGTCGTCGGCGGCCAAGTAGGCGGACAGATCAGCGGTGTCCTGGATGAGCTCCATGCCCGCAGAGCATAGGAACGCGATCACCCGAGCGTCAATGATTTTTCGAGTGATCGCATACCTATGCAGAGTCTGCGGGTGGCGTCGGCCCTTAGCGCGCCATCTCCTCCTTCAGCGCCGCCACGAACATGTCGACGTCGTCCTCCGTGGTGTCGAAGGAGCACATCCAGCGCACCACCCCGGCGCCCTCGTCCCAGAAGTAGAACCGGAACCGCTTCTGGAGCCGCTCGCTCACGTCGTGCGGCAGCTTGGCGAAGACACCGTTGGCCTGCACCGGGTAGAGGATCTCCACGCCGTGCACCGCGCGGACGCCCTCGGCGAGCCGCTGGGCCATCTCGTTGGCGTGCCGGGCGTTGCGCAGCCACAGGTCCTTGGCGAGGAGGGCCTCCAACTGCACGGAGACGAAGCGCATCTTCGAGGCCAGCTGCATCGACATCTTCCGCAGGTGCTTCATCTGCCGCACCGCGTCCTGGTCGAGGACGACGACCGCCTCGCCGAACAGGGCGCCGTTCTTCGTCCCGCCCAGGGAGAGGATGTCGACGCCGACCGCGTTGGTGAACGTCCGCATGGGCACGTTCAGGGAGGCGGCGGCGTTGGCTATCCGGGAGCCGTCCAGGTGCACCTTCATGCCGCGGGCGTGGGCGTGCTCGCAGATCGCGCGGATCTCCTCGGGCGTGTAGAGGGTGCCCAGCTCGGTGCTCTGGGTGATCGACACGACCTGGGGCATCGCCCGGTGCTCGTCCTCCCAGCCCCAGGCCTGCCGGTCGATCAGCTCGGGCGTGAGCTTGCCGTCCGGCGTCGGCACGGTGAGCAGCTTGAGCCCGCCCATGCGCTCGGGGGCACCGCCCTCGTCGACGTTGATGTGCGCGCTCTCGGCGCAGATCACCGCGCCCCAGCGGTCGGTGACCGCCTGGAGCGCGACGACGTTCGCGCCGGTGCCGTTGAAGACCGGGAAGGCCTCCGCGGTGGCCCCGAAGTGGCTCCGGATGATCCGCTGGAGGTTCTCGGTGTAGTCGTCCTCGCCGTACGCCACCTGGTGGCCGCCGTTGGCCAGGGCCAGGGCGGCCAGCACCTCCGGGTGGGCGCCCGCGTAGTTGTCACTGGCGAAACCGCGGACCTGCGGGTCGTGGTGGCGACGCGCGTCGGTCTTCGGAGGGTTCACGGCTTCTCGGTCAGCCACAGACGGGTTCCGTTCACTTCCGCGGCGGGCTTGTTCCAGACGTCTGCGATGGCCTCGGCCAGGTCCTTGACGTCCGTGAAGCCCGCGAACTTCGCGTTGGGGCGGTCGGCGCGCATCGCGTCGTGCACCAGCGCCTTCACCACCAGGATGGTAGCCGCGGACGTCGGCCCCTCGGCGCCGCCCGCCTTGCGGAAGTAGTCGGCCAGGGCCAGCGTCCACGCCTCGGCCGCTGCCTTGGCCGCGGAGTACGCGGCGTTGCCGGCGGTCGGCTTCGACGCGCCGGCCGCGCTGATCAGCACGTACCGGCCGCGCTCGCTGCGCTGCAGCGCCTCGTGGAAGGCGAGGGAGGTGTGCTGCACGGTCTTGACGAGCAGCAGCTCCAGCAAGTCCCAGTCGTCCAGACTGGTCTTGGTGAACGTCTCGCTGCCGCGCCAGCCGCCGACCAGGTGCACGAGCCCGTCGACCCGGCCGAAGTCCTTCTCGATGTGTGCGGCCCAGTCCCGGGTGGACTGCAGGTCGAGCAGGTCCACCGTGTCACCGGTGACGGCCGCGCCACCGGAGGCGTACCGGGCCGCGTCGACGGCCTCCGAGAGCCGCTGCGGGTCGTTGTCCGCCCCGACGACGGTCGCCCCGGCCTCGGCCAGGCGCAGCAGGGCCGCGCGGCCGGCGGGTCCGCCCGCGCCGGCCACCGCGATCACCGCACCGCTGAGAGGCCCGTTCGCGCCGTTCCTCATGTTCTTCCCCTCTGAAGCAGTGTCCTGGACGCGGTCGCTCACGCGGCGATCCGCTCGGCGGTGTCCGCCGTGATGCCCTTGGTGGAGGCGATCACATTCTTCAGCTTCTTGGACAGCGCCTCATAGAACATGCTCAGCGGAAACTCGTCCGGAAGCACGTCGTCCACGAGCTTGCGCGGGGGCTGGGTCAGGTCCAGGGCGTCCGGACCCTTGGCCCACTTGGAGCCGGGGTGCGGGGCGAGGTAGGTGGAGACCAGCTCGTAGCCGGCGAACCAGTGCACCAGCTTCGGGCGGTCGATGCCGTCCCGGTAGAGCTTCTCTATCTCGGCGCACAGCTGGTTGGTCACCTGCGGGGCACGCTCCCAGTCGATGGAGAGCTTGTTGTCGGTCCAGCGGACGACGTCGTGCTTGTGCAGGTAGGCGAAGAGCAGCTGACCGCCGAGGCCGTCGTAGTTGCGGTTGCGGTCGCCGGTGACCGGAAAGCGGAACATCCGGTCGAAGAGGACCGCGTACTGCACGTCACGGGCCTGCGGGACGCCGTCGGCCTGGAGCTTCACGGCCTCCTTGAAGGCGGTGAGGTCACAGCGCAGCTCCTCCAGGCCGTACATCCAGAACGGCTGGCGCTGCTTGATCATGAACGGGTCGAACGGCAGGTCGCCGTGGCTGTGGGTGCGGTCGTGGACCATGTCCCAGAGCACGAAGGCCTCTTCGCAGCGCTTCTGGTCGTGGACCATCGCGGCGATGTCCTCGGGCAGCTCCAGGCCCAGGAGGTCGACGGCGGCCTCGGTCACGCGGCGGAAGCGGGCGGCCTCGCGGTCGCAGAAGATGCCACCCCAGGAGAAACGTTCCGGCGCCTCGCGTACGGCGATCGTCTCCGGGAAGAGGACGGCGGAGTTGGTGTCGTAGCCCGAGGTGAAGTCCTCGAACGTGATGCCGCAGAAGAGCGGGTTGTCGTAGCGGGTGCGCTCCAGCTCGGCCAGCCAGTCCGGCCAGACCATGCGCAGCACGACCGCCTCCAAATTGCGGTCGGGGTTGCCGTTCTGCGTGTACATCGGGAAGACGACCAGGTGCTGCAGGCCGTCGGCGCGGTTCGCGGCCGGGTTGAAGGCCAGCAGGGAGTCCAGGAAGTCCGGTACCTGGAAGCCGCCCTCGGCCCAGCGGCGGAGGTCCTTCACCAGCGCCTGGTGGTAGGCGGCGTCGTGCGGCAGGAGCGGGGAGAGCTGCTCCACCGCGCCGGCGACACCCTCCACGGCCGCCAGGGCGTCGGCCCGCTGCGGGGCGCCCTCGGCGTCGAAGTCGATCGAACCGTCCTTCGACTGCCATGGCCGGATCTGCTCCACGGCATCCTTGAGCACGGGCCAGGCCGGGTGCTCCACCACCCTGGTCAGCGGAGAAACCTGATCCTCCGCGCCCGACTGCACAAGAATTTCCGTCATGTCCCATCCTCCACAGGAGAACCTCGCGTATGGACACCGTATGCATACCCGGTTTCTCTCAGCAAGAGCAGGATCGGGAAATTATTCTGTCCACCCCCTTGGTCACCGATGTTTTTCCTGTCGTAAACCGTGACGACGCTCACTTCGGCGACAACGTGCGAGCCCGGGTTGGTCATGATCCGATGGGTACCGGCCGGCGGGCGGCCGTCCGGGTGCCGGATGCCCGGCGCAGCCACGGGTTCAACGCGCGACCCGGCCATTAGGCTGCGAGCCTGCCGCGTGGACGACGACGTCCGGTACGGGGGCCGTCGGTCCGCGCGTCGCCGAGCCGCCGTCGACGGAAGCGAGTTGAACCTTGAACTTCCTTACCATCGGACACCGCGGTGTCATGGGCGTCGAGCCCGAGAACACCCTTCGTTCCTTCGTCGCCGCGCAGCAGGCCGGCCTGGACCTGATCGAACTCGATCTGCATCTCAGCAAGGACGGCGCCCTGGTCGTCATGCACGACGCCGAGGTGGACCGTACGACCGACGGCTCGGGGCCGATCGCCGAGAAGACCCTCGCGGAGCTCCGCGCCCTGGACGCGGGCCGCGGCGAGCGGGTGCCGGTGTTCGAGGAGGTCCTGGAGGCGGTGGACGCGCCGTTGCAGGCCGAGATCAAGGACGTCGCGGCGGCGCGGGCACTGGCCGAGGTGATGCGCGCGCGTGACCTGACCGCGCGGATCGAGGTGTCCTCGTTCCACGACGAGGCGGTCGCCGAGATCGCGCGGCTGGTGCCGGGCGTGCGCACCGCGCTCGTCGCGAGCCGGTACGGCACCGACGTGGTGGACCGCGCCGTCGCCGTGGGTGCCGCCACGGTGTGTCTGAACATCCGCCGGCTCACCCTGGAGATCGTCGAGCACGCGCGCGCGTCCGGGCTGCGGATCATCGGCTGGGTGGTCAACACGCAGGACCAGCTACGGCTGGTCCGCGCCCTGGAGCTGGACGGGGCGACGACCGACTATCCGGAGATCAAACGCACGGGCCGCTTCACCGCGTGACCCGGGCGTCCGGGCACCGGCCCGGACGCCCGCCGTGACGTCACACCAGCGGCTTGACCAGCAGCTCGAACCGCAGGTCGGCGCGCTGCGGGACCCCGAAACGCTCGTCGCCGTACGGGAAGGGCTGCGTCCGGCCCGTACGGCGGTAGCCGCGGCGCTCGTACCAGGCGATCAGGTCCTCCCGCTGGGCGATCACCGTCATCTGCATCTCGGTGACGCCCCAGGTCTCCCGCGCCAGGCGCTCCGCCTCCGCCATGACGGTCTTGCCGAGGCCCGCGCCCTGGAGGGCGGGGCTGACCGCGAACATGCCGAAGTAGGCGTGGTCGCCACGGTGTTCCAGCTGGCAGCAGGCGACGACACGGCCGTCCCGCTCGACGGTCAGCAGCCGGCTGTCGGGGGCCTTGATCACCTCCAGCACGCCCTGCGGGTCGGTCCGCTGCCCCTCCAGGAGGTCCGCCTCGGTGGTCCACCCGGCCCGGCTGCTGTCCCCGCGGTACGCCGACTCGATCAGCGCGACGAGGGCGTCGACGTCGGCGTCGGTGGCATCCCGGAAGGTGAGTCCGGTGGCGAGGGTGTCCATGGTGCGGTCTCCGATCTCGGGCGTGGCTGAGCCATGGACGAGGGTAACCCTGGCGCTAGGCTCCCCCCGCATGGTGCATGTACTCAGCAGCCGGACCCTGCTCCGGCCCACCGACCCCGAGCGCTCCCGGGCCTTCTACGGCGAGCAGCTGGGGCTGTCCGTCTACCGCGAGTTCGGTACCGGCCCCGAGCGCGGCACGGTCTATTTCCTCGGCGGCGGGTTCCTGGAGGTGTCCGGCCGGTCCGAGGGCCCGCCCTCGCCCGCGGTGCGGCTGTGGTTGCAGGTCGAGGACGTGAAGGCCGCGGCCGAGGATCTGCGGGCGCGGGGCGTCGAGATCGTCCGGCCTCCGGTGCGGGAGCCGTGGGGCCTGGTCGAGATGTGGATCGCCGACCCGGACGGCACCCCGATCGTCCTGGTGGAGGTCCCGTCGGACCATCCACTGCGGTACCGGCCGGGGATCTAGGGCGGCCGACGGGTACGGGGCGGGTCCGGTCAGCACGGGTGGTGTTCCCAGCCGCGGTCCGTCCGGGTCAGTTCGTGGAAGCCGGCGTCGAGGAGGCGTTCGATCGCGGCCGTGTCCTCAGCGGGCTCGTAGGCCGGCACCCGGTCCGTTCCGCACAGCCGCAGCCAGTCGGCGGCGTGGCCCAGCAGCCGGCGCTCCCAGCCCCGCCCCCGGTGGGCGGCTTCGACGCGCAGGTCGCCGATGTCGGCCAGGCCGGCCGCGCGCGTGCCGTTCGGGGCGGACAAGGGAGGTGTCGGTCTCGACGAAGCCGACGATGCCCGCGTCCGTGCGGGCGGTGAAACGGGTGCCGCACTCCCCCACCGTGCGCTCCACCGTGACCCCGGGGCACGGCTCTGCCCGGGCAGGTCGGCGGTTCGGGCGAGGAGGACCACCTCGGTGACCCCGGTGTGGCGGAATCCGGAGCGTTCGTAGAGGGCCCGGACGTGCGGCCAGGGCCGGGGCAGGCCGTACACGGCCGGGGCGGGCAGGTCTCCGGAGGCGCGCCGGACCCGGACCCGCCAGCGGGACAGGCAGGCCAGACACGCGCTCATCAGCAGGTCGGCCGCCTGCTCGGTGCCCGGCCGGAAGGAGGCGGGCGGATGCCAGAGGAACCAGTCGATCTCGCCGGAGTCGCGGTGGTGCGGGCCGACCTCCTCGTCGTCGGCGCGGTACCGCTTCAGGTGGGCCGCCGCGACGACGTGCCCGCGCTCCTCGGCGACGAGCGTGATCCGCTCGCTCACCCACGGATCGGTCACGAACTCCACGGGCTCCCGTTCCAGCGAGCTGAGCACGGTGTTCACGGAGACGGAGACGCCGGGCACGACGGCGGCCACGTGGGCGTTCACCAGGTCGGTGAGCTGGTCGCGGTCGTCGCGGCGGAAGGGACGGATCGGGAGGGCCGCCGTGCGGTGCGGTACGCCGCAGATGCTACGCCGGTGCGGGCGGGACGGACCGGCGTTCTCCGGCTCGTGCGCCGCACGGTGCGCCCGGCGGGGGGCCGCCGGACAGGGTTCACCGAAGGCCGAGCGCCGGAATGCCGGGTGCCCGCCCCGTGCGCGGGTCGGGCTCGGTCATGCGGCCGATGCGCCGGATATGACATATAGGGCATGTATGGGAAAATGGTGTATCTGGCATCTGCTGCTGGCGGGTTCATCGGAACCCTCGGCCGGCAGGGCTCAGACCGGCGAGAGGAGCGCATCATGATCGCCAAGCTGCTCGGCAAGCTGTCCTTCACCCGCCACTACGGCGCGTACGGCGCCCACGAGTGGGACGCGTACGCCGGCGACTGACGGGACTCCCGGCGGGCGCCCCGGGCGCCCGTCGGCTCTGAGTCACGCTGGAGACGACATCGGCCTGGACAGGTTCGAAGGTCGGGGACGATCTCATGAGCCGGATGAACGAGCCCCCGCGGTTGCCCGGAGCGGGCTTCGCAGCCTGGAGCCGTGACCGGCTGGCCGTGGCACGCCGTGGCGCCGAGGAGTGCGGAGACGTCTGGCAGCTTGAGCCGGGTGTCTACGTAGCCGCCACGGCCGCACCGTGCGAAGCGGTGCTGCGCAGCGCGGAGGACTTCCCCAAGGCGCCATCGCCCCTCTTCCCGCCGTTGAAGGGGTCGAATCGAGCACCTACGGCTGAGGAGCGTGCGCACGCCCACGCCGCCCGGATGCGCGGACTGCGCGCGCAGGCGGTGGCGGCCCGGGTCGGTGAGATCGCGCCCGGAGCCGCACTCTTCGCCGACCAGTGGCCCACGGGCCGGGACGTCGAGGTCCTGCCCGCGGCCCGGCACGCCCTGGCTGAGATCGGCGTACGCTACCTCTTCTCCGAGGATGCTCCGACCCTGCTGCCCTTCGCCGCACAGCTCTTCCTGGCCCGGGAAGCGCTCGCCCGCCCCTCCCGCTGGGAATGGCCGCGGTGGGTGCCCACACCGGCACGGCGGTTCCGCACACGGCAGCAGGCCGCCTTCACCGAGGCTTTGCGGCCCATCGTCCGCCGGCGCCGTTCATCGGGCCGGCTCGGCGACGACGTGCTCGGGCAGATGCTCCAGCCGTCCGCCCGCTACGGCCCACTACCGGACGAGGCCGTTCTCGACACCCTCCCCGGAATCACGGTCGCCACCTTCGAGGCACCCACCCGGGCGGCCGGATGGATCCTGCTCCGCCTGGCCCGGCACCCGCGGGCGGCGGACCGCGTCGCGGCGGAAGCCGACGCGCTGCCCGCGGACCCGGCCGCGACGACCAGCGCCCACCTCGACGACCTGCGATACACCCAGGCACTGGTACGCGAGGTGCTCCGGCTGCACCCCCCGAGCTGGCTGCTGACCCGGCAGACCGCTCGGCAGACGCAGCTCGCCGACTACACCATCGACGCCGGGTCCACCGTCCTCGTGTGCCCCTACACCGCGCACCGGGACGCACGGGAACACCCCGAGCCGGACGCGTTCCGGCCCGAGCGCTGGCTGGACGAGCCGGGCTCGCCGGCGGACCCCGGGACCTTCCTCTCCTTCGGCACCGGGCCGCACGGCTGCGAGGGAGCCGCCCTGGCGATGGCGATGCTGACGCTCCTGACCGCGCACACGGCCCGCTGCCTCCGCCTGAGCGAGCCGCCCGGACCGGAACCCGGCTACCAGGTCACCACCTTCGAAGGTCTCGCGACCGCCGGCCTGCACCTGCGTGCCACCCCGCGAGACCGGGTACCGTCCCGTTCCCGGTGACCGTCACGGTCGGTTCGTCCGGCTCGTCGTGTGCCGCTGCTCGAACTCGCCCGCGAGCAGGCCCATCATGACGAGGTCGTGGTGCCGGCCGGCGAAGAAGACGTGTTCCCGCAGGCGTCCCTCCTCGGTGAAGCCGAGCCGACGGGTGAGTGCCAGCGACGCCTCGTTGTGGGCGAAGATCGCTCCCAGGCACTTGTGATAGCGACGCTCGGCGAACATGAAGCGCAGCAGCAGCGTCAGGGCTTCCGCGGCGTAGCCCCTGCGCCGGTGCTCGGCGCCGATCATGACATCGAATTCGAACCAGCCCGAGTGACGCCCGGTGCGCTGCGAGGCGACCGTGCCGACCAGCTCCTTCCCCGCCGTCGTCTCGACTGCCAGCCGGAAGCGGTCGCCCTCGTCCTCGGCGACGGCTTGTTCCCTGGCCCAGGCGCGGTAGCTCTCGGCGGACCGGGGTAGCTCCAGCCGGCCCGCGCGCCACCCGTCGTCGGCGAAGCGCGCGAACGCTGTCCAGTCGTCGGGCTCGACGGCACGCAGGCGTACCCGTTCGCCGGTCCAGGACGATGCCATGCCCGATTGGAACACGTCGCGGTGCGCGGCGGGCCGAGGGGCACGCCGGGACAGGCGCGGCCCACCGTCCCCGGTCCCACCACCGGTGGTCTCCGGCCCCGGCCCGCCGTCCGCGGCGCCGCCGACGTACTAGCCGGGCGTACTGACCCGCAGGCCGCTCATCCGGCCCTCCAGGCGGCTGAGCAACTCGGCGAGGAGGGCCGCGAGTTCGCCCTGTCCCGCCGGGGCGAGGACGGACAGTACGGCCGTCTCGTAGGCGAGTTGCTCGGGGAGGATGCCGTCGACCAGGTCACGGCCGGTGTCGGTGAGGCGGACGTGGGCCACGCGGCGGTCGCGGGTGTCGCCGCGCCGTTCGACCAGGCCGCGCTCGGTGAGCTGCTTGATCCGCTTGGTGACGGCGGCTCCGGAGGAGAAGGTCTCCCGGGCCAGCTCACCCGGGGTCAGCTCGTGTCCGGTGCGGCGGAGCGCGCCGAGCAGGTCGAACTCGGCGCGGTTCAGGCCGGCCCGGCGCAGCGGGGCGTCCTCGGCCTGCTGGAGCAGGGCGGCGCAGCGGTTGATCCGGCCGATGATCTCCATGGGACCGGTGTCCAGCTCGGGGTGGACGGCCCGCCACTGGCGGACGACGGCGGAGACGGTGTCGCCGCGCGCGGGGTCGGTGCCGTCCCCGGGCCGGGTACCGGGCGCGTCGCTTCCGGGCGTCGGTCCGCCGTTCGTCGCCGTCATGGCCGTATGTCCTCCGTCGTCCTGCCCGGGTCCTGGACCCGGTCCCGTTCCTGGTCACGGCCCGGGGCCTGGTGGCTGTCCCGGTACTGCGGTACGAGGCCCTGACGCCGTACCGTCGCCGCGAGCGTACGGTGTCCGGCCTGTTCGGTGAGCACGACCCGGTCCTCGGGCAGGGCGCGCTGCCACCACTCGCCGGCGGCTGCGTCGGCCGTGGCGCGCAGATCGACCAGGGCGGCGGCGAGGGCCCGGCGGGCGGACTCCAGCGCGCGGGGCTCGGGGTGCGGCTCGGCGAGCAGGCGGGCGGCGTGCTCGCGGGCCCGCTCCGCCGTGCTCAGCGCGCGCTCCAGGCGGTCGCCCGCACGGCGGTTGGTGACGGCGACGGCGGCGACGAAGCCGACCAGGGCGCCGACGAGGGTGTCCGCGATCCGGTCGGTGATCAGTTCGGCCGCGTCCTGGGAGCGGGCGAACTCGGTGATGAGCAGGGCCATCGGGGTGACGCAGACGCTGCCCAGCCAGTAGTTGCGGCCGATCAGCGCCTCGGCGCCGAAGTTGAGGGCGAGACAGCACAGCACCAGGACGGCGGGGTGCAGATGGGCGAGCGGGGCGAGCGCGGCGAAGAGGAGGACGCCGAGGAGGTTGCCGACGACCCGCTGGACGCCCCGGTTCCAGGTGAGGGTGACGTTGGCCTGGTAGAGCGAGGCCGCGGTGACCAGCGCCCAGTAGGGGCGGCCGACGCCGAGGGCCAGGGCGGCGTATCCGGCCAGGGCGCAGCCGAGCGCGGTGCGCACGGCGAGCGGGGCGAGGGGGGCCAGGCGGTGCCACGGCGAGCGGGGCGGCAGGGCCTGTTCGGCGGCCAGGCCGAGGAGTTCGTCGGCCGACTCGCGCGGTGCCTCGACGCGCGGGACACGGCCGGTGCCGCGCAGGTCGCGGGCCCAGGCGCGCAGCCGGGCGGGGTCGGTGTCGGCGGGCGCGGCCATGGCGACCTCGGCGCGGACGAGGAGCTGTTCGAGAGCGCGCCGGGTGCGGTCGGGGCGGGCGCCGGCGGCGAGCAGCGACTGCCAGGCGGCGTGGATCGCGGCGGCGGTCGCGGCGCGGGCCCGGGCGTGTCCGTCGGCGGTGCCGCGCGTGTCGGCGTACGCGGCGGCGGCGTTCAGGGCCTGGGCGGTGGCGCGGCGCTCGGGGCCGTGCGGGCGGAGCAGCCCGGGTGCCATGCCGACCAGCCAGGCCCAGGCACCGGCGGCCAGGGCCAGCCCGAGGTGGCCCGGGACCTGGCCGGGGGTCTGCGGCGCGAACAGCGAGGCGGAGCTGATGAAGGTGAGGACCACGTTGCCGGGCGGCCCGATCCGGGTGGCGTCGCACACGGTCTTCTGCACCGCCGCGAGGACGGCGCCGACGGTGACGAGGACGACCGCGTTCGTGGTGAGCGCCGCCGCGAGCAGGGAGACGGCGAGGCCGCCGACCATGCCGAGCACGACCCAGGCGAGGGCACGGGCCCGGGCGGCGTACGGCCGGTTGTGGCCATAGAGCGCGCACAGTGAGCCGGCCATCGTGTACATCGCAAGGTCGAGGCGGCCGAGGGCGAGCAGCGTGAGGTTGGGCGGGGCGACCGCGGCCACCACGCTCAGCGCGGGCTTGAACCAGATGTCGGAGGGGCGCCCGAGGCGGAGGGTCGCGGCGAGGGGAAGACGGTGGGGGGTCGCACTGCTCATAGCATTAAGTTAGCATGTGTTTTACCAGTAAAACAATTGCAAGGAGGGCCTGGTCACGGACCGTGCTCCCCCACATGCTCCCCGTGTACATCCTTGCGCTCGCGTGCGCTCCGCCGGCAGTGGGCATCGCACCCTCGACCGACCGTCGAGCGTGGAGGTGCGCGTGCACGGACCGGTGTCGATCGCCTGGCTGCTGGTCGCGCTGTGCGCGCTGACCGGGGCCTACTGCCTGTTGCGGATGCGCAGCGGCGTCGAGGAGCAGCGCCGGGCCGCGGGCGGCGAGGCGCTGATGGGCTTCGGCATGGCCGCGATGGCCGTCCCCGCGGCGGTGTTCACGCCGCCGCGATGGGCCTGGCCGGTGTACGCGGCCGTGTTCGGCGCGGCGGCCCTGCGCGCGCTGTGGGCCGCGCGCGGCGCCCCGCACCATCTGCACCACCTGGTGGGCAGTGCCGCGATGGTCTACATGGCGGTGACGATGGCCGCGTCACCGCCCGCCGCCCACCACGGGCACGGCGGCGCGGGGGTGCCGCTGCTGACCGGCGTCCTGCTGCTGTACTTCACGGGCTACGTGCTGCTCTCGGGCGCCCGACTGGTGCCCGCCCCCGCCCCGGCGGGCGGCACCGGCCCGGCGGACGGAGGCGGCCCAGCCCACTGGGGCGACCGTCCCGAGCTGGCCCGGGCCTGCCGGCTGTCGATGGGGATCGGCATGGTGGCGATGCTGCTGGCGATGTGACGGCCGGACTCCGCAAGACGCCCGCCCTCGCGCCGGCGGTACGGCCGGCGGCGCACAGGTGACGCGGGCGACGGGTTCCACCTCGCACTCATCGGGTGCCGACCATGACGGTCCCCGTGGCCGTGTGGGCGTGGCCGGGGGTGCCCGTCGGGCTGCGCATCGCCCGGGCCGCGGGCGCTGGGCCGATGCCGTTCGCCTGACGGGGCCACCCACCGGCAGCGTGGCCATGGCAGCCCTGTCGCACCGGGGCTGGCCACGGCGTCTCGCTTCCACAAGGATCACGGCATGCACCATCGGCCCTCCGCTCCCCCCTTGCCCCCCGCCCCCGAGCCACCGGCGACGCTCCGCAGAGCCGCCCGCGTGGGCGCCGCTCTCGGCGCCTGCTTCGTGGTGTTGCTGGTCCTCGTGGCCCTGCGCTGGCATCCCCTGATCACCGTGGACGGCGACATCTCCCGGACCACCCACCGCTGGGCGGTCCGCGACCACGAGCTGACGCATGTCTTCCGGGTGCTGACGGACTGGGTGTGGGACCCGACCACCATGCGCCTGGTCTGCGCGGCGGCGGCCGTGTGGCTCGTCTGGCGGCGGGCGGCCTGGTGGACGGCGCTGTGGCTGGGGATCACCTGCGCGGTGGCCACGCTCGTGCAGCAGACCGTGAAGGCCGTCGTCGGCCGGCCGCGCCCGGTCTGGCCGGACCCGGTCGACTCGGCGCACTACGCGGCCTTCCCGTCCGGTCACGCGCTGACCGCCACCGTCGTCTGCGGCCTGCTGCTGTGGCTGCTGCACCGCCACGGCCCACGGCCCGCACTGTGGCGTACGGCGGTGACGGCGGCGCTCGTCTCGGTGGTGGGCGTGGGCGTCACCCGGGTGTGGCTGGGCGTCCACTGGCCCTCGGACGTGCTCGGCGGGTGGCTGGCCGGCGCGGCACTGGTCGCGGCGGCGGTGACGGTTCACGAGTGGCGGGGGGGGGGGGGGGGGGGGGGGGGGGGGGGGGGGGGGGGGGGGGGGCGGGGGGGGGCGGGGGCGCCGCCCCCCCCCCCCCCCGGCCGGTAGGGTCCGGCGCATGACCGCCGTGCTGTTCGACTTCTCCGGGACGCTGTTCCGCGCCGAGTCCGCCGAGTCATGGTGGCGCGCGGTGCTGGACGAGACCGGGCACACCCTGACCGAGCCCGAACTTGTCGGCTGCGCCCGGGCTCCGGAGGCGGCCGGTGCGGAGCCGGTGGAGCCGCCGGCGGACCTCGCGGCGCTGCGGGCGGTGCGGGACGAGAGCGCGGAGCTGCACCGGGCCGCCTGCACCGGCCTGCACCGGCCTGTCCCGACGGGTGCGGCTGCCGGATCCCGGGCTGCACGACGCCCTGTACGAACGGCACATGTCGCCCGCCGCCTGGATGCCGTACCCCGACGCCGACAAGGTGCTGCGCACCCTGCGCGGGCGCGGGGTCGGCGTCGGCGTGGTCAGCAACATCGGCTGGGATCCGCGCCCGGTCTTTCGGGAACACGGGCTCGACGCGTATGTGGACGTGTACGTGCTGTCGTACGCGCACGGGGTGCAGAGGCCGGATCCGCGGCTGTGGGCGATCGCCTGCGAGGCGCTCGGCGCCGATCCGCGGCGGGTGCTGATGGTCGGCGACAACCGGGCGGCGGACGGCGGGGCCACGGCGCTCGGCTGCCGGGTGCACTTCGTGGACCACCTGCCGGTGTCCCAGCGCCCGGACGCGCTGCTGCCGGTGCTGGATCTCGTGGGCTGAGCGCCGGCCGCGGACGGGCATGCCGCACCGTCCGTCTGAGACGATCCCCCGCGTCGCCCCAGACGGACGGCTGTTCCGGGCGGGCCCGGGCATGGCCGTGCCCGCTGCGTTGAGTATAGTTGGCTGGCAGCCAGTCAACGCAGGAGTTACAGAATGTCCCCGCGCAGCGCCTCGGTCAATGAAGAATTGCGGCGGCGTTCCCGCGAGCGGCTGCTGCAGGCCGCCGTGGAGCTGGTCGGCGAGCGCGGGTTCGAGGCCACGACGCTGGGCGACATCGCGGACCGGGCCGGTTCGGCGCGCGGCCTGGTGTCGTACTACTTCCCCGGCAAACGCCAGTTGGTGCAGTCCGCCGTGCACCGGCTGATGCACCGGACGCTGGAGGAGGCGCTGGAGCGGGAGCCGCGCACCGAGGACGGCCGGGAGCGGCTGGCCCGGGCCATCGACGCGATCCTGGGCCTCGCCCGGGACCGGCCCGTGCTGATGCGCCAGCACATGGCGGGTCTGCTCCAGGCCGAGGGCTTCGTGCAGTGCCCGGAGCAGCGCCGGCTGGCGGAGCTGCTCGGCGACACCGTCGCCCGGTACGGCGCGCAGAACGTCCCGGCCGACTACCCGATGCTGCGGGCCCTGTTGATGGGCGCGGTGTACGCGGCGCTGGTGCCGGGCGTTCCGATGCCCGTGCCGGTGCTGCGGGCGGAGCTGTTCCAGCGGTACGGGCTCGACTGGGAGTCGGGTGTGCCTCCGGAGAGCGATGCGGAGCCGGGGGCGGGGCCGGAGGACCTGTCCCGGTTCTTCGCCACGGAGGAGCGGCCGGGCACCCCCTGACGGGGTCCGGCCGCTGGTCAGCGCCGGGCGTGACGGGGGGCCAGAAGACCCGCGTCCCGCGCCTGGGCGATCAGCCGGAGGGCGCGCCGACGACCGCGTCCGGTCGCGTTCATCACGGCGAGCACCGGGTCGGCGCCCTCGTCCTGCGCCGCGCGGTACTCCCGCGCGACCAGCCGGCGGCCCTCGGTCCCACGCGGCCAGGGCGGCCGGGCACGGCGCGCCACGGGGTGGCCGACGTCCGGCTCGGGTTCCTCTGCCGACGAGCTCCCGACGTCCGGGGTCGCGTCGTAAGCGTCCAGGGTCGCGCCGTCACCCGCCCCGGCCGTGTCCGCGCCGCACGCCGGGTCAGCCTCGGCGACGGCGCCGCACACCGGGTCCACCCCGGCATCGACACCGCACACCGAGTCCGCCTCGGCGACGACACCGCAGACCGGGTCCGCCCCGGCGACGACACCGCACGCCTCGGACAGCGGTCCCTCGATCCAGGCGGCGAGCGCCGTCAGGTCGGCGAGGGACAGGGCCGGCTCGGCCTGGACGTCCTCGATGGAGACACGCCCCGCGCTCACCACGGCCAGGGCGTCGACCCGGGCCCCGTCGGGGAAGGCCAGCCGGACCTGGAACCAGGACGTGACGCCGTCGTGCTCCCGCACCTGCCACGCGGGCCACACGGAGACCGCGCCATCCTCCGCGTTCCGATCAGGAAGATCAAGAAAGGATGCTTCTGGCACACACGCAACGTAACGTCGTGACCACACCCATACGTATGGACACGCACCCGGGTCACCCCACCGGCCCCTGCCCCCGGGGTCCCCGCGGTGCCATGCTGGAGGCGTCGCCACACCCTCCTTCGGGCGAGGAGTACCGCAGTGCTGCGTGTCGCCGTCGTCGGTTCCGGGCCGAGTGGGTGTTACACCGCCCAGAGCCTCGTTCAGCGTGATCCGGGGGTCCGGGTGGACGTCCTGGACCGGCTGCCGTGTCCGTACGGCCTGGTCCGCTACGGCGTCGCTCCGGACCACGAGAAGATCAAGTCCCTCCAGGGCAGCCTGCGGACGGTGCTGGAGGACGAGCGGGTGCGGTTCCTCGGCGGGGTCCGGGTGGGCGGCCCCGGCGGGCTGCCGGCACAGCGGCTGAGGGAGCTGTACCACGCGGTGGTGTACTGCGTGGGCGCGGCCACCGACCGCCGGCTGGGGATCCCCGGCGAGGACCTGACGGGTAGCTGGTCGGCGACCGAGTTCGTGTCCTGGTACAGCGCGCATCCGGACGCGGCCGACGCGGGTTTCCTGCGCGGGGTGCGCTCGGCGGTCGTCATCGGGGTGGGCAACGTCGCGGTGGACGTCACCCGGATGCTGGTCCGTGGTGCGGCGGAACTGTGGCCCACGGACATCCCGCAGGCCGCGCTGGACACGCTGGCGGCGAGCGGGCTCACCGAGGTGCAGATGGTGGGCCGGCGCGGCCCCGCGCAGGCCCGTTTCACCACCAAGGAGCTGCGCGAACTGGGCGGGCTGCCGGGCACCGACGTGATCGTGGACAAGGCCGAGCTGGCGCTCGATCCGGCCGATCCCGGAGCGCTGCCGGCGGGGCAGCGCCGCAACGTGGAGGTGCTGCGCGACTGGGCGGCACGGCCTCCCGCGGTGGCCGCCGCGCGGCGGATCCGGCTGCGCTTCTTCCTGCGGCCGGTGGAGCTGCTCGCCGACGGCGGCCGGGTGGGTGCCGTGCGCTTCGAACGGACGGCGCCGGACGGCACGGGCGGCGTGACGGGCACGGGCCGGTACGAGGACGTGCCCGCCCAGTTGGTGCTGCGTTCGGTGGGCTATCGCGGAGTGCCGCTGGAGGGCCTGCCGTTCGACCCGGCGAGCGGCACCGTCCCGCACCAGGAGGGCCGGGTGCTGCGCGACGGCGTGCCCTGCCCCGGCGAGTACGTCGCCGGGTGGATCAAGCGGGGTCCGACCGGGGTCATCGGCACCAACCGGCCCTGCGCCAAGGAGACGGTGACCTCGCTGCTCGCGGACGCGCCCGCTCTCGCCCACGCGGACGTGCCGGAGGACCCGGTCGCGGCCCTGCGGGCGGCGGGCGTCGAGCCCGTGCCGTGGGAGGGCTGGCTGGCGATCGAGCAGGCCGAGGCCGAGCTGGGGGCTCGGCTGGGGCGGGGCGTGGTCAAACTCTCCGACTGGGACGCCCTTCTCGGAGCGGCGCGGGTGCCGTAGCGCGGCTGTCCGGGGGCGGGACACACACCGGCAACAGACCGGAAATCAACAAACTGTTCAAGGCGCCTACGGTCTCGTCCTGTCCGCATGCCACCCCCACCCGCCGCTGAGGGAGCTCCCATGGCCACGACCGCAGACGTGCACCCCGTCGACGAGATACCGCCGGTACGCCGGCTCGCCGCCTTCGGGTTGCAGCACGTGCTCGCGATGTACGCGGGCGCCGTCGCCGTGCCGTTGATCGTGGGCGGCGCGCTGAAGCTGTCGCCCGCCGACCTGGCGTATCTGATCACTGCGGACCTGCTGGTGTGCGGCATCGCCACGCTGATCCAGTGCGTCGGCTTCTGGCGGTTCGGGGTCCGGCTGCCGGTCATGCAGGGGTGCACGTTCGCCGCCGTGTCACCGATGGTGCTCATCGGGACGACGGGTGGCGGGCTGCCCGCGATCTACGGCTCGGTGATCGTCGCCGGGCTGGCCATCATGCTGCTCGCGCCGCTCTTCGGCCGGCTGCTGCGCTTCTTCCCGCCGCTGGTGACCGGCACGGTGATCCTGATCATCGGGGTCTCGCTGCTGCCGGTCGCGGGCAACTGGGCGGCGGGCGGTGCCGGGGCGAAGGACTTCGGGGAGCCGAGGAACCTGGCGCTGGCGGGCTTCGTGCTGGCCGTGGTGCTCGGCGTGCAGCGGTTCGCGCCCGCTTTCCTCTCCCGGATCGCCGTGCTCCTCGGCATCGCGGTCGGTCTGGCGGTCGCCGTGCCGTTCGGGTTCACCGACTTCGGCGGGGTCGGGGACGCCGACTGGGTGGGCGTCAGCACGCCGTTCCACTTCGGGGCGCCGGAGTTCCGCGTGTCCGCGATCGTGTCCATGCTGGTCGTCGCCCTGGTCACCATGACCGAGACGACGGGTGACCTGATCGCCGTCGGCGAGCTGACCGGCCGGAAGGTCGAGCCGCGCCACCTCGCCGACGGGCTGCGCGCGGACGGCCTGTCGACCGTGCTGGGCGGGGTGTTCAACACCTTCCCCTACACGGCGTACGCGCAGAACGTGGGTCTGGTCGGCATGACCCGGGTGCGCAGCCGCTGGGTGGTGGCGGCGGCCGGCGGGATGCTGGTGCTGCTCGGTCTGCTGCCCAAGCTGGGCGCGGTGGTCGCGGCGATCCCGGCACCGGTGCTCGGCGGGGCCGGCCTGGTGATGTTCGGGACGGTCGCGGCGAGCGGGCTGCGGACGCTGGCCCGGGTCGGCTTCAAGGACAACGACAACCTGACCGTGGTGGCGGTCTCGGTGGCGATCGGCATGCTGCCGGTGGGCGTGCCCGGGGTGTACGCGAAGTTCCCGGACTGGTTCCAGACGGTGATGAACAGCGGCATCAGCGCGGGCTGTCTGTCCGCGATCGTGCTGAACCTGCTCTTCAACCACCTTCCGGGAAAGCGCGGTTCAGCCGCCGGCGCCGAGTCGGCCGGACTGCCGGTCGGCGGCGGTGAGGAGGCTGTCGAGCAGCCCCGGGAAGAGGCCGTCTAGATCGTCCCGGCGCAGGCCGTTCATCTTGGCCGTGCCCCGGTAGACCTGCCGGATGACCCCGCTCTCCCGCAGCACCCGGAAGTGGTGCGTGCTGGTGGACTTGGTGACCGGCAGGTCGAACTGCGAGCAGGTCAACTCACCTTCCTTCGCGGCGAGTTCGCGCACGATCTGGAGCCGCATCGGGTCGGAGAGCGCGTGCAGCACGGACTCCAGCCGGATCTGCTCCCGTACCGGATGCGGCAGCGCGCGGCCGGCGGTGGCGGTGTCGGTCACGGCGACCGCCCCTTCCTCACGAGTGGCTCGACTGACTGCATTGTACGAGAACCATCGTAGTTTGACACCTGTCGTAGTACGAGGAGTACCGTACGAGCACCGATCAGCGGTCCGTGACGAATGGAGTCCGTCGTGAGTGCGCTCTTCGAGCCCATCACCCTGCGCGAAGTGACCATCCCGAACCGGGTGTGGATGCCCCCGATGTGCCAGTACTCGGCCGACCCGGAGGGGCCGCTCGCCGGTGTTCCGAACGACTGGCACTTCGCGCACTACGCGGCGCGGGCCGCCGGCGGCACCGGCCTGATCGTGGTGGAGGCCACCGCGGTCTCACCCGAGGGCCGGATCTCCCCGTACGACCTCGGGCTGTGGAACGACACCCAGCTGGAGGCCTTCCGCCGGATCACCCGCTTCCTCACCGCCCAGGGCACCGTGCCGGCGGTCCAGCTCGGCCACAGCGGCCGCAAGGCGTCCACCGACCGGCCGTGGAAGGGCGGCGCGCCCGTCGGGCCGGAGGCGCACGGCTGGCAGCCGCTCGCCCCGAGCGCGCTGCCGTTCGACGAACGCCACCCCGTCCCCACCGAGTTGACCGTGGACCGGATCACCGAGATCGTCGGGCAGTTCGCCGCCGCCGCGCGCCGGGCGCTCGCCGCCGGGTTCCAGGCCGTCGAGATCCACGGTGCCCACGGCTATCTGATCAACGAGTTCCTCTCCCCGCACTCCAACCACCGCACCGACACCTACGGCGGCTCGTACGAGAACCGCACCCGGTTCGCCCTGGAGGTCGTCGACGCCGTACGGGAGGTGTGGCCCGCCGACAAGCCGGTGTTCTTCCGCGTCTCGGCCACCGACTGGCTCCAGGACGGCGGCTGGACCCCCGAGGACACCGTCCGCCTCGCCCGCGACCTGCACACGCACGGTGTCGACCTGCTCGACGTCTCCACCGGCGGGAACGCCTCCGGCGTCACCATCCCGACCGGGCCGGGCTACCAGGTCCCGTTCGCCGCCCGGGTGAAGGACGAGACCCCGATGCCGGTCGCCGCCGTGGGTCTGATCACCGAGCCCGAGCAGGCCGAGAAGATCGTGGCGAACGGCGAGGCGGACGCGGTCCTGCTCGGCCGGGAACTCCTGCGCAACCCGTCCTGGGCGCGCCAGGCGGCCCGCGAACTCAAGGCACAGGTCCGGGTGCCGGACCAGTACCACCGCTCCGTCTGAGCCGGGGCCGCCGGGCCGGTTCCCCGGCCCGGCGGCGCGGGTCAGGTCGGCAGCAGCCGCCCGACGGTCCGCTCCAGCCGGGGAAGTGTGCGCTGGCCCGCCAGGGCGAGGGCGATCGCGGCCACGACACCCGCCCAGGCGACCGGGCCGAGCGGGGTGCAGCCGAAGACGCGGCTGATGCCCGGGGTCTGCACCACGGCCACCAGGGCCAGCGCGGAACCCAGCGAGGTGATCTGCACCAGGCGGCTGTCGCGCCGGTCGAGCAGGGTCTGCACGAGCTGGGTGCCGACCACTCCGCACAGCGCCATGGTGCTGGAGCGCCGGGCGGTGCCGGGCGTGAAGCGGCCGATCAGCCAGGCCGTGAGCGCGCCCAGGCAGGTGGTCAGGGCCCGGTGCCGGATCTGCCGCAGCAGGGGGTCGCCCAGCACTCCGGCGGCCTCCTCCACATGGCCCAGGTCCGCCTCGCCCTCCTTCTCGGTCACCGCCACCGCCATCGACGGGAACAGGTCGGTGAAGAGGTTCACCATGAGCATCTGGCGGGTGGACAGCGGCGCCCGGCCGGACACCAGTGTGCCGAGGATGCCGAACCCGACCTCGCCCGCGTTGCCGCCGATCAGGATGGCGATGGCGTCGGCCACGCTGTGCCACAGCGCGCGTCCCTCGCCCACCGCGTCGATCAGCACCGTCAGGTCGTCGTCGGTCAGCACGATGTCCGCGGCGTTGCGCGCGGCGGCGGACCCGCGCGCGTTGATGCCGACGCCGATGTCGGCCGCGCGGATGGCCGCGGCGTCGTTGGCGCCGTCACCGACCATGCCGACCACCCGGCCCGCGTCCCGCAGCGCCTCCACGACCTGGAGCTTCTGCTCGGGCGCCACCCGGGCCACCACACCCGCGTCGCGCAGCATCCGGGCCCGGGACGCGCGGTCGGCCGCGGCCAGCTCGTCGCCGGTGACCACCACCGTGTCCTCCGGCCAGCCCAGGTCGGCGGCGATGGCCCGCGCGGTCTGCGGATGGTCGCCAGTGAGCATGACCGGTCGCACACCCGCCCCGTTCAGCCCGTTCACCAGCGCCGTGGAGGTCTCGCGCGGTACGTCGGACAGCGCGAGCAGACCGATGAACTCCAGGTCCCGCAGCGGCTGTTCGAGGACGTCCGACTCCTGCTCCCCCGCGCCGAGCCGGCGTTCGGCCACCGCCAGGACCCGCAGACCGGCCCCGGCCAGGGTGTGGGCGGACTCGGAGGCGTGCGCGGGCAGTCCGGTGCAGGCGGGCAGCACGGTCTCCGGGGCGCCCTTGACCACCAGGGCGGCCGGGCCGTTCCCGCTCCGGCCGACGGCGGCGGCGTACCCGCGCGCGGCCTCGAACGGCAGGTCGGCGAGCTGGGTCCAGTCGGGGTCGGGCGGCGCGGCGGCCAGCACGGCCTCGTCGGTGGCGTGCACCGGCCGGTCGGAGCCGCCGTTCAGCCGCGGGCAGGCCCGCGCGGCGGCCCGGATCGTCCCCTCGGAGCCGGCGTCGTCCACCGCGCGGACCGTGCCCCCGGTGTCAGAGGTGCGCACCAGCCGCAGCCGGTTCTCGGTGAGCGTGCCCGTCTTGTCGAAGCAGATGGTGTCCATGCGGCCCAGCGCCTCCAGGGTGCGCGGGGTGCGCACCAGGACGCCGCCCCGGCTCAGCCGCCGGGCGGCCGCGAGCTGCGCGACCGTCGCCACCAGCGGCAGCCCTTCCGGTACGGCCGCCACGGCCACCGCCACCCCGCCGCTGACCGCCTCGCGGATCGGGGTGCCGCGCAGCAGCGCCAGCCCCGTCACCGCGGCGCCGCCCGCCAGAGTCAGCGGCAGCGCCTTGCGGGTGAGTTCCTGGAGCCTGGCCTGGACGCCGGCGGCCGGGGGCGTACGGGCGGCGAGGTGGACGGCACGGGCGGCCTCGGTGCGGTCGCCGGTGTCGACCACGATGGCCCGGGCGTCACCCGCCACCACGGTCGTGCCCTCGAAGAGCATGCACCGCCGGTCGGCCACCGGGGCGTGCGGGGTGGGGTCCGTCTGCTTCTCCACCGGCAGCGACTCGCCGGTCAGGGCCGACTCGTCCACCTCCAGGCCCTCCTGCCACAGCAGCCGGGCGTCGGCGGGGACCACGTCGTCCGTCTTGAGCTGGATCACGTCGCCCGGCCGCAGCTTGCCCGCCTCCACGGTGCGGGTGCCGCCGACCGGGGCCTCGGTCTCCGGCGGTACCAGCCGCGCCCGCTGCTTCTGCTCGGCGACCAGCCCGGACAGCGCCCGCTCGGCCCGCAACCGCTGGATACCGCCGACCAGGGCGTTCAGGTCGAGGGCGCCGACGACGAGCAGCGCGTCCATGACGGAGCCGAGGATCGCCGACGCGGCCGAGCCGACGGCCAGGACCGGGGTGAGCGGGTCCTGGAGTTCGCCGCGGACGGCGCGGCCGAGCCGGTAGGACCAGCGGGCGGGCGCGGCGACCGGATGCCGGCCGACGCCCACGGCCGCCTTGCGCATCTTGGCCGTCAGCGTGTCGAACGGGCCGGTGTCGGCCGCCGGTTCGTGGGCCAGCCGGTCACGGGCCTGCTCCGGGTCCAGTTCGTGCCAGTGCACCCGGGGGCGCGGGTGCGGGGTGCGGGCCGCCGCCACGCCGAGTGCGGACCGCATCCCGGACAGCAGGGCCATGGCTGCGCCGGCGTCGACGGGTGCGTGCCGGAGCCCCGGCAGTACGGACCGGCGGCCGCGTCCGCCGCCGGACTCGCCGACGGCGACGAGCAGCCCGGACAGCGCGGCACCGGAGCGGGCCAGGGTCTGGGCCCGGTGACCGACCCGGCGGGCGGCCGGGACCGCGGTCAGCACCCGCCACACGTCGGGCAGGCCGTGCAGGGCGAGGATGTCCGCGCCCCAGACCACCGCTCCGTCCCGGTCGGTGAGGGCGAGCGCGACATCGGCGGCCCGCAGGGCGTCCAGCACGTCGTGCTCGTCGGCCGTGCGGACCCGGGCGACCACCAGGACGGCGCCCTCGTCGCCACGCGCCTCGTACACGACGTCGTCCAGCGGCCTGCGGGCGTCGACGACCTGGTCGGCGAGGCCGGTGAAGTCCTCCAGGGCCGGGTCGTCCACGAGGACGACCCGGAGCCCGGCCCGGCGGGCCGCGTCCAGCACCGGTTCGGCCCACGGGTCGGCCTCGCCGTCCTCGGTGCGCAGCGCGCTCGGGTGCAGGACGACCGTGCCCGCCATCTCCAGCTGGCGCAGCCGTTCCGGATCCCGGACCAGCACGCCGGTGCGGGCCAGGGCGGCGCTGAGCACGGCGTGGAACGCGGCGGGACCGTAGCGGGCGGCCTTCGGGGAACCGGCCAGCACCGCTTCGGCCGCCTCGGCGCCGTCGTGCTTGACCAGGAGGGTGGCCGCCGCGCCCAGGAGGCTGCCGGCGGAGGCGTGGGCCGCGTACTCCTGGGCCGGGGAGACGCGCAACGGCGGGCGCGGCGGGCCCTGCGCGGCGAGGCTGACGCGGTCGGGGGTGCACAACCGGTCGTGCACGGCGTCGAAGGCGGCCGAGCGGGCCACCGTCTCGGCCACCTGGCAGGCCCGCAGGACGCCGTCGAGCACCAGGGATGTGGGGGTCTGGCCGGCACCGTGCACGGCGGCGTTCGCGCAGGCCAGCAGGAGGTCCATCCCGGAGTCGCCGAGCCGGGCGCGCAGCCATGCGCGGAACCGTGGGTTCTCCCGCAGGAGGGTCACGACCGCCGTCACCATCCGGGGCGAGGGCGGGAGCCGCAGCGCGTACACGGTCAGCGCCACCGCGATGCCGGCGCCGTCGGCGGAGAGCGTGGCCACCGCGGCGCGTACCCCGGCCGGGTCGGCCGGATGTGTGGTCTCCTCCACGTCCGCGCCCGCCAGGACGAGCCCGTGCCGCTCGGCGAGGCCGGCCGCGTGGTCCAGGACCCGGTCGGCGGCCTCCTCCCCGGTCGCGGTCACCACCAGGCGGGCGAGCCCCTGGTCCCAGTAGGCGACGAGGACGTCGGGATGGTCCGCCAGCGCCTCGGCCAGCCGGCGCGCCAGGTGTTCGGTGCCGCCTGCGCGCCGCGCCTGGTCCTGTTCCAGGGGCCGTACGGCCAGGTGGGTGCGGGCGCCGGACCGCCAGTGGTCACCGGCGCCGGGCAGCGCGTTGCGCGCCACCCGCGCGACGCGCGTGGCGGCGTCCAGGCCCTGCACGCCGGCGCGCGCGGTTCCCGCAGCGGCACCGGCGGCCAGTCCGACCACCGGTGCCGCCGCCCGCGCGAGCAGGCGTGGCGCCGCCGGCAGCCGGCGGGCGGCGGACGACGGCGCTGTCAGCAGACCGGGCACATGACCTCCTCAGAGCGTGGTGCGATCGGGTCGCGCGGTGGGTCCGAGTGGACCGGAGGATGTCTTGCCCACCGACGCCCGGGCACCGTGGGAGGCCTCGGACGGGCCGGCCGCCGCCGTGTGACCGGGCTCCTTGGCCGGCCCCGGTGCCGTACCGGCCGGCGCCTGGGTGCCCGCGGGGGTCACGGTCCCGGTCGCCGGTGCGGGCCCGGGGTCCCCGCTGCCGGACCTGAGCGCCGCGGTGCCCAGGTCATGGGCCGGTTCGGAAGGCGGGGCCGGCTCCGCGGCGCCCGCCGGCTGTGCGGGCCGGGGCTGGGTGAGCCAGGCCACCGCCGCACCGGTGAGAGCCACGGGCCACTCCACCACGCCCGCGGCGCCGAGCACCCCTGCTCCCGCGTAGACCGCCATGCGCCGTCCACGGGGTGAGACCGCGCCGACCTTGTCCAGTGTTTCCTCGGCGGCCCTCGTCACCGTTCCGGCGCCGGGCACCCTGCGCAGTACCGAGGCCGCGCCGCGCAGGGGCGCCGTGAGGGCCGACGACTTCTGCTCAGCCATGACTCTCCTCGGGTGAGATCGTCCTGCGTGCCCCACCGAGTGCCCACGACCGTGCTGGTCATCCCCTCCTTGCGCGGGGAAACCACCATTTCCTAGGAAATGCCACGAATCCCCTCGGCGCCACCCGCCCCACCCGTCAGGAGGCGTGCCGGAACAGCCTCGCCGGCACGGCCGCCGCGAGCACGCCGTACCCCTCGGGGTTGAGGTGCAGCCAGTCCCCCGCGTGCAGTGCGGGCCGGAGCCGGTCCGGGGCTTCGGGGTCCCGTACCGCCCGGTCGAAGTCGAGCACCGCGTCGAAGTGGCCGGGCGTGCGGATCCAGGCGTTGACGCGCTGCCGGGCGGCCTCCCGCTCCCCCGCCGGATCGTCGTACAGGGTGCTGCCGCCGAACGGGGTGAGGGTCGCGCCGTAGACCCGGATGCCCTGGGCGTGGGCGCGGACGACGATCTGCCGGTACCCGGCGATCAGGTCCTCGGTGACCGCGCGCTGCGCCTCGGGGGTGGCGTCGGCGGTGCCGAGGTCGTTGACGCCCTCGAAGAGGATCAGCCAGGCCACTCCGCTGCGGGAGAGGACGTCCCGGTCCAGGCGGGCGAGCACGTTGGGGCCGAGCCCGTCGTCGAGGACGCGGTTGCCGCCGGCCGCCTGGTTGAGGACGGCGATGTCCGAGGTGGCCGGGTCTTCGTGCAGACGGTCGTAGAACTGGTCGGGCCAGCGGTCGTTGCCGTTGGTGGTGGAGCCGCGTCCGTCGGTGAGGGAGTCGCCGACCAGGGCCACCGCCTCGGTACGGCGTGCGGCCAGCACCTCGACGTCGCTGAGCAGGTACCAGTGGTCGACGGCGGTCGCGCCCGGGAGGTCCTGGTCACGCGTGTGGTCGCCGTGCGCGAGGTACGAGGTGGTGCGCGAGCCGGGATGGGAGGTGAGCGCGAGCGACGCCTGGCCGCGCGCGGTGTACGCCGTCACCGTCAGCTCGGACCCGGCGCGCAGTTCGAAGTCGAGGGGGTCGGAGACCATCTGCGCGCCCACCGGGACGGTCGTGGAGTCCCGGCCGGCGAAGGTGACCCGGCGCAGGGTCCCGGGTTCGACCGCGCTGACCCCGGCCCTGCCGTCGCGGGGCAGGGCCACGGTGACGGCGGTCAGCGGCAGCGGGGTGTCGCCGTACGCGTTGGAGAACCGCAGCCGGATGCGGGGGCCGCCGGCGGTGACGCGCACCGTCTGCCGCAGGGTGGTGTCGACGAGCACCGCCTTCTCACCGGTGTACGGCGCGGGCGGCAGGTTGGCGGGCTCGGTCAGCTGGGGCATGCCGGTCCAGGTGTTCACCCAGTGCCGGCCGGGGCCGGCCGCGGCGGTGGCCGGAGCCGCCCTCCCGGCCGGCGCCGTGAGCGCTGAGGCCGTCACGGCGAGGGCGAGGACGAGGACGCAGGTGCTGAGGACGGTGGCGAGCGGCGTTCTGCTGGGCGACTTCACGGAAACCCTTCGAGGGTGCGGGCGACGACGGGTGCGGGATGTGGCGGGGACAGGGGGCTGCCCGAGGCTCCGGTGCGGTGGGGCGCGCGCCGACGGTTCATGCCGCTGCGGCGCGCACCCCCGGGTCATCGACCGACCGTGCACGCACGGCCGTTGAGGCTGTACGCGGCCGGTGCCGCGCTGTTGCCGGTGTGTGTGGCCTGGTAGCCGATGGTCACGCTCGCGCCGGGGGCGAGGGTGGCGTTGTACGGGGCGTTGGTGGCCGTCACGGCGCCGGAGTCCGGGCTGAACGTGGCGTTCCAGCCGTTGGTGAGGGTCTGGCCGGCCGGGAGGGTGAAGCCGAGCCTCCAGCCGTTCAGCGCGTTCGTACCGGTGTTGGTGACGGTCACGGAGGCGGTCAGACCGTTGCTCCAGGCGCTGACGTCGGCCGTGACCGCGCAGGCGCCGGCGGGCGGTTGCGGGGTGGTTCCGCCGCCGTCGAGACCGAAGAAGGTGAGTGCCCGGGAGGCCATGCCCGGGCCGTAGAGGTTGTGTCCGACGCCCTGGAGGCTGATCGCCTCGACGGGAGCCCGGTCACCGGTGCCGCCGTAGCGGGTGCGGGTCCAGCCGGAGACGGGGGTGTCGGTCGCGGCCGGGGTCTGGCTCACGCCGAGCACGTTCGTCCACTGCTTGATCTCCTCCCCGAGGTCGGGGTAGCGCAGGGTGTCGTCCGCGGTGCCGTGCCACAGCTGTATCCGCGGGCGCGGACCGGTGTAGCCCGGGTAGGCGGCGCGCACCAGGTCGCCCCACTCCTGCGGGGTGTGGCTGACGGTGCCGCCGGAGCAGGCGCTGTTCCACTCGGAGCCGTCGGTGGTGGCGAAGCAGCCGAAGGGGACCCCGGAGAAGGCGGCGCCCGCGGCGAACACGTCGGGGTAGTCGCCGAGCAGGACGTTGGTCATCATCGCGCCGGAGGAGACGCCGGTGACGAAGACCCTGCCGGTGTCGGCGGCGTAGGTGCGGGTCGCCCAGTCGACCATGGACCGGATGCCGACGGGGTCGCTGCCGCCGCCGCGGCGGAGCGCCTGCGGGGAGGAGACGTCGAAGCACTTGCTGCTCCGGGTCACCGACGGGTACACGACGACGAACCCGTACCGGTCGGCCAGCGAGGCCCATTCGGTGCCGGAGTACATCGCGGAGGCGGAGCCGCCGCACCAGTGCACGGCCACCACGACCGCCGGGTGCGCGGTGACGCCGCCCGGCACGTAGACGTACATCTGGAGGTTGCTGGGGTTGGCGCCGAAGCCGGTGACCTCCGTGAGCGTGGCAGCGGGGACGGCCCGCTCCCGGGCCGTGGCCGGGGGCGCGGCCAGGGCCAGCGCCGCGAGGAGCGGCAGGAGGGCGCCCAGGAGGGTGACAAGTGCCCTGCGAGGGCCGGTCTTTGAGCGGTGCGGTGTGGGGGGCACGTCCCTTGTCCCTTCGGTTCGCGGCTCGTGCGAGGGCGCGCTGCGGTGCGCGTCGTGGGAGGAACACCCGGCATGGTGGCATGGACACGCAATTCATGGAAGCGCTCCCACGAGACTTCGTGGCGAGCGGAAGCGCGCTGCGAGACCTGTTGACTAGAAAGCGCTTGCACTCTACGGTCCGTTCATCAGCGTGACCGACGCACGCCTCAGCTGACCCTGTCGGCCACGCAACCCCGGCGCTCGTTCCTCATGGCGTACATGATTCACGTACATAACCGAGCCATGCGGGGCACGCCGGCTACCCGAACCCCACACTGACCTCGATCTGACCTCACTCGGAAGAAGGCATTCGGGACATGACCTCATCAGGACGCGCGCGCGGTCTGCTGGGCGGCCTGGCCACCCTCGGCCTGACGCTTGGCATGATCATGACTTCCGGAGCGCCGGCGGGCGCGGCCACCTGGCCCAGCGCCAACGGCAGCCAGGCGGTCTCCGCCACCATCTCCCTGTCCGGCACCAAGGACTACGGGATGAAGCGGCTGTACGGCACCGGCGACCTCGGCAGCGACAGCCAGGACGAGGACCAGGGGCCCCTGCTGGAACTCGCCCCCGGCACCGTCCTCAAGAACGTCATCATCGGCTCCCCCGCCGCGGACGGCATCCACTGCCTCGGCAGCTGCACGCTCCAGAACGTCTGGTGGGAGGACGTCGGCGAGGACGCGGCCACCTTCCTCGGCTCCTCGTCGTCCAACGTCTACACCGTCAGCGGCGGCGGGGCGAAGGAGGCCGGCGACAAGGTGTTCCAGTTCAACGGCGCCGGCACCCTGAACGTCTCCGGCTTCGCGGTGAAGAACTTCGGCACGTTCGCCCGCTCCTGCGGCAACTGCAAGACGCAGTACAAGCGGACGATCAACCTCAGCGGCATCGAGGCGACCTACAAGGGCAGCAAGCTCGTCGGCATCAACACCAACTACGGCGACAGCGCCACCCTGCGGAACATCACCATCGTCGGGGACACCAGCAAGAAGATCATTCCGTGCCAGAAGTACATCGGCAACAACACCGGCAAGGAGCCGACCACGAACGGCTCGGGCCCGGACGGCACGTACTGCAAGTACTCCAGCTCGGACATCACCTACAAGTGATCGCCGGCTGAGTGCCCGGGGGTGGCACCGCCGCCCCCGGGCACTCGCACGGCCGGGACACCGCGGCGAGCGGGACACCCGCGCCGGCCGGCGCCCACGGGGCCGTCCCGCGCGGGACCGCTGTCCACGCGCGCGGGGAGGAGCCGGCGGCGACCGGGGGGGGGGGGGGGGGGGGGGGGGGGGGGGGGGGGGGGGGCGGGGCGCCCCCCCCCCCCCCGGGGGGGGCCGGGGGGGGGGGGGGGGCCCCCCCCGCCCCCCCCCCCCCCCCCCCCCCCCCCCCCCCCCCCCCCCCCCCCCCCCCCCCCCCCCCCCCCCCCCCCCCCCCCCCCCCCCGCGGGGCCCGGCGGCGCGCTGTCCACGCGCGCGGGAAGGAGCCGTGGGAGGGGCCGGGTTCCACCGGGCCATCACCCGGCCGCTGTCCACGCGCGCGGGAAGCAGCCTTGGAGGGCGCCGCTCTGTCGGACCGTCACCGGCCGCTGTCCACCCGCGGGAAGGAGCCCCGCCTGAGCCGTCGCGGCGGGCTGATCCACCTCCGGTGCCCCTGGCGGGCCGTGCGGTCAGCGTTCGGCTTCCGGTTCCGGCGCGCCCAGGGTCGTGGCCAGTTCCCGCCGGTAGTCGGCGTAGGCCGTCCGCAGGTCCTCCCCCGGCCAGTCGGGGGGCAGCAACGCGGACGGCAGAACCGGGTCGGTGAGCAGGTGACGGACGGCCGCCGCGTAGGCGGTGAGCCGGACGGCCGGACGGCCGGCCCCGGTCGCGTGGACGAGCAGGGAGCGCGCGGTGGCCGCCCAGTCGGCCAGCGGCCAGAGCCGGGCGGCGAGGGTGCGCGGGGGCTCGTCGGGGCGCGCGGTGCACGTCAGCGCCACCTGACGCAGATCTTCCGGCAGCGGGCGGTCGAGGTTGGCCGGGCGCAGCCAGACGCCCTCGCGGAGTTCGGCCAGGCGCAGGGCGGTCAGCCGGGCGCGCAGGTCGGCGCGTTCGGCGGGGCCGCGACCCGTCGCCGTGATCACCACCATCTCCCAGTCGCCGTCCCACGCGCGCGTGCGGGGACGCACGGCGTCGTCCTGGCGGCGCTGCCGGGCCAGCAGCCGGTCACTGAGCCGGTAGACGGCGTCGCCGCGCCGGAGGTCCCCGGCGGCCACCATCCGGCTCAGCGCTGCCCGCAGCGTGGAGCCGCCGACCCCGAACGGCTCCACCAGCCGGACCAGGTCCTTCACCGGAAGCTGGGGCGGATGCACGCCGAGGAGCAGGCTCAGCACGACCGACCGGGCGGACAGCGGTCGCAGGCCGGCCGCATCCGCGTCCGGTTCCGCGGAGACGTTCATGCGCATGGCCCCGTACTGTACGTCGTTCCCTTGTTGCATCATTGCCACAGCCGCAGGAAGAGTGCAACATGCTGTCATGGTCTCGATTTCCGGGCAGTCGAAGCTGCCGTCGCCGTCCCAGCCGTCGTACGCCACGCACGACGTGACCAACCAGCCCCCGCCGCTCGCCCCCTACGACGCCTCCGACGACCCGGCCCTCCTGGAGGGGTTGCGCCGGGAGGGCGCGGGATGGGCCGAGGAGGGCGTCCGGCGGCTGGGGGCGCGCGCCGGCAGCGCGGAGGCGCAGGAGTGGGGCGAGCTGGCGAACCGGTACGAGCCGGTGCTGCGCACCCACGACCGCTACGGTCACCGTGTCGACGAGGTGGACTTCCACCCCAGCTGGCACCACTTGATGCGGACGGCGGTCGCCGAGGGCCTGGCCGGTGCCCCGTGGGCCGACGACCGGCCGGGCGCGCACGTCGCCCGGACCGCGGGGGGCCTGGTGTGGGGGCACACGGAGGCGGGACACGGCTGCCCCACGTCGATGACGTACGCCGCCGTGCCCGCCCTGCGCGCACAGCCGGATCTCGCCAAGGTGTACGAGCCGCTGCTCACCAGCCGGGAGTACGACCCCCGGCTGCGCGTTCCCACCGAGAAACCCGGGCTGCTCGCCGGGATGGGCATGACCGAGAAGCAGGGCGGCTCCGACGTCCGGACGAACACCACCACGGCCACGCCCACCGGGGAGGCGGGCGTCTACACGCTGCGCGGGCACAAGTGGTTCACGTCGGCGCCGATGTGCGACGTCTTCCTGGTGCTCGCGCAGGCCCCGGGCGGGCTGTCGTGCTTCCTGGTGCCGCGCGTCCTGCCGGACGGCAGCCGCAACACCTTCCGCATCCAGCGCCTGAAGGACAAGCTCGGCAACCGGTCCAACGCCTCATCGGAGCCGGAGTTCGACCACACCGTGGCCTGGCTGGTGGGGCCGGAGGGACGGGGTGTGAAGACCATCATCGAGATGGTCAACTGCACCCGCCTGGACTGTGTGATGTCCTCGGCGACCCTGATGCGCAAGACGCTGGTCGAGGCGGGACACCACGCCCGGTACCGCAGCGCGTTCGGCGCCCGGCTGATCGACCAGCCGCTGATGCGCAACGTCCTGGCCGATCTCGCGCTGGAGTCGGAGGCGGCGACGACGCTCACCCTGCGGCTGGCCGGCGCGGCCGACCGCGCGGTGCGCGGGGACGCCGGGGAGCGGGCCTTCCGGCGCATCGCCACCGCCGTCGGCAAGTACTGGGTCACCAAGCGCGGCCCGGCCTTCACCGCGGAGGCCCTGGAATGCCTGGGCGGGAACGGGTACGTGGAGGACTCCGGCATGCCCCGGCACTACCGGGAGGCTCCGCTGCTGTCGATCTGGGAGGGCTCCGGCAACGTCAACGCGCTCGACGTGCTGCGCGCCCTCGGCCGCGAACCGGACACCGCCGAGGCGCTGTTCGCCGAACTCGCCCTCGCGCGCGGGGCGGACACCCGGCTCGACACGGCCGTGGCCGCGCTCAGGCACGACGTGGCCGGAACCGATCAGGTGGGCGCTCGCCGGCTGGTCGAGCGGATGGCGCTCGCACTCCAGGCCTCCCTGCTCGTCCGGTACGCTCCGCACCCGGTCGCGGACGCCTTCTACGCGAGCCGGCTGGGCGGCGACTGGGGCCACTCGTTCGGCACCCTGCCCCCGGGGACCGACCTCGACGCCGTCCTGGAGCGCGCCCTGCCCGACCGGAACTGATCCCTTCACGCGCGCGTGCCGGGCCGGTCGCGTCGGGTGGCCGGTCACCGCCGACGGATCGCACACAGTCAGCGCCCGGTTCCGGACCGTTGTCAGTGCCGTGGTGCACACTCCCGATCAGGTGCCACTCGTCCGGGGGGACAGGGAGGACAGGGAGGACAACGTGTTCACGGGGATCGACGAGGTCGACTGGGCCTCGCTGCGGCACGCGCACGGCAGCGCGGAGGACGTGCCCGGGTGGTTACGGGCCCTGGCGTCCCCGGACACCGTCGAGCGAGCGACCGCGCTCGACGGGCTGCACGACGCGCTGCACCACGAGGGGAGGGTGTACGAGGCGACGCCGGCCTGTGTGCCCTTCCTGTTCGCGCTGGCGGCCCGCGAGGAGGTACCGGACCGGGGCTGCATCGTGGAGCTGCTGGTCGGCATCGGTGGTGACGGCACCGAGAGCGCGGGCGCGGGGGGTGCGGCGAACGCCGCGTGGGAGGCGGTGTGCGCCGGTGCCGACGCCTTCGTCACGCTCGCCGGGGATCCGGATCCGGTGGTGCGCCGGGCGGCGGCCGGCGCCCTGGTGCGGTTCCTGGACGACCCCGCGCGGGTCCTGGGCGTGCTGCGGCGCCGACTGCGGGCCGAGCGGGACGACCACGTCCTGCCGGCCCTGACGGAGGCACTCGCCCTGTTCGCGCACCGGTGTCCCGCCCTTGCCGACGGCGCGCTGGACCTTCTGGCCGAGCAGAGCGCGGCGCCCTACGCGCCGGGCCCCCGGCTGGCGGCACTCGGCCAGCTCGCGCTCCACGCACCCGTCCGGCTCCCCGCCGACCTGGTGCCCACGGCGGTCCGGCTGCTGCACGAGCGGTCCGCGCAGCGCCGGCCGCCCGCGGAGCGCGCGGGTACGGACACCCTGGTGCGCCGGATACGGCGGCTGCGCCCCTCGGACGAACAGGGCGCCGTCCTGCTGCGCACCCTGCACAGCGCGCTCGGAGACCGGGTGCACGACCGGATCGCCCTGCTCACCGGGCAGTTGACCAGCCCGGACCCGGTCGACCGGTGCAATGCCGTCTGGATGTCGGCGGGCCTGTTCCGCGGTTGGCGCGGCGACTACGGCGCGCCCGTCCGGCTGCTGGGCGCCCAGCTGAACACCGATCAGGACCGGTTGCAGGACGCGGCGGTCTCCGTCCTGGCGGAGCTGTACGCGCTGGCGGCGCCCGCCGCGGACGACCTGCACGCGCTGGTGAGCACCCGGCCCGACCTGTGGACGCACCGCTGGGAGCGCGGCTCCCCCACGCTGGGCGGCCCGCTCAAGGCGCTCGCCAGGACCGGTGACCCCCGCGCGGTCCCGGCTCTGGCCCTGCTGCTGGCCGGTCCGGCGGCGCCCGTAGGACTGGGCCGCGAAGCCGCGCACCTGGGCCGCGCCGCGGCTCCGCTGGCCCCCGCCTTGAGGCTCCGCCTCGGGCGCGTCCCGCTCGCCTCCCCCACCGCCGCCCGGCTGGCCACCCCGCTGCTGACGGCGATCAGGGCCATCGGCGACAAGGAGGCCGTCCCCGAACTGGTACGGCTGCTCTCGGGCGCCCCCGACGGCCTGGGAGCGCGGGACGCGGTCGCCGGCCAGGTGATCGAGACGCTGGCGGACCTGGGCGCCGCCGCACAGACGGCACCGCTCCTGCGCCGGCTGCTCCACACCCGGCACGCGGCCACCGCGGCGGGCGCGCTGTGGTCGGCGGACGGGGACGCCACCGCCGTACTCCCCGTCCTGCGCCGGGAGTTGGCGCGGGACGATCCGGACGCCCGGCGCGCCGCCGCCCGGCAGCTCGGCAGGCTGGGCCCGGCCGCGCGCCCCGCGCTGCCGGAGCTGCGCGGCCTGGCCCGGTGGGGACCAGCGCGGGAGCGGATACCGGCCGCGTGCGCGCTGTGGCGCATCACCGGGGACCCCGGACCGGTGCGGCCCGTCTTCCGGTCCGTCTGGACGGCGGACGCCCGCGCGCGCGGCCCGATCGCCCGCTGCCTGGTCACGATGGGTCCGGCCGCAGGGCCGCTGCGCGACCTGGTCACCGTCGAACTGGCCCACCCTCGCCGGCACACGGCGCTCCAGGGCGCGTACGCCGGCCGTGACATCCCGGACGACGAGGAACTGCTGACGAGGTGCCGGGAGGTACTGGCGGGGATGTAGGGCCCGTCGGACGCCTCCGGTCCGCCGTGCGAGGCCGATGGGCCCCACGGCGCCGCCGCGACGGCACCCGCTTCCCCACGCCGTGGAGCGGGCCGCCGACGGCCTCCGCAACCCCCGCCCGCGCCGGACCGGCGTACCGGGCGAGGTCAGACCATTCGGCCCCACTGCGGGCCCAGCCTGGCCCATTCCGTGTCCCATGCCTCCATGCGCCGGTGTTCCAGACGACTCCGTACGGCCAGGCCGGCGACGAACGGGACGGCGGCGGTGCTCGCGCCGACCAGGAGGCCTGTCAGGGTGGACCGGAACGCGGCCTCGGACGCGGAGGTGGGGCGGGAGACCAGGTGGCCCTGCGGGTCGGTCCAGACGGTGACCGGTGTACCGGGTTTGCTGCCGGGCTCCACCCGGATCCGGCCGGTGTGGGCGGAGCCGTCGGTGACCGTCCAGCGGACCTCGGCCCAGATCCGTTCCCCCGCGGAGGCATGGCCGCTGTGCACCGGGGGCTTCCCCGGGACCTGCGCGACGACCCGGGCCACGGTGGGCCGCCAGGTGGCCCGCTCCCGGGCGAGTCCGTGCTCCACCGAGCCGGCCGCCGCGAGGCCGGCGAGCACGCCGGCCAGGACGGTCAGCAGACAGGCGCCGAGCACCACCCATGCCTCCACGACGTCGGCCCGGCGTTTGAGCGGGTTGCGCCGCCAGCGCCACAGCCACACCTTCGGACCACGGAACGCCTTCAAAGGCATCCTCCTCACGAGCGCACCGACCGGCCGGACCGCCCTCCCATACGCGGGAGACCGCTCCGTTGCTCACGACGAGCCGTCTCCCCGACGGTCGCACGAGACACCGCTTTCGCGCAGGCGCATGCCGGAACGGAACCGGCCGACCTTCGGCGCGCCCCGGCGACACAGGCGGTGAGCTGGGCGAACCCGTACTCCGGGGGAGAGTGTCAGTGGTGGGGTGCACACTGACCGGTATCTGACGGCTATCGGGACAACGGCGTCCCGGAGGTGATCGGCATGACCGAGGTACTGCTCGCGGTGGGCACCCGCAAAGGCCTGTTCATCGCGCGGCGGAGGGGCGACGGCCCCTGGGAGTTCGACGAGAGTCCGTATTTCAACGCGCAGGCGGTCTATTCGGTGGCGATCGACACCCGCGGCGCCCGGCCCCGGCTGCTGGCGGGCGGTGACAGCGCGCACTGGGGCCCGTCGGTGTTCCACTCCGACGACCTCGGCCGCACCTGGACCGAACCGGCCCGGCCCGCCGTCAGGTTCCCGAAGGAGACCGGCGCTTCCCTGGAGCGCGTCTGGCAGCTCCACCCGTCCGCCGCCGAGCCTGATGTGGTGTACGCGGGCACGGAACCGGCCGCGCTGTACCGCTCGGAGGACCGCGGCGAGACGTTCGAGCTGGTCCGGCCGCTCTGGGAGCACCCGTCCCGCTCGCAGTGGGTGCCGGGCGCGGGCGGGCAGTGCCTGCACACGGTGCTCACCGACGCGCGCGACCCCAGGGTCGTGACGGTGGCCGTCTCCGCGGCGGGCGTGTTCCGCACGACGGACGGCGGCGCGAGCTGGTCGCCGTCCAACTCCGGTGTGTCGGCGGTGTTCCTGCCTGATCCCCACCCGGAGTTCGGCCAGTGCGTGCACAAGATCACCAGGGACCCGGCCGACCCGGACCGGCTGTATCTCCAGAACCACTGGGGGGTGTACCGCAGCGACGACGCGGGCGCGCACTGGACCGACATCGGCGAGGGCCTGCCGTCGACGTTCGGCTTCGCGGCGGCGGCGCATCCGCGCCGGGGCGACACGGCGTACGTCTTCCCGATCACCGCGGACGAGGACCGGGTGCCCGCCGGGCGCCGCTGCCGTGTCTTCCGGACGACCGACGCGGGCCGCACCTGGGAACCGCTGTCCAAGGGGCTGCCGGAGGAGGACCATTACGGGACGGTCCTGCGGGACGCCCTGTGCACGGACGACTCCGACCCCGCCGGGGTGTACTTCGGCAACCGCAACGGCGAGGTGTACGCCTCGGCCGACGACGGCGACAGCTGGCAGCTGCTGGCCGCGCACCTGCCGGACGTGCTCTGCGTACGGGCGGCGGTGATCGGCTGACCCCTCATCGCCCGGCCTCTCGGGGAGAGGGCGGGCGAGGCGCCGCCCGCTGTCGTGCTCCGGCCATCGGTTGATCACCGACGGGTGTACGGCAGTAGGGTGACGCCCGTGGCACCACGACCCTTGCATGAAATCGTCGAACCGGGCTGGGCGAAGGCCCTGGAACCCGTCGCCGGACGGATCGCCGCGATGGGCGACTTCCTGCGCGCGGAGATCGCCGCGGGGCGCACGTACCTCCCGGCCGGACCGAACGTCCTGCGGGCCTTCCAGCAACCCTTCGACGAGGTACGGGTCCTGATCGTGGGTCAGGACCCGTATCCCACGCCGGGGCACGCGGTGGGCCTGTCCTTCTCCGTGGCACCCGACGTGCGCCCGCTGCCACCCAGCCTGATCAACATCTTCCGCGAGCTGACCGGCGACCTGGGTCTGCCCCAGCCCTCCACCGGAGATCTCACGCCGTGGACCGAGCAGGGCGTGCTGCTGCTGAACAGGGCGCTCACCACCGCACCGCGCAGCCCGGGCGCGCATCGCGGCAAGGGCTGGGAAGAGGTCACCGAGCAGGCGATCCGGGCCCTGGCGGCACGCGGCAAGCCGCTGGTGTCCGTCCTGTGGGGCCGTGACGCACGCAATCTGCGCCCGCTGCTGGGCCGTCTGCCGGCGGTGGAGTCCGCGCACCCCTCGCCGATGTCGGCCGACCGCGGCTTCTTCGGCTCGCGCCCCTTCAGCCGGGCCAACGACCTGCTGATCCAGCAGGGCGGGCAGCCGGTGGACTGGCGTCTGCCGTGACCGCGTCGGCGCACGCGGGCGGACGGCGAAGCGGAACTCAGCGGCGGCCTCTTCGAGGCGGCTGAGCGGGCCCCGCGGGCTCCCGGCGCGGCTCGGCACTGCCTCGAACCAGCGGTTCCGTTTCCGGTTCCTCCACCGCGGCCGGCACATGCGCGGGGCACGTGCCGGCCGCACGTGTCTTGCGGGCGTAACTCATCAGACAAAACAGGACGGATACCGCTCACCTGCACCCTCCCCGAACGGCGGAGGCCAGGAAGCCAGTAACATGCGGCGCCATGAGCTCCCCCACTGGACCCGCGTCCGGCCTGCCCGTACGAATGCCGCGACCCCGCCAGCCCGGACGGCACCGCCGTCCGGAACCGCTGGTGGCTCCCGAGGGCGCGCCCGCGCTCGTCCTCGCGGTGCCCGGTGTGCCCAGCACCACCACGCGCAGCCTCGCCGAGGAGGTCGTGAGCATCGCCCGCTCCGAGCTGCCCGGCCTCGACGCCCGGATCGGGTACCTGGACGGGGACGACTCCGAGTTCCCCGCGCTCCGTTCCGTGCTGGCGCGCGCCGCCGAGGAGCGCACCGCCCGGTACGAGCAGGCCGTCGCCGCGGGGGTCGAGGGAATCAAGGAGCCCGACGGCCCGGTCGCCGTCGTCGTCCCGCTGCTGGCCGGTCCGGACAGCGCGCTGCTGCGTCAGATCCGTCAGGCCGTGATGGACAGCCGGGTCGCCGCCGAGCTGACCGATGTCCTCGGCCCGCACCCGCTGCTCGCCGAGGCGCTGCACGTGCGGCTCTCGGAGGCGGGCCTGGCCCGCGCCGACCGCGCCCGGCTGTTCACCGTGGCCACCGCCGCGGACGGCATCATCCTGGCCTCCGTCGGCGGCGAGGAGGCCGTCCAGGCCGCCGGGATCACCGGCATGCTGCTCGCCGCGCGTCTGGCCGTGCCGGTGATGGCGGCGGCCCTGGACCAGGAGGGTTCCATCGCCTCCGTGGCCGAGCAGCTGCGTTCCTCGGGCTCGCAGCAGCTCGCCCTGGCGCCGTACCTGATCGGCCCGGAGATCGACCCGGCGCTGCTGGCCGCGGCCGCCGAGGAGGTGGGCTGCTCCACGGCCGAGGCGCTCGGCGCGTACCCGGCGATCGGCAAGCTGGCGCTCGCCAAGTACACGACGGCCCTGGGCATCGCCCCGCAGCAACCGCAGAGCGCACCGGTCCGCTGACGCCCCCGGCGTCCGGACCACCCGGCACCTGTACGACACGGGGCCCGCTCCCTTCCCGGGAGCGGGCCCTTCGCCTTACCGGAGCCCTTCGCTCTGCCCGAGCCCGTCGGTTCCCACCCCGCCCGCTAGCCGAACACCACGCAAGAGGCCGCCGGAACCCGTACGGAGCCGTCGTAGCGGGGGACGCCCGTCGCCTCGTCCACGGCGAACCAGGTCACCTCGCCGGAGCGCTCGTTCGCGGCGTAGAGGAAGCCGTCGTGCTCGGCCAGCGCGCGCGGCCAGTGTCCGCCGCAGGGCACCGTACCGGTGAGCCGGAGCCCGTCCGCCGTGACGGCGAGGACGGACAGGACGTCCTCGCCCCGGGTCGCCGTCCACACGAAGCGGCCGTCGGGCGAGACGACGATGCCCGACGGGTAGGCGTCGCCGGCGGGTGCGCCGGGCAGCACGGGTACCTCCGTCAGCGGCTTCAGGGAGCCGCCGGCGGCGTCCCAGCGGCACACCGTGACCGTGGGGGTCAGCTCGTTGACCACGTAGGCGTGTTCGCCGTCCGGGTGGAAGGCGAGGTGGCGCGGCCCGGAGCCGGGGCGCAGGGCGATCTCCCGGTGCACGGCGGGACTGCCGTCCGCGAGGGTGCACACGCGCACCGAGTCGGTCCCGAGATCGACGCTGACCGCCCACCGCCCACTGGGGTCGGGCTGCACCTGGTGGGCGTGCGGGCCGCGCTGGCGCCGGTCGTGAGGTCCTGAGCCGGTGTGCTGGAGCCGTCCGGAGGGCACGCCAGCGAGCGTGCCGTCCGGGCGCAGGGGGACGGCGGTGACGCTGCCGCAGCCGTAGTTGGCGGTCAGCACGTGGCCGGCGTACAGGCTGAGGTGGGTGGGGCCACTGCCGGCCACCGGCACCGGGGGTCCGGCGGGTTCCGGCCGCTCACCGGTGACGCGGTAGGCGGCGACGGCGCCCTCGGCCGTCTCGCTGACCGCGTAGAGCGTGTGCCCGTCCGGTGACAGGGCCAGATAGGAGGGGTCGGGGAGGTCCTGCACCGAGGAGACGAGGGCGAGCGCCCCGGTGTCCGGCGCGACCTCGGCGGTCACCAGTCCGGGGCCGCCCGCCGCCGTGAACGATCCGATGAACGCCCGGCGCCTGCCCGCCCTGCCGTCCTGTGCCACCGCTGTCCCCTCTCGGTCGAGCCCGTCGAGCCGGTCGGGGCCGACGGTAGCAGTCGATCACCCGAGGTCTAGACCAAGGGGGCGGGGTGGCAGGGCGGTTCTTCCGGGAGCGGGCGCACTTCCTCGCGAAGTGGGGGCGCACTCAGTTCTCGTGCGCCCCACTCCGGTCACGCGCCGACCAGCCGGGAGCCCGACGGCGTGCGCAGCGGCTCCGCGAGTTCGGCGAGCGCGCGTTCCAGGCCGTGCAGATGCGCGAGGGCGGGTTCGGCGGACGGCTCGGCGGGGCGGTGCGGGGATTCGGCGCGGCCCTCGGTGAGGGCCTCCACGGCGGCCTCCACACGCCAGCAGGCGGCGGCGAGGCGGGCGTCGTGGGACGCCTCGGGGTCGGCGGCGACCGCGACCAGGCCCCGGATCTCGCGGGCGCAGTCGTCGAGGAGCGCCAGGACCCGGCGGGCCCGCGCCTTGCGCGCCGGCATCGGGTTCAGCGGGTGCACCAGCGGGGCCACCGAGAGCCGGACCCGGCCGAGCAACTGCTCCAGTTCGGCCACGCGCGGCGCGGGGTCCGCGGTGGCGGAGCCGGCGAGTCGGGCGGCGGCCTCGGCCGTGCAGGCGTGCACACAGCGCAGGGCCCGCTGGATCCAGGCGTCGGTGGTGGCGTGCGTGGTGACCGGCAGCACGAACAGGACGGCGAGCGCGGCGCCGAGCGCCCCGACACCGGTCTCGACGAGCCGCAGCGCGAGCAGTCCGGGGCTGAGGACGCCGAGGAGGCCGTACAGGGACTCGGCGAGCAGGGTCACCCAGAGCATCATCCAGGTGTAGGAGACGGCGGCCGTGTAGAAGATGCCGAACACGGCGACCGCGACGAGGACGGCCGTCGGCAGGGGCGCGCCGTGCACCGGGACGGCGATCAGGAAGCCCAGGCAGATGCCGATGACCGTGCCGAGGACCCGGCGGAAGCCCCGGACCAGCGTCTCACCGCGCGAGGCGGTGTTGACGAAGATCCACCAGGTGGCGCCGACGGCCCAGTACCAGCGCTGCCCGGACACCAGCTGGCCCACGACGAGCGCGAACCCGGCGCCCGCGGTGGCCTGGACGGCCTGCCGGGTGGTCACCCGGGCCAGCCCGGTCCCGGCGGGCGGAGCCGGTACGGCGGCCGGGGGCAGCCGGCGCTCGTAGCACCAGACACCGAACCGCACGACGGCCGCGCTGAGCACGGAGAGCAGGACGGCGGCGTACAGCTCGGGCAGTTGTCCCGGGGCGGCGTGCAGGAACTGGGCCACGAAGAACGTCATGAAGGCGAACACACCGAGGCTGTGCCCGCGCGGCCCCCAGCGGCGGGCGTAGACGCCGGCGCCGACGACGGCCAGGAAGGTGAGGTCGCGGGCGACGGGGTGGTCGTGCAGCTCGGCTGCGGCGGCGAGCACCGGCACGCCCACGACGGGCAGCAGGGCGGTGGTGACCGCCTGCCCGCGTACGGTCGGGTCGGCGACGGTGAACAGCGCGAGCAGCGCGGCGAGGCCGCCGGTGACCGCGCCGGTGAGGGAGTGTCCGGCGAGCCCGCAGACCACCACCGCCAGTCCGATGCCGAGGACGGCCCGCGCGGCGAAGCGCAACCGCGCCCGTCCCGGGTCCGGAGCCACGAACATCCTCTTCAGCACTGCTGCCCTCCCCTGGGTGCATGGGTACACCGGCACAGAAAAGGCGCCGCGGGATCCGCAGCGCCATCGACACGTCCATAAGAGCATCACCGGGGTCACTGGCTCAAGTGTGACGCGAATCGCTGAGCCAATGGCACAGCACCGGGTCAGTACGCACGCTCACCGGAATGCCAACGGACCAGGTGGGACGGCACACGCGTCTCTGGAAGACCTGGACCATTGGTACAGTCGTCCATCATGGCCGTGGACGCACTCGACACCCGCATCCTGCGGCTGCTCCTGGAGCAGCCGCGCACCAGCTTGCGCGAGTACGCCCGCATCCTCGGCGTGGCCCGCGGCACGCTCCAGGCCCGGCTGGACCGGATGGAACGGGACGGCGTGATCACCGGCACGGGTCCCTCCCTGTCCCCCGCCGCGCTCGGCCACCCGGTGCTGGCGTTCGTGCACATCGAGGTCACCCAGGGCCACCTGGACGACGTGGGAGACGCGCTGGCGGCCGTACCGGAGATCGTGGAGGCCTTCTCGATCACCGGTGGCGGGGACCTGCTCGCGCGCGTGGTGGGCCGGGACAACGCCCATCTGGAGGACGTGATCCAGAAGTTGATCAGCCTCCCGGGCGTGGTGCGCACCCGTACCGAGGTGGCACTGCGCGAGCGCGTCCCGTACCGGCTGCTGCCCCTGGTGGAGTCGGTGGGCCGGGCGGCCCGCGCCTGACGCTTGGCATCCTGGACGCCATGAGCGATCTCGGCGCCCTCTCGGTCATCTTCGATCTCGACGGAACGCTGGTGGACAGCGAGCCGAACTACTACGAGGCGAGCCGGCAGGTCCTGGCCGAGCACGGCGTCCCGGACTTCACCTGGGAGGACCACGAGAGCTACGTCGGCATCAGCACCCGGGAGACGGTGACGATCTGGCGGGAGCGCTACGGCCTGCGTGCCCCGGCGGCGGAGCTGCTGGCCGCGACGAACCGCCGCTATCTGGAACTGGCCCGCACCCGCACGCGCGTGTACCCGCAGATGCGCGCGTTCGTGGAGCTGCTGGCCGCGCGGAACGTGCCGATGGCGGTGGCGTCGGGCTCGTCCCCGGAGGCCATCGGGGCGATCCTGACGGGCACCGGACTGGGTGCCTTCCTGCGCACGGTGGTCTCGGCCGACGAGGTCCCGCAGGGCAAGCCGGCCCCCGACGTCTTCCTGGAGGCGGCCCGCCGGCTCGGCGCGGACCCTGCCGACTGCGTGGTCCTGGAGGACGCGGCCCCCGGGGCCGCCGCCGCCCACGCGGCCGGCATGCGCTGCCTGGCCGTCCCGTACGTCCCCGCCCAGGCCGACGCCCCCGAGTTCGGCACCGCGACCCTGCTCCTGCCGGGCGGCCAGGCCGAGTTCACGGCGCGGTCGGCGTACGCGTGGCTGCGGGACACGACCCGCTGAACCCGCTGATCACCGCCCCGTCGGCCCGGTCGGTCGCGGCGTCGCCGGCCCGTACCCCGGACGGCGCACCCGGGGTGGGCGTCGGTTCCTCGGTCTCTTCCAAGGAGGGCGCGGATCCTCTGCGGCGGACGCGGTCACCATCCCGTTCGACGCCGTGTGGGCGGGGGCGCCCGTTCGGAGCAAGGGCACGCTGCTCGTCCCCCGGAAGACCGTGGGCGCCCGGGTCGCCCGGGTTGCCCGGGGACGGCTGGGCGGCGAGGCGCGGTGAGGGAGCCGGCGGCCCGGAAGGCGCTGTCCGACGGGTGCCCGCGGCCGGTCCCGGCGTGCGCGAGCGGCCATGACTGCATAGCGTGACCCCATGAGCACAGAACAGGCCCGGACCGCCCCCGACGAGCGGCGGTGGAAGGCGCTCGGGGTCTGTCTTGCAGCGGGCTTCATCTCGCTCCTCGACACCTCGATCGTGAACGTGGCGCTGCCCTCGCTGGAGCGCGGACTCGGGGCCTCCGAGGCGACCCAGGCATGGGTCGTCTCGGGGTACGCCCTCACCTTCGGACTGGCGCTGGTCCCGGCCGGCCGGCTGGGCGACATGCGTGGCCGGCGCCAGGCCTTCCTCTTCGGGCTCGCCCTGTTCACGGTGGCATCGGCGGCGTGCGGATTCGCGCCCAGTACCGGCTGGTTGGTGGTGTTCCGGCTGATCCAGGGCACGGCGGCGGGCATCGTCGCGCCGCAGACCTCGGGGCTGATCCAGCAGATGTTCCAGAGCTCCGAGCGGGCCAAGGCCTTCGGTGTGCTCGGCACCGTCATCGGGGTGTCCACGGCGGCGGGCCCGCTCGCGGGCGGCCTGCTGATCGATGCCGCCGGCACCGACGACGGCTGGCGCTGGGTGTTCTTCGTCAACCTGCCGATCGGGGTGGCCGCCTTCGCCGCGGGCCTCCGGCTGCTGCCGCGTCTCCCGGTGACGGGCAAGCACGAGGAGTTCGACCTGTTCGGAGTGTTCCTCCTCGGCGCGGGCGTGCTCGCGCTCATGCTGCCCCTGGTCCAGGAGCAGCAGTGGACCGGCCGGGAGAAGTGGGCGCTGATGCCGCTGGCCGTGGTGCTGCTGGGCGCGTTCTGGGCGTGGGAGAGACGGCAGGGGCGGCTCGGCCGGGCCCCGCTGGTCGACCTGGCGCTGTTCTCCCTGCGCTCCTTCACCCTCGGCGCTTTGATCAGCCTGAGCTACTTCGCGGGCTTCACCACCGTCTTCTTCCTCTACGCCCTGTACCTCCAGAACGGCGTGGGATACAGCGCGCTGGCGTCGGGGCTCACGGTCCTGCCCTTCGCGGCGGCCTCTGCGGTCGGCGCGGCCATCGGCGGCCGGCTGGTGGTGCGCTTCGGCCGCAAGCTGGTCGTCCTGGGGCTGGCCGGGGTGGCCGTGGGCGTGCTCGGGGTCGTGGCGGCGGTGGAGCTGGTGCCGGGACGGAACGTGGGATGGGCGTCGGCGCTGCCCCTGCTCGTCGGCGGCATCGGGTCCGGCCTGACGGTCTCCCCGAACACCACCCTCACCCTCACCCGCGTCCCCGTGCACCGAGCGGGCGCGGCCGGCGGCGTCCTCCAGACGGGCCAGCGCGTCGGTTCGGCCGCCGGGATCGCGGTGGTGGGCGCGGTGTACTTCGCCCACCTCGCCAATCACGGCCGCGCGGACACGGCACTCCAGCTCGGGCTGCTCGCCGTCGCGGGGATCATCGTGGTCGCACTCGTGCTCGCGATCGCCGACCTGCGCGAACGCCAGGTGCGCCCGGAACCGGAGAAGGCCGGGGAGCCCGTCGGGCGGGGCTGGGAAGAGGGAGGTGCCGTGGAGGGGGTGCGGCCCGGTCCGTAAGGGCCTCACGACCTCCGGCGCGGCTTCCCCCGCTTGGCCGGCTTGCCTCCGCCGCCCGTGCGGGCGCGTGCCGTACGGCCGGCAGGCTTGCCCGAGGACTTCGCCGACGGCTTCCCGGACGACTTGGCCTGCGACTTCGCGGCCGGCGCCTCGCGGGTCCCGCCCTGGTCGGAACGCTTGCGCTGCTCGTCGGCCGACGATTTCACCGCCGCACGACCCCTGGTGCTGTTGACCGTGCGTCCGCGCACGATGCCGATGAACTCCTCCACCAGATCGGTGGTGGCCTCCTCCGGCCAGGACAGGGCGACGCTCGACTGCGGGGCGTCGACGACCGGGCGGTAGGTGAGGTCCCGGCGGTGGTACGGGCGGGCCAGGGACTGCGGGACGACCAGGAGGCCGACGTTCGCCGCCACCAGCTCGATGGCGTCCGGGGTGGTGGCGGGACGCTCGAAGGCCGGCTCACCGGGCGGGGCGTCCCAGTCGAAGACGTCGTCCAGGGGGTGGAAGAGCACCTCGTCGGCGAGGTCGGCCAGGGTCACCTCGTCCGCCGCCGTGATCAGGTGGTCCTTGGGGACGACGACCACCGTGGTCTCGGTGTAGAGCGGGATCGCGCTGAAGAACGTACGGTCGACCGGCAGCCGGACCAGGCCCGCGTCGGCCTCGCCCGCGCGCAGCACCTCGGGCGCTTCGGTGGCCGGGACCTGGGCCAGGGTGAGGGGGATGCCGGGCAGGCGCTCGTTCCAGACCCTGACCCACTTGGCGGGCGTCACTCCGGGAACGTACGCGAGCCGGAACGACGGTGAATCCTCCGAGCCTGTCATCAGGCCAGGTTACCGGCCCGGCCGGAACCCTCGGCCACGGGCCGCGGGCACGCTCTCCGCCACCGGACCCACCGGGCCGTGCCGGCACCCCTGCGACACCGGGCCTCGCCGGCAGGCACCCGCTCCACCGCGGAACCGGGCCTCGCCGGCAGGCACCCGCTCCACCGCGGAACCGGGCCTCGCCGGCAGGCAGGACCTCCCCCACAGCACCGGCAGCGCCTCCCCCACGGCACCGGGCCTCCCCGGCAGGCGCCCGCTCCACCGCGGCACCGGCCCTCGCCCGCAGGCGCCGCCCGCGCTTCGGCGCAGCCCCCGTCCGCGTGCTCGTCACCGGCCGTGGTCTGCCCTTCCGCACGTGGCCGATACCCTGGACGGCATGAAGTCGCAGCAGAGCACCCAGACGATGAAGCCCGCGACCGCGGCGAAGAAGCTGGGTGTGTACCTCCCCGCCACCCCCGCCTCCTTCCAGGAGGGTGTGGTCACGCGCGCCGAGCTGAACGAGTTGCAGACCAACCCGCCGGAGTGGCTGCGCGAGCTGCGGAGCAACGGTCCCCACCCGCGTCCGGTGGTGGCCGCCAGGCTGGGCGTGTCCATCGCGGGTCTCGCCCGGGGCGGCGTCACCGAGCCGCTGACCACCGAGCAGATCGAGGCGCTCAGGCAGGAGCGGCCCGAGTGGCTGGAGAAGGAGCGCGCCACCCAGGCGGAGGTCCGCAAGGAGGCCGCGCGGCTCAAGGACCTGAAGAAGGAGAAGGCGGAGAAGGCGGAGAGCGGCACCGAGCGCGGCTGATCCGTCCGCCCGTCCCGACGCCCTCCGGATCCGCCCGGGGGGCGTCTCCCGTCGCCGGTGGAACGGCCGGCCAGGCGGGGAACAGGTACGCGCAGGGCGACACCGGACGGGCCGCCGTTCCCCCGTGCCGGCGGCCCCTCGGACACGCTGTGTCCGACCAGGCCGGTGTCGCCGGGTTGAAGTGTGCGACAGCCGGGGACCGCAGGGGTATGCGTACAACTACGTACGTCGACGGGGAGGACGGTACGCGAGGCAACCGGAGAGGAACCCGTGCGGCTGGAGAAGGCCTACGAGCGCATGACGGCCGTCGCCGTGGCGGCCCTGCACGAACGGGAGCCCGAGCGGCTGTGGCCGATGCTGGCCGGCACGCTGGCGGACGTGTGCGGTGGCGAGGCGGTCATCCACAAGCTGGACGAGTGGAGCGAGAGCGAGGGCACGATCGGCACGGTGCCGGATGCCGCCGCCGCTGAGCTCGCCCGGCTCGGGGACGCCGACCTGGGGCTGCTGCGGGCGGGCTACCCCTTCGCCGGTCACTACGCGGCCGGAGCCGACCGTACGCCGGTCAGCGCGCACCGGGCGGCGGGCCGTACCTGGCCGTCCAGTGCGACGGCCCGCATGCTCCGCGAGGTGCTGGACGTCGACCATGTGCTGGGCGTGCCCCTCCCGGACAGCGCCGCCCCGATCACCGGGTGCCTGGTGTACCGCTCGGGTACGGATTTCACCGACGACCACCTGGCCATCGCCGAGCGCGCCCAGCCGCTGCTGGCGGCGGTCGAGCGGCAGCGGCAACTCCTGGAGGAGTGGCGGCGGGCGCTCGGCCCGGCCGGCGCGCCGGACCAGCGGGCGGCGGACTGCGCGCTGACGCCGCGCGAGACCGCCGTCCTGCTGCTGCTCACGGACGCGCTCACCGCCGACGCGATCGGCCGCCGTCTCGGCATCTCGGTCCGCACGGTGCACAAGCACGTGGAGAACATCTACCGCAAGCTGGGCACCCGCGACCGCGTCGGCACGGTGCTGCGCGCGCAGCGGCTCGGCCTGGTGCCGGCGCCCGGTCGGGCCGAGGCCACCCGGGCCCGCCCTTCGTGACCCGGCACCAGGCCCTCCGGTGAGCCGGCGAAGCCCGGTCCTGTGAGCCCGCGAGGCCCGGTCCTGTGCCGCGAGGCCCGGTCCTGTGAGCCTGGGAACGTCAGCCGACGTCGCTCAGCCGAGGAAGCTCAGCCGAGGAAGCTCAGCCGCACCTTGCGGTGGGGGTTGTCCTTGTTGGTGTCCACCAGACACACCGACTGCCAGGTGCCCAGCTCCAGGCGTCCGTCGATCACCGGGAGGGTCGCGTGCGGCGGCACGATGGCGGGCAGGACGTGGTCGCGGCCGTGGCCGGGGCTGCCGTGCCGGTGCTGCCAGCGGTCGTCGGCGGGGAGCAGGGTGTGCAGGGCGGCGAGGAGGTCGTCGTCGCTGCCGGCGCCCGTCTCGATGACGGCGATTCCGGCGGTGGCGTGCGGGACGAAGATGTTGAGCAGACCGTCGCGGCCGGCCGCCGCCTCCCGCAGGAACTCCTCGCAGTCGGCGGTGAGGTCGACGACGCGTTCCCGGCTACCGGTGGAGACGTTCAGCACGCGTGTGGTGAAGGCATCGGACATGCCCTCATCCTGACCCATGCGCCGGTTTCCACACCCCGCGGCACCCACGTTCCCTGATACACGTGGTCCACAGGACGAGACGCCGTTGACCTGTCCGCTGCCATCTGGCTACGTTCGGCGGCATGTTGCGTTCAGCCCTGCTCACCACGCGCGGTCACATCGACCTGCTGCGGGTGGCCTCCGCCGCGTGTCGCCGCGGCCGCTGACGCCCTTTCCCCTTCCTCCTTCCCTTCGCGGCGTTCCCTGCCGCGGGGCAGCATCTCGCAGCGCGTCCGTACGGCACCCCCGACCCGTTCATTGTTGAGCGGGACATGACGTAACGACGCCGAGTCGCGCCTCCCCCACCCCGCTCTCTGCCCGTGGAGCATTCATGAGCATCAGCCATGCCCCACCCGACTCCTCCGAGCCCGACATTTCGGGTATATCCAAGTCCGAGGCTCCCGCCACGGCCGCTGCCGGTCCCGCCTCCCCCATCCTCCAACCCGTCGTCCCCGCGTCCACCCGTCGCGCCCGGGTCCCCCGCTGGCTGCGCCGGACCACCGGCCCGCTCCTGCTGCTGGCCCTGTGGCAGGTCCTCAGCGCCACCGGCGTGCTGACAGCCGACGTGCTCGCCCCACCCGGCCGCATCGCGCAGGTCGGCTGGGACCTGATCGCCGACGGTTCACTGCCGTCGGCCATGGCGACCTCGCTCAGGCGCGTCGCGTTCGGGTTGCTGTTCGGCTCGGTGACCGGCACCGGACTCGCCCTGCTCTCGGGGCTGTTCCGGATCGGCGAGGACCTGGTGGACGCGCCGGTGCAGATGCTGCGCACGGTGCCGTTCGTCGGTCTCATCCCGTTGTTCATCATCTGGTTCGGCATCGGCGAGACCCCGAAGACCGCGATCATCACGCTCGGCGTGACCTTCCCGCTCTACCTCAACGTCTACGCCGGCATCCGCGGGGTGGACGCCCAACTCATCGAGGCCGGCGAGTCGTTGGGGCTGTCCCGCTGGGGGCTGGTACGGCACGTGGTGCTGCCGGGCGCGCTCCCCGGGGCGCTGACCGGACTGCGCTACTCGCTCGGCATCGCCTGGCTCGCGCTCGTCTTCGCCGAGCAGGTCAACGCCGACGCCGGCATCGGATTCCTGATGGTGCAGGCGCGGGACTTCCTGCGGACCGACGTGATCGTGGTCTGCCTGATCGTCTACGCCTTCCTCGGCCTGCTCGCCGACTTCATCGTCCGCTCCCTCGAAAGGCTGCTGCTGCAATGGCGACCGACGTTCACCGGACGGTGACCGGACCCGCGGTCCATGTCGAGGGGCTGACCCGCTCCTTCGACGGCCGCGCGGTCATCGACGACCTCAAGCTCGACATCGCACCCGGCGAGTTCGTCGCCCTGCTCGGGCGCAGCGGCTGCGGCAAGTCCACCCTGCTGCGCATCCTCGCGGGCCTCGACCGGGACATCAAGGGCACGGCCCTGGTCCCGCGCCGCCGGGCCGTCGCCTTCCAGGCACCGCGGCTCATGCCGTGGAAGAAGGTGTGGCGCAACGTCCTGCTCGGGCTGCCGGGCCGCCCCGAACGGGCCGTCGCCGAACGGGCGTTGGACGAGGTCGGTCTCGGTCATCGCGTCGACGCCTGGCCGAAGACCCTGTCCGGAGGCGAGGCCCAGCGCGCCTCGCTCGCCCGCGCACTGGTGCGCGAGCCCGATCTGCTGCTGCTCGACGAGCCGTTCGGCGCCCTCGACGCGCTCACCCGGATCAAGGCGCAGCGCCTGGTCGGGGAGGTGTGGCAACGCCGGGGCTGCGCGGTGCTGCTGGTCACGCATGACGTCGAGGAGGCGGTGCTGCTCGCCGACCGCGTCCTGGTCATGGACAGCGGCCGGATCGCCCATGAGCAGCGCATCGGCCTGGACCGGCCGCGTGAGATCACCGACTCCCGGTTCGCCGCCCTGCGCGCCCGCCTGCTGGAACGGCTCGGTGTCGACACCGCCGCCGCTGCCGCCTGAACGCCCGCCCACGAACATGAACGGAACCGTCATGCGACGACGCCTCGTCCCCGCCGCGCTGCTCCTGCCCTTCGCGCTCCTGCTCACCGCCTGCGGCGGGAACTCCTCCGCCCGGACCGGCGCCGACATCGACGGAAAGGGCTCCGTCACCCTGGACGTCGGTGACCAGAAGGGCGGTTCGGAAGCCATCCTGCGCGCCGCCGGAGAGCTGGAGAACCTGGACTACAGGATCAAGTGGTCGACCTTCACCTCCGGGCCGCCACTGCTGGAGGCGGTGAACGCGAAGGCCGTCGACATCGGCGGCGTCGGCAACACCCCGCCCGTCTTCGCGGCCGGCGCCGGTTCGAAGATCACGGTCGTCGCCGCCTGGCACGGCACCTCCAAGGGCGACACCATCCTCGTGCCGAACGGCTCCGAGCTGACCCGTCCGCGGCAGCTCAAGGGCAGGTCCGTCGCCGTCGCGCAGGGTTCCTCCGCGCACTACCAGCTGGTCGCCTCCCTCAAGGCGGCCGGGCTGAGCCTCGCCGATGTCCGGGTCAAGTACCTCCAGCCGGCCGACGCGCTCGCCGCGTTCACCTCCGGCAAGGTCGACGCGTGGGCGGTCTGGGACCCGTACACCTCGCAGATCCTCCAGGCCGGGCAGGGCCGCGTGCTGACCACGGGGGACGGCATCACCAACGGACTCACCTTCCAGGTCGCCGCGCCGGCCGCGCTGAAGGACCCGAAGAAGGCCGCCGCCATCAAGGACTACCTGGCGCGGCTGCGACGGGCCACGGCCTGGGTGCACGACCACCAGCAGGAGTGGGCCAAGGTGTGGGCGAAGGACACCGGGCTGCCGTACGAGGTGGCACTGGCCTCGGTGAAGCGCACGAACTCCACCCGCGTCGCGGTCGCCGTCGACAAGCCGCTCATCGCCTCCGAGCAGCGGATCGCGGACACCTTCACCGAGTTGAAGCTGATTCCGGGGAAGGTCGACTTCGCCGCCTTCACGGACCCTCGGTACAACGGCGGGCTGCCGCCGTCGACGACTCCGGCCAAGGACTGAGCGGCGGGGAAGATCCGTGCACGGCTCGCTGTTGCCCCAGGCGTGAACGGAGTGCGTGAGGTCGAGGTCGTCGTCATCGGTGCCGGTCAGGCGGGTCTGGCCGGCGCCTACCACCTGCGGCGCACCGGCTTCGAGCCGGACCGCGACTTCGTCGTCCTCGACCACTCCCCCGGCCCGGGCGGCGCCTGGCAGTTCCGGTGGCCCTCGCTGACCTTCGGCAAGGTGCACGGGATGCACGCGCTGCCCGGCATGGAGCTGACCGACGCCGACCCGGCGCGGCCTTCGGCGGAGGTCGTCCGGGAGTACTTCGACCGGTACGAGCGCGCCTTCGACCTGCGGGTGCGGCGGCCCGTGGATGTGCGTGCGGTGCGCGAGGGCCCCGGCGGGCGGCTGCTCGTGGAGACGTCCGACGGCACCTGGTCGACGCGGGCACTGATCAACGCCACCGGCACCTGGGACCGCCCGTTCTGGCCGCGTTACCCCGGGCAGGAGACCTTCCGGGGCCGGCAGTTGCACACCGCGCAGTACGCCGGTCCCGAGGAGTTCGCCGGGCAGCGGGTCGTGGTCGTGGGCGGGGGTGCCTCGGGCACCCAGCACCTGCTGGAGCTGGCCCCGTACGCCGCCGCGACCACCTGGGTCACCCGGCGGCCCCCGGTCTTCCGCGAGGGTCCGTTCGACGAGGAGGCGGGTCGCGCGGCCGTCGCGCTGGTGGAGGAGCGGGTGCGTCAGGGGCTGCCGCCGCGCAGTGTGGTCTCGGTCACCGGGCTCCCGCTGAACGACGCCGTCCGGCAGGGCCTCGCGAACGGGGTCCTGGACCGGCAGCCGATGTTCGACCGGATCACCCCCGACGGCGTGGCGTGGCGGGACGGCCGGCAGGTGTCCGCCGATGTGATCCTGTGGGCGACCGGGTTCCGGGCCGCGCTCGACCATCTCGCTCCGCTGAAGCTGCGCGAGCCGGGCGGCGGTATCCAGGTGGAGGGCACGCGGGCGGTCGCCGATCCGCGGATCCACCTCGTCGGCTACGGCCCCTCGGCCAGCACCATCGGGGCCAACCGGGCCGGGCGCTCGGCCGTCCGGGACATCAGGCGGCTGCTCGCCGGAGAGCCCGTCGCCGCGTGACGGTCCCCCCGCCGCCGCCTCAGCGGAGCGCGGGCTGTGAAGCGGAGGGCGCGGACGGGGGCGCCGGCGGGCCGTCACCGGTCGGCTGGCCCGTCCCCGCGTTCTGGTGGAGGGCGTTGAACTCGGCCACGTTCCGCAGGTGGGTGTTGTAGTCCGCGGTGAAGCGGGTGTCCCCGGGAGCGATCGTGACGAAGTACAGCCAGTCGCCCGGCGTCGGGTTGAGCGCGGCGCGCATCGCGTCCTCGCCGGGGTTGTCGATCGGCGTGGGCGGCAGACCCGTGCGCTGGTGGGAGTTGTACGGGCTCTCCTCCTGGGTGTCGCTCTGGCTGGTGCCGACGGTGCTGCGGTTCAGCGCGTAGTGGAGGGTCGAATCCATCTGGAGCGGCATTCCGCTGTTCAGCCGGTTGAAGATGACCCGGGCGACCTTTCCCATGTCCGCCTTCGTCGACGCCTCCGCCTGGACGATGCTGGCGATGGTGACCGCCTGGTAGACGTTCATCGCGTTGCGCTGGGCCCCGGCCGCGACGGGGGCGCCGTTGAACTTCTGGTCCGCCGTGTCGATCATGAGTTGCAGCATGGACTCGGGCGTCGCTCCCTTCCGGACGGGATACGTCGCCGGGAAGAGATAGCCCTCCGGATTGCCTCCGGCCTCCTTCGGCAGCTTCAGGGCGGCCTTGCCGAGGGCGGCGCGGGTGCTGCCCGGGGAGAGCTTGAGGGCCTTGTCGATCGCGTCGTAGATCTGGTTCGCGCGCCAGCCCTCCGGGATGACCAGCGTGGCGGGCTTCGCCTGCTCACTGCCGGTCGCCAGCGTCAGCAGCGGCACCGCCACGGCGGTGCCGGCCATGACGGCGCCGGTCACGAGGACGGCGAGTCTGCCGCGGCGTGTCAGTCGGGTCCTGCTCCGTGACGGAGTGTTCGTCTGCATGCGGGCACGGTAATACGCATATCCTCGCAAACCCGGCATATATTCAGCTTGTCGGTCACGGTTCAGTTCGTCGTGGGTTGCAGTTGCGCGTCCCGGCGTACCAGGGCCGCGTACCGGCCGTCCCGCTCCAGGAGTTCCTCGTGCGTGCCCCGTTCGGCGACCCGGCCGGAGTCCAGCACCACGATCTGGTCCGCGTCACGGATCGTGGACAGGCGGTGCGCGATGGTGATCGTCGTGCGGTCGGCCGACAGCGCGTCGATGGCGGCCTGTACGGCGGCTTCCGTGCGGGTGTCGAGCGCGCTCGTCGCCTCGTCCAGGATGAGGACCGGCGGGTCACGCAGGATGGTGCGGGCTATCGCGAGGCGCTGCTTCTCGCCGCCGGAGAAGCGGTGGCCGCGTTCGCCGACGACGGTGTCGTACCCGTCGGGCAGCGCCGCTATGTGGTCGTGGATCTGGGCCGCCCTGGCCGCCCCGTGCAGCTCCTCGTCACTGGCGTCGGGCTTGGCGAAGCGCAGGTTGTCGGCGACCGAGGCGTGGAAGAGGTACGTCTCCTGCGAGACGACGCCGACCGCTCGGGCGAGGGTGTCGAAGTCGAGGTCGCGGACGTCGACGCCGTCCAGGGTCACGCGGCCACCGGTGACGTCGTACAGGCGGGGCACCAGATGGCCGAGCGTGGACTTCCCGGCGCCGGTCGGGCCCACGACGGCGAGGCTGGTGCCGGCCGGTACGGTGACGTCGATGCCGTCGAGGACGGGGCCGCCCTTGTCGTCGTAACGGAACTCGACGTCCTCGAAGCGGACTTCGCCCTTGATCTGGTCCAGGTGGACCGGCCGCTCGCGCTCGGTGATGTCGACGGGCAGGTCCAGATACTCGAAGATGCGCTGGAACAGCGCGAGTGAGGTCTGTATCTGCACGCCGGTCGCGAGCAGGCTCACGGCCGGGCGGAACAGGCCCTGCTGGAGCGAGACGAAGGCGACGATGGTGCCGAGGGAGACCTCGGGGCCGCCGAACCGGAGGGCGAGGCCGGCGGTCCAGTAGATGACGGCGGGCATCGCGGCCATGACGATCGAGATGACGGCCATCCGCCAGCGCCCGGCCATGTTCGACCGCACTTCCAGGTCGACCAGGCCCTCGGACTCCTGCGCGAAGGACGCCGTCAGCGAATCGGAGCGGCCCATCGTGCGGCCGAGCAGGATGCCGCTGACCGAGAGCGACTCGGTGACCGTGGCCGCCATCGCGGCCATCTGTTTCTGCCGCTGGGTGGTGATCTTCTTGCGTTCGTTGCCGACACGGCGGCTGATCCACACGAACAGCGGCAGCAGGAGCAGGGAGACGATCGTCAGCCGCCAGTCCAGGGCGACCATCGCGACGATCGTGGCGACCACGCTGGTGGCGTTGGACACCAGGGAGGTGGCGGTGGAGGTGACGGTGGCCTGCATGCCGCCGATGTCGTTGGCGATGCGGGACTGCACCTCACCGGTGCGGGTGCGGGTGAAGAAGGCGAGCGACATGCGCTGCAGACGGCCGTAGACCGCGGTGCGCAGGTCGTGCATGACCCGCTGGCCGACGGTGGTGGAGATCAGGGTCTGCAGCACGCCGAAGACGCCGCCCAGGACGGCGCTGAGGATCATGCCGAGCGCGAGCAGACTCAGCAGGCCGGTGCGGCCCTGCGGGATCGCGACGTCGAGCGTCTCCTTCAGCAGGAACGGTGTGGCCACCGAGACCAGCGACGAGGCGCCGACGAGCAGGCCGACGACGGCGAGGCGCCCGCGGTAGGGGCGGAAGAGCCGCAGGATGCGGCGCACCTGCCGGGGCTGTTCGCCGGCGTCGGCAGGTGGGGTCCAGGAGGGTTCACGGTCGGGGTGCATGGGCTCCTACGGTGAGCGGGGCGCCGGTCGGGGCCGACCGGCGGCAACGGAACGGATCATAGCTCATTGTTACCTATACTCACAATGAACGGCATCCTGATATTGTTCCCGCATGACCACCCCCGATCCCGACGGCCTGCTCGCCGAGCAGTTGCTGCGGCTCACCCGCCGGGTGCACCGCATCCAGAAGCGCCATCTGGAACAGCGCGACCTGGGCGTCACCCCGGCGCAGTCCCGGCTGCTGCGCACCCTCGCGCACTACGGCTCCCCTCCGCGCATGGCCGACCTCGCCGAGCGCCTGGAGGTCGTGCCCCGCGCGGTGACGACGCTGGTGGACGGGCTGGAGGCGAGCGGCAAGGTGCGACGGGTGCCGGATCCGGCGAACCGCCGCGTGACCCGGATCGAGCTGACGGACGAGGGACGCGCGACCCTGCGCGAACTGCGCGGCGCCCGCCGCTCGGCGGCCGAGGAGATACTGGCGCCGCTGACGGAGAAGGAGCGCCAGGTGCTCGGCGTCCTGCTGGACAGCCTGATCGACGGGGACGCCGCCCAGCGCTGCTGAACGGCGACGCCCCTTGCCCGCCTCCGGCGGGACGGCGGTCCCCCGACCGCCCGGCCCCGCGGCTCGGCCCACGGGGGGGGGCGCGTCCCGCGCCACGCGTCTCAGCAGCGGCTGCGGTCCTCCGTCAGCACCCCCTGCACCGTGGTCAGCGAACGGTCGTAGCAGCCGTCCGGGCCCAGGAGCCGGTAGCGCTCGGCCGATGTGCCGACCGCGTGCCGCTGGTCGCGCGGGACGTCGACCGTGTACGTGGCGTCGCCGCTGTAGGTGTCGTCCAGCCGTGACCACGCGGTGCGCCGGCCGCCTTCGCGCGTCACCGCGGACGCCCGGTCGCCCAGGGTCAGCACGGTGCGCAGCCGGTCGTCCGGGCCCAGGGTCGTGGCGCCGTTCATGGTGTACGTCCGGTGCGTGCGGGTCGTCCGCGCGGGGCCGTGGCCGACGACCGCGACCGCCTCGTCGTCGGTCCAGGTCGCGTCGAGCCCGTCCACCGCCTCGCCGTCGGTCCAGCGGTGGACGGAGGTGTGGGCGAGCGTCCGGGTGACGGTGGTGGTCACACTGCCGTGCGAGGTGTCCAGGTGTCCCGAGACGGCGAGCCGGTGCCCCGCCTCGGTGCGTACGCGGTTCTCCGCACCGGGGGTGAAGGTGGAGGAGTCGGCGAGGCCGGTCGCCCTGTCCTCGGTGAGCGCGCCCGGCACACGGGCGCGGTGCGGGTCCTGCCAGACGAGGACGTTCACCGGCGCGCTCCAGCCCGGCCGGTCCGCGGGCACACCGGCGACGGACACCTCGACGCGGTGCGGGCGGCCGTCGTTGAGGAGCCCGGCGAAGGGCGTGAGGTCGTACTCGATCGGCCGCACGTCGAAGGCGCGCGGGGCCGGGACGACGTACCAGAGGAAGGGGTTGGACCAGCCGCCCGTCCAGACGTTCGGGAACGGAGCCGCGATGCCGGCGAGCCGGCCGTCGACGCTGATCTGCACCTCGCGGTACGGGCCGCGGTCGGCCTTGCACGAGTACGGCGCCGGGTCGGCGACGGTCAGGTACCAGAACTCCTCGCAGCCACCGCCCGAGCCCGTCGCGTACACCTCGGCGACGACGCGTTCGCTGTTGCGCGGAGTGGTGAGGGTCGTACCGGCGGGCGTGCCGGCGAGGGTGAGGACGCGGTCGGGGGCGGGAGCCGAGGGGCGTCCCGCGTAGAAGGTCAGCGTGACGTGGACGTCGATGACACCGGTGTACGTGTCGTCCACGACGTTGCCGATCAGCATCTCGACGTCCTGGGCGGTCCGGAAGGTGTCGGTGTAGCGGGTGACGTCCTTCTCGACGTGCCACACGATGCCGTCGGGCGAGGGCTCCGGTGTGGAGGTGCGCAGGATCTCGACGCCGCCGACGTGCAGATAGCCGAGCCGGTCGTACTGACGGCCCTTCACCTTGCCGTCGAGGCGCAGGACCACCTTGCTCCAGCGGTCGCCGCAGCCCTCGGGAGGTGTGTACGCGCCCCGGTAGGGCGTGAAGTCACGGAACCGGGCGTCGGCGAGGGTGACCTGGCAGGACTTGGTGTGCGGCCGGTCGACAGGCGGTGCCGCGGTCACGGGGTCGTGCCAGTCGGTGCCGAACTCGGCGGGTACATCGGCCGCCTGTGCCGTCGCGGTTCCCGTGCCGAAGAGCGCGCCCACCACGAGGGTCGCCCCGGCGAGCATGGACATGACGATCCGTCTTCTCATGGCCGGTGTTCTACGGGCAGGCGGGCCGCCCCGCAATGACGCCTCGGACAGATCGGCGCGATGAGACCGGTCACCGCACGGCCTCGGGCAAGCACCCAGCGAGGGAACATTCAATGATATAAACGGATCTTACTGGCATAGTGCGGTCATGGAGATCACAAAGGGGTCCCGCGAGGAATCCGCACATCAGGAGTCCCGGAGCGAACGGCCCCGCCATGTCCTCCGCACCCGTCGCGCGACCCTGGCCCTCACCCTCGCCGGAGCGGGTGCGTTGACCAGTACGGCCGTCTTCACCGGCATGCTCCCGCACGGCTCCGACGGCCCGCCGGCGCCCGGTCCGGCCGCCTCCTCGGGCCCACCCCCGACCCCCGGCGCACCGGGTATCGGCGACCCGCTCATGCCGCTCGCCGGCAACGGCGGCTACACCGTCCGCCGTTACACCCTCGACTTCGACTGGCGGGCACCCCGCACACCCTTCGAGGCCACCGCCACCATCAGCGCCACCGCCACACAGGCCCTGTCCCGCTTCGACCTCGACTTCGCCGGCAACGCGCTGCACCGCGTCACCGTCGACGGCACGCCCGCCACCGCGAAACGCGACGGCGACGAACTCGTCGTCACCCCCGCGCGGCCCATCCCGCGCGGCGGCGCCTTCACCGTCCGCGTCGCCTACACCGCCGACCCGACGCAGGGACGGCACCGCGACGACGCGATCCAGGACTACGGCTGGGTGCCCACCTCCGACGGCACCGTGGTCTGCGCGCAGCCGGACGGCGCCCGCATGATCTTCCCGGCGAACGACCACCCGAGCCTGCGGGCACCGGTCACGTTCCACATCACCACCCCGCCGGGGCTCAGCGCGGTGGCCAACGGCCGGCTCGTCGGCACCGTCCGGCGGCCCGACGGCCGGACCCGGTGGACGTACGACTCCGAGCATCCGCTCGCGGCACAACTGGTCCAGCTCGCGATCGGGAGGTTCACCTTCGTCGACAGCAGCGGCCCGCGCGGGCTGCCCGTCCGGGACGTGGTCCCGGACGGACTGGTCACCGACACCGAGGAGTACCGCTCGCTCACCCCGGACCATCTGGCCTGGCTGGAACGGCGGCTCGGCCCCTACCCGTTCCGCCGCTACGGCGTGCTCGTCGGGGACACCGACCTGCCGGTGGCCCTGGAGACCCAGTCGCTCTCCGTCCTGCCGCGGGACGACCTGCTGGGCGACCGGGTCGACGCCGAACGCAACCTCGTCCACGAGCTGACCCACCATTGGACGGGCGACAGCGTCGCCATCCGGCGCTGGTCCGACCTGTGGCTGAGCGAGGGTCACGCCCGTTTCTACGAACGCCTGTACTCCGAGGAGCACGGCGGCGTGAGCCTGGAGTCGGTGATGCGGTCGGCGTACGAGCAGCACGACCAGTGGCGGCACGACGAAGGGGCACCCGCCGAACCCGCCGAGGCGACGCTGTTCAAGGTGATGCGGTACGACGGCTCTGCGCTGGTGCTGTACGCGCTGCGGGAGAAGGTCGGCGCGGAGACCTTCGAGAGGATCGAGCGTGCCTGGGTGACCGAGTACCGGGGCCGTGCGGCCGGCACCCGGGACTTCGTCGCGCTCGCCTCCCGGGTCGCCGGCGAGGACCTGACACCGTTTCTGAATCCGTGGCTCCACGGCGCGCACACCCCGCCCATGCCGGGCCACCCCGACTGGCAGGTGGACCCGGTCGAGGACTGAGCCGCATCCGGTCGCCCGTGGTTGCCCCAGGCAGCCGAGTCGCTGCCGCCGACCGGGTGGCCTCGGCCGGACCGCTGGTCCACCCCGGTGACCTTCGCCACGACACGGCGCCCGGGGCACGGAAACGTACAAGGGGTGGCGCTACGGGCAACTCCTTTGTCCTGGTGCGATCGAGCGTGGTTGGGAGAGCCTCTGCGATGAGAAGAATTGTTTCTGCACATGTCCCTGCTGCCATCCGGAGGTGCCGCCGTACGGCTTGTGTGATCGCGGGGGCGGCTCTGCTGCCGCCGCTGCTGATCCTCCCGATGTCCGGCGCCGACGACGCGGACGACCGGCTTCTGCAGGACGCCTTCACGAACGCCGCGCGCGAGTTCCACGTGCCGCGCAGTGTGCTCATGAGCGTGTCCTACATGCAGTCCCGCTGGGACTCCCACCCGGGCGCGCCCAGCGTCGCCGGTGGCTTCGGGCCCATGCACCTGGTGGACGCCGACCGCCTCCAGGCCTCGGCCGCGCCGTCCGCACCACAGGCACCGCTCGACGGTCAGACCCAGCCCCCCACGGGCGCGGCGGGAACGCCCGCCACGGGGCGACGCGCCGTGCAGCCGGCGGACCTGCGGAACGCGGCCCGCCTGATCCATGTTCCGGCCGAACGCCTGCGCACGGACGCCGTCGCCAACGTCCGCGGCGGAGCGGCACTCCTCGCCGCCACGCAACGCCAGCTCGGCAAGCCCCTGAGCGCCAACCCGGCGGACTGGTGGGAGACGGTCGCGCGCTTCCCGGGCACCCCTGACGTCGCGTCAGCCGCGGCCTACGCCGACGACGTCTTCGCCCTGATCCGGCGGGGAGCGCACCGCACCACCGCCGAAGGACAGGACGTGGCGCTCCCCGCCACCCCCGGCCTGCAGCCGCACCCGCACACTCCCCGGGCGCAGGGCCCACAGCGGCCGGAGCAGGTCGAGTGCCCCGCCGAACTGGCCTGTGACTGGCTCGGCGCGCCGTACGAGGAGATCGACGACGGCGACTACGGCAACCACGACCTGGCCGACCGGCCCCGGGACCAGCCGATCGAGTACATCGTCATCCACGACACCGAGGCCGTGCTGCCGAGCATGCTCCAGACGGTGCAGGACCCGACGGAGTCGTCGTGGCACTACTCGATCCGCTCCAGCGACGGCCATGTCACCCAGCACGTCAGGACCAAGGACGAGGCCTGGCACTCCGGCAGCCAGTTCGTGAACGCCCGCTCGATCGGCATCGAGCACGAGGGGTTCCTCACGCAGCCCGGAACCTGGTTCACGGAACGGATGTACCAGGCCTCGGCGCGCCTGGTGCGGTACCTGGCGCAGAAGTACAGCATCCCGCTCGACCGGCAGCACATCTTCGGCCACGACAACGTGCCCGCCCCGACCGCCGACACCATCCCCGACATGCACGACGATCCCGGTCCCTTCTGGGACTGGCGGCACTACTTCGACCTCCTCGGAGCGCCGCTGAAGGCCACGGCGGGCCCGGACAGCGACATGGTGACGATCCTGCCGGACTTCGCCCGGCACAAGCCCGACTACACGGGATGCGGCGGCAGCGGCAAACCGTGCCCGCCGCACGGCTCCAGCGCCGTCCGTCTGCACACCGAACCGGACGCGAAGGCCCCGCTGATCCAGGACCCGGGCCGCAAGCCCGACGGCGAGGATTCCACGAAGGACGTCAACGACCTGGGGTCACGCGTCTCCACCGGCCAGACCTTCGCCGTCGCCGACCGCAGGGGCGACTGGACGGCGATCTGGTTCCAGGGCCACAAGGCGTGGTTCGAGAACCCCAAGAAGCACCCGACCGCCGTCGGTGCGAGCGGGCGCATGATCACACCGAAGGAAGGTCTGGACGAGATCCCGGCGTACGGCCGCGCGCTCCCCGAGGAGGACGCCTACCCCGAGGACGTCGACGGGCCGGCCGAGTCGCCGCTCCCGTACCCGATCCTGGCGGGCCAGCGGTACGTGACCCAGGCCGGCGTGGGCAGTTCCTACACCGCCAAGTCCTTCAGCGACACGCCGAACCCGGTGGTGTGGGGCCGGGAGCGGTACTACGAGATCCAGCTGGGCCACCGGCTCGCCTACGTCCGGGCCGGCGACGTGGACGTGGTGAACTCGTCCGGCGCGGCGGGACCGCAGGGGCAGGAGGCGGCCGGACCGGGCGGGCGCTGACGTCACGGAAGCCGGGATCGATCCGCCTCCCACTCGGAAGGAGCCGCGGTACGGCGCCTTCACCGGGCCGTGAGGTGCGCAGGCACTTCACGGCCTTCTCGCGGGCACCGGCACGGGCCGAGGTGCCGCTGCCGTGGTCCTGGGCGACCTGAAGCCGCCGTTCCAGTCCTGTCCCGGGGGCGGACGGGGTCGCGCGGCGGTCTGGCGGTCGTGCCGCAGGCGGACGGCCGCACGGTGCTCGGCAGAGAGAGCGCCCGGCCTGACCGCAACTGTCGCCATGGCCAGAAAAAGGCGATTTGCGCGCGCCCAAGAGAAAACCGTTTGAAATTCACCACTCTGCGACGCGAACCTTTCACGGCTTGTCGCCGCTCCCCGCGGCGTTCCGCTCCTTCCCTGCCCTTGACACGAGCCACTGGGACGTCATGCAGATTCAAGACCTTCCGTACTCCGATCCGGGCGTGCCCGACGCGCGCTCGGGTCCCCGATTCCTGTGGTGGCTCTGGCGCAATCAGCTGGGCGGGCAGCTGAAGTCGCTCGCCTGGGGCCTGCTGCACTTCGTCTCCGTCTCCGCCCTCCCCTTCTGCGTCGGCCTCGCCGTGCAGGCGGCCGTCGACCGCTCCGGCACCCGGCTCGCCCTGACGGGTGCTCTGATGCTGCTGTGCGGAACGGGCATCGCCGTCGGCGACACCTTCCTGCACCGGACCGCCGTCACCAACTGGATCACCGCGGCCGCCCGCGTCCAGCAACTCCTGGCGCGCAAGGCCGCCCAGCTGGGCTCGGCCCTGACCCGGCGGGTGGCCGCCGGTGAGGTGGTGGCCGTCTCCACCGGCGACGTGGAGAAGATCGGCTGGTTCGTCGAGGCCGTCTCCCGGTTCACCGCCGCCGCGCTCACGGTCCTGGTCGTCTGCGTCAGCCTGGTCGTGTACCAGCCCGCGCTCGGCGTGGTCGTCGCCGTGGGCCTGCCGGTCGTGGCGCTCGCGGTACTGCCACTGCTGCCCCGGGCCACGCGCCGCGCCGACGTGCAGCGGGAGAAGGCGGGGCGGGCCACCGAACTGGCCTCCGACACCGTCGCCGGCCTGCGGGTGCTGCGCGGCATCGGCGGCGAGGAACTGTTCCTCGACCGCTACCGCCGGGCCTCGCAGGAGGTACGGCACGCCGCCGTGCGCAGCGCCCGGATGTGGTCGCTGATCTCCGCCGTGCAGGTGCTGCTGCCCGGCCTGCTGCTGATCGCCGTCGTCTGGCACGGCATCGGGCTGGCCCGCCAGGGCCGGATCACGGTCGGCGAACTCGTCACGGTCTACAGCGCCGTCATGATCCTGAACTACCCGCTGCGGCACTTCGAGGAGATCGCCATGGCGTACTCCTTCTCCCGCCCCTCGGCCAAACGCGCCGCGCGCGTGCTCTCGCTGGAGCGGTCCACGGCCACCGACGGCACCCGCGCGGCCGAGGTACCCGGCGGCGACCTGTACGACCCCGCGACCGGTCTGCTCGCTCCCAGCGGCCGGTTCACCGCCGTCGTCTGCGGTGACCCGGACGCGGCGGGCAGGCTCGCCGAACGGCTGGGTGGCCACCCCACGGAGCCGGGCCGGTCGGTGCTGCTCGGCGGGGTCCCCCTGGACGAACTCCCCCTCGACAGTGCGCGCACCGCCGTCCTCGTCCAGGACAAGGACCCGGTGCTGCTCTCCGGCACGCTGCGCGAACTGCTCGACGTGCCCGCCTCCGGTGCCGTACGGGCCGAGGACGCGCTGGCGGCAGCACAGTGCGAGGACGTGCTGGACGCGCTCGTGCAGGGTTCGCTGGACGCGGCCGACCCGATGGACGCCCGGATCACCGAGCGCGGGCGCTCCCTGTCCGGCGGCCAGCGCCAGCGGCTCGCCCTCGCCCGGTCGCTCATCACCGACCCCGAGGTGCTGGTGCTGGACGAACCGACCTCCGCGGTCGACTCGCACACGGAGGCCCGGATCGCGGACGGGCTGCGCCGGCTGCGGTCGGGCCGGACGACAGTGGTCTTCACCTCCTCCCCGCTGCTCCTCGACCGCGCGGACCGGGTCGCCCTGGTGCACGAGGGGGAAGTCGTGGCGGTCGGCGTGCACCGTGAACTCATCGACGGCGAGCCGCGGTACCGGGCCGTGGTGACCCGCGAGACCGACGAGGAACTGACCGCGACCGACGAAGGCATGCTGCTGGACGCGCTCCAGGAGCTGGAAGAGATCGAGGAGAGCGCATGATCGGCGTTGCGCCACCGGCGTACGACCCGGCGGCCCCGACGACCGCCACCACCCTGCCCGTCGGCGCCGCCGCGACCGTACGCGCCTACGTCACCGAGCTGTTCCGCCGGCACCGCAGGGCCTTCCTGCTGCTCATCGCCGTCAACACGGTGGCCGTGATCGCCTCCATGGTGGGCCCGTACCTGCTCGGCGGTCTGGTCGAGCGGGTGACGGACAAGGCCGCGGAGCTGCACCTGGGCCTGACCGCCGGGCTGTTCGTGCTCGCGCTGGCCGTGCAGGCCGGGTTCGTCCGGCAGGTGCGGCTGCGGGGCGCGATGCTGGGCGAGCGGATGCTGGCCGACCTGCGCGAGGACTTCCTCGTACGGTCCGTCGGACTGCCGCCGGGCGTGCTGGAGCGGGCGGGCACCGGCGACCTGCTCTCCCGCATCACGACCGACATCGACCGCCTGGCCAACGCCATGCGCGAGGCCGTGCCCCAGCTGGCCATCGGTGTCGTGTGGGCGCTGCTGCTGCTCGGCGGGCTGGTCGTGACGGCCCCGCCACTGGCCGCCGCCGTACTGCTCGCCGTCCCGGTCCTGGTGGCCGGCTGCCGCTGGTACTTCAAGCGGGCTCCGTCCGGCTACCGCTCGGAAGCCGCCGGGTACGCCGCCGTCGCCGCCGCCCTCGCCGAGACCGTGGACGCGGGCCACACCATCGAGGCCCACCGCCTCGGCGCCCGGCGCGTGGCCCTGTCGGAGCGGAGGATCACGCAGTGGGTCGCGTGGGAGCGCTACACCCTCTGGCTCCGCTCCGTGCTCTTCCCGGTCATCAACACCGTCCACCTCCTCGTGCTCGGTTCGGTCCTGATGGTCGGCGGCGTCTTCGTCCTGCACGGCTGGATCGGAGTGGGCCAGCTGACCACCGGCGCGCTCATCGCGCAGATGCTGGTCGATCCGGTGAACCTGATACTGCGCTGGTACGACGAGGTGCAGGTCGCCCAGGTGTCGCTGGCCCGGCTGGTCGGCGTGCGGGACATCGAGCCGGAGGCCGGGGAGGCCAGGCTGGCCCCCGACGGCCGGGTGGTGCACGCCGACCGGGTGCACTTCGGCTACCGCGAGGGCGTCGACGTGCTGCGGAAGGTCTCCCTGGAGGTCGCGCCGGGCACCCGGCTCGCCCTCGTCGGGCCGTCCGGCGCGGGCAAGTCCACGCTGGGCCGGCTGCTCGCCGGGATCTACGCGCCCCGGGACGGCCGGGTCACCCTGGGCGGGGCGGAGCTGTCCCGGATGCCCGCGGAACGCGTCCGCTCCCACGTGGCCCTCGTCAACCAGGAGCACCACGTCTTCGTGGGCTCCCTGCGTGACAACCTCCTGCTGGCCCGCACCGGCGCGACGGACGCCGAGCTGTGGGCCGCCCTCGGAGCGGTCGACGCGGACGGGTGGGCGCGGGCGCTGGACGACGGCCTGGACACCGAGGTGGGCTCCGGCGGCCTGGCCCTGACCCCGGCACAGGCCCAGCAGATCGCGCTTGCCCGGCTGGTGCTGGCCGATCCGCACACGCTGGTCCTGGACGAGGCGACCTCGCTGCTCGACCCGCGCGCTGCCCGTCACCTGGAACGCTCGCTGGCGCGTGTCCTCGACGGCCGCACCGTCGTCGCCATCGCCCACCGTCTGCACACCGCCCACGACGCCGACGTGATCGCCGTCGTCGAGAACGGCCGCATCAGCGAGCTGGGCAGCCACGAGGAGCTGGTGGCGGCGGACGGAGCGTACGCGGCGCTGTGGCGGTCCTGGCACGGGTGACACCTGGACGGCGGGGCCGCAGCGAGGGAGGCGGCTTGGCCGACGGAGGTGGTAGGGGGTACTGGGGCTGCTGGGTCGGTGGGGGTGACTGGGGCGACAAGGGTCGCTGTGACGGTGGGAGCGATGAGGACCGCCGGGGCGGCGGGGCGATGACGTCGTTGGGACAGTCAGGGTCGCCGGGCCGGCGGCGGCTATGAGGGTCGCGGTGACGGCAAGGGCGATGAGGACGGCCGGGCCGGTGCAGTCGTATCGGCTCGGCCGGCTCGGCCCCCACTCGGTCCGCTTGATCGGCCCGGCCCCGTCGCGCCCCTCGGTCGGCTCGACCGCTGGCGAAGCCCGCCCTCGCGGCGTGGAAGCCGTCGCCGCTGTCGGCCCCAGGGCACCGGGACGGCACCGGGTTGTCCGGCCGCCGGGTTGCCGGGGCCGGGCCCCGGCGAGTCCGGCCAGGCCCTGGGTGCGTGGGCGCGCGGTCCCGCCGGGACCCGTGCCGTTGCGCGGTGCCGAGCAGGGGTGGAAGGCTGGAAAGCGGCACCGGGTCGGGGTGTGTCCGGGAACCTGGCGGTTCTCGGTGTGTCCCCGAGCCCTGCGTGCCGACGGTCCGCCGCCCACTGGGACGGCACCGGGCCGTGCTCACCACCTGGAGGTAGTCGTGGACACGGACGGCTGGGGGGACGACGTCTACCAGCCCGATCCCTCGGAGATCCCGGAGGACTCGGGGGTGCTCGACGTCGAGGACACCCTGGATTTCGACGGCGTCGCCGAACCCCTCGACCGCGGCTGGTCCCCTCCGGAGCGCCCGTGGGCGGTCGAGCACACCGGCGTGACGGCGGCCGAACGCCAGGCGGGTGAGACCCTCGACCAGCGGCTCGCCGAGGAGCAGCCGGACCTCGCCGCTCCCGACGGCGACGGCATCGGCGACGTCGACGGCACGGACGGCGAGCCTCTGGACAACGAGGTCGGCAACTTCCGCTCCGGCCGGCTGGTGGCCCCCGACGAGGGTGCGCACGAGGACGAGGAGGCCGCCCTCGTCGCGACCGACGTCGGCATCGACGGTGCCGCCGCCTCCGCGGAGGAAGCCGCGATGCACATCGTCGACGAGGACTCCCTCCCCGGCTGAGCCCGGCCTTCGGCCGCCCCCGTCCCGAGCGCCCCGCGCAAGGAGCCGCCATGCAGCAGGACAAACACCCCGACTACCACCCCGTGGTCTTCCGTGACCGCGCCGCCGGCTACGCCTTCCTGACCCGGTCCACGGCGCGGAGCGAGCAGACCATCGAGTGGGACGACGGCCAGACCTACCCGGTGATCGATGTGGAGATCTCCTCGGAGAGCCATCCCTTCTACACGGGCAAGGCCCGCACGGTCGACACCGAGGGCCGCATCGCCCGCTTCGAGCGCCGGTACGGTGCGGCGGACGCGGGCGAGGCGACCTGACCAGGTGGGTGTCCCCACCCTCCGGGGCCCCGTCAGATCAGGTTGAGGGCGGCTGCACAGCCCGCTCCGCCGAGCAGCATGAACGCCGGCATCAGCACCTTCAGCTCCACCCAGCTGCCCGCCCGGAACCGCATCGCCTTGGGCGGCCCCAGCGGGTACCAGCGCTTGCGGCCGATCGGTATCGGCCACAGGATCGGGCAGCCGGACACGGTCAGCGCGTCCCCGATGTCGTGCACCAGCGCGCCCAGCACGATCGGCAGCCCCAGCCAGAGGTACTCCTGCCCGGGCTCGGTGAACAGCCAGTCGGAGCCGTTGCCCGGTTTGTCCAGCACGCCCGCCAGGATCCACGCGCTGGTCGCCGCCAGCAGCCAGACCAGGACATCGCTGCTGGAGCCCCGGGCCGCCCGCCACAGCAGACCTTCGATGGCGAGCACCATGTGCGCGAACAGGATCGCCAGCACCGCCCAGCGGCCCCCCGTGATCGCGGCGGCCGAGCAGCCGGCGCCGATCAGAACGGCCCACAGCCAGGTGTGCGTCAGCGTGCGGTGCCCGCCGGAGCGGCGCGGGTCGCCCTGCTTCCTGGTCGCCTTGTAGACCGCGTAGGACAGCTTGTCCACGATCTCGCAGAGCCAGCGGGAGAGCGGGCCGAAGGCCCGGGAGATGGTGGCGGCCTTGTGATCGAGGTCCGGGGCGAGTGCGGCGCCGGCGCAGATCAGGGCGCCGGAGAGGAGGACCGGCCAGGGCATCGGGTGTCCGGCCGCCGCGGTGGCGGCTCCGACGCCGAGCCAGGCCGCGGCCCCCGACAGTGAGTGTGCTGGTCCCATCATGGCCGCTTCCCGCCCCATTCCTCGTGTGCCGCTGACCAGTTGACCTGGTGCGCTGACGCCGCGTCGGCGACACAGCGTAGCGGTCGTGATCTTCGCATCCCCAGCCGATTCCCCGCTCGGGCTCAAGGCCAGGCAAGATGGGGGCGTGACCCTCATCGATCAGCTGCCGCCGACCGCCGACCCCGACGCCCTGTACGAAGCCTTCGAGTCGTGGGCGCAGGAGCGCGGCCTCACCCTCTACCCCCACCAGGAAGAGGCGCTGATCGAGGTGGTCTCCGGGGCGAACGTGATCGTCTCGACGCCCACCGGTTCCGGCAAGAGCATGATCGCCGCGGGCGCGCATTTCGCCGCGCTGGCCCGGGACGAGGTCACCTTCTACACGGCGCCGATCAAGGCCCTGGTGTCGGAGAAGTTCTTCGAGCTGTGCAAGCTCTTCGGCACCGAGAACGTCGGCATGCTCACCGGCGACGCCTCCGTGAACGCCGACGCGCCCGTCATCTGCTGCACCGCCGAGGTGCTGGCATCGATCGCGCTGCGCGACGGCAAGGACGCCGATGTCGGCCAGGTCGTCATGGACGAGTTCCACTTCTACGCCGAGGGTGACCGCGGCTGGGCCTGGCAGATCCCGCTGCTGGAACTGCCACAGGCGCAGTTCATCCTGATGTCGGCCACTCTGGGCGATGTGTCCTTCTTCGAGAAGGACCTCACCCGCCGCACCGGCCGCCCCACGTCGGTGGTCCGTTCGGCGACCCGCCCGGTGCCCCTCTCCTACGAGTACAAACTGACCCCGCTCACCGAGACGCTCACCGAGCTGCTGGAGAGCAAGCAGGCGCCGGTGTACATCGTGCACTTCACGCAGGCGCAGGCCGTGGAGCGGGCGCAGGCGCTCATGAGCATCAACATGTGCTCGCGCGAGGAGAAGGACCAGATCGCCGAGTTGATCGGCAACTTCCGCTTCACGACCAAGTTCGGTCGTAACCTCTCGCGCTACGTCCGACACGGCATCGGCGTGCACCACGCCGGCATGCTGCCCAAGTACCGGCGCCTGGTGGAGAAGCTCGCCCAGGCCGGTCTGCTCAAGGTCATCTGCGGCACGGACACGCTCGGCGTGGGCGTCAACGTACCGATCCGCACGGTGCTGTTCACCGCGCTGACCAAGTACGACGGCAGTCGCGTGCGCACGCTGCGGGCCCGTGAGTTCCATCAGATCGCGGGCCGGGCCGGCCGGGCCGGCTTCGACACGGCGGGGCTCGTGGTCGCACAGGCGCCTGAGCACGTCATCGAGAACGAGAAGGCGCTGGCGAAGGCGGGCGACGACCCGAAGAAGCGGCGCAAGGTGGTGCGCAAGAAGGCGCCGGAGGGCTTCGTCGGCTGGACGGAGAACACCTTCCAGAAGCTGATCGAGTCGGAGCCGGAGCCGCTGACCTCGCGATTCCGCGTGACGCACACGATGCTGCTGTCGGTGATCGCCCGGCCGGGCAACGCGTTCGAGGCGATGCGCCATCTTCTGGAGGACAACCACGAGCCGCGCCGGCAGCAGTTGCGGCACATCCGCCGGGCGATCGCGATCTACCGCTCGCTGCTGGACGGCGGGATCGTGGAGAAGCTGGACAAGCCGGATGCCGAGGGCCGCATCGTCCGGCTCACCGTCGACCTCCAGCAGGACTTCGCGCTGAACCAGCCACTGTCCACGTTCGCCCTGGCCGCGTTCGAACTCCTCGACCCCGAATCGCCGTCCTACGCGCTCGACATGGTCTCCGTCGTCGAATCCACCCTGGACGACCCCCGGCAGATCCTCGTCGCCCAGCAGAACAAGGCGCGCGGCGAGGCCGTGGCCGCGATGAAGGCGGACGGCGTCGAGTACGAGGAGCGCATGGAGCGGCTCCAGGACGTCACGTACCCGAAGCCGCTGGAAGAGCTGCTCTTCCACGCGTACAACACCTACCGCAAGAGCCACCCGTGGGTCGGCGACCACCCGCTGTCGCCGAAGTCGGTGGTCCGGGACATGTACGAGCGGGCCCTGTCCTTCACCGAGCTGGTGTCCTTCTACGAGCTGGCCCGCACCGAGGGCATCGTCCTGCGCTACCTCGCCAGCGCCTACAAGACCCTGGACCACACCATCCCGGACGACCTGAAGTCCGAGGATCTGCAGGATCTGATCGAGTGGCTGGGCGAGATGGTGCGCCAGGTCGACTCCAGCCTGCTGGACGAGTGGGAGCAGCTCGCCAACCCGGAGGAGATGACCGCCGAGGAGGCCCAGGAGAAGGCGGACGAGGTCAAGCCGGTCACCACCAACGCCCGCGCCTTCCGCGTCCTGGTCCGCAACGCCATGTTCCGCCGCGTGGAGCTGGCCGCCCTGGACCAGGTCGAGGAACTCGGCGAGCTGGACGCCGAGTCCGGATGGGACGCCGAGGCGTGGGGCGAGGCGATGGACAAGTACTGGGACGAGTACGACGACCTCGGCACCGGGCCCGACGCCCGCGGCCCGAAGCTGCTCGTCATCCACGAGGAGCCGGAGAACGGCCTCTGGCGCGTCCGCCAGATCTTCGACGACCCGAACGGCGACCACGACTGGGGCATCAGCGCGGAGATCGACCTCGCGGCTTCCGACGCCGAGGGGCGCGCGATCGTCCGCGTCACCGACGTCGGCCAGCTGTGAACCGTCCCCGGCCAGTGGCAAGCCAAGGAGAACCCCACCGATGACGAATCCGGCCGAGAGACTGGTCGACCTCCTCGACCTGGAGCAGATAGAGGTCAACATCTTCCGTGGCCGCAGCCCGCAGGAGTCCCTGCAACGGGTCTTCGGCGGCCAGGTGGCGGGCCAGGCGCTGGTCGCCGCCGGCCGCACCACGGACGGCGAGCGCCCGGTGCACTCGCTGCACGCGTACTTCCTGCGCCCGGGCCGGCCGGGCGTGCCGATCGTGTACCAGGTGGAGCGGGTCCGCGACGGACGCTCCTTCACGACGCGCCGGGTCACGGCCGTACAGCAGGGCCGCACGATCTTCAATCTGACCGCCTCCTTCCACAAGCCCGAGGAAGGACCGTTCGAGCACCAGCTGCCGCCGGCCCGCGAGGTGCCGGACCCCGAGTCGCTGCCGACGGTCTCCGAGGAGATCCGCAAGCATCTGGGAGCCCTGCCCGAGCAGTTGGAGCGGATGGCGCGCCGCCAGCCGTTCGACATCCGGTACGTCGACCGGCTGCGCTGGAACGCCGAGGAGATCGACGGCGCCGAGCCGCGCAGCGCCGTGTGGATGCGCGCCGTCGGCCCGCTCGGTGACGACCCGCTGGTCCACACGTGCGCGCTCACCTACGCCAGCGACATGACCCTCCTGGACGCGGTGCGCCTCCCGGTGGAGCCCCTGTGGGGACCGCGGAACTTCGACATGGCCTCGCTCGACCACGCCATGTGGTTCCACCGGCCGTTCCGCGCGGACGAGTGGTTCCTGTACGACCAGGAGTCGCCGATCGCGGTGGGCGGCCGCGGCCTCGCCAGGGGCCGCATCTACAACCTCCAGGGGCAACTGATCGTGTCCGTGGTCCAGGAGGGACTGTTCCGGAAGCTGGGCTGACCTGCGGTCTCGCGTTGTATTGCCCTGTGAGGTGGGGGACGCGGCTGGTTGGCCTTTCAGTGTCCTGTGGCCGCGCAGGAGTTTCAGCCGAGGCCCTCAAGGAAGCCCGTGAGCGCGGTGTGCAGGATCTCGGGCTGTTCCAGATGCAGGTCGTGGCCGGTGCCGGGGATGCTCATGGCCATGGTGGCGGGTCGCTGCCGGAGCATCTCGTCGGCTTCCCGCGCGGGGATGAAGCTGGACTGGGCCAGGACGACCAGGGTGGGGCACGCGACCTGCCCCCACTCGTGCCGGAAGGAACGCTGGGCGTTCTCCGCCAGCGAGCGGACCATGACGTCCCGGTCGAAGCGGGGCCACCATCCGCCCTCGCGTTCCTCCAGCCCGGCCGCCCAGCCCGCGCCGACCGGTCCGCCGCCGAGGAACGCGGCTGCCGCTTCGCGTGAGGGGAACGGTGTCGGCCATGAGTCGAGCCATCCGCCGATGTCTACAGGGCCGTTCGGGTTCGGTCCGCCGGGGCCGGCCTCGACGAGCACGAGCGCGCGGACGGCTTCGGGATGTGCGGCGGCGGTGAGCATGGCGGTGTGTCCGCCCAGCGACTGGCCGACCAGGACGGGCCGCTGCAGCACCAGCTGATCGACAACGGCGATGACGTCGGCGACGTAGGCGGCGCGGGAGACGTCCTGCGGGTGGCGCTCGCTGGCGCCGTGCCCGCGCTGGTCGACCGCGACGACCCGATACCGGGAACTCAACCTCCGTGCCAGTACGTCCCATTCACCCGCGTGACCGGCCAGGCCGTGCAACAACACGATGGGCTGTCCCGGCCCGCCCCAGTCCCGGCAGGAAATCCGGACACCCTCTCGCACCACCACGTGTTCAGACCATGCCACGTCGGCCCCCCAGGGAAATCGGCTGGCCCTGATCATGCCGCAACCGCCTCGGTGCGCTCGACGAGCCGGCCGCGTTCGAAGCGGGCCCTAGCCTGGACGAGGGCGACGAGGTGGGGCGCGTTCACGGCCCGCCACGGCTGCTGGGCGGACTCGACGAGCTTGACCGGAACGCCGGCACAACGGGCTACGGGGCGACCGCCTGCGCGTGGACGACGGCACTGGCCGCCGGCATGCCGACGGCCAGGACACCGATCCCCGCTGACTGCCGCACTCGCCTGGCCGGTCAGCGGCATACCTCGCCCGACTCAGGTAGGTCGTGCGCATACTCGACGTACAGCGGTGTCGCCGCGAGCACCGATGGCAGTCCGAAACGGTGCTCGGGTCGGTCCGCTCGCATCGTCACCCGTGCGTAACCGCGCATCCAAGCCGCAGTTTCAGGGCTCATACTGCTCGCCTGAATGAATCTTGCCAAGAACCTGTTCCGCTCGGCGCCCGGCAGTTCAACAGGTTCGATTTCTGTCTCAAGCAGGCGTTCCGCCGCTGGAAGCGGAGGAGTTGATTCAAGACGACGCGTGGCCATGTGAAGCCCACTTCCCACGATACCGTACAGTGAAGTTCGGGAGATGGTGGAGGACATATCGACTCGCAAATGGCGGGCACTGCCATGAAGGAGGAGCCCGACCCCGTCGCGCTCCGACTCGTTCGCCCTCGTTGCCATCGAGTCCAGAAACAAGACGGTTTTCGAGCTCTCACCGGTTTCTACGACAACGGTGTTGAAGGGGGCTTCGAAGTACACCCACCGTCCCGCACGAGCCCCTGGGTCCTGGTACCAGAGTGAGCGCTCGTCGAGATGCTTCATCACCGCAGCGAGACGGTCTGGGACGCTCTGCCCGTTCTGGGGCTCTGCCAGCTCTACCTCGACGCCACCCCCTCCTGCGGGCGTTGTGACATCCATGCGTGCCCTGGTGAGGCGGCGGAGCCAGGTCAAGGGCCTCCCTTCGGGGACGAACTGCCGCAACTTGGCGTCCGACAAGTAGACCAATTCCTGCATCGAGCCACCCCCATGTCGAGTGCCCTGATTCTAGGGTCCGGGCCGTGGGGACTGTGGCGCGGCCGCCGTGAGAACGCAGGCACGCGCCCGAAGTGGCCGGGCTGCGGCGACGTCGGCAGCGGGGCGTGGACAATGGCGACGCCCAGCCCCCTACCGCTTCGGCGTGGCTTGGTGCGCGAGGAACCTCCATCCGCCATCGACACGGGTCCACACTCCGAGCGCGCGGTTGGTCAATTCTCTTCGCACTCCCCCCGCGGTGATGTCGATATGCATGTCGCTGACTACCACGGCGGTGTCGCCGATCACCTTGACGCTCTCCACAAGATGATCGATTCGATGGTACACGTAATGGGAATTCTCGCACTTCTCGACGAACGAATCGAGTGTGTCCAGGGTTCCGCTCGAATGAACGTAGGTGAGGTCGGGATGACAGAGATTGGCGAAGCCTGCGAGGTCGTGTGCCACAAGGGTGCCGAAACGGCGTTTCTCCAGTTCACGAATGACGTCCGTGTCAGTTGCCGCCACGTGTTCCTCCGCCCAGGGCCCGCCTTGATGCCACAAGCTTGGCAGGTGCGACTCGCAGTGCATTCGAGCAGCCAGTTTGCATCCGGGCAGGGTGGAGAGTCGTGCGCATTTGTGACTAGTCAGATCTGCGGAGTGCTCATCCCCGCAAGCAGGCAGAAAGGGCGAAGCTGTCCGGCTTTCCTCTTCCTATGATTCTGCAACAGGAATGTCGTGGCGTTCGAAGGGAATCACCGGTGTTGAAGCGAGTCCTGCTTTCCGAGACCGACCTGCCCGACCGTTGGTACAACATCCTTCCCGATCTTCCCACGCCTCTCCCCGGCCCTCTCAACCCCATGACGATGGCTCCGCTACAGCCCGGGGATCTGGTCGACCTGCTTCCGCAGAAGGTCATCGAGCACGAGTTCACTCAGGACCGCTGGGTGGAGATCCCGGAGCGGGTGCGGGACGTCTACAAGATCTGGCGGCCCTCCCCGCTGGTCAGGGCGGAGCGACTGGAGCGCGCGCTCGACACCCCGGCACACATCTACTTCAAGTTCGAGGGTGTCTCCCCCTCGGGCTCGCACAAGCCGAACACCGCGGTCGTCCAGGCGTACTACGCCGCCGAGGAGGGCGTCCGCCGGCTGACGACGGAGACCGGGGCAGGCCAGTGGGGTTCCGCGCTGTCGTTCGCCGGTGCTCTGTTCGGCCTGGAAGTGAACGTCTACATGGTCCGCGCGTCCTTCGAGCAGAAGCCCTACCGCAAGTCGCTGATGCAGAGTTGGGGCGCCCAGGTCTACGCCTCGCCCACCCGGCGGACCGAGGCCGGCCGTCAGGTCCTGGCCCAGGACCCGGACTCGCCCGGCAGCATCGGCATCGCCATCAGCGAGGCCGTGGCGGACGCGCTGAGCCGCGACGACACCAAGTTCGCGCTGGGCTCCATCATGAACAACGTGCTGCTGCACCAGACCGTGATCGGTCTGGAGGCCAGGAAGCAGATGGAGATCATGGGCGAGTACCCCGATGTGGTGATCGGCTGCGTCGGCGGCGGATCCAACTACGCTGGGCTCGCCTACCCGTTCCTGCGGGACCGGCTGAGCGGCGAACGCCCGCGGACCCGGTTCGTCGCCGCCGAGCCCGAGGCATGCCCCACACTCACCCGCGGCAAGCTGGCCTACGACTACCCGGACACCACCGGCCTGACCCCGCCCCTGTACATGCACACCCTGGGACACGGCTTCATCCCCGGCTCCATCCACGCCGGCGGCCTCCGCTACCACGGCGACGCGCCCAGCCTGTGCCTGCTGAAGGAGCACGGTCTGGTGGAGGCCCGGGCCTTTCCCCAGACAGAGATCTTCGATGCGGCGGTGCGCTTCGCGCGGAGCGAGGGCTTCGTCATCGCCCCCGAGTCGTCGCACGGGCTGAAGGCGGCGCTCGTCGAGGCGCTGGCTGCCCGCGAGGCCGGGGAGGAACGGGTCATCCTGTTCAACATCTCCGGGCACGGCAACTTCGACCTGGCCGCCTTCGACTCCTTCCTGGCCGGGACGATGGAGAATCCGACGGTCACGGACGAGCAGATCGCGGCAAGCCTGAGCGATCTGCCGTCGCCCTCCGCCTCGGTCTGAGGGGCGGTCATGGCGACGCGTCCCGAACTGCGGGGTACGTTCGGCGCGGTGTCCTCGACACACTGGCTGGCCTCCGCGGCGGGCATGGCGACCCTGGAGGCCGGTGGCAACGCTTTCGACGCCGCCGCCGCGACAGGCTTCGTACTCCAGGTGGTGGAACCCCATCTGAACGGGCCTGGCGGCGATGTGCCGATCCTCTTCTTCGACGCCGCATCGGGTCGCGCCCAGGTGATCTGCGGGCAGGGGCCGATGCCGCAGGCGGCGACACCGGAGGCGTTCCGGGCGCTGGGCCTGCCCCGGATCCCCGGCTCCGGTCTGCTCCCGGCCACCGTCCCCGGCGCGTTCGGGGCCTGGCTGCGGCTGCTGGAGGAACATGGCACGATGCGGCTCGCGCAGGTCCTCCAGTACGCCGTCGGTTACGCGGCGGACGGTTACCCGGTCCTGCCGAAGGCGGCCGAGGCCATCGCCGTTCTCGCGGAGCTGTTCCGTGACGAATGGACGCAGTCCGGCCGCACGTATCTGGTGGACGGCGCGCCGCCCCGGCCCCGTTCCCGGCTGCGCAACCCGGCGCTGGCCGAGACCTACCGGCGGATCATCAAGGAAGCCGAGGCCGCCGGACCCGGCCGTGAGCAGCAGATACGCGCCGCCCACCAGGCGTTCTACGGCGGCTTCGTCGCCGAGGCCATCGACGCGCATCTGCGCACCGCCGCCCTGGACGCCACGGGCAGGCGGCACCCGGGCCTGCTGACCGGCGACGACATGGCTCGCTGGGAACCGCGTACGGAGGCCACGGTCCACCGCGCCTACCGGGGTCTGGAGGTGCACAAGCCGGGCCCCTGGTCGCAGGGCCCGGTGTTCCTCCAGCAACTCGCCCTGCTGGAGGGGTTCGACCTCGCGGCGATGGGCCTGGACAGCGCCGACTATCTGCACACCGTGATCGAGTGCGCCAAGCTGGCCTATGCGGACAGGGAGGCCTGGTACGGCGACCCGGACTTCACCGACGTACCGTTGTCCGCGCTGCTGGCCGGTGACTACGCCGAAGAGCGCCGACGACTGGTCGGCGACCGCGCCTCCGACACGCTGCGTCCCGGTGCGCCGGCGGGACGGCCGCCACGGATCCCGCCGCTGGACCGTGCGGAACCGCCCGTCGGACCCTCCTGGCAGGGCCAGTTGTACGACGGACTACCCACGGTGGTTCCCCCGGTCGTGGCGGCGACCGAGGCCCGCGGTGACACTTGCTGCCTGACGGTCACCGACCGGCACGGCAACATGGTGGCCGCGACGCCCAGCGGCGGCTGGCTGAAGAGTTCCCCCGTGGTCCCGGGGCTCGGCTTCCCACTGGGCACTCGGGGCCAGATGGCCTGGTTGGAGGAGGGCCACCCCAACTCCCTGGCACCGGGCAAGCGCCCCCGTACGACCCTGAGCCCGACCCTCGTCGTCCAGGACGGCCAGGCCCGGCTGGCGTTCGGCACGCCGGGCGGGGACCAGCAGGACCAGTGGACGCTGGGGTTCTTCCTGGCCCACGCGGAGTTCGGACTGGACCTGCAACGCGCCGCCGAGACCCTCGCCTTCCACTCCGAGCACGTCCCCTCCTCGTTCACGCCCCGTACACACCGGCCGCTCGCGGTACGCATCGAAAGCCGTCGCAGCGACGAGGCCGCAGCCGGCCTCACCCGCCGCGGGCACGCTCTGGTCTCCGTACCGGACTGGTCGCTGGGCAAGGTGTGCGCCGTGGGTGTCGAACCGGGTGACGGCCTGCTGCGCGCCGCAGCGTCACCGCGCGGCGAGCAGGCGTACGCCGTCGCCCGATGAACCATCGGAAAGGATTCCCGAACCGTGCCCCTCCCTGTTGACGGACCCCCAGCGGCCGGTCGAGCCCTGCGGGCCGGACTGCACCACCTGGCGGTCGAAACGGCCGACCTCGACAACTGTGTCGCGTGGTACACCGACTTCTTCCGTGGCACCGCCACCTGGACCCTCGACACCTTCTCCGACCTGACCCGCGACCGCCTGCCCGGCATCACCCGGCTGACCGAGGTGGCCGCCGCCGGCATGCGGTTCCATCTGTTCACCCGCTCGGCCGCCTACTCCCTCCCGCATCCGGACACGTTCCAGTTCCAGCATGTGTGCATGGCCGCGGCGACGGCCGAGGAGTTACGGGCCTGGCGGGACCGCTGGCAGCGGTTGTTCGCCTCCGGACGCTACGTCTTCGCCCGTCCCGAGCCATCGACGGAGATCGTCGTGGACTCGGACGGGGTGAGCAGCTTCTACGCCTACGACGTCAACGGGCTGGAGTACGAGTTCACCCACATACCGGTGGAGGCAGAGGGACGGTGAGCGCGCTGGACGGCAACTCGACCACCGGTCTGCTGGAAGCCGGCGTCGCCGAGTACGGCGGCCGCGCCTACGGGCTCGAACCTCTGGTGCTGCCGCCCGCCCCAGTGCCGAGCAACGGCGACGGTCACCTGACCCGACGGTACGCGGAACTCCTCGGCACCCCCCGCACCCGCACGGAGCCTGGTGCGGTCGATCCGGGTGCCCTGGTGCCACTGGGTGCCGCGGGCTCCGAGGAGCAGCTGTTCTGGTTCCGGTGGATCACCGGTCACCAACTCACCTTCATGCTCTGGCAGGAGCTGGGACGGCGGGCCGCCGAGGCCGCCGTCCCAGCGCCACCGGAGGAGGTGTCCGCCGCGGCCCGACTGATGCGCGGCTACTCGGCCATGCTGCTGTACACGGCGTCGTGCACCCGGGACGTCTACCACCGGATCATCCGGCCGAGCATGGCACTGCACCATCCCGCGTTCAGCGGTGCCTGGGCGCGTGACTACGGCCCCGTGCGGGCCTTGTTGCGGGGGCGGCTCCCCGAAGCCTGGGGCGGCTGGGCAGACGTCCTGCTCGACGAGTGCGCGCTCAACGACGCCGTGCACGAAGGCATCGCCGCGAAGCTGGTGCCCGACGCCCCCTCGTTGCTCCAGTCGGCGGCGGGCGACGGCCGGGCCCTGCCGCGCGACGTCCGGGCAGTTCTGTTCGACACGTACTTCCTCACCCTCCGCGCGCCCTGTTCGCCCGCGGAGGTCGCCGCCCAGCTCCTGCGCCGGATACGGGTGGTGCGGGACGACCTGGCGGCCAACGGCCTGTACCCGGCCGCCGCCTCCAGCCGGGCCGAGAAGCCGGACGCACTGCGGACGGCACGGGTCGAGGAGATCGAGCGCACCGTTCCCCAGCTCCTCGGCAGGATCGCCCGCGACTGCGTGCGGCTCACCACTCCCGAGGCACGCGCTCCGTCCCCCACCCGCGTGTACCAGCACCCGTTGGAAGGAAGCGGATCCCATGGCACATGACGTGATCGTGGTCGGCGGCGGTATAGCGGGCTGCACGGTCGCCGAGCGGCTGGCCGGGCAGGGGCTGAGCGTGCTTCTGCTGGAGCGCGGCGCCCTGGCCGGCGGTGCGACCGGCCGCAACCAGGGCGGTCTGCTCCCCAGTCCGCTGCCCGCGTGCGGCGGGCTGTTCGCCGAGGCGGTGGCCTACTACGAACAGGCCGGACTGGAGAGCGAGGTGCCGTTCAGGTTCCGCCCGCACGGCTACCTGCTGGTCGCCGCGGGCGCGGAGGACATGGACCGGGCCCACGCCCACGGCCACGCGCTGTCCGCGGCCGGGTTCCCGGCCCACGCGGTCAGCACTGATGAACTGCGGGATCTGGAACCCGGTCTCGCGCCTGACCTGGCGGGAGCGGTGATCGTCGAGGGGGCGTACGCCCTCCACCCGGTACTGGCCGCCGCGGCCCTGGCCGGGCGGGCCGCCCGCGCGGGCGCCGAGATCCGGACGCACGCACCGGTCCGGGGTCTGACCACGGCCGGCGACCGGGTCACCGGTGTGGTCACGGACGACGGGCCACTGGCGGCGGGAAACGTGGTGCTCGCGGCGGGGCCGTGGTCACGGAGCCTGACTCAGCAGGCCGGCAGCGATGTGCCGGTGTTCGGGGCACGTGGCTGGCTGCTGCGCACCGCGCCGGTCACGGGCGCGGTGTTCCGCCACACCCTGATGCAGTCCACCTGGCACGGCCCGGTCGGCCTGAGGCGCAACGGCCCCCCGCTGTTGGCCGACATCGCCGCTCCCGAGGCCACGGCCACTCAGGTGGTCTTCTCGTTGCAGCCGTTGCCGGGTGGAGAGGTGGTGCTCGGTTCCAGCAGTGGTCCGGCACTCCAGCTCGATGACGTACGGGACGGCGACGTGGCGGTCCCGCTGATCGCGGCGGCGGCGGCCCGGCACGCCCCGGTGCTGGCCAAGACACCGGTGCGCGCGGCGTGGTCGGGTGTGCGCCCCATGTCCCCCGACGGTCTGCCCATTGTCGGCCCGGCGTCCGGGGCCGCGGGACTGTGGCTCCTGACCGGGTTCGGCATCGACGGCATGCCGTTGGCACCGGGCACGGCCCGGCTCCTGACGGAGTACCTCGTGTCCGGCCGGCGACCGGCGGGTGCCGACCCGTTCGCCCCGGAACGGTTCGACGACCGGGAGTAGGACAGGTGTCCCCCTCATGAGGGAGGCGGTGCGGTCCGAACATCCGGCTCGCACCGCCTTTCCGGTTCACCCGGGCGGGCGTCCGGCCGAGGTCGGGCCACTGCGTGACACGGCCTGCCTCATCACTGGGACAGTTCCTCGACCTTCGGCCCGACCAGCTCGATCAGTTGCGCGGCCTCGATCCGTACGGTCCGGTCGGCGCGACCGCTGCCGCAGTACACGGTGCCCATCCGGGTTACCGCTGTGTCGAAGACGATCACGACGTCCGGCAGATCGCAGACCGGGCTCGCGCCGCCCGGTTCCATGCCCAGCAGGCTCAGCTCCCCCGGTTCGGCCTGCCGGAGCTTGGCGCGGGAGACGCCCGCCGCCCGGGCCAGCCGGCCGTAGTTGACGCGTCCGGTGACGGGCAGGGCGGCAAGCACGAAGCCGCCGTCGGCCGTCCGGAAGACCATGGTCTTCAGTAACTGCTCGGTGGTGAGGCCGAGTGTGGTCTCGGCATCCTCCCGGCCGACGATCGGGACGTGGTCGAGGACCGTGAACGGCACCCCGGACCTGCGGAGCACCTCCTCGGGTGACAGGACACTGGTGGGCTCCGCCGGCTGCGACATCTCACTCCTCGTCGGCTCGGTCCGGCCGGGACCGGCCGGGCTCCGCCACGCTACCGCTCGTCGGCCAGGCGGCGTACCGGCGCAGCCCGTACAGCAGCGGGGACCGTCCGTGCTCGGTGCGGACACTGACGCGGAACACCCGGCCGAAGACGATGGTGTGGTCCCCTGCCTGCCGCACCACGTCGACCCGGCAGTCGCCCACGGCGTGCGCGGCGTCCAGCAGGTGCGGGCCGGCCGCCGCGTCGGGCAGGTCCCAGGCCGTCCGCCGGAACCGGTCCGGGTCGCCCGAGGCGAACAGTTCCGCCACGTCCCGGGCAGAGTCGTGCAACAGGTTGACGCTGAACGCTCCGGTGCGCTCCAGCGCGGCCAGCGTGGGACTGCCGGTTCGCACGCAGACCAGGAGCATGGGCGGGTTCAGGGACACGCTGCACAGGGACGAGCACGTCATGCCCCAAGGCCGGCGAGCGCCGTCCAGGGCCCCGATGACCGCGACGCCGGTGGGAAACAAGGACATCAGGGTCCTGAAGTCGCCCTCACCCACCGTCGTTTCCCGGATGGCCGTGGCAGACATGTCAGGCCTTGTCATGGGACAGCTCCTCGGACGCGGAACGTGGCAGGGCCCCGGTGGCGGGGAAACGGTGGTCCGCGAACGACAGCAGCGGGCCGGTGGCAGCCGTGGTCACGAGCGCCATCAGCAGCATGACGAGGAAGAGTCCGGACGAGAGGATCCCGGCCGACAGTCCGGCCTGGAGTACGGCGATCTCCGTCAGACCCCGGGTGTTCATCAGCACCCCGAAGCGCAGTGCCGTCCCGACGGGCAACCGCGCGGCACGCGCGCCGGCGTAGCCGCCGCCCAGCTTGGCCACCGTGGCGAGAAGCAGAACCAGGGCGAGGGTCATCCAGGAGAAACCGTCCGGCCCGTCAGTGGCCGTCCGGAAGCCCACCGTCACGAAGAACGCCGGGACCAGGAGCAGGCCGCATCGCTCGACGCTCCGTACGGCTTCGGTCCGCGGTCCCTGTTCGCCGTCCCGGGGAACGGCGAGACCGACCAGCACCGCACCGAAGATCGCTGTGAGTCCCGCCCGCTCGGTGGCCAGGGCCGCCGCGATCGCGACCGCGCCCAGGGTGGCCGAGGCGGCGGCCGGCCACCGGGCGCACAGTCTGCCGACGGCCTTCCGGTCCAGCAGCCGCCGGAGCGCCACGGCCACCGCCGTGCCGACGGCGATCACCGCCGCGGAGCGGACGACCTGTCTGCCGCCGCCCGCGGCGGCGGCCAGCGCGGAGGTCAGGAGCAGCCAGGTCAGGGCGTCGATGGAGACGGCGACGAGGAGAGACAGTCGGCCCTCGGTCGTGTCGGCGATGTCCCGGTCGGTGAGGATCCGCGCCAGCACCGGAACGGCCGTGACGGCGAAGGCGGTGGCCAGCAGCAGCACCAGCGCGGCGGTGGGTGCCGTACCCCGCTCCCCCGCCGCGTCCCGCCACACCACCCACACGGACACCAACGCCCCGGCGACCAGCCCGGGCAGCAGGGAGCCCGCCAGCAGCCACCCGTAAGAGCACGGTGACACCTCGCCGCGCCGCGGGCGGGCGCTGTGTCCGACGCCCGTCAGGTACAACGCGAGCCCGGCCAGGCCGATGGTGTGCAGGTGGCCGGTGACCCCGGACGGCAGCGCCGTCTCGACGAGGCCGGGTCCGGCGGCCGTCGTCAGGACGGGGACGACGACGAGGCCGAGGGCGATTTCCCCGATGACGGGTGGCTGGCGTATCAGCGTCGCCGCTCGGCGGGCCGGCCGGGCCGCCAGGAGCACCACGGCCAGCACCACCATGGCGTGGAGGGCTGCGACCATCAGCGCAGCCCCGAGAGGTACTCCACTTGGCTGGGCAGCGTGTCGACCAGCTTGCGCGCCTGTTCCCGGACCCGGGCCAGCTCGGCCCGCGCCGCACGGGTGTCGAACAGGTCCAGCGCGGGCGGGTGGCGCAGCGGGATGCCTCCGAGGCCGAGGGCCATGCAGACGTAGCTGTAGGGCTCGAAGGCGTGGTAGTAGGGGTAGGTGGTGTCGTTGTCGGGCAGTTTGCTCTGCCATTGCTCCATGCGCACGGCCATGTCCTCGGGCACCGCGCGCTTCTTCGCGTCGCGCCAGTAGTCGTTGTCCACGCGCGCGGCGCCCCGGTAGTGCAGGATCAGGAACTCCCGGACGCCCTCGATGGCCCGGGCTGTGCTGAGGTTGTAGGTGTCGCGCAGCACCGGATCCCTGTCCGTGCCGGGGAAGTACCTGACGAGTTGTTCGATCGCGTGCTGGATCAGGAAGATGCCGGTCGACTGCAACGGTTCGACGAAGCCGGCGGAGAGTCCGATGCCCACGCAGTTGTTGACCCAGGCCCGGTGGGAACGGCCGATCCGCATCCGGATGTGGTTGGCCTCCAGGTCCGCGGCGGCGGGCCCGACGAAGTCGCGCAGGACGCGTTCGGCCTCCTCGGGTTCGCAGTAGTCGGAGGCGTAGACGTATCCGGTGCCGATCCTGTCGTAGAGCGGGATCGTCCAGATCCATCCGGCGTCCTGAGCGGTGGCCGTGGTGCACGGCCTGATGCCCCGCACCGCGGTGTCGACGGAGACCCGCAGTGCCACCGCGCGGTCATTGGGGAGGGAGTCCTGGAAGGAGATGAAGGGCTCGCCGAGTGCGTCGCCGAGCAGCCGGCTGCGGAAGCCGGAGCAGTCGACGTACAGGTCCGCGGTCAGGTCTCCGTGCTCGCGGGTGACGAGACGGTCGATCCAGCCCCGCTCGTCGAGGCGCACGTCCACGACGTCGTCGATGATTCGGTGGACGCCGCGTCCGACGGAGTGGCGGCACAGGAAGTCGGCGAGGAGCGAGGCGTCGAAGTGGTAGGCGTAGGGGAACTGGGTGTTCTGTTCGGCGAGCGTGGTCCGGTAGAGCGGACGGTCGGGGTCCTCGTCGAAGTCCTGCTCGAAGAGCCGGTGGTCGAGATACCTGGGGGACGCCTTCGCGTCGCAGAGCCAGGGTATGAGGAAGCAGTCCCGGTCGAAGCGGTCCGTCCCGCCGACTTTCTGCCACCAGTCGGTGAGTGGCACCCCGTCGACGACCCGCATCCGTTCGAACGGGTGATAGAAGTACGTGCCGGGCGCCCGCCAGTTCTCCAAGCGCACCGCCAGCTTGTACGTGCCGTTGCACTCCGGCATCCAGTCGGCCTCGCTGAGACCGAGGTAGTCGAAGAAGTGGCGGACCGTGCTGAAGGTGGCCTCGCCCACCCCGATGGTGCCGATCCGCCGGGACTCCACCACAGTGATGTCGACTCTGTCCGCGAAGGCCGCCCGCAGGTAGGAAGCGGTCATCCACCCAGCCGTTCCACCACCCAGGATCACCACGCTCTGTGTCATGGCTCGTGACTCTAGGCGTGATCTCCGGGTGGTGTCTTCGGTAGATCGGACGGATCACGGCAGGCCAGGAGCCGAACGGACTAGGCCGAAGTGACCGGCTCTCACCCTTTCTGCATTTGCCAGCTGAATGTGGCAAGAAATCGTGTGCTCTGGGTCGCGGCCGTGGGATTAGATGAGGCGTGTTCGACTCTGTCCGTAGCCGCTACTCGCGGTGCAGGGGGGCTCGTGGACGAAGTTCGATCCGACCGGAATCCAGCGTCGAGCGACTTGGCCGGCGGTGAGAAGCCGGAACCATTACGGATCTTCCTGATCGATGATTCGAGCCTGGTACACGCCGGGCTTGCGCATGTTCTGCGGGAGTACCCCGACCTCACCCTCGTCGGCAGCGCCCGGGACAGCCCGACGGCACTCGAAGCCACCCTCGACTCCGCGTTGGACGTGCTCATCATCAACACCGCGTGCCGGTCCATCAACGTAGTGGACCTGATGCACCGGGCTGTCCACTACTCCGGTTCTGGTGTCTCGCGCATGCTGCTGGTGACCAATGACGCGAACGATCCCATCCGCGCGGATGCCGACAAGCTGGGCGCCGGGGGTGTGGTGCTGGCCTGGGAAGAACCGGAATTCCTGGTGTCCGCCATCAGGCTCGTCTCCGGAGGCTACCGGATCGGCATACCTGACCAAGAGGAGCCCGACAACAGGCTGCCTCCCAGGAAGTCCGTCCGCCATACGGCACTCGACCTGCTCACACTCCGCGAGCGACAAGTGCTCAAACTCCTGGCGCGCGGCATGAAGAACGCCGAGATCGCCGGAGAACTGGTGGTCAGCGAGAGTACGGTCAAGACACACGTACAGAATCTGCTGATCAAGCTCGGCCTACGGAACCGGGCCAGCGCGGTCGCGGTCGCATACGAACTGGGCATCACCCGAGGTGAATGGCCGCGGTGAGGTGGTCGGACGGGTCAGCTGAGGCGACCCCTTGACTCCCTCATTCGCGCCTCCCTCATTCGCGTCCGCTGAACGCCAGCCGGATTCCCAGTCCGACCATCACCACTCCCGACGCTCCGCCGATCCACGACAGCCGACGTGGTGACCTGGCAAGCCAATTGCGGGCCGTTCCCGCGAGAAGGCCCCATGTCGCGTCGGAAACCAACGCGATCAGGACGCAGATCAGGCCCAGCAGCAACAACTGCACCCGGACATTCCCCGCCGAGGAGTCGACGAACTGCGGCAGGACCGCACCAAAGATCAGCAGGCCCTTGGGATTGCTCACCCCGACGATGAAACCTTCCCGGAAGACCCGTCCCGGACGGCCGGCCGACGCCTCGGCCTTCTCCCCCACCACCAGCAGCTTGCGGTGCCGCCAGGCCTGAACACCGAGATAGACGAGGTAGAGCGCGCCGGCGAACTTCAGGATCGAGAAGACCAGGAGGGATCGCGCTAGTACCTCCCCCAACCCGAACGCCACCAGTACGACCTGAACGAGGAGTCCCGCCTCATTCCCCACCGCAGTGGATACGGCGGCCCGTCGCCCCAGCGCCACCCCCCGGCTCACCACGAACAAGACACTCGGCCCCGGCACAGAGATCAGCACGGTCACCACAGTCAGGAAGACAGCCAGACGATCTAATCCGATCACCACCACAGGATACGCGCCCCGCCCTCGCCGCCCTGCGATTCGAGGAAATCGGCAGCTCTTCTCATCCGGGTCTTGTCCGGCATGCTCGACAACAAGCCGCCTTCTCCAAGAAAGCATCTGCGGTATATGGGCAAAGAGCTACACCAGGACAACAGGACAACACCGGGGCGCGCACGCACTCTTTCCTGAACACGCCGCTCCAGCACCCCATGGGATCGCATCGGCCACGGCACGAGTGCAGCGATCCGGCCACACCAGCCGATGCCACGGCCTCCGAGCCCGCCGACAGCCAACGCCCCGCACTGGTCACCGGGGACGGGAGCAGGGGCGTCGGCGCGGACAGTTGGGCAGCCACCTGCCGGCTCGGAGCTGCTGCGATCGGCACCACAGCGACGAAGGGTGCCACATCATCACCTGGCATCCACCTCACTCGACGTTGCCCGTCGCGTCCGAAGAGATCAACATCCTGGGCTCCGCTGTCTCCCCCGCAGCCCTCGGGCAGCCATCCCTTGACGGATCAAATACGGCACCCGGGGGGATGTCATACGTCTCGTGAAAGGCCCATGAACTGCTCGCTCAGGAGGTGTCGTCCGGCGGTTCCTCGTGCAGGGGCTTCGGTGGCTGGTCGAAGTGAACCCGGATCTTCTGGAACCCCTTGAACGCCTCGGTGTCGGCGTACGACGTGTAAGCACGGCGGTCTGCGGGACTCAGGTGCACTCGGTCTGTGAACGGCGTCAGCAGACTGCGCGGCCAAAGGCGCATCACCCGAACGGCCGCCACCTCGGCCGCCGTGACGAAGATCAGCGCGCCGACGTAGAGCCAGGCGAGCAGTCCCAGGACGATGCCGAACATGCCATAGGTCGCGGTTGCGCCGCGCAGGACGTGGCTGACGTAGTAGGTGCCCGCCCACTGAACCACCTCCCAGGCACAGGCTCCGCCCAGCGCGACGCCGGCCAGCCGACGCAGCGGGAGCGCTCGGTGCGTCAGCAGCCGGTATCCCAGGAGGAGCAGAACGGCGTTCAGACACACGGACGCCACGGTGGCAAGGATCCGAGTCCCGCCTCTCAGCGGCGCGCCGAACAGGTAGCTCTGCGAAGCCGCCACCGACAGCAGGGTGAAGGCGCCCAGCCCCACGGCGAGGAGCAGCAGGAACAGCAGGCCCTTCAACCGCGAGTGGAGCGGGTCGGGGCGCGCGTGCCGGGGGACCGCCCAGATCTTGTTGAGGGCGTACTGCGCGGCCTGTGCCACGCCGAGGGAACCGTAGAGGCTGCCCGCGATGCCCACGGCGAGGGCGACGCCACTGCTGTGGAAGGAGTGGATGTTGTGTCCGAGCTGGTCCCCGATCACCGGGAACTCGCTCAGCGCCGAGTCCATGATCCGCTGGCGCAGAGCGGGATCGTCGCTGAGGAAGGTGCTCAGGACGGCCAAGAGGATCAGGAGCAGCGGGAAGAGGGAGAGGAAGCCGTAGTAGGTGAGGAGGGCCGCGAGGTAGACGGCCTGATCGTCGTAGAACTTGTACACGACGGCCACCGGCAGCCCGACCCAGCGGTGCCGTCTCTGGAAACCGTCGGCGCGCGCGAGGAACCTCATGGCCGGCACGTGGGTCGTATCGGTCCGGGGGACTGCGATGACAGCGAACGAGGTCCGTCCGGCGGGAACGTGGTCATTGCACCGTTCGCCACCAGCCGTGTTCGTTGTGCCAGGCGATGGCACGCCTGATCTCCGTCTCGTCCAAGCCGGTGCGGCACTCCAGCTCTACGAACGTGAGGGCCGGCGGGCCACTGGTCAGAACGCGGTTGACCTTCGCCGCCCAGAGTTCCTCTTGTGTGAAGGGCCGCCGCTCATAGGTCGTCCTCAGCGCGGCGAAGTGTTCGGTGCTGCACGCCGTGATGAGCCGCAGGCCATCGAACCAGTCGTTCCGGAGACTTACGGACGAGGAGTCGGGCACGTATCCGCGTACGGCCTCGTCCTCGGGGAACGTCGCCGCGCAGAGGTCACACAGCTCAAGACGGACCGCGCGGACCCGCTTCTTCCGGCGCTTCCACATGTCGCTTCGCCTCCTCGGAGGTCATGCGTGCTGGACGATGTCACATCCGTTCTTTCAGCCCGGCCCTGACCAGCCAGGCGTTCACAGGCCACGCGGTGAAGCATCCGATCACCATCGACACCTGCATCATCATCCAGTACACGGCCGATGTCATCGGCAGGCCCGGCGAGAAGATGACGTCCTGGTACACCCGCATCGCGAGAAGGAGACCCGTCTGAAAGGCGACGATCGAAAGGGTGTCGGCCTTGATGGCGGCACGGATTCCTTCCGCTCGCCCCATATCGCGCATCGGCACGATGGTGAAGTACCGATGGTCAGTCCCGTGGCGAAGATGATCCACTCGCCGGCGATGTCACCGAGCGTGCAGCCGGCACCGCAGTGACTGACCGCCTTGGACATCACCTGCCACTCGGGCGACTTCTCGGCGTCCGGCTGGCCTCGTTCCTCAGTGGCTGGCCGCCAGCTCGCCGGTGAGTTTGCCGTGCAGGTGCGCGCTGGGGTCGTTCAGGCCGGTGATCTCCACGGTCTTGCCGCGCTGGGCGTACTTCGTCTCGAAGGCGTCCAGCGCGGCGACGGAGGAGGCGCCCCAGATGTGTGCGGACGGGGTAGACCAGCAGGTCAGCGGCCCGCAGTACGGGGTCGTCCAGGCCCGCCGCTCAGCCAGTTCGAGGGCGTTCAAGGCTTCCTCGTACGACTGGACGACCCCGCCGGGGCCGGGCTGCGGGCGGCCGATGGCGACCGTACCGCCGTCGGTGGCGGCGTGTGTCTGCTTGGCGACGTAGGGCAGGACCTCGTCCTCGTGGCCGGGGGTGATGCACAGCAGCCGGCGACGGAAGCCGGCACCGGCTGATCAGACCCCCGCGGGCCGCGCCGGCCGTGCGCTTCTCCGCCGTAGCCAGGCCCGAAGACCCCGGGACGAGGGCGCCGGACCGGGCTGCGCCGGCTCGTGGTCGCGAGGGACCGGTGGCACCGCCGGCCGGACGGCCGGCTCCCGGTGAACGACGTACAGCGCCCTGGGCCGCACCCGCGACTCGGGGTGCCGCACGGCGGAATCCGTGTGCGCTGTCGCGGCCTCCATGAGCTGTGTCGCCACCGACTCGGGAAGCCGCGTCCGCATCCGCAGGACGCGGGGTCCAAGCTCCGGGGGCCGTGTCGCCTCCTGCGGATGCCGTGTCACCGGATGGGGGAGCGGTGTCGCCGAATCGAGGAGCGGTGGCATCGAACCGGGGAGCGGTGTCGCCGGATCGGGGCGCAGTGTCGCCGTCTCCGGGGACAGTGTCGCCCCGCGCACCGGCTCCGGGGACCGTGCTGTCGGCTTCGCAGGGGGCGCCGCCGGCTTCAGGTACCGTGCGGCCGGCTCCCACGGCCTCGTCGCCTCTTCCGTGGGGCGGGTGACCGTCCGTGCCATCGGTGGGATGGGTCGTGCGACCGCTCGCATCGCCGGCGGAACCCGGTGGGTGGCCGGGCGCGGGGCCGGCGAGTTGTCGCGGGCCTCCTCGACCGAGCGCGCCAACTCGCTGCGCAGCCAGCCGACCTCGTCCGCGTCCTGCGCCGTCATGATCCGCTCGGCAAGATGAGCGGAAGGAGAGCCGGAAGCCCCGTGCCCTGGTGACGCGGGCCGGAACCGGTGCAGGTGAGCGCGCTCGTGGGGGTCCTTGACGATGTCGGCGACCTCGACCGGCGCGAGGAAGGCGGCCATGGCTCCGGCACGGGCCCACGGGTCCTCGGCCTGCCGCAACAGGAATCCGATTTGGCGTGCGCGCCAGTTGCGGGCCCGCAGATCCACTCCCGCAGCCAGCTGGCCCCTCAGGGTCTCGGGCGTCCGCCCCTTGAGCAGGTGCGCGTGCTCCGGGCTCGCCGTGAACTGGCGCAGCTCCTCCGCGAGATAGAGCCAGACCACGGCACGATAGCGGTTGAGGTAAAACTTCACGGGCACGAGCAGGCCCAGTCGGGCGAGCCGGCTGAACCGGCCGGCCGGGATCTCCATGAGGGCGGCGCCCTCCGCCGTACCCACGACTTGCACCCGCTCGCGCAGGGATTCGGGGAAGCCGTCCTGCGCGCGGAGGCGCTCGATCTCCGCGTGTTCCACGCGCCGGCCTCCTCCGCCGCCCTCGTCGGGCACGGTCCGGATGCGGCCGAGTTGGACAGCGAGGTCGAACTCGGCTCGCTTGAGCCCCAGTTCGCGAGCGGCACGGCTCGGCGTGCAGGCGCTGGGACGGGTTGGGCCGAAGGTGCTTGCCGACATGGTCGTACTCCCCCGTGGAGTCGGTGGCTCACGCCTTGTGCGTTCGCCGTGTACTCACCGTAGCCGGTTCGCCGCATCTCGTGGCGAGCCTGTGGATAACTCCACGGGGGCAGGAAAGTAGCAGGTCAGAGGTCTGTGGTGGGAGAGCTCCCGGGTTTTCTGGCGTCGACGCCGAGGTGTTCGCCGACCCGGTTGACGAGCAGGGTCATCTCGTAGGCGATCTGGCCGATGTCGACCTGGGCCCCGCTGAACACGCACAGACAACTGCCGGTGCCGGCCGCGGTCACGAACAGCACGGCCTCGTCGTACTCGATCATCGTCTGGCGCACCCTGCCCGCGCCGAAGTGGCGTCCCGAGCCCTTGGCCAGGCTGTGCAGCCCGGATGCCACGGCGGCAAGATGTTCCGCGTCCTCGCGGCGTAACCCCGTGCTCGCCGCGGTGACCAACCCGTCGTTCGACAGGACCAGCGCGTGGCGTACGTGGTCCACCCGCTCGGTCAGATCGTCCAGGAGCCAGCCGAGACCCTGGTTCTGCGCCATGTCCGTCTCCCCGTGTGATGTCTCCCCCTGGCTGGAGGAACTCCCCGCAAGCCTTCCCCACGACCGGCGTGCGGGCAAGGAGGATGGGCGCATGGCAGAGAAGATGACCGATGAGGAATGGCGGGCGTTCGTCCTGGACGGCACTCGCACCGGCAAGCTCTCCACCGTTCGCGCCGACGGAAGCCCGCATGTGGCTCCGGTCTGGTTTCTGCTGGACGGCGACGAGTTGGTGTTCAACACCGGCAAGAACACCGCGAAGGGACGCAATCTGGCCCGCGACGGCAGGGTGGCCCTGTGCGTGGACGACGACCGTCCGCCGTTCCACTTCGTGGTGCTGAACGGCCGTGCCCGGCTGTCGGAGGATCTTACGGAGGTGCGCCTGTGGGCGACCCGGATCGCCGCCCGGTACATGGGCGAGGACCGCGCCGAGGAGTACGGCGCCCGCAACGGTGTTCCGGGTGAACTGCTCGTCCGCGTGACCATCGACAGGGTGCTGGCCATGCGGGACGTCGCGGCCTGAGCGGGCGGGCTCAGCCGACGGAGTCCAGGAGCCGGGCGGTGTGCATCCGTCCGGCGTACTCGACAAGCCTGATCAGGACTTCCTTGCCGGAGTCGCGGTCGCGTGCGTCGCACAGCACCACGGGGGTGCCGCGGTCGAGATCGAGCGCGCGGGAGACGTCCTGGGCGCCGTAGGAGCGGGCTCCCGTGAAGCAGTTGACGGCCACCACGAAGGGGATGCGCCGGTGCTCGAAGTAGTCGACGGCCGGGAAGCAGTCCTCCAGTCGCCGGGTGTCCGCGAGGACCACGGCGCCGAGGGCGCCCTGGGCCAGTTCGTCCCACAGGAACCAGAAGCGGTCCTGTCCCGGTGTGCCGAAGAGGTAGAGCGAGAGGCCGGAGCGGATGGTGATGCGGCCGAAGTCCATGGCCACGGTGGTGGTGACCTTCTGGTCCACGCCGTCGGTGTCGTCCACCAGTTGGCCCGCTTCGCTGAGCAGTTCCTCGGTGCGCAGCGGCCGGATCTCGCTGACGGCCCCCACCAGGGTCGTCTTGCCGACGCCGAAACCACCGGCGACCAGTATCTTCAGCGCCAGGGCGGAGGCGTCGCCGACGGTGTCGGTGTGCTCGGAGACCATGATCACTTCTCTCGGGAGGGCCGGTCGCGGCCGGCGTCCGCGTGCTCCGGGGGTGGAGGCAGCATCATGACAACGGGGATGCGGGTCGGGGCGAGGGGACCGAAGAACACCTGATATGAGCGGCTCGGGCCCGATCGTTGGCGCAACGCGCCCGGATCGGACGGACCGGGACGCGATCTGGCGTACAGATGCCGACACGGCGAGGCGTACGGCGGTGTCCGGACGTTCATCTACAGTGCCCGCAATCCCGCGATGACCTCGCGCAGAATCCGCTCGTCGGGCAGGTGCGCCGGTGGCACGGGGCGGCTGATGGTCACACAGCCGAGTTCCATGAGGTCCCCGAGAAGCACCCGGACCACGCCGACCGGAAGGTCCGCGTCGGCGGCGAGTTCGGCGACGGACTGCGTCTCGGGGCGGCACAGGTCGATCAGGGTCCGGTGTTCGGGGCCGAGCGCGGTGTCGTCGTCGAGCGCCGGTGCGGCGGGGTCGAGGGTGACGAGTGCGATCAGGTCGAAGCGCACTCCGGTCGGCCCGGGCTGGGTCCGGCCACCCGTCATGGCGTACGGGCGGACCAGGGGTCCGGCCTCGCCGTCGTACCACTGGCTGCCCGGCTCCCGGGGCTCGCCGGTCGGGTTCTCGGTCATCGGGTGGCGCCTTCCCGGCTCATCCTGCGGCGGGCGGTTGCGCCGCGACGCGCGGCGCCGTGCAAAGGTGCTCGCCCACCTGTTTGACCAGGCGGGCCATCTCGTAGGCGACCAGCCCGATGTCGGCGGTGACCGCGGTGAGCAGTGCGAGGCAGGAACCGTCACCGGCCGCGGCCACGAAGAGGAACGCGTCGTCCATCTCGACCATGGTCTGGCGCACTCCGCCGGCGCCGAAGTGCCGTCCCGCGCCCTTGGCGAGGCTGTTGAAGCCGGAGGCCACGGCGGCGAGATGCTCGGCGTCCTCCCGTGCGAGGTCGGTGGAGGCACCGACCGCCAGGCCGTCGTTGGAGAGTACGACGGCGTGCCGTACCTCGCGCACGCGTGTCACCAGGTCGTCGAGCAGCCAGTCCAGTTCGCCGGACCGCTGGCCGGTCCTCGGTGTCGGTTCCTGGATCATGCCGGGTCTCCTTCGCTGCTGTGACTGCCCGTTGCCGGTTCCGATGCGGTGCCGCGGCCGGGCCGCCTGCCACCGCCGCGCGCCCAGCCGTCGCGATATGCCGCCATGCGGTCCCGTACGAGTTCGGGGGTGCGCCGGTCGTCACCGTGGCGGGCGGGCTGCTGGACCGGCTCTTCGGGGCGCTGGTGGCGCAGTTGCGGGGCGAGGCTCGCCTGGCGCACACGGCGCGGGAGGTCGTCGGAAGGCTCGGAGGCGTCCGGCGAGCGGTGGAGTCTCAGGGTGGTGACGCCGGGGGGCGGGGGTTCATGGGCGGCGTCGTGGGAGCGGGCGCCCGTACCGGTGCCGTCCGGGTCTGGGGCCGGCCGGGTGCCGTGAGCGTCGGCCGCCTTCCCGGTGCTCTGGGGTCCAGGTGTCCGCGTGGTGCCGTGCGGGCCGGGTGCGGTTGCCAGGGCGGGACGGTCCGGCCACGGGGTGACAGCGGCTTCCTGGGGCGGGGTCGCGCCGGGCACGCGCGCGTAGGCGCGTTCCTCGTCGGGTCGGGCCTGTTCGCCCCGGCGGGTGGACGATGCCGCCGAGCCGCTGTGCAGCAGGGCCTTCGGCAGCAGGACCACGGCGGTGGTGCCTCCGTACGGTGAGGTCCGCAGATGCACCTTGATGTCGTGCCGGGAGGCGAGCCTGCTGACCACGAAGAGTCCGAGACGGTCGCTGTCGAAGAGGTCCAGCGCCTCTGACTGTTCGATGCGGCGGTTGGCCTCGGCCAGGGTCTCGGCGCCCATGCCGAGCCCCCGGTCCTCGATCTCCAGGGCGTAGCCGTTGCCGACGGGTTCGCCGGTGACCCGCACGCGCGTGTGCGGTGGTGAGAACTGGGCCGCGTTCTCGACGATCTCGGCGAGCAGATGGGTGAGGTCGGCGACCGCCGCGCCGATGACGTACGCCTCGGGGAACTGGCGTACCTCCACGCGCGCGTAGTCCTCGATCTCCGAGACGGCGGCGCGTACGACGTTGGTCAGGGAGACCGGCATCCGCCAGGCCCGGCCGGGCGCGGCGCCGGAGAGGATGATCAGGCTCTCGGCGTGGCGCCGCATCCGGGTCGTGAGGTGGTCCAGGCGGAAGAGGTCACTGAGTTCGTCCGGGTCGTCGGAGCGCCGCTCCATGCTGTCCAGGAGGCTGAGCTGGCGGTGGACCAGCACCTGGCTGCGGCGGGCCAGATTGACGAAGACCCCGGAGATGCCGCTGGCGAGTTCGGCGCGCTCGACGGCGGCGCGCAGCGCGGCGCGGTGCACGGTGGTCAGGGCCTCCGCGACCTGGCCGGTCTCGTCCTCGGCCGGCGGTCCGGAGGGTGCCTCGGCCCGGATGTCGATCTCCTCGCCCGCGCGCAGCTTCCGCATCGCTTCCGGGAGTTTGCGGCGGGCGATCTCCAGCGCGTCGTTGCGCAGGCTCACGAGTTCCACCACGAGAGCCCGTCCGATGCGGACGGAGATGACGAGGGAGGCGGCGACGGCGGCGAGTCCCAGGAGTACGGCGGCTCCGGCCGGGCTGAGCAGGCCGCGGGTGACGGGGTCGGCGCGGCCGGCGACGGCACGGCCCGCACCGGCCGCGATGGTCCGCATGCCGTCCTGTACGCGCGTGTGGGCGGCGCTCCAGGCGGCTTGCGGTTCCTTGTCGGCGATGTGGACGTCCGGTCCAGCGGCGAGCAGGTTGTTCTCGGCGGTGCCCAGGGTGGTGTAGGAACCGCCGGCGGTCAGATCCCGCCAGTCGGCGCGCTGGGCGGCGGGCAGATCGGTGACCGCGGTCTCGGTGAGGGCACGGCGCGTGGCGACGGCGGCGCTGAAGAGCCGCCGTCGCTCCCCCTGCAGGGTGCCGGCGACCCGTGCGCTGCTCAGCAGGGCGTCCTCCTGGGCCAGTGCTTCGGCGGCGCGGGAGAATTCGAGCAGCACGCGCGCGTCGGAGGCGACATCGGCCTGCTGGATGCCGGTGAGGGCACCGTCGACCGCGAAGGCGGCACCGATGGTCTTGGTGTACTGCGCGTACACGTCCTCCCAGCCCGTCCTGTGGCCCCTTACGGCTGTCCTCAGTGTGCGGAGGTGCTCGACCCCGGTGACGAAGGCGTCGAGGCGCCTGGAGACGCCGGCGGGGAGTTCCTGGCTGTCGGCGACCGTGCTGTGCCGGCCGAGCCGCAACCTGTCCACGGCGCGGTCGGTGCGGGCCGCGAGGTCGTCGAGATCGCCGCCGTCGGCGGTGCGCGGATCCGTGGCGTAGCGGACGGCCGCGGTGCGCTCGGCCTGGAGGGCGGTGACGGCCGCGGCCACGGGGCTGCGCAGTTCGGCGTCCACCCGTTGCGACTGGCGCAGCCGGGCGACGTCCTGGGCGGTGCTGACGGTGGCGTACGCCCAGAGGGCGAGCAGGGAGACGACGGGAACCATCAGAAGGCTGACCACCTTGGCGCGAACGGTGCGGGGCCGCAGGTGCCGGCGGCCTCCACGCGCGCGTGCGGAGCCCGGCGGCGGGCCGAGCGTGCGGCGGCCCTCGTCGGCGGGCGGTCCGGCGTGCGCGCGGCGTCCGCGCGGACGGTGTGCCGGGGCGGCGGCGTTCTCGGGTGTTCGGGGTGGGCGCATGGCCTCCTCGCTCGGGACTGGTCGGTGCGCTCGGGCCGGGGTCCCGCTAGCGGGCGACGCTTTCCACGGGCCGCTGGGCGGAGGCGGACGCCTCGCGCTCGTCGGCCGTGGGCGAGAGGGCGACGAAGGCCGAGGTGATGAACAGGTAGGACCCGAGGCCGACGGCGAGGGGGAAGATGAACTGCATCGCCGTGGCCCCGGGCAGTGCGTCGCCGGAAGGGTCCACGCGCACGCTCACCGCGAACATCCCGGTGTAGTGCATGCTGCTGACGGCCGCTCCCATGACGAGGGAGGCGACGGTGACCGCGAGGGGTGACTTGATGTTGAGTCCGGCCCACAGGGCCGCGGTGGCGGCGACCACGGCGATCAGTACCGACAGTCCGACGAGGACCGGGTCATAGGTGACGTCGCCGTGCAGCCGGACGGCCGCCATGCCCAGGTAGTGCATGCTGGCGACGCCCAGCCCGGTGGTGAGACCGCCGAGGAGGAGCGCGCGGTTGCGGTCACGGCTGTAGCCGACGGCGAAGACGCCGGCCCAGACGACGACCATGGCGACGAGAAGGCTGAGGATGGTCAGCGGCACGTCGTAGCGGATGTCGCTGCCGCTGACGCGGAAGCCGAGCATGGCCACGAAGTGCATGGTCCAGATGCCCGTCCCGATCGAAGAGGCGGCGGTGACGAGCCAGTTCCGACGCGCGCGGCCGGTGGCGGCGAGCGCGCGGACGGTGCAGCGCAGTCCGAGTGCGGCGCCTATGCAGGCCATCACGTACGACAGTACGGGGGTCAGCCAGCCGAAGGCGGCGTGGTCCAGGTGTCCCATGGCCCCGGGACGCTAGCGGGGGCACGGGCGCACAAAGGGGGCGCATTTCGAAAGGTGCCGGAATATGACGCACAGTTGTGCCGGAACGATCGCGTCCCGCTCGAACATGCGCACAAGGACTTCCCTCGTGACGGTGAGGAATCATGCGGAACATGAACGACGACCACACACATGTCCAGGATTTCTTCACCGCCCGCGCCGCCGACTGGGACAGCCGGTTCCCGGACGACGGCCCGGCCTACGCGGCGGCCGTGGCCGACCTCGGGCTGCGGGAGGGGGACCGCGTACTGGACGCGGGCTGCGGCACAGGGCGGGCCCTGCCGCCCCTGCGGGCCGCCGTGGGCCCCTCCGGGGTGGTGCTGGGCGCGGATCTGACCACGGCGATGCTCCAGGCCGCCGTACGAGCGGGCAGGCACCGCGACGGGCGGCTGCTGCTCGCCGACGTCGCCGCGCTCCCGCTGCGCTCGGGCTGCCTGGACGCGGTGTTCGCCGCGGGCCTGATCGCCCATCTGCCACGTCCGGTGGAGAACCTGCGGGAACTGGCCCGTGGGGTACGGCCGGGCGGCACGCTCGCGCTCTTCCATCCCATCGGCCGCGCGGCCCTGGCGGCGCGTCAGGGGCGCCGGATCACCCCCGACGACCTGCGGGCAGAGACCAACCTCCGCCCGCTCCTCGCGCGTTCGGGCTGGCGGATGACGTCGTACACCGACGAGGACGCCCGCTTCCTGGCGCTCGCGGTACGGGAGGACTGAGGCCCGGGCGAGTCAGCTCTCCGGCCCGCTCGGGTGCGCGAAGGCCGAGGACCGAGGTCGGTCAGCCCGTTCCGGTGACGGCTGCCACGAAGGCGTCGGGGTTGTCGAACATGACGTTGTGCCCGGCGCCCGGCACCCTCACCACGCGCACCCCGGCGGCCTCCAAGCCCTCCCGGCCCGCGAGTTCGCCGCTGTGCTCACCCTGCAGGAAGACGCGGTCGACGGGCAGCCCTTCGAGGAGCGTCCGCATCACGGGGTCGGAGCCGTTGCGCAGGCCGACGGCACTGCGGTGCAGCGCGCGCGGGTCTGCCAGCCGCATGGTCGCCGCCCACAGCGGGCCGACCACCTCCAGCACGCGCGCGTACCCCACCTCGACGAACTCGTCCTCCCCGTAGGCGGCGATTCCGCTGCTGCCGGCGGTCGGCGGCGGAAAGGCGTCCAGGTTGGCCTCCGTCAGCACCAGCCGGGAGACCAGGTCGGGCCGCCGGTGGGCGAGGACCACGGCTACGGCACCGCCCATGCTGTGCGCGATCAGTTCGGCGCCTGCGGCCCCGGCCGCGTCCAGGGCGGCGGCGACCGCGTCGGCGTGGTCCTCCAGCGTGTACCCGAAGTCCTGGGGGCGGTCGCTCGTGCCGTGTCCCGGCAGGTCGACGAACAGGCTGCGGCGCCCCGCGAGTTCGGGGCGCGCCGCGATGTGCGCGTGGTACACGGCGGACATCGCTCCGAGCCCGTGCAGATACACCCGGGCGGGCTCGGCCCCGGGTACCTCGGTCCACCGGATCCGGCTTCCCCTGCTGTCGAACGTGGCCTGCTGCACCGTGCCCCTCCCCGTGTTCCGCGACACCGGACAATACCTCGGCATCGATGTATTCCGTCAAGGTGGTATCGGCTCAGCGATGTATTCCTGCGGGAGAATGCGGCCATGCTCGAACTCGCCATCCTCGGATTCCTGTACGGCGCCCCCCTGCACGGGTACGTCCTGCGCCGCCACATCGCGGCGCTCACCGGTCATGTGCGGCCCGTCGCCGAGAGCACGCTGTACCCGGCGATCAAACGCCTGGAGAAGGCCGGTCTGCTGGTGCGGGCCACCGAGCCCGGCGCCGTGGCCGCGCCGCGCCATGTGCTCAGACTGACCGAGGAGGGCGGGCGCGAGTTGAAGCGCCGGCTCGCCGAGCCGGCCCAGCGTGAGATCACCGACGAGAACCACTGGTTCACGCTGCTCGCGTTCCTGCGGCACCTGGAGGACCCCGCCGCGCAGGCGGCCGTGCTGCGCCGCCGGCTGGCCTTCCTGGAGGAGCCGGCGAGCTTCTTCTACGACGGTGACCGGCCGCTGCGCGCCGAGGAGCTGGACGACCCGTTCCGGCGCGGGGTTCTCACCATCGCGCGCGCCACGAGCCGGGCCGAACTGGCCTGGCTGCGTGACACCCTGGCGTCACTCGACGGGCCCGGCCGCTGAGCTGCCCTGGTGCCGTACCGGGCAACCGCGCAGACCGGGGACCGGCCGCGTGCCCAGGTCGGCGACGCGATAGCCGTTCGGGTAGCCCTTGACCTCCCAGTTCTGGCGCGCGAAGTGCGGGCCGCGGCGCGGCGGCAGCAGCCGGACCAGCCGGCCGCGCGTCCGTACGGCGCGGCGCACCAGCGCGGAGGTGACGGCGCCGGGTCGCGGGTAGCGGAACGCGCGCAGCAGGGGCTCGTCGAGCAGCGCGAGGGTGGCCGTGCGCAGCAGCGGTGCCAGGGGACGCGGATACCAGGACGTCATCAGGTCGAGGGTGGCGTCGGAGACCCGGCGTGCCTCCTCGTCCCAGCCGAAGTGGGCCTCTTCGTAGGAGTCGAGAAGGGCCGCGAACTCCTCGTAGGTCCGGGGGATGTCCGGGATGCCCATGTGCCGGCCGAGGGTGCGGTAGTACTCGGTGGTGGCGACGATCTCGTGCCGGGACAGCCGCCGCCAGCCGTAGGCGTCGATCCAGCGCCGGGGCATCACCACGAAGGTGCTCAGCACGTACCGCATGTCGTCGTCGCTGATGTCGTAGCTGCGGTGCATCTGGTTGATGCGGCGGATCGCGCTGCGTCCCTCCTCCGCCGCGAAGCCGTGTTCCACGATGGTGTCCAGCAGCAGCACGGTGTCGTCGTACCGCTTCTGCGTGCGCTCGGTCAGCTCCGCCGTCCGCGCGAGCAGCCGCCCGATGCCGGGCACCGCGTAGGTGCGGTACAGAGCGAGTTCGAGAGCGCGGGCGTAGTCCCAGGGGAACTCGTACGCGACGCTGATCCGGTAGATCTCCAGCGCGTCCGCCACCGGATCCAACCGGCGGATCTCCGCGAGCCGCTCGAACCGCTTCACCCCGTCGACCCCCTTCTGCCGCCGAATCTCCAACTCTACGTTGTGAAGCAGCAGATGGGCGATCGTACTGACCGCGTTCAGGGAAGGGTGGTCCGCGTGTTCGACAGGATCCGCAGATACGCCGGCCGGCTCGGCACCACCACGCAGGGGCGGCCGGAAGATGGCCGGGAGAGGCGCGCACACAACTTGTTCGAAGCGGCGGCCGTCTACATCGCGGCCCGCGCGGAGGACGACCAGGACCGGATCGAGGAAGCGGCGGCGTGGGTGTCCCCGGAGGCCCTGTCCTTCGGGGTGAGCGAGCTGGCCTGCCGGGCGGTCGTCGCGCTGGCCCGGGAACGCGACGAGACCCCCGCCGCGGTGGCCCGCGACCTCCTCGGGCTGCCCGCGGCCTGAACGGAACTTCCTTCTCCACATGTGGCCGTTTCGCCCCTGTCCAGGCGGAAACCTGCAGCTCCGCGTGGTGCGCGGAGTCGTGACAAGCGGCTTCCGCTCGCACTAGGGTGCGCGCCGATGGACGAACCACTGGGGAGGCAGGGATGGCCGGGACGGACGATGAGCCCGTCGCCGCCGCGGACGATGCGCTGTACGTGCTGACGGCGGTACTGCTCACGCCGGCACAGTTTCCGAGCGTGCTGGGCGACGACTACCCGGAGGCGTGTGCGGCGCTGGACCTCGCGCCGCGCGCCGACGGGTACGGCCTGGTGCTGGGCCAGGACGGGCACGGTGCTCGCTGGACGGTCGTGATCGACGACGTCTCGCTGGTCGCCGTGGCGATCGCCTCCTGGGACTGCGGCATGGAGTACGAGCTGTCGCCGGACGAGCGCGCGGTCGTGACCGCCCTGCCGGGATGGCCCCTGGCCGTCGCCGTCGCGGCACCCGGCGTGCCCGCTCCCCACGACCCGCCCGCCGAGGAGGCCGGACGGCCGGCGCTGTGCCCGCCGGACACCGGCTCCTGGGGGCCCGCGCAGCGCCGGCTGGGTGCCGACGAGATAGCGCTGCAGTGGGCCGCCTGGCGGGAGCAGATCAACGACGCCGACTTCCCCGTGCCCGGTGAGCAGGCGCGGGCCGTGGAGCCCCCGCAGGACGGCGAGGGCGCCAGGGCAGGCGGCCACACCGGTGTCCGCCGGGTGCTCGCGGAAGCGCGCGCCTACGTCGACTCCCCGCCGCCACTCGGCCGCGTGCGCTCGTCGTTCGCTCCCGGCGAGGCCCGTACGCTGCGTGCCGACGGCCCGGGCTGGTCGATCGTGGCCCGCACCGACGACATCGCGTTCGTCCTGCTCGACGAGGAGCCCGGCGAGGTACTGCCGGTGGGGCGGGGACCCGAGCTGCCCGGTCTGCTGGAGGCGCTCGACAAGATGGCCGTACGACCCCTGTGAGCCGGGGCGGCCGGACGAGATCTCCCGGCCGCACCCCGGGCAGCCGGACGAGATCTCCCGGTCGCACCCCGGGCAGCCGCACCGCGCCTGGGTGACGCGGCTCCCCATTGCCCGGCCGGCCCGTCCGGGCAGCCCGGCGCGTGGCGCCTCGCCGTGCGCCGGTGCCTCAGCGGCCGAGCTCCTTGCGGGCGACCCTGCGCAGCCTGCGCCGCTGTGAGGGATCCAGGGCGAGATAGGCGGCCGCCGGAACACCCACGACGATCAGGAACGCCACCCACCAGGGCAGCCATATGAGCAGGATCAGCCCGACCGCCACGCCCCCTGCGGCGATCTTCGCGTTCATGGACATGAGCGTCGCCTCCTTCGCGGCCACTGCCGCTCTCTGATCTGAGAACGGCCCCCCGCTCCCCGCGGTTCCACACCCCGACCCTGAGACATCCCTGAGCCGCACCCCCTAGTGGCCCTGGACGGGGGCCGGAGGCTGTTGGCGGTGTTCATGATGCCGGGTGGTTGGCGGGCACCGTGAGGCTGTTGCGCCGGCGTGGAGGGGTCAGGATGTCGCGCGGGCGGGACGTCGTGAAGCTGTTACTTCAGACGCGGCACGGTGAGCCCTGGAAGACCGGCCGGCCGTCGCGGACGACGCGACCGACCTGGCACAGTCCGCGGGGGCCGAACACGAGAGGTGACGAACACACGGGACCCTCGAACACCTTGTGGAGTGACCCACGTCACGGCATCGGCGGGACGAGAACACCCTCAACGTCCTGTACCCTCGGCGACTCCGGTCAAGTAGTCAAATTTGAGGAGTGCGGCAGAGCTGTGCAGACCATCCCCACGGCATCACCCTCCGACCTGACCGAACTGACCCAATGCCGCGTCGTGTTCCTGCCGTCCGATCCCCCGCGCGCGGGCCGGCTCGGCTTCTGGCGCCCGGACGGCGGGGCTCCGCCCGCGCACACGGAGGGCTCTCCGGCAGAGCTGGACCTCGTACTGCCCTCGGCCGACGGTGGCGTCGAACGCGTCCCGCTGCCCGTCCTCCTGCTCCCCGTCCGCGCCGCCCTTCCGGTGCTCGCACGCGCGCGTGCGCTGTCCTGCGAACACCGGGCCGCCGCGTTCTGGCGAACCGCGTACGAACTGGCCCTCGGCTTCGTGGCGCGCGGTCTGCTCCTGCCGGGCCTGTCCGCCGGTGATCACGACGCCTGGCGCGTGGGACCACTGTCCGCGCGCGATGCGGAACTGTTCCGCGAACTCGCCGCCGCCATGCCCCCGGAGGCGCACGCCGTGCCGCTCACGGCGGACGGGCCACCACTGTTGCCCGACCCGGAGCGGCTGCTGCGCGCCTTCCTGGACACGATCGCCGACGTGCTGCCGCGCTCTCCCGCCGCCCCGCTGGCGACCGGCGGCCCCGCGTACACGGCGCTGGAGCCGCGGCATCTGCCGGCGCTGCGGGCGTGGGCCGACGACATCGCCGCCGGCCATGACGCGGGGGTGCGGCTGTCGCTGCGCGTGGAGGCGTCCGGTCTCGACGACGCCGCCTGCCAGGACGGGGCTCCGGTCCGCTTCCGTGTGGTCCTCCAGGTGCACGGCCAGAGCGGACCGACGGACGTCATGGATGCCGCCGGACTGTGGACCGGTGCGGACACCGGGTCCGCCGCGTTCGCTCCACGCGCGCGTGCGGACGCGTTGCTGGCGCTGCGCCGGGCGGCCCGGGCCTGGCCGCCGCTGACGCCGTTGCTCTCCGCGGCCGTGCCGGACGCCGTGGACCTCGCCGACGACGAGATCGCCGAACTGCTGGGCGAGGGCGCGCGGGCGCTGGCCGCCGTAGGGGTGGACGTGCACTGGCCCCGGCACCTGGCCCGCGGTCTCACCGCGCACGCGGCCATCGGCCCTCCGGACGACGGCACCGCGTCGTCCGGAACCGCCGCCGTTCCGTCGTTCCTCAGCGCGGACGAGAGGGTCACGTTCAGCTGGTGGTTCGACCTGGGCGGGCGGGAGTTGTCCCGGGAGGAGCTGGACCGGCTGGCGGAGGCCAAGCGTCCCCTGGTGCGGCTGCGCGACGGCTGGGTCCTGGTCGATCCGCGGGAGGCGGAGCGGGCCCGGACCGAGCGGGACCGATCCGTCGCTCCCGTCGAGGCGCTGGCCACGGCTCTGACGGGCTCCACGGAGGTCGACGGCCGACGGGTCGACGTACGGCCCACGGGGTGGCTGGAAGGGCTGCGGGAGCGGCTGACGGCGCAGGACCCGGCCCTCACCGTCGGACAGCCGCCGGGCCTGGCCGCGACCCTGCGGGACTACCAGCGGCGCGGCCTCGACTGGCTGGCCCGTACGACATCGCTCGGACTGGGCTGCTGCCTGGCCGACGACATGGGGCTCGGCAAGACGATCACGCTGATCGCGCTGCACCTGCACCGGCAGACGGATCCGGCGGCGGCCGGCCCCACCCTCGTGGTCTGCCCGGCCTCGCTGCTGGGCAACTGGCAGCGTGAGATCGAGCGGTTCGCTCCCGGGGTGCCGGTGCGCCGGTTCCACGGCCCCGGACGCGATCTGGCGTCCTTGGCGGACGGCGAGTTCGTCCTGACCACGTACGGCACACTGCGTCTGGACGGCGTCCAGCTCGCCGGGGCTCCGTGGGGAATGGTCGTGGCCGACGAGGCGCAGCATGTGAAGAACCCTTACTCCGCGACCGCGCGGGCGCTGCGCACGGTCGGTGCACGCGCGCGTGTGGCGCTCACCGGAACTCCGGTGGAGAACAACCTCACGGAACTGTGGGCGATCCTCGACTGGACGACACCCGGCCTGCTCGGCGGCCTGGGCAGCTTCCGCGCACGCTACGCACAGCCCGTCGAGGGCGGCCGGGATCCTGCCGCCGCACAACGGCTCGCCCGGCTCGTCGGACCGTTCCTGCTGCGGCGGCGCAAATCCGATCCCGGCATCGCCCCCGAGCTTCCGCCGAAGACCGAGACGGACCACCCGGTGGCACTCACGGCTGAACAGGCGGGGCTGTACGAGGCGTTGGTGCGCGAGACCCTCGACCGCATCGCGGCCGTCGACGACATGACCCGCCGGGGCCTGATCATGCGGCTGCTGACCGGCCTGAAGCAGATCTGCAACCATCCGGCACAGTTCCTCAAGGAGGACGATCCGCGGCTCGCGGGACGTTCGGGGAAGCTGGAGCTGCTGGACGAACTGCTCGGCACCGTCCTCGCCGCGGACTCGGGCGTACTCGTGTTCACGCAGTACGTGCGCATGGCCCGGCTGCTCGAACGGCACCTGGCGGCCCGCGGGGTGTCCTCGCTGCTTCTGCACGGCGGGACGCCGGTCGCCGCCCGTGAGGACCTGGTGCGGCGCTTCCAGGCGGGCGAGGCCCCGGTGTTCCTGCTGTCCCTCAAGGCCGCCGGGACGGGCCTGAACCTCACCCGGGCCGAGCACGTCGTGCACTACGACCGCTGGTGGAATCCGGCGGTGGAGGCGCAGGCCACCGACCGGGCGTACCGCATCGGGCAGACCCGTCCGGTGCAGGTGCACCGGCTGATCGCCGAGGGGACCCTGGAGGACCGCATCGCGGAGATGCTGGGCCGCAAACGGGAGCTGGCCGACGCCGTGCTCGGCTCCGGTGAGGCCGCCCTGACGGAACTGTCGGACGAGGAACTGACCGCACTGGTGGAACTGCGCGGGGAGGCGCGATGAGCCGCTACGACGACGAGCACGGCCGTGACGCGGGGCGCACGTTCGCCGCGCTGCCGCCCCAGCGCGGGCGCGCCTTCGCCCGGAGCTGGTGGGGCCGGGCCTGGCTGCGGGCCCTTGAGGACGCCGCCCTGGAAGCCGCGGCGGTCACGGCAGGGCGCCGGCTCGCGCGCGCGGGCGGCGTGGGTGCGGTGACCGTACGGCCCGGCCGGGTCACCGCCGTCGTCCGTGACCCCGGCGGTGCGGCCCACCGGTCCGACGTCCTGCTGCCGCGGCTGTCCGACGGGGAGTGGGCACGGTTCGAGGACCTCGCCGTACGGCAGGCCGGCCACATGGCCGCGTTGCTCGACCGGGAGCTTCCGCCGCATCTGGTCGAGGACGCGGCGGTGGCGGGGATCGAGCTCCTGCCGGGCCTGGGCGATCTGGATCCCGAGTGCGACTGCGGTGCCTGGGACCACTGCGGGCACACCGTCGCCCTGTGTCACCAGGTGGCGCGGCTGCTGGACGAGGATCCGTTTCTTCTCCTGCTGATGCGTGGCCGGGACGAGGACGCCTTCCTGGCGGAGCTGCACGTCCGCGGCACCGCGGAGCCGTCCGGGGTGACGCCCCCGGCCACGGGGGTGGACGCGGCCGAGGCGTGGGCGGCCGCCGAGATCCTGCCGCCGCTGCCCGAGTTGCCAGGGCTCCCTCCGGCGCCTGGCGCGCCACCGACCTTCGCCACCGGGTCGCCGGCCGCGCCGGGGGTGGATCCCGCGGCGCTGGAGCATCTGGCCGGCCGCACCGCCGTGGAGGCGTACCGGCTGCTGGCGGCGGCGCTGCGTGGTGGGACGCGGGCCGGCTCGGCCCTGACGGCCGCTCAGGACGCCGTACGCCTGGCGTGTGGTCCGGCACCCGCGGTCGTCACCGACCGGCTGGCCACCGGGTCGGCGCGTGGACACGACGGGCTCATGACAGCCGTCCGCGCCTGGCGTACCGGTGGCGCGGTGGCGCTGGCGGTGCTCGACGAGGACCGGGACGTGGAGGGTGTGGCGCTCGCACGCGCGCGTGCGGCTCTGGAAGCGGCCTGGGAGGCGGACGAGCGGCCGGTGTTCCACAGGAGCGGCAACCGGTGGACCGTCCAGGAGGAAGGCGTCCAGCTGCGGCTCGGGGACGAGGGCCACTGGTGGCCGTATCGCGACGTGCGAGGACGCTGGGTTCCGGCGGGCGGGGCCGATCCCGACCCCGCGACGGCACTGGCCTCCGCGCGACTGGAGGGGGAAGCTCCCGCACCGGAAGGCTTTTGACAGGCAGTCACCATGGGGTGGCGCGATCCGACGAGCGGCGGACGCCGGCCGTTCACCGCGCGGTCGCGCGGCGTTCCTCCGGGGGCCCAATGGTGTCGGCAGCCCATGACCTTGCTCCAGGAGGCCCGATGTCCCCGCATGCCGCCGGCCTGCGCCGCGTCCACCGTTCCGTCGCCACGGGTCTGCCCCTGGCCCTGGCCGCCGTCCTCGTCGCGGCGGGGACGGCGGCCGCGACGCCGTCCGGGGAAGCCCGCGTGATCCGCACGGCGACCCTCAGCGACATCCCGCTCGGTGCGTTCAGCAACGCGCTGCTGCCCGGCAGCGTGGCCGACGACCACGGGATCAAGCTGGGCGGCATCGGCAGCGACATCTACCCGGCCGGCCGCGAGGGTGAGTACTGGACGGTGACCGACCGCGGTCCCAACGGTCAGATCAAGGTGGACGGCAAGAAGCGCCGCACCTTCCCGGTGCCGGGATTCGATCCCGCGATCGTGAAGATCCGGGTCTCCGGTGACACGGTCGAGGTGATCGACGCGATACCGCTGACCACCTCCTCCGGGAAGGCCGTCACCGGACTGCCCGACCAGATGAGCCGGGACGAGGCGCCGTACACCTACGACGCGCGGACGCCGCTCTCCTACGACCCGAACGGCCTCGACACCGAGGGCATCGTTCGGGCCGGTGACGGCAGTTTCTGGCTCGTGGACGAGTACGGGCCGTCCCTCGTGCACGTCTCCGCGCGCGGGAGGGTCCTCGCGCGCTACGTGCCCAAGGGGCTCGGTCTGACGGGCGCGGACTACCCGGTGGTGGAGGCGCTGCCCTCGATCCTGCTGCACCGCAAGATCAACCGCGGGTTCGAGGGGCTGGCGCAGCTTCCCGGCGGTGACCTGGTGATGGCCCTGCAGAGCCCGCTGTCGCTGCCGGACGCAAGCGCCGGGGACGCCTCGCGCACCACCCGCCTGCTGCGCTTCTCACCCCGCGAGAAGGCCGTCACGGCCGAGTACGCCTACCGCTTCGACCCGGTGAACGTGGTGGACCCGGGCGAGGACGACACCTCCGAGCTGAAGATCTCCTCAGTGGTCGCGGTCGGCGGTGACCGGCTGCTGGTCGAGGAACGCACGGACAAGGCCGCCCGGCTGCAGCTGGTCAGCCTCGGGCGCACGTCGGACATCCTCGGCGGTCCCTGGGACGACGACACCACGGCCCCGTCGCTGGAGCAGTTGGACGATCCCGCGGCGCAGGGCGTGCCGGTGCTGGCCAAGCGCCTGGTGGTCGACCTGGGCAAGGTCGCGGGGGTGCCCGGGAAGATCGAGGGCATCGCGCGCGTGGATCACGACACGCTCGCGCTCATCAACGACAACGACTTCGGGATGACCGACGGGACCGGTGCGTTCGACGCCCAGGGCCGCCTGGTCGACAGCGGGATCAGGACGACCGTGACGTACGTCCGGCTGCCCAAGGGCCGCTGACGCCGGCCGCGCGGCCGGGGGCCGGGGCGAGCCGCTGTCGCTCGCCCCGGCCCTCCTGCGTTCAGCCCCGCGCTCCCAGCAGGTGGTCCATCGCCAGCTGGTCGAGGCGTTCGAACGCCATGCCGCGCGCGGCGGCCGCCTCCACGTCGAAGTCCTCGAAGGACGCGCGGTCGGCGAGCAGTGCCTGCAGGCCGTCGGCCGCGGTCGGCTGGGCCAGCTCGTCCAGACGCGAGGCGCGCAGGGCCTCCTGCACCTCCGGGTCGGCGCGGAAGGCGGCCGCGCGCTCCTTCAGGATGAGGTAGTTGCGCATGCAGCCCGCCGCCGAGGCCCACACGCCGTCGAGGTCCTCGGTCCGCGGCGGCTTGAAGTCGAAGTGGCGGGGTCCTTCGTAACCGGCGCTCTCCAGGAGGTCGACCAGCCAGAAGGCGGACCGCAGGTCGCCCGCACCGAACCGCAGGTCCTGGTCGTACTTGATGCCGGACTGGCCGTTGAGGTCGATGTGGAAGAGCTTCCCGGCCCACAGGGCCTGCGCGATGCCGTGCGGGAAGTTCAGGCCGGCCATCTGCTCGTGGCCGACCTCGGGGTTGACGCCGTAGAGCTCGGGGCGCTCCAGGCGCTCGATGAAGGCCAGCGCGTGCCCGACGGTGGGCAGCAGGATGTCGCCGCGGGGCTCGTTCGGCTTGGGCTCGATGGCGAAGCGGAGGTCGTAGCCCTGCGAGGTGACGTACTCGCCGAGGAGGTCGAAGGCCTCCTTCATGCGGTCCAGGGCGGACCGCACGTCCTTGGCGGCGCCGGACTCGGCGCCCTCGCGGCCGCCCCAGGCGACGTACGTCTTCGCGCCCAGCTCGACCGCCAGGTCGATGTTGCGGATCGTCTTGCGAAGGGCGTAGCGGCGCACGTCGCGGTCGTTGGCGGTGAACGCGCCGTCCTTGAAGACGGGGTGCGTGAAGAGGTTCGTGGTGGCCATCGGGACGGTCATGCCGGTGGCGTCCAGTGCCTGGCGGAACCGCTTGACGTGGGACTCGCGCTCGGTGTCCGACGAACCGAAGGGGATCAGGTCGTCGTCGTGGAAGGTCACTCCGTAGGCGCCGAGCTCCGCCAGGCGCTGCACCGTCTCGACCGGGTCGAGGGCGCGGCGGGTGGCGTCGCCGAACGGGTCCCTTCCCTGCCAGCCGACGGTCCAGAGTCCGAACGTGAACCTGTCCTCGGGGGTGGGCTGGTAGCTCATGCCGCGGCTCCTTGCTGCGTTGCGACTATTTCGTCATGGCGGTTTACAAATTAGTATGCCGACGCACCTCTGGGAAGAGACAAGATGTCTTCGACAGCAAGGTGTCTTCGAAACCACACACCGCACGTCCCGCGGAGCCGCGGAAGAGGGAGAGCCCGATGTCAGCAGCCGAGGGTCCGCTCGTCGTCGGAGTGGACACGTCCACCCAGTCCACGAAGGCACTGGTCGTCGACGCGGCCACCGGTCAGGTGGTGGCGAGCGGCCAGGCACCGCACACGGTGTCGTCCGGCGCCGGCCGGGAGAGCGATCCGCGCCAGTGGTGGGACGCCCTGTGCGAGGCGCTGCGCCAGTGCGGTGACGCCGCGCACGAGGCGGCGGCGGTGTCCATCGGCGGCCAGCAGCACGGCCTGGTCACCCTGGACGAACGCGGCGAGCCGGTGCGTCCGGCGCTGCTGTGGAACGACGTCCGCTCGGCGCCGCAGGCCGGCCGCCTGGTGGAGGAGCTGGGCGGACCGAAGGCCTGGGCGGAGCGGACCGGCAGCGTGCCCGGGGCGTCCTTCACGGTCACCAAGTGGGCGTGGCTCGCCGAGCACGAGCCGGATGCGGTCCGCGCGACCCGGGCGGTACGGCTCCCCCACGACTACCTCACCGAGCGCCTGACCGGGCAGGGCACGACCGACCGCGGTGACGCCTCCGGCACCGGCTGGTGGGCGTCCGGGACGGAGGCGTACGACGAGGAGACCCTCGCGCACGTCGGCCTGGACCCGGCCCTGCTGCCCCGGGTGGTACGGCCCGGTGAAGTGGCGGGCACCGTGCGCGACAGCCACGATCTGCCGTTCTCGAAGGGCACGCTGGTGGCCCCGGGCACCGGCGACAACGCGGCGGCGGCCCTGGGCCTGGGCCTGCGGCCCGGCACACCGGTGCTGAGCCTCGGGACGTCCGGCACGGTGTACGCCGTCTCCCGGCGCCGTCCCACCGATCCGACCGGGACGGTGGCGGGCTTCGCGGACGCGCGCGGGGACTGGCTCCCCCTGGCCTGCACCCTGAACTGCACCCTCGCGGTGGACCGTGTCGCGGCCCTGCTGGGCCTGGACCGCGAGGCGGTGGAATCCGGCGGCTCCGTGACCCTGCTGCCGTACCTGGACGGCGAGCGCACCCCGAACCTGCCGCACGCCTCAGGAGTGCTGCAAGGTCTGCGGCACGACACCACCGCCGGTCAGCTGTTGCAGGCCGCGTACGACGGCGCGGTGCACGCGCTGCTCGGGGCGCTCGACCTGGTCCTCGACGAGGACGCGGACCGTGACACCCCGCTGCTCCTGATCGGCGGCGGGGCTCGCGGGACGGCCTGGCAGCAGACCGTGCGCCGGCTCTCGGGGCGGCCGGTCCAGGTCCCGGAGGCCAGGGAACTGGTCGCCCTGGGTGCGGCGGCACAGGCGGCCGGACTGCTGACCGGCGAGGATCCCGCGGCGGTCGCCCGCCGCTGGAACACGGCCGCGGGCCCCGTCCTGGAGCCCGTGGAGCGGGACCGGGCGACGCTGGAGCGGATCACCGGGGTACTCTCCGACGCGGCCCCGCTGCTGGAGCGGGGGACGGACACCGAGTGACCGGAGCCGCCCGCGACCAGCCGGGCGGCAGACACCAAGGATTGACGGAGGCATGACCGCACCGCTGCACGAGGCGCGCCCACCGGGCGCCGGGCGCGCCCTGCCGGACACCCAGCAGGGCATGCGCCGGCGCAACCTCGCCCGGGTGCTGCACGCCGTGAGCGCCGAGGGCTCGCTGTCCCGGGCGGCGGTGGCCTCCCGGATCGGACTGACGCGGGCCGCGGTGTCGACCCTGGTGGACGAGCTGATCCGCTGGGGTCTGCTGGAGGAACTGGGCCCCGAGCGGCCGGGGCGGGTGGGCCGGCCCGGGTCGGCGCTCGCGGTGAGCGGCCGGGGTCCCGCGGGGATCGGGGCCGAGATCGGCGTCGACCACCTCGCGGTGTGCGCGGTCGACCTGCGCGGCGAGGTCCGCGCGCGGGCGGTGAGGCGCGGCGCCAACCGGGGCCGGGCGCCGGGACCGGTCATCGAGGAGCTGACGGCCTTGATCCAACAGGTCGTCACGGAGGCGGAAGGCGCGGAACTCTGGCCCGCCGGGCTCGCGGTCGCCGTGCCCGGCCTGGTGTCCAAGGACGGGCGGACGGTCGTACGGGCCCCGAACCTCGACTGGCACGACATCGACCTGGGCGCCCTGCTGCCCGCACACGGGCCGCTGACCGTGGACAACGAGGCCAACTTCGGCGCGCTGGCCGAGCTGTGGCTCGGTGCCGGTACGCCGGGCGACTTCCTGCACGTGTCGGCCGAGATCGGTATCGGCGCGGCGGTCGTCGTGGACGGCCGGCTGCTGCGCGGCACCCGGGGCTTCGCGGGCGAGCTGGGCCACGTGCCCGTACGGCCGGACGGTCCCGCCTGCCCGTGCGGCAGCCGGGGGTGCCTGGAGCAGTACGCGGGCGAGGAAGCGGTCCTGCGCGCGGCCGGACTGGAACCGCGGGACGATCGGGTGGGCCTGCTCGCCGAGCGCGCCGAGGCGGGCGACGAGGGGGTGCGGGCCGCGCTGCGGGACGCCGGCACGGCCCTCGGTATCGCCCTGACCGGAGCGGTGAACCTGCTGGACCCCGAGACGGTGGTCCTGGGCGGCGCCCTCGCCGAGCTGTCGCCCTGGCTGCTGCCGTCGCTGGACACGGAGCTGACAGGCCGGACGGCCGGCCCGGCCTGCCCGGTGACGGTCTCCCCACTGGGCCCGCAAGGCCCCCTGCTGGGCGCCGCGCACTCGGTCGTCCGAGCGGTACTGGACGATCCGGCGATGGTGGCGGAACGATCCTGACACGGCTCGGCGCGTGCCGGGGTCCACGACTGCGGGAGGCCGGGTGACGGACTGGGTGCCGCGTGAGGAATGGATCAGGTCTCAGCCGCGGGCGCTGCTCGCCTCGTGCGTACTGATGCTGGACGAGCAGGGGCGCGTCCTGCTGCTGCGCTACGGTGCGGGGCGGCCCGACGCCGGGCGGTGGTGGCTGCCCGGCGGGATGCTGGACCAGGGTGAGGATCCCTGGGCGGCGGCGCGCAGGGAGATGCGCGAGGAGACCGGCACCGACATCGGCCAGGGCCCGACGCTGGTCGGTGTCGACCACCGGGCGGACGTGCTCGGGACCGGTCCGGTGCCCGACTGCTTCTTCTTCTTCCTCGGTGGCACGCTGTCCGCCGACACCCCGGTGCGGCTGAGCGCGGAGCACGATCGGCACGGGATGTTCTCGCTCGACGAACTGCACGGGTTGCCGCTGGCCGCCAGGCGGTCCACGCTGACGGCGCTGCTCGGGGCGGCGCGCGGCGGGGGCGTGGTGTATCTGCGGGAGGGTGTGGCGCTGTAGGGCGACCGGTGGTCAGCCTCCTGGGCCGCGCCTGGGACGCCGGCCGTCGGGCCGCGGCACGGAATCCGCCTCCGCGTACGGCCGTGACGGACCGGGCGCCGTGCCTTCGACACCAGCCGGGCGACTGGCTTCCAGCGCCGGCTGTGGGGTGCCGTCCGGACCCGCACACCGCCAGGGGTCACCCGATCGAGTGAGCAAGTTGTCCACAAGCCGTGACTCGTCCACGGAACCGTGGCACACCCTTCTGCCCAACCCGCCCGAGTCGTACCGTGATTCACGCGAGGCGCAGCCGACGGGTCGTCACCGACCGGGGATCGCCCGCAGGTTGAAGAGCGCACAGGCGGCGGTGGCAGCGGACTGACACGTATCGGGGGACACATGGACGGGGAGACCAAGGGGACGCTGCGGCGCGACGCCATCGGATTGCGCGAGGTCCTGTTCCAGAGCATCACGGCGATGGCGCCGGCCGCCGCGGTGGCGGCGTCGATTCCGTCGGGCGCGGCTTTCGCGGGCGGCAGCCTCCCGCTGGCGGTGCTCGTGGCCCTGGTGGCCTGTCTGTTCACCGCCTCCTGCGTGGCCGAGCTGGCGCGGGAGCTGCCCGCGGCGGGCTCCGTGGCGACGTACGCGGCAAGGGGCCTGCACCCGGCCGTCGGCTTCCTCGTCGGGTGGGCCTATGTCTTCGTGGAGATGCTGGTGCCACCCCTGCTGCTCCTCCAGCTGGGGTTCACGGCGGCGGGCACGCTGCACGCGGAGTGGCCGGCGTACCCGGCGGACCTGTGGTGGCCGTGGGCGCTGGCGGGTGCCGGGGTGATCGCCGTCTCCGGCTACCTCGGCGTCCGCGCCTCCGCCCGCTTCGGCACCGTCCTCGGCGTCTTCGAGATCCTCGTTCTCCTCGTGTTCGCCGTGCTGCTCATCGGCAAGGCGGGCAGCGCCAACACCCTGTCGGTGTTCGGTACGTCCCACACCGCCGACGGATACGCGGGAGCCGCCGGGGTGTTCGCCGGTTCCGTGTACACGGTGCTGGCCTTCGCCGGGTTCGAGGCGGCCGCGCCACTCGCCGAGGAGACCCGCGACCCGCGGCGGACCATGCACCGCGCGGTCCTCGGAGCGGCCGTGGGCATCGGCCTGTTCTACGTCCTCACGACGTACGCGATGACCGTCTACTTCGGCCCCGACCGCTTCGCGGAGTTCGGTGCCTCGGGCAGGGCTTCCTGGGAGGGCGTCGCCCGGGCCTCCTTCGGTCTCTTCTGGGTGCTGGTGTTCCTCGCGGTGGTCAACTCCACGATCGCGAACGCCAACGCGAGCGCCAACGTCTCGACCCGCACGGCCTTCGCCCTCGCCCGCGTCCGCGTCCTGCCCGGCCTGCTCGCCACGCTCCATCCCCGGCACCGCTCCCCCGTGGCCGGCATCGCCCTGCAGACCGTCGTGGCGGTCGCGGTGGTGCTGGGACTCGGCTTCGCCTACGACCCGGTGACCGCGTTCCTCCTGCTCGCCACGGTGATCGTCACGGTCGTCGTCGGCGTCTACATCGTCGTGAACCTCTCCTGCGCCGGTCATTTCCTGCGCTCCGGCCGGGCCGCCTTCGCACCGGTACGGCACCTGCTGTTCCCGGTCCTGGGCATCGCCGCGTTCGTCCCCGCCCTGCTGACGGCCGCCGGCCTCCCGGTGTTCGACTTCGTGACGGAGCTGACGGCACCGGTGTCCTATGCCGGTCCGGTCGTCGGCGCGTGGATGGCCGTGGGTGTGGTCGTGCTGCTCGTGCTCGTACGACGGCACCCCGAGCGCATAGCCGAGACCGCGCGCGTGCACCTCGACGCGTACGACCCCGGCACCGGCCGCATGGACGGATCCGTGCCGAGCTGACCGCCCCGCACGTGGCACCACAGCCACGCCGGCCCGCGTCCCCGCCCCGGGGATCGCCCTCAGAAGGGAGTCACGCCACGATGACCGACCCCCGGATCCTCACCGTGCGCCCTGAACCGGACGAGTACGCCTGGACGTTCGGCGGAGCGGCGCCCGTGGCGCGGATCACGCCCGGCACGGTCCTCGACCTCTACACGGAGGACTGCTTCGCGGGCCGGGTCCGCTCCGAGAAGGACCTGGTGTCCGAGGTCTGCCAGTTCCCCTATCTCAATCCGCAGACCGGACCCTTCCACATCGAGGGCGCCGAGCCCGGTGACACCGTGGCCGTGCACTTCGTGTCGATCGAACCGGCCCGCGACTGGGCGGCGTCCACGACGGTCCCCCTCTTCGGCGCGCTGACCTCCACGCACACGACGGCCACCCTTCAGCCACCGCTGCCGGAGCGGGTGTGGATCTGGCAGCTGGACCGGGCCCGGAGGACGGCCGTGTTCCGGGCGCGGGACAGCGACCTCCAGGTGGAGCTGCCCTTGGACCCGATGCACGGCACGGTGGGCGTGGCTCCCGCCAACCTGGAGGTGCGCTCGGCCCTGGTGCCGGACGCCCACGGCGGCAACATGGACACCCCCGAGATGCGGGCCGGCGTCACCTGCTTCCTGGGCGTCAACGTCGAGGGCGCCCTGCTCAGCCTCGGCGACGGGCATGCCCGGCAGGGCGAGGGCGAGACCTGTGGCGTGGCGGTGGAGTGCGCGATGAACACGGTGGTCGTCGTCGACCTCCTCAAGGACGTCGCCACGCCGTGGCCCCGGCTGGAGTCGGACACGCACATCATCTCGACCGGCTCGGCCCGGCCGCTGGAGGACGCGTTCCGGATATCCCAGCTCGACCTGGTGCAGTGGCTGGTGCGCGACTACGGGTTCAGTGAGCTGGACGCGTACCAATTCGCAACCCAGGCGGTCGAATCACCGTTGGCCAACGTGTGCGACACGAACTACACGTGCGTGGCCAAGCTCCGCAAGGAGTGGCTGCCCGCGCGGGAGACGTACCGCGGCGTCCACGCCCGGCTGAGGGAGACCGCGCGGGCCCTGCGCCGCTGACGTCCCCGTCGTACCCCCGACTCCCGCCGACTCACGACTCCCGACTCTCGACTCCCGAAAACCTGTCCGGCATTCCCCGAGGCATCCCGAAAGGCATCCCGCCATGGACATGGACCGAGCCAGACCCCGGCTCAGCCGGCGCCGGCTGCTCAAGGGCGCCGCACTAGCCGCCGTCCCCTACGCCCTGCTCCCGGAACCGCGGGCCGGTGCGCGGAGCGCGGCCGTCGACTATCCGCCCGCCGAGTGGCAGGCGGCCAGCAGTTCCAACTACACGGCGTCCGACCGCCCCGGCGACTACACCGTCGACCGAGTGATCATCCATGTCACGCAGGAGACGTACACCGACACGTTGGCGATCTTCAGCAACCCGCAGAAGAAGGTCTCCGCGCACTATGTGGTGCGTTCGGCGGACGGGCACGTCGCCCAGTGCGTGCACGAGGCCGACATCGCCTGGCACGCGGGCAACTGGAGCTACAACACCCGCAGCATCGGCATCGAGCACGAAGGCTGGATCGACCGGCCCGCCTACTTCACCGACGCCCTCTACGAGGAGTCGGCGAAGCTCACGGCGGCGGTCTGCGCCAAGTACGGCATCCCCCGGGACAGGGAGCACATCATCGGCCACTACCAGGTGCCCGGCACCGACCACACCGACCCGGGGCCCAACTGGGACTGGGTGCGGTACATCAGAATGGTCAACTTCGCCTAGGCGGAAGCGGAGCCGCCGTCGCACCGGTTGTCCGCGTGCACACCCGGGGCGACGATGGTCCCAGCCGCCGTGGAAGCCGCTGTGCCACCGCCGAGCCCGCCGCAGCACCGTCCGGAGCCGCCGTACCCCGTATCACCGTCCCGTACCGCACCGCATCACCACTGTTCCACTGTCCGGGGAGGCCGAGTTGACCGATCCGTGGGTTGCCCTGGAGCCGGGGGCCGACCCCGCCGAGCGCGTCCGGTTGCTGCGCCGGGCGCACGAGACGTTCACCACGGTGGGGACGGTGCCGCGCCCGGTGCGGTCGGTGGTGGCGGAGTCGTGGCGGCGCAGCGCGCGGGCCGGTGTGGGGCCGGACGGCGCCGCCAGCGTGGAGCTGACCGACGGCGATCTCGGCGCCTACCGCGCGGAGCATCCGCTGTCCCGGGTGATGCCCCTGTTCCGGGAGTTGATGGGCACCTTCGCGGCCGATGGCGAGCATCTGCTGGCGGTGTGCGACGCGCACGGCAGGCTGCTGTGGGTGGAGGGGCACGCGGCGACCCGGCGCCGCGCGGACCGGATGAACTTCGTGCCCGGTGCACGGTGGTCGGAGAGCGCGGTCGGCACCAACGCGCCGGGCACCGCGGTCGCCGTGGACCGGCCCGTGCAGGTGTTCGCCGCGGAGCACTTCATACGGCAGGTGCAGCCGTGGACCTGCGCCGCCGCTCCGGTGCACGATCCACGTACCGGGCGGGTCCTGGGGGCCGTGGACATCACCGGCGGGGACGGGCTCGCCCATCCGCACAGCCTCGGCTTCGTGCAGGCGGTGGCGCGGGCCGCCGAAGCACAGCTCGCCCTGCTCGCCCCGCCGCGTGCCGCCGAGGAGGGGCCGCTGCTGAGCACGCTCGGCCGGGACGAGGCCGAACTCGCCCTGGACGGGCGGCGGATCAGGCTCAGTCGCCGGCACAGCGAGATCCTCGTGCTGCTGTCCCGGCACCCCGAGGGCCTGAGCGGTGATGAGCTGCTGTGCGCGCTGTACGCGGACGAGTCGGTCACGCCGGTGACGCTGCGGGCCGAGCTGGCGCGCCTGCGCAGGCTGCTGGGTCCGGGGCTGCTCGCCTCGCGGCCGTACCGGTTGACGGCCGCGGTCGAGTCGGACGCCACCGTGGTCGAGCGGCGGCTGGAGACGGGTGCGCTGACCGCGGCGGCGGAGGCGTACACCGGCCCGCTGCTGCCCGGCTCCCAGGCCCCGGCGATCATCCGGCTGCGGGAGCGGCTGGCCGGCGGGCTGCGCACGGCGCTGATCGCGCACGGTGATCCTGATCTGCTGGCGGACTGGGCGCACACGCCGTGGGGTGAGGACGACCTGGAGGTGTGGCGGGCGCTCGCCGCCGTACGCCCGACGGCACCGGTCCGGGCCCGGCTCGCGGCGCTGGAGGCCGAACTGGCGGCGCCGGCCGACCGGGCAGGGGCCCGGACCCGCGGCGCAACGTACTTGCAACGTCCGCGTGCCTAGCCTCCCGCCGAGAGCTGCCCAACGGCGGGCAGCGCTGCACCGGGAGGCAACCCAGGATGACTCGTTACGCGGCGCCGGGCACCGAAGGCGCGATCGTCTCCTACCAGGCGCGCTACGACCACTACATCGGCGGCGCCTATGTGCCGCCGACGCGCGGGCAGTACTTCGAGAACCCGTCACCGGTCAACGGTCAGCCGTTCACGGAGATCGCGCGCGGTACCGCGGAGGACGTCGAGCGGGCGCTGGACGCGGCGCACGAGGCGGCGCCCGGGTGGGGTCGTACGCCGGTCGCGGAGCGCTCCGACATCCTGTTGAAGATCGCCGACCGTATGGAGGCCCATCTGGAGCCGCTGGCGGTGGCCGAAAGCTGGGAGAACGGCAAGCCGGTCCGGGAGACGCTGGCCGCCGACATCCCCCTCGCGATCGACCACTTCCGCTACTTCGCCGGGGCGATCCGGGCGCAGGAGGGTTCGCTGGGCGAGCTGGACGACGACACGGTGGCGTACCACTTCCACGAGCCGCTCGGTGTCGTCGCGCAGATCATCCCGTGGAACTTCCCGATCCTGATGGCGGCCTGGAAGCTGGCGCCGGCGCTCGCCGCGGGCAACGCGGTCGTCCTCAAGCCGGCCGAGCAGACGCCGGCCTCCATCCACTACTGGCTGAGCCTGGTCGCGGACCTGCTGCCGCCGGGTGTGCTGAACATCGTCAACGGCTTCGGTGTGGAGGCGGGCAAGCCGCTGGCGTCGAGCCCGCGGGTGGCGAAGGTCGCGTTCACCGGGGAGACCACGACCGGGCGGCTGATCATGCAGTACGCCTCGGAGAACATCAAGCCGGTCACCCTGGAACTCGGCGGGAAGTCGCCGAACATCTTCTTCGACGACGTGTGGGCGCACGACGACGACTTCCGCGACAAGGCGCTCGAAGGCTTCACGATGTTCGCGCTCAACCAGGGCGAGGTCTGCACGTGCCCGTCCCGGGCGCTGGTCCAGCGCGGTCACTACGCCGAGTTCCTGGAGGCGGCCGTCGAACGCACCCGGCGCATCAAGCCGGGCCACCCGCTGGACACCGACACCATGATCGGCGCGCAGGCCTCCAACGACCAGCTGGAGAAGATCCTCTCCTACCTGGACATCGGCCGCCAGGAGGGCGCGAAGATCCTCACGGGCGGTGAACGCGTCGAGTACGAGGGCGAGTTGAAGGGCGGGTACTACGTCCAGCCGACCATCTTCGAGGGTGACAACCGCATGCGGATCTTCCAGGAGGAGATCTTCGGCCCGGTCGTCTCGGTGGCCTCCTTCGACGACTTCGACGACGCGATCAAAATCGCCAACGACACGCTGTACGGCCTGGGCGCCGGCGTGTGGACCCGGGACATCAACACCGCCTACCGCGCGGGCCGCGCGATCCAGGCCGGCCGTGTGTGGACCAACTGCTACCACGCCTACCCCGCGCACGCGGCGTTCGGCGGCTACAAGCAGTCGGGGATCGGCCGTGAGACGCACAAGATGATGCTGGAGCACTACCAGCAGACGAAGAACCTCCTGGTGTCGTACTCACCGAAGAAGCTCGGCTTCTTCTAGGCGCAACGACAGGGCGCCTGACCGGGGAAGACGCCCGTCAGGCGCCCATGTCGGACACCCTGGGCCCCGAGCCGTGTGCCTGGCCCGGAGACCTGGCGCATGGGACTAGCCCGGAGACCTGGCGTAGAAGGCCGTACGGCCCTCACGGCACAAGGCGGCAGCCCCTCGGCGCAGGACGTCGGCATCCACCACAGCGTCGTGTGCCGGGGCGGGCGGCAACGCTCCCGGCGGCGGCGTCGGCAACGAGTCCCCATCGAGGAGGTCGGACGGGACGCCGACCGGCTCAGCCCGCGACCTTCTCCCACACGGACACGTGCTGCCGGCTCTCGCTGGTGAACGGCTCCCGCGTCCACCCGTCCCACCGCTCCCGCAGCCGCATCCCGGCCAGCCGGGCCATGAGGTCCAGTTCGGCGGGCCAGACGTAGCGGAACGGAACGGCCAGGTGTCTGCCGCGGCCGTCCCGGACGGAGACGTGGTGCGAGCTGACGGACTGGCTGGCCACGTCGTACAGGTCGAACCCGAGCCGCCCCTCGCCCACCCGGAACGGCACGGCGTTCTGCCCGGGCGGCAGCCGGCGCAGGTCGGGCACGCCGACCTCGATGACGAAACAGCCGCCGGGCTCCAGATGGCCGGCGGCGTTGCGGAAGCAGTCCACCTGGGCGTCCTGCGAGGTCAGATTCATGATCGTGTTGTAGACGAGGTAGGCGACCGAGAATGTTCCCTCGACCTCGGTGGTCGCGAAGTCCCCGATCGTGACACCGATCCCGTCCCCGCCGGGCTTGGCCCGCAGCCGCTCGACCATCGCCCGGGACATGTCGACGCCGTGCACCTCGACACCACGCGCCGCGAGCGGCAGGGCGATCCGTCCGGTGCCGACCCCGAACTCCAGCGCCCGCCCACCGTTCCCGGCCAGCTCCGCCAGCAGATCCACGGCAGACTCCACGACCCGCGGATCGAACATCTCCGCCGACGACTCGTCGTACGTCTCGGCGACGGACTCCCCGAAGTAACCGTCTTCATCGAGCATGCGTCGACGGTACGGCGGTCGTCCGGCCGAAGCTCGGCATTTTCCGGCGCGGCCGGCACCGGCTCCGTTACGACCGCCTGCTCTCCCGCACCGACCCGCCGGGTCGTACCACCCGCCGGACGTGGGACGACGCGGGCGACCTGGTCTCGGTCACGGGTCCCGACGGCACGGGCGAGCGAGGGCGGCGGCAGTACTGGCCTCAGCCCTCACTATCGTGAACATCCCCACAGGCACGCGACGCCCCCAGGAGACAGCCACCTCATGCATCCCGCTGTGACCAGGCTCGTGGAGATCGTTCCGCCGTGCAGTCCCCGGCGGCCCCGTGACTGGAACGCTGTCGAACGTGCGCTCGGCACGCCGTTGCCGGAGGACTACAAGGAACTGGTCGAGGTCTACGGGGGCGGCGTCTTCGACGAGACGGTATGGCTGTTCGACCCGGAGTGCCCCGATGAGCACTACAACCTCGTGGCCCAGTTCGCGGAGCGGGAGAAGGTGCTCGGTCTGCTGTGGCAGAGGGAGCCGAAGCCGGCGGAACTCCACCGGCCGGGTACGCGGGTCCTGCCCTGGGCCTGCATCGAGGGCAGCGGAGCGATGCTCTACTGGCTCGCCGGACCGGGGCAGAGCCCGGACGAGTGGACCGTGATGTTCAACGAGGGGCGCGGTCCAGAGTGGGAACACCACGCCACTGAGTGCGCCTCCTTCCTCCTGGCCGTCCTGACCGGAGAGTCCGAGAGCTTCTACTTCCCCGACCTGCCCGCCGACAGCCATCAGTTCGACTCCAACGACGAGATCTCGCCCTCCCCCTGACCGTGGCGGAGTGAGACCCGCCGTGACCAGTGCGGCATGCATGCCCGCGACGCACGGACGCGTCTCCCCAGGCACTTCACCGGCCACCGGGACACCATTGGCCTCATGGGTATGAACCGGACGATCAAGCCGACTCCGTGGAGGCCGCGATGAGCACAGGGCTGTCCCGGCGGGAATGCGCGGCCACCGTGCTGGGCGGCCCGACGGTCGTCATCGACATCGGTGGCCTGCGGATCGTCAGCGATCCGACCTTCGACGAGGCGGGCCCTCAGGGGTACCTCACCAAGACCGCCGGACCTGCCGCCGACGAGGACGCGGTGGGACCGGTCGACCTCGTCCTGGTCAGCCATGAAGCCCACCCCGACAACCTCGACGGGCGGGGCCGCGCGTTCGCGAAGGCCGCCCCGCTGGTGCTCACGGGGCCGCTCGCGGCGGAGCGGCTCGGCTCACCCGCCGTCGGCCTCGCCCCCTGGACCGGGCACTCCCTGCCCCGACCGGACGGCGGCGGTGATCTGACCGTGCTGGCCGTTCCCGCCGTCCACGGTCCCGAGGACGGCGAACGCGACGCGGACGGCAACGTCAACTGCGAGGTCATCGGGTTCGTGCTGTCCGGGCAGGGGCTTCCCACCGTGTACGTCAGCGGTGACAACGCCTCGATCCGCACGGTCGCGGAGATCTCCCGCCGGGTGCCCGGCATCGACGCGGCCGTCCTGCACGCGGGAGCGGCACGCGTGCCGGCGAAGTTCGACGGGCGGCCCCTGTCCCTGGACAGCCGCCGGGCCGCCGCCGCTGCCGCCGTCCTGGGTGCGGAGATCGTCGTTCCGGCCCACTACGACGGCTGGGCCCACTTCTCCGAGGGGCTGCCCGAGATCGAGCTGGCCTTCCACGAGGCCGGCCTGTCCTGCCTGCTGCGGGTCGCACCCCACGGCACGTGGGTACCGCTGACCCGCTGACCCCCTCACGACAGCACCCCCACCGGACTGGTCCTTCGGCCTCGGCCGCGCTCAGTACGTCGAGGGCGATCTGGCCGTGTCCGGCCGCTGACGCCGTCGGGGAACTCGCCCCTTGCCGCTCAGTGCAGGTCTGCGGGGGCCGCCGTGGGTAGTTCCACGGTGATGCGGAGACCGCCGGCGGCGCGCGGGGTGAGAGTGAGTGTTCCGTCGTGTGCGTGCGTGATGGTCCTGACGATCGCCAGGCCGAGGCCGACGCCCGCGTGGTCGGTACGGATGCGTTCGGTGCCGCGCTGGAACGGTTCGGTGAGCGTCGAGACCAGTCGCGGGGCCAGCCTCTCGCCCGTGTTCTCGACGGTGAGCACCACGGTCCGGGGGCGGACGCCGGTGCTGACCCACACGGCGCCCTGTTCCGGCAGGTTGTGGACGACCGCGTTGTGCACCAGGTTCGTGGTCAGCTGGAGCAGGAGCGCCTGCGACCCGCTCGTGGGGGCGATGTCGCCGCTGGTCTCGACGGTGACGCCATGCTTCTCGGCGAGGGGCAGGAGTGTTTCCGTCGCTTCCTCCGCCACCAGGGACAGATCGACGGGTTCCCGGGTGAAGGACCGCTGCTCCGCGCGGCTGAGCAGGAGCAGTGCCTCGGTGAGGTCGATCGCCCGGGTGTTGACGGCGTGCAGGCGGTCGACGAGCTCGCCGGTGTCGCGGCCCGGATCGGTGCGGGCCACGTCGAGGAGCGCCTTCGAGATGGCCAGCGGGGTGCGCAACTCGTGCGAGGCGTTGGCCACGAATCTCTGCTGTTCGGCGACGTGTGTTTCGATCCGGGCGAGCATCGCGTCGAAGGCGTCGGCGAGTTCACGGAACTCGTCCTGGCGCCCCGGCAGCCGGACGCGGTGGGAGAGTGATCCGTCCGCGGCCCTGCGTGTGGCGTCGGTGATCCGGTCCAGGGGGGCGAGCATGCGGCCGGCGAGGACCCATCCTCCCAGGAGACCGAAGATCAGCAGGAACACCACTACTGCGGCCGCCGACGGGGCGAAGGCGCGCAGGAGGCCGGACCGGACGGGGAAGACACCGTCAGGGGGGTCGTCGCTGCTGATGAGGAGCGCGCGCTCGGGGACGTAACGCAGCAGGAACACCCATACGGCGGCGAGCAGCAGGGCGCCCGCGACCATGAGGAATCCGGCGTAGCTGAGGACGAGTCTGAGGCGAACGCTCACCCCGGGCGCTCTATCCACGGCCCCGTCCCCCGGGCACGGCCTCCGGTCGCGTGTCGATGCGGTAGCCGGCGCCTGGCACGGTGGCGATGATCCATGGTTCACCGAGACGCTTGCGCAGTGCCGAGACGGTGATGCGCACGGCGTTGGTGAACGGGTCGGCGTTCGCGTCCCACGCGCGTTCCAGGAGTTCCTCCGCGCCGACGACACCGCCTTCGGCCGCGACGAGGACCTCCAGCACCGCGAACTGCTTCCGGGTCAGCGCGACGTAGCGGCCGTCCCGGTGGACCTCGCGGCGGAACGGGTCCAGCCGCAGCCCCGCGATCTCCCGCACGGGCGGTCTGTTGTGGGCGCGCCTGCGGTCGAGCGCTCGGAGCCTCAGCACGAGTTCGCGGAGGTCGAAGGGTTTGGTGAGGTAGTCGTCGGCGCCGAGTCCGAACCCGGAGGCCTTGTCGTCGAGACGGTCGGCCGCGGTGAGCATGAGGATCGGCATGCCGCTGCCGGAGGCGACGATGTGTTCGGCGATCTCGTCACCGGAAGGCCCGGGGATGTCGCGGTCGAGTACGGCGATGTCGTAGCGGTTGATGCCCAGCATTTCCAGCGCGGTGTCGCCGTCACCCGCGAGGTCGGCTGCGATCGCCTCCAGGCGCAGGCCGTCGCGGATGGCTCCTGCCATATAGGGTTCGTCCTCGACGATCAGCACACGCATGCGGGTGATGCTACGAGTCGGCACATATCGTCCGCGTATGGAAAACCGCATACCTGCCGGCAACACCGCGTTGCCTTGACTGGGGGCATGCGCCGAACCACACCGTCAGCACGAACGACGATCCACCGCACGCGCCGAACCACACCGTCAGCACGAACGACGATCCACCGCACGCGCCGGCCCCATGCCGTCGGCGTCGGCCTGCCCGCTCTCCGCCGGGGAGCGGCAGTGAGCGAGGGCGGGCGATGACGCAGGTGGACTCGGCGCGGGCCGGGCAGGGCGGCGCGGGCCGCGAGGACACCGGCGCCGGGACGTTGGGCGCGCGCATCCGCCGGGTGGTGCGCGCCGTCTCCCGGCCGGGGCCATGGAGGCGCGGGCCGGTGCTCGCGGCGTCGGGGGTGCTGCTCGGCCTGGTCCTGCTGCTGCACGCGCGGATCACGGACCGCGGGGGCCTGGGCAGCCTGGTGGAGACCTTCCTGCCGTGGTTCGGCCTGTTCGTCCCCGTACTGCTGACCGGCGCGCTGTGGCGTCGCTCCGCCTCCGCGGTGGTCGCGCTGCTGCTGCCGGTCGGGGTGTGGCTGAACCTCTTCGGCGGGCTGCTCGGCGACGGGTCCCACCCGGGCGGTGACCTGACCGTGGCCGAGCACAACGTCGGCGACTCCAATGCCGACCCGGCCGGCACCGCCCGCGACATGGCCGCCTCCGGTGCGGACGTGCTGGCCCTGGTGGAACTGACCGAGCAGGCGCGGGGCACGTACGAGAGGGAACTGGCGGAGGCGTACCCGTACCACGCGGTGCGGGGCACGGTCGGGCTGTGGAGCAAGCTGCCGCTGTCGGACACCCGGCCGGTCGACGTCAAGATGGACTACGGGCCGCTGGGGGACACCAAGCCGGCCGACATCAAGATGACCTACAACCGGGCGCTGCGCACCACGGTGGCCACGGACCAGGGCCCGCTGGCGGTGTACGTGGCCCACCTGGGCTCCGTACGCGTGTTTCCCCGGAAGGGTTTCTGGACGGACAGCCGGGACCGCGGCGCGAAGGCGCTCGCCGAAGCCGTCGCCGCCGAGCGGAACAAGCGGGCGGTACTGCTCGGCGACCTGAACGGCACCGTGGACGACCGCGCGCTCGCCGGCATCACCTCGCAGCTGCGGTCGGCCCAGTCCGAGGCCGGGAGCGGCTTCGGCTTCACCTGGCCGGCGAGGTTCCCGGTGGCACGGATCGACCAGATCCTGGTCCGCGGCGTGCGGCCGGACAGTTCCTGGGTGCTGCCGGCCACCGGCAGCGACCACCTGCCGGTGGCCGCCAGGATCAGTTGGTGAACACAGCCGAAGGGCTTCGATCGCGCTCCGGTCCGGCTCAAGGAAGTGGCCGTCTCTGACACCGCTACGAGGGCGGCGCGTCCGACTGATCTGCGCGACCGGCGCGCGCACGTGCGCCGAGCACGCGATGCTGGGGAGCATTACGGAATTCCCGAGGAGGCCGGGAGGCGTGGCCGGTGATCGCCGTCAACCCGATGGACAGCGCCTCGGTGCTGGCCGCCTTCGGTGCGCTGGGCGTCCTGGCCGTGGTCTTCGCCGAGTCGGGTCTGCTGGTCGTCGGCTTCTTCCTGCCCGGTGACACGCTGCTGTTCCCGGCCGGTGTGCTGTGCGCGGACAGCGCCCAGCAGCCGCCGCGGCTGGCGCTGTGGCAGGTGCTGGTGTGCGCGGCCGTCGGGGCGGTGGCGGGCGGCCAGGTGGGATACCTGATCGGACGGCACGGCGGCCGGGCGCTGCTCGCGCGCACGGGCAGCGGGCGGGTGAAGGACGCGGCGGCGCGGGCGGAGCGGCTCCTGGCCCGCTACGGCTACGGCAAGGCGCTGGTGATCGGCCGGTTCGTGCCCCTGCTGCGGACGGTCCTGCACCCGGTGGCCGGGGCCCTGGGCGTGCCGGCACGGACCTTCACCCTCTGGCAGACGGTGGGTGGTGTGCTGTGGTCGCAGGCGCTGGTGCTCGCCGGGTACACCCTGGGCGCGTCCGTTCCGCACATCGACGACTATCTGCTGCCGATGGTCGCCGTGGTCGTCGTCCTGTCGCTGCTCCCGCTGCTGCCGGAGGCCCGGCGCGCCCGCCGGCACCGGCGCGACTCCAGGCGCTGAACGCGCCACGGCTCACCCTCCGGATGTCCGCAACGGCCCCGCCGTCCCGGGCAGCATGGGCCCGGCCCCGCCGACGGGCCGGAGGCGTGCCGAGATGTCACAGCTCGCCCAGGAACCCCGGATCCGCCGGGCCCAGTCGCCGGGCGAAGTCGGCGGACACGCCCACGACTTCACGGAGCGCCACGGCCCGTCTGCTGGTGGCGGCGAGGTCCTCGTGCGCCTCCTTGGACCACAGGAACGGGACGACATTGATGCCCTGGGACAGCTCCAGGGCCGCCGCCTCCTCCCGCCAGCCCGGCCGGCGCAGCCCCGCGTGGAACCTCTCCGGCCCACCGGCCAGCAGCCAGCCGATCCACGCCGAGTGGCCCATCTCCAGCGCCTCCCACTCCAGGGTGTCGGGCGCGAAACAGGTCATCTGGCCCGGAGCTCCGGGGCGGCCGATGCCCGCCGGGTCGTGGCCGTTGATGCAGAAGACACCGCCGAGCACGTCATGGCCGACGACGAGCCCGGCCGCCGGGTGCCAGTGCGGGTCCGGCTCCTCGGGAAATCCATTGATGCGGCCGAGGCTCGGCAGGCGTCGGCGCTGCCCGCGCCGTACACCCGCAGCCAGCCGTCGTCCACGACCAGCCCGCCGCAGTGCAGGGTCAGCGCACCGAGCGCCGACCTCGCCGTCACCTGCAACTGGAGGAGACAGCGGCGGACCTCGTCGGGGTCGGCGGGCAGCACACGGACGGGTACGGCACTGCCGGCGAACGCCTGCTCAAGCTCCGGCCAGGCCGGATCGGCCACTTGGACCAGCTCATCGATCTCTCGCATCCGGAGATGATCGCAACAGCGTCGCCGTCCTAACGCCCCCTGCCGTCCTTACGACGCTTCCGGTTCGGCCGGTGCACCGTGTCCAGTTCTCCCACCGCCGCGCGTACATGGGCCGGATCGCCCGACCGGCCGCCGCCGGCGCAGCTCCAGACCGGGCGGCCGGACTCCTCCTCCATGTGCATCCCGAGGCCGTGGAGCGTGCAGACCGGCCACGCCTGCCACAGGCACCCCATGATCGTGTCCTGGGCGGCCTCGGCGATGGCCCACAGCGCCCAGTCGGCGGAGCCGGCCGGCTCCAGGGAGTTGCCGTGCGCGTTGCCGTCGGCCAGTGCGACGTAGACCTGTTCGTCCTCGTGTGCGTCCGCCGGGTACGCGATGAGGCGCAGCGGGAGCTGCCCGGGCAGGGTGACCGCGAGGTCCCGGTTGACCGTCGCCAGTGCCTCGTCCCACAACGGGTGTTCACCGGTGGGGACGAAGCGGGGCTCGGGCGGGCTCGGGAAGGCAGGGCGCATGCGTCCATGGTCCCAGCTCGCTGCGAGACCGGATGCGGTGGGACGACTCGGCGTTCTGGACGGGTTCGTGACCATCCGTGAGACTGGAGCCGACGATCCGACGCCCCCGCTGTCCAGGACGGTGACATGGAAGAGGAGATCCCGCGCGTCGCGCTGACCCCGCAGGCCGCGGAGCTGGTGCGCCGCCTGCACGCCGAGCACGGCCCGCTGATGTTCCACCAGTCCGGTGGCTGCTGCGACGGCAGCGCCCCGATGTGCTATCCGGACGGCGAGTTCCGTACCGGCGGCTCGGACGTGCTGCTGGCCGAACTGACGGTGGACGGCGTGCCGGAGCCCGTCACGTTCTGGATGTCGCGCAGCCAGTACGAGGCCTGGAGCCACACGCGGCTGATCGTGGACGTCGTGCCGGGGCGAGGCAGCGGCTTCTCCCTGGAAGCACCCGAGGGGGTGCGTTTTCTCACCCGTTCTCGCGTCGTCGACGCCTAGTCGGCCCACCGGCCGCCCGAGTCTGGTGCACTGCCCCTGCGGTGAGGACAGTTGACGAGACATCAGGGGGCACGGTGACGAGACCTCGCAGGCGTTCGGCGGCGGGCAGAGCGGTTCTCACGATTGTCACGGCGTTCGGTGTGCTGGCCGGTGCGGCCCTGGCGGGGGCGGCACCGGCCGGCGCCGCGCCGGCCGGCACGCGGCTCGCGCCGGGCGTCACCTACCGGCAGTTCGACATCGACGCGGCGGCGGGAAAGGCCCGCGCGCATCTGCTCACGGTGGACCTGGCCAACCCGCACGTCCACGTCGGCCTGTTGTACCCGGGCGCGGTGGCGGCCCGCGCGACCGTCTCCCGGCTGGCGGACTCGGCCGGCGCGGTCGCCGGGGTGAACGGCGACTTCTTCAACATCACCGAGACGCAGCACCCGGGCGTGCAGGCCACAGGCGCGGCCGTCGGACCGGCCGTGGCCGACGGGCAGGTGCTCAAGGCGGCGGTGCCCGAGGGCCAGCGGTTCGGACCCGCACTGCCCGCGGGCACGACCACCCGGGACGTGTTCGGCGTGGGCACCGACCGGCGAGCCCGCCTGGACCGCCTCTCCCTGTCCGGCTCGGTCGGCACGCCGCAGGGGCAGTTGCCGCTGAAGGGCCTCAACCAGTACGCGCTGCCGGTGGATTCGGTCGGTGCCTTCACCGCGCGCTGGGGCAGCGCCTCCCGGGTGCGGGCCGTGTGCGGCACGGACGCCCGGCGTGCGGCGCCGTGCAGCGACGACACGTACGAGGTGAAGGTGCGCGGGGGCCGGGTGGTCTCCGCCACCGACGCCCCGGGCAGCGGCTCGATCCCGGCGGGCACCACGGTCCTGCTGGGGCGCGAGGAGGGCGCGCGGCGGCTGCGCAAGCTGTCGGTCGGTGACCCGGTGGACGTGACGCACACGTTGGTGGCGTCCTCGTCCGGGGTGCCGTACGCGTTCGCGATCGGCGGCTTCCCGGTCCTGCGCGACGGCAGCCCGCTGTCCGGCCTGGACGACAGCACGTCGGCGGTGCGGACGGTCGTCGGGTACAAGGGTGGCGGGCAGCAGATGCTGCTGCTGGCGCTGGACGGCTCGGCGAACTACCGCAGCGGGTTGACCGTCGCCGAGGAGGCGCAGACCATGCGCTCGCTGGGGGCCACCGCCGCCTTCAACCTCGACGGCGGAGGCTCGACGGAGCTGGTCGCCCGCGACGCGGACGACGCCGCCGTGACGGTGCGCAACCACCCCAGCGGCGGCGCGGAACGCCCGGTGCCCAACGGCATCGGCGTCTTCTCCACCGGCTGAGGCCGGTACTCCACCGACTGAGGCGGGTACTCCACCGGCTGGCGCCGGGAGACTCAGGGCCGCAGGCCGCTCACCAGGTCGGCGGTCGCGGTGAGCCCGCTCTGGATGGTGGGTGCCATGCTCGTGCAGGCCAGGTAGAAGCCGAGCAGCAGGCAGACCAGGGCGTGCGAGATCTTCAGCGAGCAGTTGCGAATGAAGATCACGGCCAGGACCAGAAGCAGCAGCACCACAGAGATGGAGATGACCATCGGGAACCCTCCTCCGCCACGCCCCGTGTGCGGCGTTCGGCCGCAAGTGTGGCGTAACGGAGGGTTCGTCCGGGCTGCTGACGTGTCCTCCGATCGTGTGGTCTTACTCGGAGGGCTGGGCGTCGAGGAAGGCTTCCAGGCCGGCGAGGTCGTCGGTGTTGAGGTAGTCGACCCCGGCGGCGAGCAGCTCCGTCCACAGCGCGTCCCGGGCGGGGCCCGCGGTGTCGGGGGTGGCCCAGAACCGGACCTGCTGCCCGCGCGCGTGGGCGGCGCCGGTGATGCTCCGCAGCTTCTGCCGCTCGGCGTCCGGGAACGCCCCGACGCCCGTCCAGGTGAAGTACTGCGTCCAGTTGTCGCTGATCAGCGCGATGAAGGAGGCCGGGGCGGGGCCGCCGAGGTCGGTGAGGCGGCCGTCGTAGAAGGCGCGGCGCTCGGTCTGCGCCTCCATCGGGGTACGGGCCGCCCGGTCGCCGGAGATGACCGCGGTGACCGGCCCGGCGTGGACGCGACCGTGCGCGTAGCGGGTGAACAGGTGCGGGTAGCGACGCAGGTGGCGGTCGAGTTCGAGGTACGTGGCGGAGCCCTCGGTCTTGATGTCGATGAGGAGCTGGAGCGGCCGGCGCGAACCCCGGTGGACGTGGCCGTGGTTGGTCTTGACCCGGGCGGCGAGCGGTTCCAGGTAGAGGGATTCGAGGGTGCGGGACGGGTCGAGGTCGGACGCCTCGTGGCCGACGAGGAGCTGGTCGCCGACGAGGAAGATGTCGGCTTCGACGCTGCCGAACCGGTGGTCGAGGGCGTCGAACAGGGGGCGCGGGTGCTCGTAGTCGTTGTGGGCGTGGGCGTGCCGCAACGGGCGCGGGTGACGCGTCCGTTCACCGGCCAGCGCGGAGCCGGCGGGCAGGGCGAGCGTGCCCGCGAGGGCGGCGCCGAGGGTGGTGAGGGCTCTGCGACGGGTGGTGAGGGCCATGCACTGCCTCCCTGGGGGTGATGGGGACCGGGGAGAGTATGCGTGCACTCGCCACCGAAGGGGCCTGCTCGTACCGGGAGTTGGCGCTCTGTTCACTTCGCCGGTGCGCGCGCACGAAAAAGCCCGCCCCGGGTGGGGCGGGCTTCACCGTGGGTGTGTCAGGGTGTCTGGAGGGGTGCCCGGAGGTCGACCAGCGCGGCCAGCGCCTCGCGGTGGGCGCCCGCCGTGCCGTACGCGATCGAGTCCGCCTTGGCCCGCTTCAGATACAGGTGGACCGGGTGCTCCCAGGTCATCCCGATCCCGCCGTGGAGCTGCAGCGCCTCCTCGGTGACACGGACGGCGACGGGCGCCGCGTACGCCTGTGCGACGGCGACCGACACCTCCACGTCCTCGCCGGTGGCGAGCGCGTCGGCGGCGGCACGGGCGGCGGCCCGCAGGTGCACGACCTCCAGCCACAGCTGGGCGAGCCGGTGCTTGAGCGCCTGGAACCCGCCGACCGGCCGGTTGAACTGCTTGCGCTCCTTCAGGTACCGCACGGTTTCCGTCAACGCCCAGTCGGCCGCGCCCAGTTGCTCGGAGGCGAGCAGTCCGGCGGCGGCGCGCAGGGCACGGCGTACGGCGGGTTCGGCGGCGCCGACCCGGCGGCCGGGTGCGCCCTCCAGCCGTACGGCCGCGAGGGGGCGGGTCAGGTCCAGGGAGACCTGCGGGGTGACCGTCACGGCGTCGGCGGCGACGGCGTACAGGCCGCCGTCGTCGGCCGGGACGAGCAGGACGTCGGCGACGGCGGCGTCCGCGATCCCCGTCAGCTCGCCGTGCAGGGTGCCGTTCTCCACGCGTACGGCCGGGGCGCCGGCGCCCGGAGCCGTGTGCAGGCCGACCGCGAGGGCGCCGATGGTGCGTCCGGAGGCCAGCTGTCCCAGCAGCTCGGCGTCGTCGCAGGCGAGCAGGGCCTCGGTGGCCACGACCGCACTGGTGAGGTACGGCACGGGAGCCACCGCCCGCCCCAGCTCCTCCAGCACGACGGCGACCTCGCGCGCGGAGGCGCCCTGGCCGCTCCGCTCCTCGGGGACCAGGAGACCGGCCAGGCCCATGCCGTCGGCGAGCAGCTTCCACAGGGCGCGGTCGTGCGGGGTGTCCGACTCGGCGCGGGTGATCACGTCGGCCGGTGCGCAGTGATCCGTGAGCAGGTCGCGGACGGCGGCCCGCAGCGCCTCTTCCTCCTCGGAGTACAGCAGGTCGGTCATCGGGCGAGGTCCTTCCAGGCGACGTCCTTGTCGGTGCGCGGCTCGGCGGGCAGGCCCAGGACGCGCTCGGCGACGATGTTCAGCAGGACCTCGCTGGTCCCGCCCTCGATGCTGTTGCCCTTGGAGCGCAGATAGCGGTAGCCGGCGTCCCGGCCGGTGAAGTCGACCAGCTCGGGGCGGCGCATGGTCCAGTCGTCGTACAGCAGGCCCTCGGCGCCGCGGAGTTCGACCTCCAGGCCGCTGATCTCCTGGTTGAGGCGGGCGAAGGCGAGCTTCATGCCGGAGCCCTCGGGACCGGGCTGGCCGGCGACGAGCTGCTGGCGCAGGCGTTCGCCGGTGAACCGGGCGACCTCGGCCTCGACCCAGAGCTTCAGCAGGCGCTGGTGCAGGTCGTGGGTGCGCAGTTCGGGGCGCTCCCGCCAGGTCTTCGCGACCGGGCCGATCATGCCGCCCTCGCGGGGCAGGGCCATGCCGCCGATGGAGACGCGCTCGTTCATCAGCGTGGTCTGGGCGACCCGCCAGCCGTCGCCGATCTCGCCGAGGCGGCGGTCGTCGGGGATGCGGACGTCGGTGAGGAAGACCTCGTTGAACTCGGCCTCGCCGGTGATCTGGCGCAGCGGCCGGACCTCGACGCCCGGGTCGGTCATGTCGCAGACGAAGTAGGTGATGCCCTGGTGCTTGGGCACGTCCGGGTCGGTGCGGGCGATGAGGATGGCCCAGCGGGCGAGGTGCGCGCTGGACGTCCACACCTTCTGCCCGTTGACCACCCAGCGGTCGCCCTCACGGACCGCCCGGGTGCCGAGCGCGGCCAGGTCGGAGCCGGCGCCGGGCTCGCTGAAGAGCTGGCACCAGACCTCCTCGCCGGTCCACAAGGGGCGCAGATAGCGGCGCTTCTGCTCCTCGGTGCCGTACTTCAGGATCGTCGGCGCGGCCATGCCGAGGCCGATGCCGATGCGCCGGGGGTCGTTGTCGGGTGCGCCGGCCGCCGCCAGCTCGGCGTCCACGACACCCTGGAGGGTGCGCGGGGCGCCCAGTCCGCCGAGGCCCTCCGGATAGTGCACCCAGGCGAGGCCGGCGTCGAAGCGGGCCCGGAGGAAGTCCAGGCGGTCGGTGCTCGCGGGCGGGTGCTGCGCGAGCAGCTCCCGGGTACGGCGGCGCAGTTCTTCGGCGTCGGTCATGCGACGGCTCCGTTCTCCAGCACGACGGCGATCCGGCCCGTGGTCACCCCGTCGGCGACCCGCTGCACGGCACCGGCCGCCTCGGCGAGCGGCACCCGCTCACTGACCAGCGGCTTGATCGCGCCCCGGGCGGCCAGCTCGGTCAGTTCCTCGTGGCAGCGCTGGACCAGCTTGGGGTTCTTGGTGTTGTACAGGCCCCAGTGCAGGCCGACGATCGAGTAGTTCTTCACCAGGGCGTGGTTGAGGGCGGGGCTGGGGATGGTGCCGCTCGCGAAGCCGACGACGACGATCCGGCCCTCGAAGGCGACCAGCTTGGCGGACTGGGCGTAGGCCTCGCCGCCGACGGGGTCGTAGATCACGTCGGCGCCCCGGCCGCCGGTGGCCTCCTTCACGGCGGCGACGACGTCCTCGGAGCGCCGGTCGACCACCACGTCACAGCCCAGCTCGCGGGCGACGGCGGCCTTGTCCGCGCCGCCCACGACACCGATCACCGTGGCACCGGCCGCCTTGCCCAGCTGCACGGCGGCGCTGCCCACGCCCCCGGCGGCGGCGTGCACCAGCAGGGTCTCCCCGGCTTCCAGGCGGGCGCGGCGGTGCAGGCCGAACCAGCCGGTCTGGTAGCCGATGTGCAGGGCGGCCGCCTCGGCGTCGTCCAGCGACTCGGGCGCGGGAAGCAGGGCGCGGGCGTCGGCGAGGGCGTACTCGGCGAAGCCGCCGTGGGGCAGCGCGGGGTTGGCGATCACCCGGCGGCCGTCCTCGGTCTCGCCGCAGATCTCCACGCCGGGGGTGAAGGGCAGCGGCGGACGCACCTGGTACTGGCCGCGGCACAGCAGCGCGTCCGGGAAGTTGACGTTGGCGGCGCGCACCCGCAGCAGCACCTGGCCGTCGCCGGGCGTGGGCCGCTCGACGTCATGGAGGCGCATCACCTCGCTCGGCTCGCCGTTCTCGTGCACTTGCCATGCCTGCATGCGGGGCCTCCACGGGACTGCTTCGTCTGACCGGGTCCGACGGCATACTAAGCGGTCGCTTGCCGATCAGGGAACAGTCGCGTGGGTCACGTGCGGGCGGGCCGCGCCCGTACGTGCATCCGCTCCCCCTGCGGCCCGAACAGACTCAGGAACTCCACCGGCCCCTCCCCCGTCGACCCGAACCAGTGCGGCACCCGTGTGTCGAACTCGGCCGCCTCGCCCGCGGACAGCACGACGTCGTGCTCGCCGAGGACCAGGCGGAGCCGGCCCGAGAGGACGTACAGCCATTCGTAGCCCTCGTGGGTCCGGGGGTCGGGCTCCTGGCTGCGCCGGGGTTCGAGGACCTTGAATGCCTGGAGCCCGCCGGGCTGGCGGGTCAGCGGCCAGTGGGTGCGCCCACCCCGGACGATCGGCTTGGACCGCACCCGCGGGTCCCCCACCGGCGGCGCTCCGACCAGCTCGTCCAGCGGCACCTGGTGGGCCTGGGCGATCGGCAGCAGCAATTCGAGGCTGGGCTTGCGCAGGCCGGACTCCAGCCGGGAGAGGGTGCTCACGGAGATGCCGGTGGCCTCGGACAGCGCGGCCAGGGTCACCTCCCGCTCCTTGCGGATGCGGCGCAGCCTGGGGCCCACGTCCGCCAGTACGTCCTCTGTGCTCATGGTCCCTATTGCAGGAACGGCAAATCCGTTTGTCAATCCCGCGGCCACCGGGCGACCGTCACCTCATGACCGAGAACAACGCGTACGAAGTCGTCGTCGTCGGCGGCGGGGCCGCCGGCCTGTCCGCCGCGCTGGTGCTGGGCCGGTCCCGGCGCCGCACGCTGGTCGTCGACGCGGGCGAGCCGCGCAACGCGCCGTCCGCGCACATGCAGGGGTACCTGTCCCGGGACGGCATGTCCCCGGCCGAGTTCCTGGCCGTCGGGCGCGAGGAGATCGCCCGGTACGGGGTGGAACTGGTCCGGGACCGGGTGGTGGACGTGTCCCGGGAGGGAGACTTCACCGCCGTCCTCGCGGGCGGCCGGACCGTGCGGGCCCGGCAACTGGTGATCGCGACCGGCCTGACGGACGAGCTGCCGCCGGTGCCCGGGCTCGCCGAGCGGTTCGGCCGGGACGTGGTCCACTGCCCGTACTGCCACGGCTGGGAGGTGCGCGACCTGCCGACCGGTGTCCTCGCCACCTCACCGCTGAGCGTGCACCAGGCGCTCATGGTCACCCAGTGGTCCAAGGACGTGCGGCTCTTCCTGCACGAGGTGGACGAGGCCGAGCTGACGGACCAGGACCTGCGCCGGCTGGCCACCGCCGGGGTCACGGTCGTACCCGGCGAGGTGGCCGGACTCGTGACCGACGGCGACCGCCTCACCGGCGTCCGCCTGGCCGACGGCACGGTCCACGACCGCGAGGTCCTGTACGCCGCCCCGCGCGCCGTCCCCCACAACGACCTGCTGATCAGGCTGGGCGCCGAGCTGCGCGAGACCCCGTTCGGCAGCTACCCGGTGATCGACGAACGGGGCCTGACCACCGTGCCCGGCCTGTGGGCGGCAGGCAACGCGAGCGGCTTCGCGGAGCAGGTGATCAACGCGGCGAGCAGGGGTTACCGGGCGGGAGCGGCGATCAACGCGGAGCTCCTGATGGCCGACCTGGACGCAGGCGCCCTGTAAGGGCGCGGGGCCGTGTCCGATGTGCGGCTGCCGCCTTGCGGGTGCGACCCGCCATGACGCACCCGAAGATCGCACCGCAGCGCATGGACCGCGCACCCGGCAGAGCGCCACGCACCGGCACCGCGCACCCCGCAGGGCGCTGAGGCACGATGACTGCATGCTGCTGACCCGGTTGGCCCAGGTGTCCCGGGAGGTCGCCGCGACAGCGGCGCGGTCCCGGAAGATCGCGCTGCTCGCGGAGCTGTTCCGGGACGCTGAGGCGGACGACGTGCCGATCGTCATCCCCTATCTCGCGGGCCGGCTGCCGCAGGGCCGGCTCGGCGTCGGCTGGAAGGTGCTGGGCCGGCCGGTCCCGCCCGCCGCCGAGCCCTCCCTCACCGTGCGGGAGGTCGACGCCCGGCTCACCGAGCTGGGCAGGGTGTCCGGGCCCGGCTCCCAGGCCGGGCGGACGCGGATCGTCGGGGAGCTGATGGGCGCGGCCACCGAGGAGGAGCAGCGCTTCCTGCGCGGCCTGCTCACCGGCGAGGTGCGGCAGGGCGCGCTGGACGCGGTCGCGGTGGAGGGGCTGGCCCGGGCGACCGGCGCGGACCCGGCGGACGTGCGGCGGGCCGTGATGCTGGCGGGGTCGTTGCAGACGGTGGCGCAGGCCCTGCTCGGAGAGGGGCCCGGATCGCTCGACCGGTTCCGGCTCACGGTCGGCCGGCCGGTGCTGCCGATGCTGGCGCACAGCGCGTCCTCGGTCGCGGAGGCGGTGGAGAAGCTGGGCGCGTGCGCGGTGGAGGAGAAGCTGGACGGCATCCGGGTCCAGGTCCACCGGGACGGCGACACGGTCCGGATCCACACCCGCACCCTGGACGACATCACCGACCGGCTGCCCGAAGTGACGGCCGTCGCGCTGGAGTTGCCGGGCGAGCGGTTCATCCTGGACGGCGAGGTGATCTCCTTCGACGCGGCGGGCCGGCCCCGGTCCTTCCAGGAGACGGCGGGCCGGGTCGGCTCGCGCACGGACGTGGCGAGGGCGGCCGAGGAGACCCCGGTCTCCCCCGTCTTCTTCGACGCCCTCTCCGTCGACGGCCGTGACCTGCTCGACCTGCCCTTCACCGAGCGGCACACGGAGCTGGCCCGGCTGGTGCCCGAGCCTATGCGGGTCCGGCGCACGGTGGCCTCGGGCCCCGAGGACACCCCGGACGCGGAACGGTTCCTCGCCGAGACCCTGGCCCGCGGCCACGAGGGCGTCGTGGTCAAGGCGCTCGACGCGCCCTACAGCGCGGGCCGGCGCGGCGCCGCCTGGCTCAAGGTCAAGCCCGTGCACACCCTCGACCTGGTGGTGCTGGCCGCCGAGTGGGGCCACGGCCGGCGCACCGGCAAGCTGTCCAACCTCCACCTCGGCGCCCGCACCCCGGACGGCGGCTTCGCCATGCTCGGCAAGACCTTCAAGGGCATGACCGACGCGATGCTCGCCTGGCAGACCGAGCGCCTCCGGGAACTGGCGGTCGAGGACGACGGCTGGGTGGTCCGGGTCCGCCCCGAACTCGTCGTGGAGATCGCCTACGACGGCCTCCAGCGCTCCACCCGCTACCCGGCCGGTGTCACCCTCCGCTTCGCCCGCGTGGTCCGCTACCGCGAGGACAAGCGCCCCGAGGAGGCCGATACCGTGGAGGCCCTGTTGGCAGCCCACCCGGAGGTCTCGCCGTGACGGTACGGACGACGAAGCGCAGCGCGGGACTGCTGCTGTTCCGGCACACCGACCAGGGGCTGGAGGTATTGCTCGGCCATATGGGCGGGCCGCTGTGGGCCAAGAAGGACGTGGGCGCCTGGACCGTGCCCAAGGGCGAGTACGACCCGGCGGAGCCGGCCTGGGAGGCGGCCCGGCGGGAGTTCCAGGAGGAGCTGGGGGTGGCGCCGCCCGACGGGGAGGCCGTACCGCTGGGCGAGGTGGTGCAGCGCAACGGCAAGATCGTCACGGCGTGGGCGGTGGCGGCGGACCTGGACCCGGAGACGATCACCCCGGGGACCTTCACGATGGAGTGGCCGCCGCGGTCGGGGCGGCGGCAGGAGTTCCCGGAGCTGGACCGGGTGGCGTGGCTCGGTGTGGACCGGGCCCGTGAGGTGATCGTCACGGCGCAGGCCGCGTTTCTCGACCGGCTGGCGGAGCACTCGGACCGGTAGCCGCCCCCTGCGGCGACCGGGGGAAGCCCGAGGGGCCTGTCGCGTTGCGACTTGCGGGGCCGCGCGCGAAGGTCGAGACAAGCCCGCTCCCAGGGAGGTCAGCCATGCCCATCGCGACGGTGAACCCGGCGAACGGCGAGACGCTCAAGACGTACGAGCCCATGGACGAGGACGAGCTGGAGCGCCGGCTCGAACTCGCCGAGGCCACCTTCCGCACGTACCGGACGACCTCCTTCGCCGACCGCGCCCGACTGCTGAACAAGGCCGCCGACCTGCTGGACGAGGACCAGCGGGAGATCGGCCGGATCATGACCACCGAGATGGGCAAGCCGGTGAAGCAGGCCCGCGCGGAGGCCGCGAAGTGCGCCAAGGCGATGCGCTGGTACGCGGAACGCGCCGAGGGGCTGCTGGCCGACGAGGAACCGGCCGAGTCGGACGTGACGGACTCCGGCGCCTCCCGGGTGCGGGTCCGCTACCGGCCGCTCGGCCCGGTGCTCGCGGTGATGCCCTGGAACTTCCCCCTGTGGCAGGTCGTCCGCTTCGCGGCGCCCGCGCTCATGGCGGGCAACGTGGGCCTGCTCAAGCACGCCTCCAACGTCCCGCAGACGGCGCTGTACCTGGAGGACCTGTTCCACCGGGCGGGCTTCCCCGCGGGCTGCTTCCAGACGCTGCTGATCGGCTCGGCCGCGGTGGACGACATCCTGCGCGACGAGCGCGTGAAGGCGGCCACCCTGACCGGCAGCGAACCCGCGGGCCGGGCGGTCGCCTCCACCGCCGGGGAGATGATCAAGAAGACGGTGCTGGAGCTCGGCGGCAGCGACCCCTACATCGTGATGCCCTCCGCCGACCTGGACCGCGCGGCCGAGGTCGCGGTCACCGCCCGCGTGCAGAACAACGGGCAGTCGTGCATCGCCGCCAAGCGGTTCATCGTGCACACCGACGTCTACGACGCGTTCGCCGAGAAGTTCGTCGCGGGCATGGAGGCCCTCAAGATCGGTGACCCGCTGGCGGAGGACACCGAGATCGGGCCGCTCGCCAGCGAGCGGGGCAGGAACGACCTGGAGGAGCTCGTCGACGACGCCCGGCGGAGCGGTGCCGAGGTGCGGTGCGGCGGGCAGCGGCCGGACGGGCCCGGCTGGTACTACCCGCCGACGGTCCTCACCGGCATCACCCGGGAGATGCGCATCCACCGCGAGGAGGCGTTCGGGCCGGTGGCCACGCTGTACCGCGCGGGCGACCTGGACGAGGCCGTGCTGATCGCCAACGACAGCCCCTTCGGACTGAGTTCGAACGTCTGGACGCGGGACGAGAACGAGGTGGAGCGGTTCGCGCGCGACCTGGAGGCCGGCGCCGTGTACGTCAACGGGATGACCGCCTCCCACCCGGCGTTCCCGTTCGGTGGTGTGAAGCGGTCGGGGTACGGGCGTGAGCTGTCCGGGCACGGAATCCGGGAGTTCTGCAACATCACCACGGTTTGGCAGGGTGCGTGAGCGCCGCGCGGCTACCATCCCGTTTGTGAACCGCGAAGTGACCCTGCCTCTGATCGTCGACGACCGCGGGACCTTGCAGGTGGCCGCGGTGGACGTGAGTAAGTTGTTGCGGACCGTGGGGGCGCGGTGGCTGCACCTTGTCGAGGCCGGGGAGCAGGGGCTGGACGAGGACACGGTCGCCGCGCTGACCATCGAACTGGCGAAGCTGGCGGACCGTATCGACGTGGCGTGCATCGCCCACAGCAGCGGGGCGCCCTGACAGCCGTACCCGTGTGACGTCCGTACGCGCGCGACAGCCGTACGGGCGTGGCAGCCGTTGCCCGTGGCAGCCGTCCGCGCGTGGCAGCCGTGCGAGGGGTGAGAGCCCCGCGCGGCTGTCGTCACAACCGTCCCTCTTGTTAACTGCCGTACCCGTGTTTTCCCTCGTCCGGCCGCATATATCGCCCTGCGAGCCTGACCCCCGGGTCCCCGATTCGGAGTAACCCAGCGCGAGATCGTCGTCCTCCCGGGTGACGGTGGGTGTAGCACCCACAAGGTGAACCCACCTTCTCGCCGGTGGGCGAAGGACCCCGGAGAGCGGAAAGCAGGGACGGTTCATGGCGACTTTGTGCAAGCCCTCGGTGTCGGTCCCGGAGCACGTGATCACGATGGAGGAGACGCTGGAGCTGGCGCGCTCGCGCCACGCGGACCACCCCCAACTGCCACTGGCCCTCAGGCTGATCGAGAACACCGGCGTCAAGACACGGCACATCGTGCAGCCCATCGAGGAGACCCTGAAGCACCCGGGCTTCGAGGAGCGCAACAAGCTCTACGAGGCCGAGGCCAAGGCCCGCGTCCCCGCCGTGATCCAGCAGGCGCTGGACGACGCGGAGCTGCTCACCAGCGACATCGACGTGATCATCTACGTCTCGTGCACGGGCTTCATGATGCCCTCGCTCACGGCCTGGCTGATCAACGAGATGGACTTCGACAGCACCACCCGCCAGCTCCCCATCGCCCAGCTCGGCTGCGCGGCCGGCGGCGCGGCCATCAACCGGGCGCACGACTTCTGCTCGGCCTACCCGCACGCCAACGCGCTCATCGTGGCCTGCGAGTTCTGCTCGCTGTGCTACCAGCCCACCGACCTCGGTGTCGGCTCGCTGCTCTCCAACGGCCTGTTCGGTGACGGCATCGCCGCCGCCGTGGTCCGCGGGCGCGGCGGAACGGGCGTCCGCCTGGAGCGCAACGGCTCCTACCTCATCCCGAAGACCGAGGACTGGATCGCCTACGACGTCCGGGCCACCGGCTTCCACTTCCTGCTGGACAAGCGGGTGCCCACGACCATGGAGCCGCTCGCCCCGGCGCTCAAGGACCTGGCCGGCGACCACGGCTGGGACGCGTCCGACCTGGACTTCTACATCATCCACGCGGGCGGACCCCGAATACTCGACGACCTCAGCAAGTTCCTGGAGGTCGACCCGCACGCCTTCCGGTTCAGCCGGTCCACGCTCACCGAGTACGGCAACATCGCCAGCGCCGTCGTCCTGGACGCGCTGCGCCGGCTGTTCGACGAGGGCGGTGCCCAAGACCGGGCACGCGGACTGCTCGCCGGCTTCGGTCCCGGCATCACCGCCGAGATGTCGGTGGGCCGCTGGGTCACCGCGGACGGCGACGCCCGATGATCGAGGAGGCGACGCGCACCGGCGTCGAGGTCATGCCCCCGATCCGGCACTGGCCGGCGCTCGACCTCACGGGCACCGACTTCGACCCGGTGCTGGCCGAGCTGATGGCCGAGAGCCCCATCTCCCGCGTCCAGCTACCCAACGGCGAGGGCTGGGCCTGGCTGGTCACCCGCTACGACGACGTACGCATGGTGGCCAACGACCCCCGCTTCAGCCGGGAGGCGGTCGTCGACAAGCCGGTCACCCGGCTCGCCCCGCACTTCATCCCCGAGCCGGGCGCGGTCGGCTTCCTCGACCCGCCCGACCACACCCGGCTGCGCCGCTCGGTCGCCGCCGCCTTCACGGCGAAGGGTGTGGAGCGGGTCCGCGACCGGGCGCGCGCCGTCCTGGACGAGATGGTGGACGACCTGCTCGGGGCCGGCCCGCCCGCGGATCTCACGGCGTCGGTCCTCGGCCCGTTCCCGATCGCGGTGATCTGCGAGCTGATGGGCGTGCCGGCCGGCGACCGGCACGGCATGCACACCTGGACGCAGCTGATCCTGTCCGCCGCGCACGGCAGGGAGGTCAGCGAGCGGGCCAAGCGGGAGATGAGCTCGTACTTCGCCGACCTGATCGCGCTGCGCCGGGACAGCGCGGGCGAGGACGTCACCTCGCTGCTCGGTGCCGCCGTGGGCCGCCGGGAGATCACCCTGGAGCAGGCCGTGGGCCTCGCCGTGCTCCTCCAGATCGGCGGCGAGGCGGTCACCGCCAACAGCGGGCAGATGTTCTACCTGCTGCTGACCCGTCCCGGTCTGACGGCGCGGCTGCGCGCGGAGCCTGCGATCCGCCCCCGGGCGATCGACGAACTCCTGCGCTACATCCCGCACCGCAACGCGGTCGGACTGTCCCGGATCGCCCTGGAGGACGTGGAGATCGCGGGCGTCCGCATCCGCGCGGGCGACCCGGTGTACGTCTCCTACCTGGCCGCCAACCGGGACCCGGACGTCTTCCCCGCGCCGGACACCGTCGACTTCTCCCGCCGTCCGAACCCGCATGTGGCGTTCGGTTTCGGCCCGCACTACTGCCCGGGCGGCATGCTGGCCCGGCTGGAGGAGGAACTGCTGATGAACGCCCTGCTGGACCGGGTACCGGGCCTCAGACTGGCCGTACCGCCGGATCAGGTCCCCTTCGTGAAGGGCGCGTTGATCCGGGGGCCCGAGTGCCTGCCGGTGACCTGGTGAGGTCCCCATGACAGAGACCGAGGGACTGTACGTGCCACCAGGCCACGGCCGGGTCGTCGAGACACCGGCCCAGCGGGTGACGTTCAAGGTCACCGGCCTGCACTCGCGCATGGCCTCCACCTTCGAGGTGGAGGTCCCGCCCGGCTTCGACGTGGGCGCCCATGTGCACACGCGCAGCGAGGAGTTGTTCTACATCCTCGAAGGCGAACTGGACGTGCTCGCCTTCGAGCCGCGCGTGCGCACCCCCGACAACTGGCGGAAGTGGGAGTCGTCGTCGGGCAGCCGGGTGGTCCGGGCGACACCGGGCACGGTCATCGTCGTACCGCCCGGCTGCCCGCACGCGTTCGCGAATCCGACGGAGACACCGGCGAAGATGTTCTTCCAGGCCGCTCCCCCGCCGGACCACGAGCGCTATTTCGAGGAGTTGCTGGACATCCTCGGCAACGGCGGCCCTCCGGACCAGGAGGCCATCGAGGCGTTGCGGGCCAAGTACGACATCGAGCAGCTCACACCGCTCAGGCACCGGTGAGCGCTAGCGGATGGGCATTCCCGACAGGGTCCGCGCGATGACCAGCCGCTGGATCTCGCTCGTCCCCTCGAAGATGGTGTAGATGGCCGCGTCCCGGTGCATCCGCTCGACCGGGTACTCACGGGTGTAGCCGTTGCCGCCGAGGATCTGGATCGCCTGGGCCGTCACCTTCTTGGCGGTCTCACTGGCGAACAGCTTCGACATGGAGCCCTCGGCGGCGGTGAACGGCTTGCCGTTGATCGCCATCCAGGAGGCACGCCACACCAGCAGGCGGGCGGCGTCGATCTGGGTGCGCATGTCCGCCAGCTGGAAGGCCACGCCCTGGTTGTCGATGATCGGGCGGCCGAACTGCTCCCGGGTCGTGGCGTAGTCGAGGGCGACCTCGTACGCGGCCCGGGCGGTGCCCACCGCCATGGCGCCGACCGCCGGGCGGGACGCCTCGAACGTGGCCATGGCCGCGTTCTTGACGCGGTCGCCGCCCTTCTTCGCCTTCTCCCGGGCCCGGGCCAGCCGCTCGTCCAGCTTGTCCTTGCCGCCGAGCAGGCAGGACCCGGGCACCCGGACGTTGTCCAGGATGACCTCGGCGGTGTGCGAGGCGCGGATGCCGTGCTTCTTGAACTTCTGCCCCTGGGAGAGTCCGGGCGTGCCCGGCGGGACGATGAAGGAGGCGTGGCCCTTGGAGCCCAGCTCCGGGTCCACGACGGCGACGACGACGTGGACGTTGGCGATGCCGCCGTTGGTCGCCCAGGTCTTCGTGCCGTTGATCACCCACTCGTCCTTGGCCTCGTCGTACACGGCACGCGTGCGCATGGAGGCGACGTCGGAGCCGGCGTCGGGCTCGGAGGAGCAGAACGCGGCGACCTTGACGTCGTTCTGGTCGCCGTACATCTGGGGTATCCAGGTGCCGATCTGCTCCTCGGTCCCGTTGGCGAGTACACCCACGGCGGCCAGGCCGGTGCCCACAATGGACAGGGCGATGCCCGCGTCGCCCCAGAACAGCTCCTCCATGGCCATCGGGATGCCGAGGCCGGTGGGGTCGAAGTACTGCTGCGCGTAGAAGTCGAGGGAGTAGATGCCGACCTTCGCGGCCTCCTGGATGACCGGCCAGGGGGTCTCCTCGCGCTCGTCCCACTCCGCCGCCGCGGGACGGATCACATCCGCGGCGAAGCCATGGAGCCAGTCGCGTACTTCCTTCTGTTCCTCGTTCAGCTCCATGGTGAACTCGGCCATGTCCCCTCCAGCGGCGGTGGTGCGGTGTTACTTACGGTAACCCGAGTGTGTTACCGATCGGTAGGAAAAGTCAACCGCCGATGACGCCTCGGCTGCCCGTTCGATGTCAGGGGCCCGGTCAGTGTTAGTTTGCGCAGGCGTCACCGAATCAGCACGGGTGGGGAGAGCACATGGACACCACGCAGCGGACCGATCAGCAGCGGTCCGCCGACCGCCGACGGCGCGAGCTGCTGGAGGCCGCCGACCGGGTGGTGCTGCGCGACGGCCCGCAGGCGTCGATGAACGCGATCGCGGCGGAAGCGGGTATCACGAAGCCGATCCTTTACCGGCACTTCGGCGACAAGGGCGGTCTTTACGCGGCCTTGGCCAAGCGGCACACCGACGCGCTGCTGGCGTCGCTGCGCGCGGCGCTGGACGCGCCGGTCGACCGGCGCGAGCGGGTCGAGTCCACGCTGGACACCTATCTCGCCGCGATCGAGGCGCGACCCCAGGTGTACCGGTTCCTCATGCATCCGGCGGAGGGCAGCACCGGCGGCGACCAGGGCTTCGACGTCGGCAAGCACTCGGCTCCGCTGCTGCGGCGGATGGGCGAGGAACTGGCCCAGGTCATCGAGGAGCGGGTGGACCTCGGGCCGGAGAGCCAGCAGCTGGCACGGGTGTGGGGACATGGGATCGTCGGGATGATGCACGCCGCCGGGGACTGGTGGCTGGGGGAACGGCCTTGTTCCCGGGCCGAGTTGGTGCGGTCTCTCGCCGACCTGCTGTGGGGTCGCCTGGCCGCGGCCGGGGACAGGGTGGGGGGCCCGGGGTTCTGAACGGCCCCCGCGCCCCTCAGGCCTGTGCGCCCACCCGGTTCCAGGAAGCCCTGGAGACCTGCCTCAGCAGTCTCCGCTTCCGCCACCCCGTGAGGTGGTCCGCGTACACCCGGCCTTCCAGGTGGTCGCACTCGTGTTGCAAGCATCTGGCAAAGAAACCGGTGCCGTGGAGGATGACCGGGTCGCCGGTCAGCGTGAGGCCCTCGACCACCGCGTGGTCGTAGCGCTCGGTTCCCGCCTCCAGCCCCGGCAGGGACAGGCAGCCCTCGGGACCGCGGATCACCACACCGTCCGCCTCCACCAGCCGGGGGTTCACCACGTGCCCCAGGTGACGCACGTCCTCGTCGTCCGGACAGTCGTACACGAACACCCGCAGACCGACCCCGATCTGATTCGCGGCCAGGCCCACCCCCTGCGCCGCGTACATCGTGGCGAACAGGTCCTCCACGAGGGCGGCGAGGCCGGGGCCGAAGTCGGTGACGTCCCGGCAGGGCTCGCGCAGTACCGCGTCGCCGAGCAGGGTGAGGGGCCGGACGCGCCCGTGGGCGCCCGGAATGGAACCGTGTCGCATGGCGGCAAGGGTACGGTTCGTATCGCTCATGCCCGCCGCTCAAGGCCTGGGCCGGGATTCGGGTGTGGGAATGGATCTCGATAGGCTGAGGTTCACACCACGTTGCCGGATGGCCCCAGGCGCGGCGCGTACGCAAGGAGGATCGAGAACTGATGGCAGGCAACTCGGACCCGCTCACGCCGCGGGCCAAGCTGGCCGTGACCGCGGGCAAGGCGGTCGCTGCGGCATCGCGGGCCGCGGGGCGCGGCAGCGGATCGGTGATCGGTGGCCGGGTCGCACTGAAGCTCGACCCCGACCTGCTCGCCCGGCTCGCCCAGAACCTGGACGTCGTCCTGGTGTCGGCGACCAACGGCAAGACCACGACCACCCGGCTCATCGCCGAGGCGCTGCGCGCCGCGGGCCCGGTCGTGTCGAACGCGCTCGGCGCCAACATGCCGGCCGGCATCACCTCCGCCCTGGCGGGCGGCTCGGACGCCAAGTTCGGCGTCATCGAGGTCGACGAGAAGTACCTGGCCGGTGTGGCCCGGGACACCAGCCCGAAGTGCATCGCCCTGCTGAACCTCTCCCGTGACCAGCTCGACCGCGCCGCCGAGACCCGGATGCTCGCCGAGAACTGGCGGGAGGGCCTGGCCGGCTCCAAGGCCGTCATCGTCGCCAACTGCGACGACCCGCTGGTGGTGTGGGCCGCGTCGTCGTCCCCGAATGTGATCTGGGTCGCGGCCGGGCAGATGTGGAAGGACGACGCCTGGTCCTGCCCGTCGTGCGGTGGCGTGATGCAGCGCCCGGGTGACGACTGGTTCTGCGGTGAGTGCGGGTTCCGGCGGCCGACGCCGACCTGGGCGCTGTCCGGGGACCACGTGCTGGACCCGCACGGGTCCGCCTGGCCGATCCACCTCCAGCTGCCGGGCCGTGCCAACAAGGCGAACGCGGCCTCCTCCGCGGCCGTCGCCGCCGTCTTCGGGGTGCCGCCGCAGGTCGCCCTGGAGCGGATGTACCAGGTGCAGGCGGTGGCCGGCCGGTACGACGTCGTCCAGTTCCAGAACCGCGACCTCCGGCTGCTGCTGGCGAAGAACCCGGCCGGCTGGCTGGAGACGTTCTCCCTGATCGACCCGCCGCCCGCGCCGGTGATCCTGTCCGTGAACGCGCGGGGAGCCGACGGCACCGACACCTCCTGGCTGTGGGACGTCGACTACACCCGGCTGACCGGCCACCCGATCTTCGTCATCGGCGACCGGAAGCTGGACCTCGCCGTCCGTCTGGAGGTCGCCAACCAGCACTTCCAGGTCTGCGACAACCTCGACCAGGCCGTGCAGATGTGCCCGCCCGGCCGGATCGAGGTCATCGCGAACTACACCGCGTTCCAGGACCTGCGCCGCCGCGTCGGCAACTGATCTTCTGATCCTCGAAGGGCGATCACCTCATGAGCGACAACCAACTGCGGCTGGTGTGGATCTACCCGGACCTGCTGAGCACCTACGGCGACCAGGGCAACGCGCTCGTCGTGGAGCGCCGGGCCCGGCAGCGCGGCCTGGACGTGGCCCGCCTCGACGTGCGCAGCGACCAGCCGATCCCGACCTCCGGTGACATCTACCTCATCGGCGGCGGCGAGGACCGTCCGCAGCGGCTCGCGGCCGAGCGGCTGCGCCGGGACGGGCATCTGCACCGGGCGGTGGAGAACGGCGCGATCGTCTTCTCGGTCTGCGCCGGCTACCAGATCCTCGGCCACGAGTTCATCAACGACCTCGGCCAGCGCGAGCCGGGCCTCGGCCTGCTCGACGTGGTGTCCGTGCGCGGCGAGGGCGAGCGGTGCGTCGGTGACGTGCTGGCCGACATCGACCCGCAGCTCGGCCTCCCCCAGCTGACCGGCTTCGAGAACCACCAGGGCGTCACCCACCTGGGCCCCACGGCCCGCCCCCTCGCCCGGGTGCAGATCGGCAAGGGCAACGGCACCGGGGACGCCACGGAGGGCGCGTACAACGGGACCGTCTTCGGTACGTACATGCACGGACCGGTCCTCGCCCGCAACCCGCAGATCGCCGACCTGCTGCTGAAGCTGGCGCTCGACGTCAACGCGCTGCCGCCGATCGACGACCGCTGGTACGAGGCGCTCCGCAACGAGCGCATCGCGGCTGCGCAGCAGCCTGCGTGAGCCCAGTTGCGCAGCAGCCTGCGTGAGCCCAGTTGCGCAGCAGCCTGCGTAACCCGTTGTTCAGCCGGATTCCAGTGGGGTCCGGCAGGCTTGTGGCGGGCCCGCCTGACGGTCCGTCCGCTCACATGTGCGGGCGCGTCCAGCAGGCGGACGCCCGCTACGGAGCCACCCCCTCACGCCGGTAGGGTGACCGGGAATCCGCCGGACATCGTGGTCCGGTTACCGGGCCCACGTTGAGAAGGTATTTCGGGCTATGCGCATTGGTGTCCTCACGTCCGGCGGCGACTGCCCCGGCCTGAACGCCGTCATCCGGTCCGTCGTGCACCGCGCCGTCGCCGACCACGGCGACGAGGTCATCGGTTTCCGGGACGGCTGGAAGGGCCTCCTGGAATGCGACTATCTGAAGCTCGACCTGGACGCCGTGGGCGGCATCCTCGCGCGCGGCGGCACCATCCTCGGCTCCTCCCGGGTCCGCCCGGAGCATCTGCGGGACGGCGTGGAGCGGGCCAGGGGCCATGTCGCGGAACTCGGCCTGGACGCGATCATCCCGATCGGCGGTGAGGGCACGCTGAAGGCGGCCCGGCTGCTGTCGGACGCCGGGCTGCCGATCGTGGGCGTGCCCAAGACCATCGACAACGACATCGCCGTCACCGATGTCACCTTCGGTTTCGACACGGCGGTGACCGTGGCGACCGAGGCCCTGGACCGGCTGAAGACCACCGCCGAGTCGCACCAGCGGGTGCTGATCGTGGAGGTCATGGGCCGGCACACCGGCTGGATCGCGCTGCACTCCGGCATGGCGGCCGGTGCCCACGCCGTGGTCGTGCCGGAGCGGCCCTTCGACATCGACGAGTTGACGAAGAAGGTCGGCGAGCGGTTCGAGGCGGGCAAGCGGTTCGCCATAGTGGTCGCCGCGGAAGGGGCCAAGCCGAGACCCGGCTCCATGGAGTTCGACGAGGGCGGCAAGGACATCTACGGCCACGAGCGCTTCGCGGGCATCGCGCGGCAGCTGTCGGTCGAGCTGGAGCAACGGCTCGGCAAGGAGGCCCGGCCGGTGATCCTCGGGCATGTGCAGCGGGGCGGCACGCCGACGCCGTACGACCGGGTGCTGGCGACCCGCTTCGGCTGGCACGCGGTGGAGGCCGTGCACCGGGGTGAGTTCGGCAAGATGACGGCGCTGCGCGGGACCGACATCGTCATGGTGTCGCTGGCGGAGGCCGTGGAGACGCTGAAGACCGTACCGGCGGAGCGGTACGACGAGGCGGAGTGCGTTCTGTGACCCACTGGTCCGGGTGAGGACGAACCGGCCCCGGTCACCGCGGTGACCGGGGCCGGTTCTACTCTTGGTGCGGACACAGACAGCTGTGGACAGACACCGCACAACCCCCACGAACCAGGAGCCGCCGGATGGATCACAGCGGGCACGGCATGACCATGGATCTGCCGCCGTTCACGCTGGGGCGAGGGCTCGAATGGTCGGCGGACCCCTTCTTCCTCATCGCCTGCCTGGCCGGTCTGGCCCTGTACGGCTGGGGTGTCGTGCGGCTGCGGCGGCGCGGGGACGCCTGGCCGGTGAGCCGTACCGTCTCGTACGTCGTCGGCGTGCTCACCATCGCGCTGGTGATGTGCACCGGGCTGAACGACTACGGCATGGTCATGTTCAGCGTGCACATGGTGCAGCACATGGTGATCAGCATGCTGTCGCCGATCCTGATCCTGCTCGGCGCCCCGGTCACCCTGGCGCTGCGCGCGCTGCCGACCGCCGGCAAGGGCCGCAAGGGTCCGCGTGAGCTGCTGCTGATGCTGCTGCACAGCCGGTACATGCGGATCATCACCCACCCGGCGTTCACCATCCCGCTGTTCATCGCGAGCCTGTACGCCCTCTACTTCACCCCGCTGTTCGACTTCCTGATGGGCTCGAAGACCGGGCACGTCGCGATGATGGTGCACTTCCTCGCGGTCGGTGTCGTGTTCTTCTGGCCGATCATCGGTGTCGACCCGGGCCCGCACCGGCCGGGCCATCTGATGCGGATGCTGGAGCTGTTCGCGGGCATGCCGTTCCACGCGTTCTTCGGTATCGCGCTGATGATGGCGTCGACGCCGATGGTGGAGACCTTCGAGCACCCGCCCGCCTCGCTGGGCATCGACGCGCTGTCCGACCAGAGCGCGGCGGGCGGCATCGCCTGGGCGTTCAGCGAGATCCCTTCGGTGCTGGTGCTGATCGCGCTGCTGTTCCAGTGGTACCGCTCCGAGCAGCGGCAGGCCAAGCGCAAGGACCGGGCCGCCGACCGGGACGGCGACAAGGAGCTGGAGGCGTACAACGCCTACCTGGCCTCGCTGAACGCGCGCGAGGGCTAGATCCTGTCGTTCGGACGCCGGGATGATCGAAACGACGGGGCCTGGCCTCGTCCCGCGCCAGGACCTGCCGCACCTATCCCGTCCGGGCCCGAACCGGGGCACCATGGTCGTGGACGGACCATGAGGAGGGTGTCGCGATGCCCGGTTCCACGAACGGTTCCACCAAGACGATGGGGGCGCTCACGGTCGGCGGGCTGGTCGTCGTGACCGCCTACACGGTCGCGCTCGGCAGCAACGGCTGGCTGTGGTTCGGATGGGTGGTGCTGGGGTTGCTGACGCTCGCCCTGGTGGTCACCCAGTCGTGAGCCGCGCGGTGCGCGCGCGGCTGGCTACAGTGCCCGCATGAACAGCAGGACGCCCTCGTTCGACGAGCTGGACCGCCAGATCACCACCGCGCTGATGACGAACGCGCGGACCAGCTTCGCCGAGATCGGAGCCGCGATCGGGCTGTCCGCCACCGCGGTCAAGCGGCGGGTGGACCGGCTGCGGGAGACCGGGGTGATCACCGGGTTCACGGCCACGGTCAAGCCCTCCGCGCTGGGCTGGCGCACGGAGGCGTACGTCGAGGTGTACTGCGAGGGCGCGGCCCCGCCCCGGCGGCTGGCGGAGGTCGTCCGCAACCATCCGGAGATCGCGGCGGCCATGACGGTGACCGGCGGCGCCGACGCGCTGCTGCACGTGCGCGCCCGGGACGTGGAGCACTTCGAGGAGGTGCTGGAGCGGATCCGCGCCGAGCCGTTCATCCGGAAGACGATCAGCGTGATGGTGTTGTCCCATCTGCTCCCGGAAAGCCCGGAGGCGGGTGCCACCCACGCGGCCCCCGACTGACCGGACCGTCGCGCAGGAGTCGTGCGTGACGCCCGGCAACAACGCAGCGATCCTGCCTGTCCGCGCAGCCTTTCTCGCTTGTCGCCCGTCTGCCTCCCTTCCTACCGTGGTGTCACCCCTCAGTGACACACAGGAAAACGGAGGAAACCCTCTGTGTCCGACAGTCGTGTGCCGCGTTCCCGGCGTTTTCTGGTCTGTGAACCCAGACACTTCGCCGTCCAGTACGCGATCAATCCCTGGATGCATCCCGACAAACCCGTCGACGTGGACCTCGCCCAGGAGCAGTGGCAGCAGCTGATCCGCGCCTACCGGGCGCACGGCCACACCGTGGACTCCGTGGAGCCGGTCCCCGGCCTGCCGGACATGGTGTTCGCCGCCAACGCGGCGTTCGTCGTCGGCGGCCGGGTCTTCGGCTCCCTGTTCCACGCCCCGGAGCGCCGCCCCGAGTCGGTGCACTACGACACCTGGTTCAAGGCGGCCGGCTACGACGTCCACCGGCCCGAGTCGGTGACCGAGGGCGAGGGCGACCTGGTGTGGACGGGCCGGTACGTGCTCGCCGGCACCGGGTTCCGCACCACGCGTGAGGCCCACCGGGAGGCGCAGGAGTTCCTCGGCCACCCGGTGATCGGCCTGACCCTGGTCGACCCGTACTTCTACCACCTGGACACGGCGCTGTTCGTCCTCGACGACGACAACATCTGCTACTACCCGGAGGCCTTCTCCGCGGGCAGCCGGGAGGTCCTCAAGCGCCTGTACCCGGACGCGGTGCTCGCCACCCGCGAGGACGCGATGGCGTTCGGCCTGAACTCCGTCTCCGACGGCCGGAACGTCTTCATCGCGCCCCAGGCGGAAGCGCTCGCCGAACGTCTGGCCGGCCACGGCTACGTCCCCGTCCCCGTCGACCTGTCCGAGTTCCACAAGGCCGGCGGCGGCATCAAGTGCTGCACCCAGGAGATCCGCTGATGACCGCACCCGCGCGCACCCGTACGTCCGACGACCTGATCCGCGCGGAGGAGCCGGTCCTCGCGCACAACTACCACCCGCTGCCCGTGGTGGTGGCCCGTGCCGAGGGCACCTGGGTGGAGGACGTCGAGGGCAACCGCTACCTCGACATGCTGGCCGGCTATTCGGCCCTCAACTTCGGCCACCGGCACCCGGCGCTCATCGAGGCGGCACACCGACAGCTCGACCGGCTCACCCTCACCTCCCGCGCCTTCCACAACGACCGGCTGGCCCCCTTCGCCGAGCGGCTCGCGGAGCTGACCGGCCTGGACATGGTGCTGCCGATGAACACGGGCGCGGAGGCGGTGGAGAGCGGCATCAAGGTGGCCCGCAAGTGGGCGTACGACGTGAAGGGCGTCCCGGCCGGGCAGGCGACGATCGTGGTCGCGGCGGAGAACTTCCACGGCCGTACGACGACCATCGTCAGCTTCTCCACCGACGAGACGGCCCGGGCCGGGTTCGGACCGTTCACGCCCGGTTTCCGGATCGTGCCGTACAACGACCTGGCCGCGCTGGAGGCGGCGGTCGACGACACCACGGCGGCGGTGCTGATCGAGCCCATCCAGGGCGAGGCCGGGGTGATCATCCCGGACGACGGCTATCTCGCCGGGGTGCGGGAGCTGACCCGCCGCAAGGGCTGCCTGTTCGTCGCGGACGAGATCCAGTCGGGCCTCGGCCGGACGGGCCGCACCCTCGCCGTCGAGCACGAGGACGTCGTCCCGGACGTGCTGCTGCTCGGCAAGGCGCTCGGCGGCGGCATCGTGCCGGTGTCGGCGGTGGTGGGCCGGCGCGAGGTGCTGGGGGTGCTGCACCCGGGTGAGCACGGTTCGACGTTCGGCGGCAATCCGCTCGCCGCGGCGGTCGGCACGGCCGTGGTCGAGCTGCTGGAGACCGGTGAGTTCCAGCGCCGGGCGGCCGAGCTGGGCGTGGTCCTGCGGGACGGGCTGACCGGGCTGACCGGCAAGGGCGTGACCGGTTTCCGGGCGCGGGGGCTGTGGGCCGGCGTGGACGTCGACCCCGCCCTCGGCACCGGCCGCGAGATCAGCGAGCGCCTGATGCGCGAGGGTGTCCTGGTCAAGGACACCCACGGGTCCACGATCCGGCTCGCGCCGCCGCTGACGATCACGGCGGAGGAGCTGCGGTCGGCGCTGGCGGCCCTGGAGAAGGTGCTGGCCTGAGGGACGGGCGGGGGCCGGTGACGGGACCGGTCCCCGCCCGCCGCGCCGTCAGTGCGTGCCGAGGAGTTGCTTCATCTCCTTGATCTCGGCGTTCTGCGCGGTGACGATGGCGTCCGCCATGGTCTTGGCGGGGCCGTACTGGCCCTTCTCCTTCTCGGTGGTGGCCATTTCGACGGCGCCCTCGTGGTGGTCGACCATCATCGACAGGAACTTGGTGTCGAAGTCCTTGCCGGTGGCCTTCTTCAGGGCCGTCATGTCGCCCTCACTCATCATCCCGGACATCCCGGACATCCCGGAGTGGGCGGAGTGGTCCGTGCCGGCCATGGGGACCTGCTCGCCCCAGGACGTCAGCCAGCCGGTCATGGTGCGGATCTCCGGGTCCTGCGCCTTCTCGATGCGCGAGGCGAGGTCCTTCACCCGCGCGGAGGAGGCCCGGCCGTCGGCGAGCTTCGCCATCTCCAGGGCCTGCTGGTGGTGCGGGATCATGCCCTGGGCGAAGGAGACGTCCTGGGCGTTGTGGGCGGTGGCCGACGCGCTCGGGGCGGCCGACGCGCTCGCGGTGGCGGAGGAGCCGTGGCCGGTGTGGCCGCCGGCGCTGTCGTTGTCACCGCCGCAGGCGGCCAGGACGAGGGCTCCGGTCACGGCGACCGCGGCGAGGACGGCACGGCGCGTCAGGGTACGGATGGTCATGCGGGGAACTCCTACTGTTCTGAGGGGATTTCGGGCACGCGTGAACACGACCGCGGAACCTGCGCCGGGGCAGGGGCGGGCGGCCGGGGGCGGCTCTAGATCCGCAGGAGTTGGAGTTCCGCCAGATCGGGCGGGGCACGGGCGCCGTCCGGCGCGGTGGCCGGACCGGGGCGCGGGCAGGCGGCCGGTACGACGACGGCCACCGTGTCGGGGGCCGGTACGGGCAGCTGGGGGCCGCCGTCCAGCGCGCCCGAGGCACAGCTCGGGTCGGCGTGGTGCAGCCGGTGGCCGCCGCAGTGACCGGCGGCGTCCGGGCAGTCGTCCGGCGCGCTGACGACGACCGCGCCGTGCGCGGTCCGGGCGTGCCCGGAGTCTCCGGCGTGAGCCATGCCCCCGCCGGGCGCCAGCGCGTGCATCCCGAGCAGTCCGGCCAGCAGAGCGAGCACGAGCAGCCCCCGGTGCCGCCGCTGGGGCGGTCGCTGGGCGTGTGCTCGGGTGCCGGTCATCGGGAACATCGTACGAGGGCCGGACACGGCCGGCGTACGGGGGCACGCCGGTCGCGGCCCGTACGCCGAAGCGGAGCGGGGGTGAGCCGTGTCCCTCACGGCGCGCCCGCCCCGCCAGTCTCCGGCACCCGACGTGGTGCTGATGGACATCCGTATGCCGGGTACGGGATCGTCAGCCCCGGCTGGCTGGCGGAGGAGCTGCGCTGTCCTGGCTTGTCGGTGACACGCGTGCTGCGCGGGCGCGCGGCCACGCCGATCGAAGGTCAGCCTTCGGAGGGACGCGGGGCGCGCAGGTGCGCCCGTTCCTTCAGCTCCTCCTCCTCGACCAACGTGAGCATCGGCTGACCCGGCGCGCACACCATGGTCACCACGAACTTGGTCGGTGCGTCCGACAGGGCGTTGCCGTCCTGGTAGTGGATCACGTCACCGCCCGGCTCCCAGAACGTCCCACCGGCCTCGACCACACGCTCCGGCTCACCCTCCAGCTCGAACCGGAGCGCGCCCTCCATCACATAGCCGAACGACGGGCCCGAGTGGCGATGCGGAGGCAGCCCGGGGTGACCGGGAGGCCAGTCGACGAGGATGGTCATTCCCGAACCACCTTCGGGGAAGAAGGGCGGAGTGACTTCCTGCAGCAACTTGACTTCGGGCGGCAAGGAGCTCTCGCGGGCGGTCGTGTGCTCAGGGGTCTTCTCTGACATGTACCACACCTCCGTAAGCCTGCCCGGAACGGACGATCGACAGATCCCTGACAGACCCCGCGCCTTCTGCCTCGCCCAGACGGTCTCAAGACCACCCTGCCTCCCGTCGGCGGCCACCACAATCCGGGAGCAGGCGAGACCGAGACCGCTCGCGCCACAGCATCGGGTCGAGAGAGGCGGCTCGCATCGAAGGTGTTCAGCGAGCGGGGTGTCTCATCCGGGTGACGCTGCGGCGCCGTTCAGTGCGCCTCCGCCCCCTCACGCATGCGCACTGTGGCGGGGCTCGGATGAACGATCCGTCAGGTGACCGCCGATCATGCGCCGTTCAGGGGCTGAGGGGGCTCCAGTCGAACCATCCATGAGAGGTGTCGTAGACCGTCGTGGGCTCGTCGCAGGTCTGAGTTGTCTCGATCTGCGCGGCGACGGCATCCGCGCGCGCCGCGTACCCGTCCGCCGAGACCACCAGGACCACAACGGCGGACAGGGCGAGGACCGGCAGGATCCGCCGGCGGCGCGCCCGCGAGAAGGCCAGTGCCGCCACGGACAGCACCAGCCCCGCCAGCAGGAGCCACCGGTTCGTACCCGCCTCGCGGTCGAGCCTCTCGGAGAGCCCGACGACGTGATCGCACAGGACATACGTCTTCGGCCCGCCGGCCAACGACAGGAAGCGCTCCAACAAGGCCACCAGCACGACGCACATCCCCAGAACCGGGAGAGGACTCCGTTCCTGGCGCGGTTGCACTCTCATCTCGCACCCAAGCCCTCTCGTACCGACTCAGCGGACTTCCGCGCGACGCACCACCCGGGCACGTCGAGCTCGCACGAGTGATCACGCGGCACGCGCCGACATGGTTCCAGCACCACGCGACAGCAACCATGCGGTTGCTCCACCCATGGGTCGTGCCGGACGGTCGGCTGGTCGCGTGACCGGGGGTCAGACGGCCAGGCGCCGGATGACGACTACGGCCGCGTCGTCTTCCAGGTGTCCGTGGACGTGGGCCAGTAGGTCGTCTTTGAGGAGGCGCAGGAGTTCGTCAGGGTCGTCCTTGGTCCACTCGGGCGCCCGTTCGGTGAACGGGTAGAAGACGCCGTTGGCATCACGTGCTTCGATGACGCCGTCCGTATGGAGAAGCAGCAGGTCGCCGACTTCGAACGGGAACGTCTGGACGTCGTAGGCGGCGATACCGAAGGAACCGCCGAGTCCGATCGGAAGGTGGCTCGTCTCGGCCACGAGTGGGGTGATGTGATTCCCACGCAGGAGCAGTGGCGGCGGGTGGCCGCAGTTGATGAGGTGGACGACCGGATCGTGGTCGGGGATGTCGAGCAGGATGGCGGTGGCGAAGTCCTCGTTGGTGTCCTGCTCCGCCTGTGGTCGCCACTGGCTGGTGTCCCAGCGGAACGCGGCGTCCAGGTGGACGGCGAGACGGGGCAGGGTGGCCTGCCGGTGGGCGGCCGCGCGGAAGGCACCGAGCAGCAGGGCGGCGTTGTTGATCGCGGCCAGCCCGCTGCCGCGCACGTCGCCGATGAGCAGCCGGGTGCTGTGGTGGTCGGTGCGTGCGGCCGCGTACAGGTCTCCGCCCAGAGCGGCTTCTTCCTCGGCGGGGAGGTACAGGCCGGCGATCCTCAGGTGGCCGGTGCGGGCGGGCAGCGGCTGCAACAGCACGCTCTGCGCCGCCTCGGCCACGGACCGCACCTGGTGCAACTGGCGCTCGCGCCGGTCCCGCACGACGCAGATGCCGACACAGATGGCGGAGACGACGATGAGCGCGATGAGCTGCGCCTGGACGTTGGCCGTGATCATGACCCCTCTGAGCACGCCGATCAGCGCCTCGGCCGCCACCGCGAGCGCTCCCATGAGTGCCGTCACGCGGGCCCCCGCGAACGCCACCGTGATCGCCGGCGCCGCCACCAGCAGCGGCCCGAGGTGGATGTGCGGCGGAGCCAGTACGTCCACGACACAGACCGTGACGATCAGCCCCAGTGGGATCACCATCAGCGCGGGTGCGTGACCCGGTTGCCACGCTCGCCGGAGGTCCGCCCACGGTCGAAAGGCCATACCCCAAGCCTTCCACTCGTCTCCGCGTACGGAAATACGCCGCTCAGGGGGCCATGACCGTGCGGCTTTCAGGCGCCGAGGTGTGCCGGCCGGCGCAGGGCGCCCGGTTCGCGACCGGCGGGGCTGAGCGGCTGCCGAAGGTTCCCGATCCACGACGGCCGAGGGCTGGTACGTCGCCGGTCCGGATCTGACGATCATGGACACGAGGTGGCTGGAGCGCGTAGGCAAGGCGCTGGACGAGCCCCTGGACGAGTGTCTGGACACTTGACTGTCCATCAGGTCGTCCTCGCATCCGATGGCCGGCCCTCCGGCGGCTGGGCCGGCGACGCACCGGAGTGCTTCCCCCATCACGCCACCAAGTGGACTTCCCGGTCGCAGGCGACCGGCGACGGTTCGAGAAGATCGGCCTGGAAGGATCCCGATCCGGCCTGAGCCGGCGCACGATCCTGGCCAAAGACCGTCGAACTAGAAGACGCCCCCTCGGCTCCGCCAGGCTCGCCTGCGCCTGACCGGTCCTGTTGGCAGTGGCGCTGGTCGGCTGTCGGCGTCAGGCCAGCGCGTCGAGGGCGGCGAGGATGTCGGCCGGCTCGGCGCGGGTGGCGTAGTCGGCGTTGACGAAGGTCCAGCGGATGACGCCGTCTCGGTCGATGACGTAGGTGGCGGGCAGCGGGAGGGTGCGCGGGTGGCCGTCGTTGACGCGCTGGAGGTCGAAGCCGAGCTTGTCGTAGACGGCGGCGAGGTCGTCGGGGAGGTCGAAGGCGAGGCCGTACTGCTTGGCGGTGTCGGAGCCGATGTCGCTGAGGACGTCGAAGGCGAGGTCGTGCTTCTCGGTCAGGGTCAGGGACTCGTCGGGGATCTGCGGGGAGACGGCCACCAGGCGGGCGCCGCGGGCGGTGATCGCCTGGTGGTGCTGCTGGAGGGAGCGCAGGGCGATGTTGCAGTACGGACACCAGGCGCCGCGGTAGAAGGTCAGCACGACCGGGCCCTCGGCGAGCAGGTCGTCCAGGGCCAGGGTCCGGCCGGTCGCGGAGGGGAGTCGGAAGCGCGGGGCCTGGGCGCCGACGGTCAGGGCGCGGTCGGCCTGGCCGGAGTCGGCGAGTTCCTGGCCGGCCCGCTGCATGATCTGCCGGATCTCGGCGGGGATCTGCTGCTGGCGGGCTTCGTAGAAGGTGCGCAGTTCGGCGTTGAGGGTGGTCATGGTGCTGGTTCCTCCTGGGCGGCGACTGGAGCGGGACCCGTCAATCTTGAAATGACCGTTCCAAGATAAGGGTGTGCGTGGCCCCGCGCCAGCCGTGCGAAGGTGTCGGCGGGTCAGAGGCTCGTGAACGGGCGGTGGTCGGCGAGGGCGAGTGCCTTGATGAACGCGGCCAGGTGGACGGCGCGGCGGGCGAGGCGGCGGCGCAGGCGGGGAGTCCGCGACCCGTGCGCGGCCGCCCAGAGGGTCGGTATGCGATTCATGGGGGCATGGTCGCGGCGCGCCGCACCCCTGGGTCGGATCGTGGACGAACCTGGACGACTCCGCGCTGCTGAGGGCCTGTCCCGGTCTGTACCTGTGAGCACCTTTGCGGCGTACTGAACCGGGAGTATCTTGGAATCCTCATTTCAGGATGGTGGGTGGATCATGCCGGACATCAAGCACTTCGATCCGGACGCCACCCTGGAGACCGTGGTGCGGCTGTTCTGGCGGCAGGGCGTGGCCTCGACCGGGATCCAGGACGTGGTGACCGCGACCGGGCTCAACCGCTCCAGCCTGTACGCCACGTTCGGCGGCAAGCAGGAGCTCTACCTCGCCGCGCTGCGCCGTTACCTGGAGCAGCGGTCCCAGCCGATGTTCCGGCGCCTGGCCGAGGACGAGCGGGGCCTGCCGGCCGTCTCCGAGTTCTTCGACGGCCTGATCGAGGCCCGTTGCTCGGGCGCGTACGCCCGGTGGGGCTGCATGGTCTCCAACGCGCACGCCGGGGCGGAGAACGGTGACCCCGAGGTGCGCGCCGTCCTGGACCAGCATCACCAGGAGCTACGCGAGGCGATGTACGCCGCCCTCGTGACCGCCGACGGCCTGGGGCAGCTGTCCCCCGGTGCCGATCCGGGCGCTTCCGCGGACCTGCTGGCCCTGCTCGCCTACGGCGTCAACCTGCGCTCCCGCGCCGGTGCCGACGCGGCGACACTGCGCAGGACGGTGACCGCCGCCCTGGACTCGATCGGAGCGCGGGCGGCGGCCTAGACGTGCGGGGAGCGGGCTCTCAGCTGGGCTTGGGCGCAGGCGACGTGCCCGGACGCAGGGCGGGGACCGCCGTCGCTGCCGCTTGTGGCGCATCCGCCGTGTGATCCCCGGGCGATGTGACGTCGATGCCCTCGGCGGCCTCCGCCGCCTTCAGGAGTTCGCCGCCGCGATCGACATGATCGTCGCCGGGGCCAGCGCGCCGATGCCGATCGCCGCGAACGCCACCCCCGCGAACCAGTCCGGGAACATGTCCTCGAAGAGCTGCGGGATCGCCAGCTGCCCGTTGGTGACCTCGACTCCGGCCGCGATCGCATGAACCCCATTAGAGCGAGCAGGCCCAGTATGAGGGTGTAGAGGGGCATCACCGCGGTGCTGCGCCGGAACACGTCGCGGCTCTTCGAGGACAGCGTCGCCGTGATCGAGTGCGGGTAGACGGTGACCCGCCTCGTCACCTGACCATCCATCAGCTGACTCGGCAAACGGTCAGCATGACACCGCCCGAACCTGGTTACAGATGACGACAGGTGCACATCGGCCCATGTCCGTGATCCCTGGGTTGACCTGGGAAAACACCGGTTCGAAGAGGAGCCGGCAGAGTGAGGAGCGAGCCGTGTTCTACTACCTGCTCAAGTACGTGGTCCTGGGTCCGCTGCTCAGAGTGGTCTTCCGGCCCCGGATCGAAGGTCTGGAACACGTGCCCGCGTCGGGGCCGGCGATCATCGCCGGGAACCACCTGTCGTTCTCCGACCACTTCCTGATGCCGGCGATACTGAAACGCCGCATCACCTTCCTTGCCAAGGCGGAGTACTTCACCGGCCCCGGGGTGAAGGGCCGGCTCACCGCGTTCTTCTTCCGCAGCGCGGGGCAGATCCCGGTGGACCGCTCGGGCAAGGAGGCGGGGCAGGCCGCGATCCGCGAAGGGCTCGGGGTGCTGCGCCGGGACGAACTGCTCGGCATCTACCCGGAGGGCACCCGTTCGCACGACGGCAGGCTGTACAAGGGCAAGGTCGGGGTCGCCGTGATGGCCCTCACGGCAGGCGTTCCGGTGGTGCCGTGCGCGATGATCGGCACGTTCGAGGCACAGCCGCCCGGGAAGATCGTTCCCAGGATCCGCCCGGTGACCATCCGCTTCGGCGAGCCCCTGGACTTCTCCCGCTATGCCGGCATGGAGCACCAGAAGGCCGTGCTGCGTGCGGTCACCGACGAGATCGTCTACGCCATCCTGGCCCTGTCCGGGCAGGAGTACGTCGACGAGTACGCGGCCGTCGTCAAGGAACGGCAGGCGGCGGAGCAGAACGCCAGGCGCAGGTTCCCGCGCGCACCGCTCAGTTGACCTCTGCCGTCGGCAGAAGGAAGGCAGCGGGCCGGATGCCTGGGCTCGCCGTATGAAGACAGCTGTGGTGATCGGGGCGAGCGGGCAGATCGGGCGTCCGGTGGTGGAGGCGCTGGCGCGGGACGGCTGGGCGGTGACGGCCGCCTCGCGCGGCGGCGGCCGGGACGTGGCGTGGGACGAGGGGGTGCGGACGGTACGGCTGGACCGCGCCGACGACACGGCCCTGGCCGCGGTGGTGGGCGACGGCTGCGACCTGCTGGTCGACGTGGTCGCCTGCGACGCCGGGCACGCCCGGCAGGTGACGGGGCTCGCGGGCCGGATCGGCTCGGCGGTGGTGATCTCCAGTGTGTCCGTGTACGAGGACGGCGCGGGACGGCGCTTCGACACGATGGGCGAGCCGGACGGCTTCCCGGACTACCCGGTACCGGTCCCCGTGACCCAGCCGACAGTCGCTCCCTGATGGGGGTGGAGACCCGCACCGTGTACCTCGACGGGCCGTGGGGCTGACGCCGTGTCGGTGCCGCGGCCGGTGGTGTGCGACATGCCGGCCGCCGAGCGGGAGTTGGGCTACCGGCCGGTGGTGTCGTACGCCGAGAGCCTGCCGGAGACGGTGGAGTGGCTGACCGGGGCGCTGCGCGGCCGGGACTTGCGGGAGGTCCTTCCGCTGCTCGCCCAGGTCTGCCCGGACCTGTTCGACTACGCGGCGGAGACGCCTGGCGCACGGCTTAGCGGCCGTACGGGAGGAGGGCGGCCAGGAGGACCGTACGGGAGCGGAGCGGCAAGGAAGGGCCGCGAGGGGGCGAGGAGCGGCAAGGGAGGGCCGCATGGACAAGGGGTGGCCGGGAAGGCCCATGGGCGAAGGGAGGCCGGGAAGGCCCCATGGGCGAGGGGCGGCCGGTGAGGGCCGGCCGCCCCTCGTCAGCGTGTCGGTACGGTCACGGCTTGGGCGTGGCGTGCGGCGCGCAGGTCACGTCCTTGCCGTCCAGCGTGCCGTCGAGCAGGTAGGCGTCGACGCGCTGGTTGATGCAGGGATTGACCAGGCTGGTCACGCCGTGGGAGCCCGCGTTCTTCTCGGTGATCAGGCGGGAGCCCTTGAAGCGCTTGTGCAGTTCGACGGCGCCCGGGTAGGGAGTGGCGGCGTCACGCGTGGACTGCACGATCAGGACCTTCGGCAGTCCCTGGTGCGTCTTGACCTCGACCGGGGTGTGCTGCTTGCTCGGCCACGTGGCGCAGGGGAGGTTCATCCAGGCGTTGGACCAGGTGAGGAACGGGTAGTCCTTGTTGAGCCGGGTGTTGTCCCGGTTCCACTTCTGCCAGCTGGTGGGCCACTTGGCGTCGGCGCACTCGACGGCCGTGTAGACGGCGTTGCCGTTCTCCGCGCTGATGTTGCCGGCCGTGTCCGACAGGTCGGGGGCGGCGGCGTCGACCAGGGCCTGGGTGTCACCGGCGACGTACTTGCTGAAGACCGTCGCCACCGGTACCCACGAGGAGTCGTAGTACGGGGCGCTCTGGAAGAAGGAGATCAGCTCGGCCGGGCCGACGACCCCGCCGATCGGGTTCTTCTTGGCGGTGGCGCGAAGCTGGAGCCACTTGTCCTGGACGGCGGCGCGGGTGGTGCCGAGGTGGAAGGCGGCGTCGTTGGCGGCGACCCAGTCCTGCCAGTCCTTCCAGCGGCCCTCGAAGGCGACGTCCTGGTCGAGGTTGGCCTCGTACCAGATCTTCTCGCGGGAGGGGTTGACCACGCTGTCCACGATCATGCGGCGGACGTGGCCGGGGAAGAGCGTGCCGTAGACGGCGCCGAGGTAGGTGCCGTAGGAGACGCCGAGGTAGTTGAGCTTCTTCTCGCCCAGAGCGGCGCGGATGACGTCGAGGTCGCGGGCGGTGTTCGGCGTGGTCATGTGCGGCAGCATCGCGCCGCTGCGTTCGGCGCAGCCGTCCGCGTACTCACGGGCCAGCTTGCGCTGCGCGGTCTTGTCGGCCTCGCTGTCGGGCACCGGGTCCATCTTGGGCGCCTTGACGAACTCCTGCGGGTCGACGCAGGAGATGGGCGCCGAGTGGCCGACGCCGCGCGGGTCGAAGCCGACGAAGTCGTAGGCCTTGGCCACGTTCGCCCAGACCGGGGCCTTCGTGGTGACCCGGCGCGGGAAGCGCAGACCGGAGCCGCCGGGGCCGCCCGGGTTGTAGACCAGCGCGCCCTGGCGCTCCTTCTTCGTGCCGGTGTTGCCGATGCGGTCCACGGCGAGCTTGATCTGCTTGCCGTACGGGTGGGCGTAGTCGAGCGGCACGCTGACCCAGCCGCACTGGATGGGCTTCTCCAGCCCCCAGTCGGCCGGGCAGTCCCGCCACTCGACGCCCGCCTTCGCGGCCCGGGCGGCGGCGATCTCGACGCCCTTGGCCTCCCGGTCCTGCGCGGGCCGGCCGGCGGCACCGGCCGTGGGAGCCGAGACCGCGCCGGCGATCAGGGTGGCGGTGACGAGTGCTCCAGCGGAACCGAGTGCCATCAGGCGGCTCTTCGGTCTGTTCTCCCTCAAGTGGGCCCCTCCCCGTACCTCGCTGTGAGTTGTCAGGCGGGGATCCTCTCGGCTGTGAGTCGGCTGGGAACAGGGGTCGTCACCTATCTTTACCAATCCGATAACCGGATGATCATGTTCGGTTCCTCGGACGGCCCGGATGCTTCAGCCGAGCCCGGCCAGTGCCTCGTCCAGGAGCCCGCGCAGTCGCAGCGCGTCCGGCGCGAGGGCGGTGACGAGCGCGGCGGGGCCCGCCAGGGGTACCAGCGACGCACACTCCCCCAGCATCCGCGCGGCCACCGGCGCCTCGGCGAACTCGGGGCGCACGACGACGAGTTGCCCGACCGCACGACATCCCGACAGCACGGCCGGCCCGTCCCAGCCGCCCGGCGCACCAGGTCCGCAGGCCAGTTCCTGGTCCAGCACGGTCCGGCCCGCGACCCGCACGGTGAACCGGCTGGTGAGGCGCCCGGGCTGCTCCCCGGTCCGCCCCAGCACCTGCTCCTCGCGCAGCACGAGCCGGGCGCCGGCGGCGAGGTCGGCGCGGGTGGTGATCCGCAGGTCGCTGCCGCCGGCCGAGATCAACTGTTCGGGCATCCAGTGCAGTTCGGCACCGGTGGCCACGTCGAGCCGGACGTCGTACCGGGCCTCGCCCTTGGTCTGCCCCGGCAGGGCGAGGGTGGCGGCGGCCGACCCGACGTACAGCCGGGCGCCCTCCTCCACCCGTGCGGCCAGCGTGAAGCGGTCACCGCCGAGCGGCCCGCTCATGGCGCCGACGACCATGACCCTCGCCTCGCCTCCGGCCGACCGGGTGCGGCGCGGCGCCAGTGGGCCCTCGCCGTCCAGGACGGGCAGGGCCGTACCGCCGCGGCCGTCGGCGCGGGCGACGATCCGGGCGCTTCCCCGGACGCCGGCGACGGTCACGCCGTCCATGCGGCGAGCCGCTCCCGGACCCAGGCGGCCACGTCGGCGACACCGGTCTCGCCGCGCAACGACTGGAAGACGACGGGGAGTTCCGCCCGCTGCGCCTTGGCGTCGGCGGCCATCCGGGCGAGGTCGGAGCCGACGTAGGGTGCGAGGTCGGTCTTGTTGACGACGAGGAGGTCGGCGGTGGTGACACCGGGGCCGCCCTTGCGCGGGATGTCGTCGCCGCCGGCCACGTCGATCACGAAGATCTGGGCGTCCACGAGCCCCTTGGAGAAGGTGGCGGTGAGGTTGTCGCCGCCGGACTCCACGAGGATGAGGTCCAGGGGGCCGACCGCGTCCTCCAGGTCCTCGACGGCTTCGAGGTTGGCGGAGATGTCGTCACGGATCGCGGTGTGCGGGCAGGCGCCCGTCTCGACGGCGGTGATCCGCTCGGGCGGCAGCACGGCCTCCCGGAGCAGGAACTCGGCGTCCTCGCGGGTGTAGATGTCGTTGGTGACGACGGCGAGGGACAACTCGTCGCGCAGCGCCCGGCACAGGGCGGCCACGGTGGCGGTCTTGCCCGAGCCGACGGGGCCGCCGAGCCCGATCCGCAGGGCACGGCGGGTCCCGTCGGGGCGGCGCGCGTCGGCGCTGAGGGCGGCGGGGGCGGGGTGGGTGTGGTCGAGGTGCATGTACGGCTCCTGGGGTGGGTCAGTCTTCAGCCGAGCGAGTCGGGCGGGTGGGCGAGCTCATGACGCGAACAGCCGGACGGGCCAGCCCGCGTGCCACTCCGCGCCCACCTCCAGCAGGGGCGCGGAAGCCGCGGGCAGCGCGTCTACCCCCTCGTCGGCCACCCTCCGCGCGGCCTCCACGGCGGAGTCGGCCACTCGGTCGAGTTCGGGGGCCAGCCGGGCGAGGACTCCGGTCGCGTCGAACGGGTCGAGGCTCAGCAACCGGACGGTGGCCGTGGCCGGCCCGCTCACGCTCTCGTACACCGCGCAGTGGGCCGCGTCCTCGGGTGCGAGCCCGGCGGCCCGGGCGGCGAGACCGAGCACGACGGGCTGATGGGCGCCCTTGGGGAACCGGCTGGCCACGGCGTCCAGTTCGGCGGACGGCCAGGTCACCCGGGCGGCCCTCAGCAACTGCCGGCCGAGGCGCCGCGCGGCGGCCCGCAGGGCCGGGGACGGCGTACGCGCGTCGGCCGCCGCGTCCAGCTCGCCCGGGTCGGCACCGAGGACGGCCGCCGCCGCCAGTGCCGCCGCGACCATCCCGGAGGTGTGCAGCCGGCCCCGGCAGAACGCTTCCAGACTCGGCGCGTCGGTGATGCGGCCCGCCCTGACGGCGGCCTCCGCCCCACCGGAGTGCGCGTGCCCTCCGGCGGGGAAGCGGCCGTCGGCCAGGACGAGCAGGGTTGCCCTGGACACTAGAAGAGGAAGTAACGCTGGGCCATGGGCAGTTCGGCGGCCGGGGCGGCCTCGACCAGTTCGCCGTCGATGTGCACGGCGAAGCTGTCGGGGTCGATCCGGACGTCCGGCCGGGCATCGTTCTCGCGCATGTCGGCCTTGGTGACCGCGCGCGTGGACTCGATCGCCACGAACCGCTTGCCGAGTCCCAGCCGTTCCGGCAGCCCGTCCTCGATCGCCAGGCCCGCCACGAAGTTGACGGAGTTGGCGGCGGGGGCCCGGCCGATGGCGCCGTACATCGGGCGGGGCAGGATCGGCTGCGGGGTGGGGATGGAGGCGTTGGCGTCGCCCATCTGCGCGTACGCGATCTGCCCGCCCTTGATGACGAGGAGCGGCTTGACCCCGAAGAACGCGGGTTCCCACAGCACCAGGTCGGCGAGCTTGCCGGTCTCGACGGAGCCGGTCTCGGCGGCGAGGCCCTGGGCGAGCGCGGGGTTGATCGTGTACTTGGCGACATAGCGCCGTACCCGGTGGTTGTCGGCGCGGCCGTCGCCCGGAAGGGCACCGCGCCGGCGCTTCATGACGTGGGCCGTCTGCCAGGTGCGCAGGATCACCTCGCCCACCCGCCCCATCGCCTGGGAGTCGGAGGAGATGATCGAGATCGCGCCGAGGTCGTGGAGGATGTCCTCCGCGCCGATCGTGGAGGGGCGGATCCGGGACTCGGCGAACGCCAGGTCCTCGGGGACGGCCGGGTTGAGGTGGTGGCACACCATCAGCATGTCGAGGTGTTCCTCGGTCGTGTTGACGGTGAAGGGCCGGGTCGGGTTGGTGGAGCTGGGCAGGACGTTCGGCTGCGAGACGACCGTCATGATGTCCGGGGCGTGGCCGCCGCCGGCGCCCTCGGTGTGGTACGAGTGGATGCCCCGGCCCGCGATGGCGGCGAGGGTGTCGCCGACGAACCCGGCCTCGTTCAGGGTGTCGGTGTGGATGGCGACCTGGATGCCGGTGCCGTCGGCGACCGTGAGCGCCGCGTCGATGACGGCGGGCGTGGAGCCCCAGTCCTCGTGCAGCTTGAGACCGACGGCGCCGCCCCGGATCTGGGAGAGCATCGCCTCATGGCTGACGGTGTTCCCCTTGCCGAGGAATCCGACGTTGACGGGGTAGGCCTCCATCGCCTCCAGCATCCGTGCCAGGTGCCAGGGGCCGGGGGTGACCGTGGTGGCCTTGGAGCCCTCGGCGGGTCCCGTGCCGCCGCCGACCAGGGTGGTGACGCCGGAGGCCAGCGCCTCGTCGGCCACCTGTGGGCAGATGAAGTGGACGTGCGCGTCGATGGCACCGGCGGTCAGGATGCGCCCGTTGCCCGCGATGATCTCGGTCTCGGGGCCGATGACCAGGTCGGGGTGGACGCCGTCCATGGTGTCCGGGTTGCCGGCCTTGCCGAGGGCGGTGATCCGGCCGTCGCGGATGCCGACGTCCGCCTTGACGACGCCCCAGTGGTCGACGACGACGGCGCCGGTGATCACGGTGTCGGGGGTGCCCTCGGCGCGGGTGGCGCGGGACTGGCCCATGGACTCGCGGATGACCTTGCCGCCGCCGAAGACCGCCTCGTCCCCGGAGCTCGTGGGGCCGCCGGAGCGGTCCTCCTCGATCTCGATGAGCAGGTCGGTGTCGGCGAGCCTGATGCGGTCGCCGGTGGTGGGGCCGAACAGGTCGGCGTAGGCGGCGCGGGAGATCTCAGGCATCGAGGGCACCTCCGGTCTGCCCGCGCAGCCCCGGCACGATCCGGGCGCCGGTCAGGGGCACGAGCTCGACCGCCACGGGGATGCCGGGCTCGAAGCGGACGGCGGTGCCGGCGGCGACGTTGAGCCGCTTGCCGTGGGCGGCCGCGCGGTCGAACTCCAGGCCGGGGTTGGCCTCGGCGAAGTGGTAGTGGGAGCCGACCTGGACCGGCCGGTCGGCGGCGTTGAGGACGGTGAGCCGGGTGACCTCGCGGCCCGCGTTGCAGACGACGGGGTCGTCCGCGAACAGGATCTCTCCGGGAATCATCGCGGCCCCTCAGACGATCGGCTCGTGGACGGTGACGAGCTTGGTACCGTCCGGGAAGGTGGCCTCGACCTGGACGTCACGGATCATCTCGGGGACCCCCTCCATGACGTCGTCCCTGGTCAGGATCTTGCGGCCGGAGGACATCAGCTCGGCGACGGTACGGCCGTCCCGCGCGCCCTCCAGGATGTGCGACGTGATGAGGGCGACCGCTTCCGGGTGGTTGAGCCTGAGCCCGCGGGCCCGGCGCTTCTCGGCCACGTCGGCCGCCACATGGATCAGCAGCCTCTCTTGCTCATGCGGGGTCAGTTGCACGTCCCACCTCACAGTCCTTGCTCCGGACCGTGCGGGGTCCGGTTGCCGCGGCCACCACGACGGGGACAGATGTAACACACAGACAAATCCCCGGAGTCTCGTCAATCCGGGCAGAAAAACCCCTGGTGGCGTGGATCGGCAGGCTAGAACGCCGGAGTTTCAACGACGTTAACCAGACCTTGGCACGCGCATGACCCCGCTATGGGCTCGCGCGGAGACGGGGACGTGGGCTCGCGTAGAGACGGGGACGTGGGCTCGCGTAGAGACAGAGACGTGGGCTCGCGCGTGGGCGGGCTCAGGAGGTGCCGGGACGGCGGTGCTCCGCCGCGATGCCGAAGCGCTGCTGTCCGCGCGGCGTGGAACGGGGCTCGTGGACCCCGGACACCGAGCTGATGACCTGCTCCCCGGCCTCCTCGTCCAGCGCCTCCAGCCGCTCCAGGTCGGCGGCCGAGACCAGCGCGACCAGCGGCTTGCCGTGCCGGGTCACGACGACGCGCTCACCGCCGTACACCACCCGGTTGATCAGCTCGGCGAGTTCAGCTCTTGCTTGCGTCACCGGAATCTCGTAGGCCATACCTCCAGCTTACGGGGCGTCCCCGCGGGACCTACTTCTTCGGCAGGAGCAGATCGGTGGTCCAGTCCTCACCGAAACGAATGACGTGGCCGTCGTCCGCCGTCGCGCCGGAATTGAGGCTGTACTTGCCTTCGAGCGGGAGCTTCTCCCCGGGAGCCGCGGACTGCAGGACGTCGCAGAGGTCGCCGACCGTGGCCACGGGAGTGTCCTTGACCGCGGTGATCACGTCACCGGCCTCCAGGTTGGCCTTGGCCGCCTCCGAGTTGGTCGCCACGTTCTCCACGAACAACCCGCTGGTGCCGTCCTTCAGCAACCGCTCCTGCGTGTCGGCCACCAGCCGCTCCGTCTTGGGATCGTCGCGGTAGGGGGCGCTGAGGTCCGGGTCGTCCAGGGAGCCGACCTGCCAACCGGGGTCGTTGTGCCTCTCACCGGAGGCCAGCCCGTCCAGCAGCGGGCGCACGTGGTCACTGCTGATCGAGTAGTACTGCCCCTCCGCCTCGGGGTTCCCCAGAGTGTTCACGCCGATCACCTTGCCGTCGGCGTCGAGGAGCGGCCCTCCGGAGTTCCCTGGGTTGATCGCGGCGGAGTGCTGGATCGTGTCCGCGTAGTGGGGCAGGGAGGGCGAGGGATCCGCCGGCACGTTCGGCGACTGGACGCTGCCCGCGGTGTAGACGGGCTTCTGCGCCTCCACGTTCTTCTCGAAGGACGCCGGGTAGCCGATGGCCGTGACGGCATCGGCGGCCCTGACGTCGCGGCTGTCGGCGAACTCCAACGCCTTGAGGTCCTCCTGCGGCGTACTGAACTGCAGGACGGCGACGTCCTCGCACGGATCGGTGCCCAGGATCCGGACGGGCACCTCCCCTTTGTCCTGGACGACGACCTTGAGGGCGTTCTCCCCCGCGACGACATGCGCGTTGGTGACGACGAGCCCCTTGTCGGCGTCGTAGATGAAGCCACTTCCCACCCTGGTCTCGCCCATCACGTGGACGGTGCCCGGCGCGGCCTTCTCGAAGATGTCCTGCGGCGAATCGTCCGACGGGGCCGCGTTCGCCACCGTTCCGCCCATGACCAATGACGCGACCGCTGTTCCGACGAGCGCGGCTCTGACTTTCGCACCCACGGTGTGGAGCCTTCCGACGACGGGCGGCACCCACCGGGACCAGCCCGGAAATGATCGCTTACACCTCCAGCTTAGGCCCGCGTCCATGCGCTGTCCTGATGAACCGTTACGGTGTCCAGCCCCCCAACTCACTGTACGTCCTGTACATTTTTTACAGAGAGCTCGCCGAAGGCGGCTCCGCTGCGAGGAAGGGTGTGCCCATGCTCCGACCGTCCGCCCGACATGTCCTGCCCGAGTTCACCGAGCGCACGGGGAGCGTCACACGCACCCTCGATCCGTACGCGAAGCTCTTCGAGGACCGGATCGTCTTCCTCGGCACGCCGGTCGACACCGCGGCGGCGAACGACGTGACGGCGCAGCTCATGTACCTGGAGCACACGGCGCCGGACCGGGACATCACGCTGTACGTCAACTCGCCGGGCGGCTCGTTCGACGCCATGACGGCGATCTACGACGTGATGCGGTACGTCGGCTGCGACGTGGCGACCTACTGCCTGGGCCAGGCCTCCGCCTCGGCCGCGGTGCTGCTCGCGGCCGGCACGCCGGGCAAGAGGTTCACCCTGCCCGGCGCCCGCATGGTGATCGAGCAGCCCGCGCTGCCGGAGCCGGTGCGCGGACAGCCCAGCGACCTGCTCATCCAGGCGGAGGAGTTGACCCGGATCCGCGCGACGCTCGCGGAGATGCTCGCGCGGCACACGGGGCGCACGGCCGGGCAGGTCCACGAGGATCTGGAGCGTGACCTGATCCTGGACGCCGCCGGGGCGGTCGCCTACGGTCTGGTGGACGGCATCGTGCCGAGCCGCCGGGACACGCCCGGCGCACCGGACGCGAGGTGAGCCGCTCATGCTGCCGGACCTCCCACCGCTGCCCGCGCTGACCTGCGCGGAGGGTGAGTTGATCGACCGTTACCTGGAGGCGGTCGACCTGCTGGGCCGCATCAACCCGGCCCGGCCCGGGGACACCTACCGCGGGCTGCGCGCGGCCCAGGCCCTGGTGCGCAAGGCGGCAGAGCTGCGGGACGCGCTCGCACTGATGCACCAGCGGGGCGAGACGGAGCTGCACGGGGACACGCTGGCACGGGCGTTGCGGGTGCTGGACGGTGAGCGCCGGGCCGCTCGCGTCGCGCTCCCGCCGGACGGCGTCGGCTGAGCCGGACGCTCCTCGGGCTCGGTGGGCCCCACGCGTCGACACGCGTCGTTCGGACGGCACTTGAAACGGCCCGAACGACGTACCGCCGACCGGTGTACATCCAGATCGTTTTCCGGGCCTTCCGAGTTGCGCCAAGCGCCACCGCATGAGCCGCTGAGAGGCGCTTCGCCCCAGGTCGGGGGCTACGTCCGGGATCTGACGGACGCTCGAACAGAGCAGTGTCCACCCGAACGGGTGAGTGGTGAGTAACGCCACAAATCCCCGATTCCGTTGGGATTTTCGGACAGTCGTAAGCCAAGATCCGTGTCTGACGACAAGCCCCCGCCACCGCGGCGGGGCGATCCGGGCGGACGCCGAGTCCTGCCGCCGCCCGGATGACCGGTCGACGGAGTGGATCGGCAGGAGTGGAGGACCCGAGCAAGACGGGTCGCCGGAACAGATGTTCGTCCGCACCACGGACGGTCGTCGGCTCCGGGCAACCCTTGGGGTGAAGCCGTGGCAACGCGGCCGGGCAACTTCGCCAGCCCGAATCCGACAGGTCATCCTTCACAGGCGGCTGACGAAGGGTTGCGCATGACTGCGCTCAATCGTGTCCCGCCGCTGATGGCCCGGGCCGGCACGGCCTCGGCTCTGACCCTCGCCGCCGTGGGCGGCTCGATCGCGGTGCCCGGCCTCGCCACCGACGCCTCCGCCGCGACGTTGGCGACGAAAGCACTCAAGGTCGCGGCCTCGAAGAAGGGTGCCCCGTACGCGTGGGGAGCCACCGGGCCGCGCCGGTTCGACTGCTCGGGGCTGACGCTCTACTCCTACAAGAAGGCCGGCAAGAAGCTGCCGCGCACCGCCGCCCAGCAGTACAACAAGACGCACCACATCTCCTCCAGGAGCCGCAAGGCGGGCGACCTGGTCTTCTTCCACTCGGGTTCGTACGTCTACCACGTCGGCATCTACGCCGGTCACGGCAAGATCTGGCACGCCCCGAAGACCGGGGACGTGGTGAAGCTGGAGAAGATCTGGACGAAGAGCGTCTGGTACGGCCGGGTCAGCTGACCCGCCCTCAGGCCGGGCAGGGACCCGCCCCCAGACCGACAGCGGTTCCAGCAGCAGGGCCGCTCCCGGCGCCGCCCCGGCGCCCGCCCGGGACCCACGGGCGGCCCGGGGCCGCCGCGGACGCCTGCCGGGGCGGACAGGCGTCCCCGACCACGGCTTCCTCCGGCCTCTGCGTGGGCCGTGGGAGCGCCACGCGGTGCGCACCCCCGAGCTGGAGCACAGGGGCGCCGCCCGGCAACGGGGGCGCCCGGAACGCGCGGGCCCGGCGGCCAGGACGGCCGCGACGCCGGTCACTGCCAGGGCGGTGCGCACCGGGAGTCCGCCCGCCGTCGCCGGTCCCGCGGACCGCGCCGGCGCGGTGCGGGGACGTCGCGTACGACCACGGTGAAACCGGCGCCTCCCATGGCGACCGGTCCGGCACCGACCACGGCCCGGCGGCACAGTCCGCCCGATCACCCGGACGGCCGACCCGCTCGGTCACGCGCCGGCCACCCAGTCCCGCCGGCCGTCCAGTCCCGGCGGCCGCGCGAGCCGAAGCCGGCCCGGAACGAACTGGCGCGGCTCACCGGGCTCATCGGGGGCGCGCCAGGGCTCGGCACCTTCCCGGCCGCCGGAGGTACGTCCGCCGTCACGGAGCGCTGGTCAGCACCGGGCTGGGGAGACGCCGACCGGGCGCGCCGAGCCGCCGGCCGCCGTGTGCCTGCCGTGTGCCGCTCGGCCGGGAGAGGGGCACGGACACCCCGGCCCTGTCCGGACGGCTAGGGCTCCTGCCGGCGCGCCGGTACCGGGGCCGTCGGGAGCGTCCAGGGGAGTTCGATCGAGACCGTTTTGCCGCCCTCTCGCGTGGGGCGGATGCGGAGTCTGCCGCCGCACTCGGCCGTGAGCCAGCGGATGATCACCATGCCGCGGCCGTTGTCCTGCTGGACGGCGGCGGGCAGTCTCTTCGGGAAGCGAGGATGGCTGTCCGTGACGCCGATGCGCAGATGTTCGTCATGGTGCAGCGCGATGTCGACCGTGAAGGTGGGTGACTGGCCGAAGGTGTGCTGTACGGCGTTCGTGGCGAGTTCGGAGACGATGAGCCGCACGGTGTCGGCGACGTCGGTGTCGGACGGCAGGCCCCACTCCGCCAGGGTGCCCACGACGTAGGAGCGGGCGGCCGAGACCGAGGCTGGATCGCTCGGCAGAGTGACGGATGCTTCCAGGTGGTCTGCCATGGCGACGTCGTCCCTTTCCCATGGGGCCGTGGTCCGACATGTGGCGGAGGGTTCGAGTACGGTCCCGGACTGGTGCTTGTTCGCCAGACTGCCACCAACGCGCGGTCACAGGGAGCGATCCACCAAGATATGCATATATCTGTCGCTCGAAGCGGTGAACTCTGCGACGCGAGACCGTATGTGGGCGGCCCGGAAGGAGTAAGGAGGAGCCCATGCAGAACGGTCCGGCAGTGCGCCGCCGCAAACTGGGCGCCGAACTGCGCATGCTGCGCACCGGTGCGGGGCTCACGAGCGGTGAGGCCGCCCGGCTGGTCGGCTGGCACCAGTCGAAGGTGAGCCGCATCGAGACCGGCGCCAGCGGTGTGAAACCGGCCGATCTGCGGTTACTGCTCGACGCCTACCAGGTGCGGGACACGCATCTGCGCGAGTTGCTGCTGATGCTGGCGGGGGCGGAGGACGCGGGCGGCCGTCACCGCTGGTGGCACGCCTACCGCGGGGTGCTGCCGCCCACCTATCGCGACTTCATCAGCCTGGAGTCGCAGGCGAGCGCGATGCGCACCCTGGAGACGACCGTGGTGCCGGGGTTGCTCCAGACGCCCGAGTACGCCCGCGCGGTGACCCGGGCGGCCGTGAAGGACCTGGACGAGGACCGCCTGGACACGCTGGTGGAGGTGCGCCTGGCCCGGCAGGACGTGCTGCGGTCCGATCCGCCGCTGGTGCTGAGCGCCGTACTGGACGAGGCGGTGCTGCGCCGCGAGGTCGGTGGCCCAGAGGTGATGGCCCGGCAGCTCGAACGGCTGATGGAGGCGGCCCGGCTGCCCCAGGTACGGCTCCAGGTGCTGCCGTTCGCCGCGGGGGCGCATGTCGGACTCACCGGGCCTTTCGTTATCTTCTCATTTCCGAGCACTTCTGATCTGGACGTGGTTGTTCTCGACCAGTTGACGAGTAGCCTCTACCTGGAGCGGAAAGAAGACCTCATGGCCTACTCCGAGGCCTTCAACACCCTTCAGTTCCACGCCCTTTCCCCCGAGGAATCGTTGGACTACATCGCCGGGATAGGTGACGGCGCGTAAGGAGGCACCATGTCAGCTCTGCCTCGGAACGTCCCTGCCAGTACCGACCTGCACGCCGTGCGCTGGCTGCGCAGCAGCTACAGCACGGGCGCGAACAACTGCGTGGAGACGGCCCGGCCGCGTTCCGGCCCCGCGGCCGGACTGCTCGCCGTGCGCGACTCGAAGAACCCCGCCGGACCCGCGCTGCTCTTCTCCGCCGGCAGCTGGGCGGAGTTCGTCACCAGGATCTGATCAGGGGTCACCCGCCCCTGATCCGGACCCGTCCCCCGTTCGTCACCCTCGTGCGACACACGGCCGTGTACGCCGACTCATGGTCGCGTTTCGCCGATCACTCGTACAGCGCGTTCGATCTCCGCCCCGGAGAGGTCCGCCCGGGCGGTCAGCCTCAGCCGTGAGATGCCGTCGGGCACGGAGGGAGGACGGAAACAGCCCACGGCCAGGCCTGCCGTACGGCAGTCGGCCGCCCAGCGCACCGCCCGCTCCGAGGAAGGAGCCCGCACGGAGACCACCGCGGCGTCCGGACGCACCGCTTCCAGACCCGCGGCGGTCAGCCGTGCGTACAGTTCCGCGGCCACCTCGCGGGCCCGAGCCGCCCTTTCGGGCTCGCGTTCCAGCAGCCGCAGCGCGGCCAGCGCGGCACCGGCCGCCGCCGGTGCCAGGCCGGTGTCGAAGATGAACGTCCGGGCCGCGTTGACCAGGTGGTCGATCACCCGGGCCGGGCCGAGCACCACCCCGCCCTGGCTGCCCAGCGACTTGGACAGGGTGGCCGTGACGACCACGTCCTCGGCGCCCGCGAGCCCGGCCGCGTACGGCGCGCCCCGGCCGCCCTCGCCCAGCACGCCGAGCCCGTGCGCGTCGTCCACGACCAGTCCCGCGCCGTGCTCCCGGCACGCCTCGGCCAGCGCGGTCAGCGGTGCCCGGTCCCCGTCGACGGAGAACACCGTGTCGGAGACGACGATCGCGGCACCCGTGTGCGTGGCCAGGGCCTTGCGCACGGCCTCGGGATCGGCGTGCCCGACGACCTGCGTCTCGCCCCGGGCGAGCCGGCAGCCGTCGATGAGGGAGGCGTGGTTGCCCGCGTCGGACACGATCAGCGAGCCGTGCGGGCCGAGCGCGGTGACCGCGGCGAGGTTGGCGGCGTACCCGGAGGAGAACACCAGGGCCGCCTCGAACCCGCAGAACGCGGCCAGCGCCCGCTCCAGTTCGGAGTGCAGGACCGTCGTACCGGTGACCAGCCGGGAACCGGTGGAGCCGCCGCCCCAGGTCCGGGCGGCCCCGGCCGCTCCCTCGACGACCTCCGGATGGCGGGTCAGGCCCAGGTAGTCGTTGCTCGCCAGATCCAGCAGCGGCGTGTCGGCGGGGCGCGGACGCAGGGTGCGGACCAGTCCGGCGCGGCGGCGCGCCCCGGCCTGCTCGTCGATCCAGCCGAACGCCATGGGTCCTCCGGTGCTTTTGTAGGTAGCGGACAGACCCTAGCGGTACGGCCGGCTACCCAGGGTGTGGCAATACCCACACGGTGAACCTGCTCCGTTGTGCGAAGTCTCCTTGGCCCGGGGCGGTCCCGTAGGACAGGATCAGGCCCCATGGACCTGCTGAACACGCTGGTGGACAAGGGGCTTCGGCGCGAGCTGCCGACCCGCGAGGAAGCGCTCGCCGTGCTGGCCACCTCCGATGACGACCTGCTCGACGTGGTGGCCGCGGCCGGCAAGGTGCGCCGGCACTGGTTCGGGCGCCGGGTGAAACTCAACTATCTGGTGAACCTCAAGTCGGGCCTGTGCCCGGAGGACTGCTCGTACTGCTCCCAGCGGCTCGGTTCGAAGGCCGACATCCTGAAGTACACCTGGCTCAAGCCGGACGAGGCCTCCCAGGCCGCCGCGGCGGGCCTCGCGGGCGGAGCCAAGCGGGTCTGTCTGGTGGCCAGCGGACGCGGCCCGACGGACCGGGACGTGGACCGGGTCTCGCAGACCATCAAGGCCATCAAGGAGCAGAACGAGGGCGTCGAGGTGTGCGCCTGCCTCGGCCTGCTCTCCGACGGCCAGGCCGAACGGCTGCGCGAGGCCGGCGCGGACGCGTACAACCACAACCTCAACACCTCGGAGTCCACGTACGGGGACATCACCACCACCCACACGTACGCCGATCGGGTGGACACGGTGCACAAGGCGCACGCGGCCGGCCTGTCCGCCTGTTCGGGCCTGATCGCGGGCATGGGCGAGAGCGACGAGGACCTGGTCGACGTGGTGTTCTCGCTGCGTGAGCTGGACCCGGACTCGGTGCCCGTGAACTTCCTGATCCCCTTCGAGGGCACCCCGCTGGCCAAGGAGTGGAACCTCACTCCGCAGCGCTGCCTGCGGATCCTCGCGATGGTCCGGTTCGTCTGCCCGGACGTGGAGGTCCGGATCGCGGGCGGCCGTGAGGTCCACCTGCGCACGATGCAGCCGCTGGCACTGCACCTGGCCAACTCCATCTTCCTCGGCGACTACCTGACCAGCGAGGGCCAGGCCGGCAAGGCCGACCTGGAGATGATCGCGGACGCCGGATTCGAGGTGGAGGGCGCCGACCAGGTGACGCTGCCGGAGCACCGGACGGAGGCCGGGGGCTGCGGGGACACCGGGGGCTGCCACGAGGGCGGCGGCGTCTGCGGGTCGGCGCCGGCCGGCGAGCCGCGGACCGACCTGGTCGCGGTCCGCCGCCGGGGCGCCGGGACGGATCTCGCGCCCAATGCCTGAGCTCGGTGTGCCGGAGCTGCTGGAGCTGGACCGGCGGCACGTGTGGCACCCGTACGGCCCGATGCCCGGGCGCGCGGAACCGCTCGTCGTGGAGGCGGCGAGCGGGGTCCGGCTGCGGCTGGCGGACGGGTCCGGCGAGCTGGTCGACGGCATGTCGTCGTGGTGGTCGGCCATCCACGGCTACCGGCACCCGGTCCTCGACGAGGCCGTGCGCGAGCAGCTCGGGCGGATGAGCCACGTCATGTTCGGCGGGCTCACGCACGAGCCCGCCGTCCGGCTCGCGAAGCTCCTTGTCGACATGTCGCCTGACGGTCTGGAACACGTCTTCCTGGCCGACTCCGGGTCCGTGTCGGTCGAGGTCGCCGTGAAGATGTGCCTCCAGTACTGGCGCTCGCTCGGCCGGCCGGGCAAGCAGCGGCTCCTGACCTGGCGCGGCGGCTACCACGGCGACACCTGGAACCCGATGTCCGTGTGCGACCCCGAGGGCGGGATGCACCAGCTGTGGACCGGCGTGCTGCCCCGCCAGGTGTTCGCGGACGCGCCGCCCGCCGGGTACGAGGAGGCGTACGCGGACCATCTGCGGGAGCTCATCGCGCGGCACGCCGACGAGCTGGCCGCCGTGATCGTGGAGCCGGTGGTGCAGGGCGCGGGAGGGATGCGGTTCCACTCCCCCGCGTATCTGCAGGTGCTGCGCGAGGCGTGCGACGCGCACGACGTGCTGCTGGTGTTCGACGAGATCGCCACCGGCTTCGGCCGCACCGGCGCACTGTTCGCGGCGGACCACGCGTCCGTCAGCCCGGACGTGATGTGCGTGGGCAAGGCGCTGACCGGCGGTTATCTCACGATGGCGGCCACCCTGTGCACCCCGCGGGTCGCCGACGCCATTTCGCGGGGCGAGGTGCCGGTGCTCGCGCACGGGCCGACGTTCATGGGCAACCCGCTGGCCGCGGCCGTGGCCTGCGCTTCCATCGAGCTGCTGCGGGGACAGGACTGGCTCGCGGAGGTCAAGCGGATCGAGGCGGCCCTGCGGGAGGGCCTGGCGCCGGCGCTCGACGTGCCCGGGGTGCGGGACGTCCGCGTCCTCGGCGCGATCGGGGTCGTCCAGCTCGACCACGCGGTGGACATGAAGGCCGCGACCGAGGCCGCCGTACGGGCGGGCGTGTGGCTGCGCCCGTTTCGCGACCTGATCTACACGATGCCGCCGTACGTCACCTCGGACGAGGACGTGGCACGGATCGCGCGCGCGGTGTGCGCCGCCGCGCGGGAGGGATGACATGCCGGTACTGGTGATCACAGGGACGGGTACGGAGATCGGCAAGACGGTCACCACCGCCGCCGTCGCCGCCACGGCGCTCGCGGCCGGACGCTCGGTGGCCGTGCTGAAGGCCGCCCAGACGGGCGTGGGGCCGGACGAGCGCGGGGACGCCGACGAGGTCGCGCGCCTCGCGGGCCCGGTCACGACCGGTGAACTCGCCCGGTTTCCCGAGCCGTTGGCGCCGGGTACGGCGGCCCGGCGGGCCGGGATGGCGCCGGTGCATCCGCACGAGGTGGCCGAGCGGGCCGCCAAGCTGGCCACCGAGCACGATCTGGTGCTGGTGGAGGGAGCGGGCGGGCTGCTCGTCCGGTTCGACGCGGCCGGCGGCACGCTCGCCGACGCGGCCAAGCTCCTGGGGGCGCCGGTGCTGGTCGTCGCCCAGGCCGGTCTCGGCACGCTCAACGTCACGGAGCTGACCGCACGTGAACTGCTGCGCCGTGACCTGGAGCTGGCCGGTGTGGTGATCGGCAGCTGGCCCGCCACGCCGGATCTCGCCACCCGCTGCAACGTCGCCGACCTGCCGGAGGTCGCCGCGGCCCCGCTGCTCGGCGCGCTGCCCGCCGGCGCCGCCGCCCTGCCCCCCACCGAGTTCCGCACAGCGGCCCCGACCTGGCTGTCCCCCCGCCTGGACGGCACATGGGACGCGGAGGCGTTCCGGGTACGGGAGGCCCCGTAGCCGTACCGGGGAGGATGTCGGCGGGGCGCGGCAGCGGTGTCCGATGGGCGCGGCCGACAAGGTGCCGCTGCCGGGCCGGACCCGAACGTCGACGGGACCCCTTCAACGGTGCCTGGTGACCGAAGCCGGCAGGATGCCGCCGCCGGACCGGGTCACGGCGTCGGCGGGACGCGGCCGCGGTGCCTGGTGACCGAAGCCGACGGGGTACCGCCGCCGGGCCGGACCCGAACGTCGACGGGACCCCTTCAACGGTGCCTGGTGACCGAAGCCGGCAGGATGCCGCCGCCGGACCGGGCCAGGGCGTCGGCGGGGCGCGGCAGCGGTGCCTGGTGACCGAAGCCGACGGGGTGCCGCTGCCGGGTCGGGGCGTTGGTGACGGCGCCCCGGTGACCACCAGCTCACCGGGAACGGCGCCGGCCCCTCCGCCGCGGTGACGGGCACCCGCGCCAGGCGGGCCTCCCCGCGCGCGATCTGCGGTGGCCGACCCCGCGCGCGGCTGGGCGTGCCGCAGTCCGCTCGGTGGGGGTGCGCCGGGGTGGACCGGGGGACACTCTTCCCAGGGGCGTGCTGTCCAGGGAGGTTGCCATGCGGCTGCTGTCCACCCGTTCCGGCCAGGTGGCGCGGGGCCCCGTCCACCATCCGCTGTTCGCCCGTTACTACGCCCGGATCAGCGTCGGCGCCGAGTCCCGGCTCGGGATGGCCGGGATGCGGGAACGGCTGCTCGCCGGGCTCGCCGGGCGGGTGATCGAGATCGGCGCGGGCAACGGGCTGAACTTCCGGCACTACCCCGGCACCGTCGCGGAGGTCGTGGCGATCGAACCCGAGCCGCTGCTCAGGCAGCTGGCGCTGGAGTCCGCGCTGCGTGCCGAGGTGCCGGTCGACGTGGTGCCGGGCGCGGCGGAGGCCCTGCCGGTCAAGAGCGAGGCGTTCGACGCGGCCGTGCTGTCGCTGGTCCTGTGCAGCGTGCGGGACGTCGCGCGGACGCTCGGCGAGGTACGACGGGTGCTCCGGCCCGGCGGCGAGGTGCGGTTCTTCGAGCACGGGCGGGGCGGCGGCCGGCTGATGACGGTGACCCAGCAGGCCCTGGACCGCACCCTGTGGCCGACGCTGAACGGCGGCTGTCATCTCTCCCGGGAGCCGGTCGCCGCCCTGCGCGCCGCGGGATTCCGCCTCGGCCCGCACCGACAGGTACTGCTGCCGGAGAGGGGCCCCACGCTGCCGACCTCCTACTGCGCGCTGGGCGTCGCCTGGCGGCCGGACGAGCCGCAGGCCCGCTGATCAGAGGCTCCAGCCGCGCAGTTCCCGCGCGATGTCCTCGACGCTCGCGGAGCCGTCCTTGACCAGCCGCGCCAGGTCCCGGACCTGCTCGGGTGTGGTGGCGACCTTCTCGCCGCTGGCGACCAGATAGGCGTAGGCGACCGCCGAGGCGAACAGTGCGTTGGCCCGTTCCAGCGCCGGGACGTGGATGAGCAGCTGGAGCAGGGAGGCGGCGCGGGCGTGCGGGGTGTCGTACACGGGCACGCCGAATATCTCGGCCCGGTGCCGGGCGACGGCGGCGACCAGGGCGCCCCAGTCGGTGACCTGCGGATCCCCCGGGGTCTTCTGTTCGGCGAGCATGAGCAGCCAGGCGAGGTCGATACTGAGATCGTTCAAGGGATCAGCGGCGGCCTTCACCGGCGTCGGTGCCGCGGGTCTCGGTGAACTCCTCGGCGAACACGGACTCGTACTGCTTCATGAAGTCGGCGGCGGCCTCGACGAAGGTGCGGCCCGCCTCGCCGGTGTCCTGTCTGACCAGCTCTTCGATGTAGCGGTTGACGCTCATGCCGCGGGCCAGGGCGCGCTCGCGGGCGGCACGGGCGGTGCCCTCGTCCACGCGCACGTTCAGCTGGGTCTTCGCCATGCCTCGACGCTAGCGCCGGAACGCTAGCGGCGGCAAGGGCGCACGGAAGCACGGCGCCGGGCCCGCGCCGGCACCCGCCGCTCGGGTTCTCCGGCAGCGGGTGCCGGCCTTGCGCGGGCTGACGCGCTCACGCTCCCGTGGGCACGATCATCGCGGCGGTGGTCGGCCCGGCGGCGGTGAGCGTGCCGGCGGCGCACGAACGACCGGTCCCGACACAGGGCTGTTCCCGATCGGCGGTGGCCGGGGTCGGACATGATGGAAGCGATTCAAGTCGCCACTTGCCGGGGAGAGTTCATGCCGCGTCCGTTCCGCTTCGGAGTCAACCTGCTCGCCTCCGCGCCCGCCGGCGAGTGGCGCGCCAAGTGCCGCCGCGCCGAGGAGCTGGGGTACGACGTGATCCTCGTCCCCGACCACCTCGGCATGGTCGCGCCGTTCCCGGCGCTGGTCGCGGCGGCGCAGGCGACCGAACGGCCCCGGCTCGGCACGTTCGTGCTCAACGCGGGCTTCTGGAACCCGGCGCTGCTGGCCCGCGAGGTGGCGACCACCGACGCACTGACCGGCGGCCGGCTCGAACTCGGCCTCGGCACCGGGTACGTACCGGCGGAGCACGAGGCGGCCGGGCTGCCGTACGGCTCCCCGCGCGAGCGGGTGGACCACCTGGAGCGCACGGTGGCGGAGCTGGGGCGGCTGCTCGGTTCCGCGGAACACGAGCCGCGGCCCGCGCAGTCCCGGGTGCCGGTGCTGATCGGCGCCAACGGCGACCGGATGCTGCGCCTGACCGCGGCCCACGCGGACATCGCGGCCTTCACCGGGGCCCGGCCGGGCAGGACGCCCGGCACGCTGGACCCGCTGAGTGCAGAGGAACTGGACGAGCGGGTGGCCCGCTACCGCGCGCTGGCGGTGGACCGGGCGGTGCCCGCCGAGCTGAACCTGCTGGTCCAGGCCGTGGCCGTCACCGACGACCCCGAGTCGGCGCTGAAGCCGCTGCTGGAACGGCGGCCCGACATGACCGTGGACCAGGTACTGGCCCTGCCCCTCGTGCTGGCCGGTCCGCTGGAGGAGGTCGTGGCGAAGGCGCGGGCCCAGCGGGAGCGGTTCGGGTTCTCGTACCTGACCGTGCTGGAGCCCTTCATGGAGGCGTTCGCGCCGGTGATGGAGCGGCTGCGCGCGGAGTCCGCATGACGGAATTCCGGGCGGCCCGCGGACGGTCCCGATCATGATGGGCGCATGACTGATCTGCGTCTGCGCGCCGCCGGGTCCGACGATCTCGACGCCGTCCTCGCCTTCTGGAGGACGGCCGCCGAGGGCACCAGCATCAGCGACGACCGCGCCGGGGTGGAGCGGCTGACCGACCGCGACCCCGAGGCCCTGATCCTCGCCGAACAGGACGGCGAGCTGGTCGGCACGGTGATCGCCGGCTTCGACGGCTGGCGGTGCCATCTGTACCGGCTCGCGGTGCACCCGGAGCGGCGGCGGCAGGGCGTCGCCTCGGCGCTGCTGGCCGCCGCCGAGGAGCGGTTCGTACGGCTCGGCGGGCGGCGCGCGGACGCGATGGTGCTGGTGCGCAACGAGACCGCGCACCACGCCTGGGGTGCGGCCGGGTACGGGCCGGAGGAGCACTGGCGGCGCTGGGTGAAGCCGCTCACGGACTGAGACCGAAAGGCTTCTTTGCTCATCCTTTACCCTTGAGGGAGCACTCGGCCCTCTATGAAAGGTTGTGAGCGTCCGCCCATGGGCGAGCCTCCCAGTCCGCGATACCGCGCGTTCTCCCGAACCCTGTCCGATCCTGGGACGGGGGTGATCCGATGACCGAAGTGCTCCTCCTTCTGGTGGCGATCCTGCTGTCGCTGGCCTGCGGCGCCTTCGTGGCGGCGGAGTTCTCGCTGACCACGGTGGAACGCGGCGAGCTGGAGCGGGCCGCCGCGCGTGGCGAGCGCGGTGCCGCCGGCGCCCTGAAGGCCGTACGGAACCTGACCTTCCAGCTGTCCGGCGCGCAGCTCGGCATCACCGTCACCAACCTGGTGGTCGGCATGCTCGCCGAGCCGTCGATCGCCAAACTGCTCGCCGGGCCGTTCCAGGCGATGGGTCTGTCACGGTCCGCGGCGAGCTCGGCCGCGCTGGTCCTGGGCACGGCCCTGTCGACGGTGGTCCTGATGGTCGTCGGCGAGCTGGTGCCCAAGAACTGGGCGATCTCCTCGCCACTGACCATGGCCAGGCGGGTCGGCAACGCCCAGCGCCTGTTCAGCGCCGCCTTCCGTCCCTTCATCACCCACCTGAACAACACCGCCAACCGCTTCGTGCGCCGGCTCGGCATCGAGCCCGCCGAGGAGCTGGCCTCCGCGCGCGGGCCGCAGGAGCTGGCCGCCCTCGCGCGGCACTCCGCCAAGGAGGGCGCCCTGGAGGCGGACACCGCCGAGCTGTTCGTCCGGACGCTGAACCTGGCCGACCTGACCGCCGAGAACGTGATGACCCCGCGCGTCCAGGTCATCGCCCTGGACACCCAGGCGACCTGCGAGGACGTGGCCAACGCCACCCGGGCGACCGGCCTGAGCCGGTTCCCGGTCTACCGGGGCAGCCTGGACTCGGTCGTCGGCACCGCCCACATCAAGGACGTGCTGGCGGTCCCCGCCGACCAGCGGCGCCACCGTACGGTCGCCCAGGTGATGCGCGAGCCGCTGCTGGTGCCCGAGTCCCTGACCGTCGACCGGCTGCTGGACCGGCTCGGCGGCAGGCGCACCATGGCCGTCGTCATCGACGAGTACGGCGGTACGGCCGGGGTCGCCACCCTGGAGGACATCGTGGAGGAGGTCGTCGGCGAGGTGCGGGACGAGCACGACCCGCACGAGACGCCCGACCTCGCCCCGGCCGGCGCGGACGAGCGGGGCCGGGCCCTGTACGCGGCGGACGGCGCCGCCCGCACCGACCAGCTCGCGCGCGTGGGAATGCGCGTGCCCGAGGGTCCGTACGAGACCCTGGCCGGACTGGTCGCCACCGAGCTGGGCCGGATACCCGCCGCCGGGGACAGCGTCGAGGTGGCCGGCTGGCTGCTGGACGTCGTCGACGCGTCGGGCCGCCGGGCCGCCCGGGTGCTGATGCACGCGCCGCTGGACGACGAACGGTCCTTCGGGCCCGACCGGACCGGTGGCCGCGAGGGGGCCGAGGGACGCGGCGGGAGCGAAGCACGCCGTGTGACCGAGGGGAAGCGCGGCACCGAGGAGCGCCGCGGGAGTGAAGGACGCCGCGGGAGCGATGAACGCCGTGGGACCGCGGGGCACCGCGGGACGCGGGAGGGGACGCGATGACCGCCGTACAGCTGCTGATCGGTCTGGCGACCCTGGTCGTCAACGCCTTCTTCGTCGGCGCCGAGTTCGCGCTGATCTCCGTGCGCCGCTCGCAGATCGAGCCACTGGCCCAGGAGGGCGACCGGCGCGCGCGGAGCGTGCTGTGGGGTCTGGAGCACGTGTCCGCGCTGCTGGCCGCCGCCCAGCTCGGCATCACGCTGTGCACGCTGGTCCTGGGTGTGGTAGCCGAGCCGGCCATCGCGCATCTGCTGGAACCGGTGTTCCACGCGGTGGGCGTGCCCACGAGCGCGGGTCACGCCGTGTCCTTCGTGATCGCGCTGACCCTCGCGACCTATCTGCACATGCTGCTGGGCGAGATGGTGCCCAAGAACATCTCGCTCGCCGAACCGGTCCGCAGCGCGCTGCTGCTCGGCCCGCCGCTGGTCACGCTGTCCCGGGCGCTGCGTCCGGTGATCTTCGCGATCAACGCCTTCGCGAACGGGCTGCTGAAACTGCTGCGCGTGGAGGCGAGGGACGAGGTCGCGGCGACCTTCACGGACGCCGAGCTGGCCGAGATCGTCAAGGACGCCAGCGAGGCCGGCCTGATCGACGACCGGGCGCAGGAGCGGTTGCACGACGCGCTGGAGCTGGGCAGCCGGCCGGTGCGGGACGTGGTCGTACCGCTGCAACGGGTCGTCTACGCGCGCGTGGGCGTCACCCCGGAGCAGTTGGAGCGGCTGTCGGCCGAGTCGGGCTTCTCCCGCTTCCCGGTGGTCGACACCAGCCGCCGGATCGTGGGCTACCTGCACGTGAAGGACGCGCTGGACGCCTCCCCTCGGGACGTACCGTTCCGCCTGGGCGACATGCGGTCCATCGCCCGCGTCCGCGAGGGCACCCCCCTGGACGACGTCCTCACCGCGATGCGCGGCAGCCGCACCCATGTGGCAGCCGTCCTGGGCGAGGACGGCCGGCTGGCGGGCCTGGTGACGATGGAGGACGTGCTCCGGGAGCTGTTCGGCCAGCCGGTGCAGGGGTGACGCGGGGGCGCTGACCCCGGACGGAGGCGGCGACTCCCGGGGGCGCCGGTACGGGCCCGGGATGGCCGCGGTGGACCCCGGGGGTGCCGGTAAGGGCCCGGGATGGCTGCGGCGGGCCCCAGGGGCGCCGATACGGGCCCGGTACGGCCACGGTGGCTTCCAGGTGCACCGGTACGGGTCCGGGACGGCCGCGGTGGCTCCCGGGGTCCGCCGGTCTGGCCTGCGGCTGTCTGAGGCGGCTGGGCCGGACGGGTGGGGCGGGCCGACCGACCGGCAGGTATTGGCCCCGGGATACCATCTCTGTCGCCATGCAGACGAACCCCACACCTCCCCCGTACACCAGCCTCGTCGCGGTCGGCGACTCCTTCACCGAGGGCATGTCGGATCTGCTGCCCGACGGCTCCTACCGCGGCTGGGCCGATGTGCTCGCCGCGCGGATGGCCGCCCGCACGCCCGGGTTCCGGTACGCCAACCTGGCCGTGCGCGGGAAGCTGATCGGGCAGATCGTCGACGAGCAGGTGCCGGTGGCCGCGGCCATGAACGCCGACGTCGTCACCCTGGTCGGCGGACTGAACGACACCCTGCGGCCCAAGTGCGACATGGGCCGGGTCCGGGGCCTGCTCACCGAGGCCGTGGAACGGCTGGCGCCGTCCTGCAAGCAGCTGGTGCTGATGCGCAGCCCCGGCCGTCAGGGCCCGGTGCTGGAGCGGTTCCGGCCGCGCATGGAGGAGCTGTTCAACTGCGTGGACGAGCTGGCCGAGAAGCACGGCGCCCTGGTGGTCGACCTGTACGGGGCGCCCGCGCTGGCCGACCCGCGGCTGTGGGACGTGGACCGGCTGCATCTGACGGCGGAGGGACACCGGCGGGTCGCCGAGGCCGTGTGGCAGACGCTCGGGCACGACGCCGAGGACCCCGAGTGGCATGTGCCGATGGCGGCGACGGCCCCGCCGGGCTGGGTCACGCGCCGGGTCGCGGACGTCCGGTTCGCCCGGCAGCACCTGCTCCCGTGGATAGGCCGCCGCCTGACCGGCCGTTCCTCGGGCGACGGCCGCCCGCCGAAGCGGGCGGAGCTGCTGCCGTACGAGGGCCAGGCCTAGCCCTCCCGGCACGACCACGCGTGTCATGCGCGTCCGGGGCCGGATCCACGCGTCCGGTCCCCGGCTGGAACACGCGCCCGCCGACGTGAGCCACGCGGCCGCTCTCCAGAGGAAGCGGGCCGGCGCCGACGGGGTGACCGGGGTCTCGTAGCTTCCGCCGAAGACACCCATGGCGCTGGCCTGCACGAACCGCCAGTAGACTCTGGACACGTGACTTCTGCGCCCGCCAAGCCCCGCATCCCCAACGTCCTCGCCGGACGCTACGCCTCCGCCGAGCTCGCCACGCTCTGGTCCCCCGAGCAGAAGGTGAAGCTGGAGCGTCAGCTCTGGCTCGCCGTGCTGCGGGCCCAGAAGGACCTCGGTATCGAGGTGCCGGACGAGGCGATCGCCGACTACGAGCGCGTGCTCGACACCGTCGACCTGGCCTCGATCGCCGAGCGCGAGAAGGTCACCCGGCACGACGTGAAGGCGCGGATCGAGGAGTTCAACGACCTCGCCGGGCACGAGCACGTGCACAAGGGCATGACGTCCCGCGACCTCACGGAGAACGTCGAGCAGCTCCAGATCCGGCTCTCGCTGGAGCTGATGCGCGACCGTACGGTGGCCGTGCTGGCCCGCCTCGGCAAGCTCGCGGGCGAGTACGCCGAGCTGGTCATGGCCGGTCGCTCGCACAACGTGGCCGCGCAGGCCACCACCCTCGGCAAGCGGTTCGCGACCGCCGCCGACGAGCTGCTCGTCGCCCACGGCCGGGTGGAGGAGCTGCTGGCCCGCTACCCGCTGCGCGGCATCAAGGGCCCGGTCGGCACCGCTCAGGACATGCTGGACCTGCTGGGCGGGGACGCGGCGAAGCTGGCCGAGCTGGAGAACCGGATCGCGCGCCACCTGGGCTTCTCGCAGGCGTTCACCTCCGTCGGCCAGGTCTACCCGCGTTCGCTGGACTACGAGGTCGTCACCGCGCTGGTGCAGCTGGCGGCGGCGCCGTCCTCGCTGGCCAAGACGATCCGGCTGATGGCCGGGCACGAGCTGGTCACCGAGGGCTTCAAGCCGGGCCAGGTCGGCTCCTCGGCGATGCCGCACAAGATGAACACCCGCTCCTGCGAGCGCGTCAACGGCCTCATGGTCATCCTGCGCGGCTACGCGTCGATGACCGGCGAGCTGGCGGGCGACCAGTGGAACGAGGGCGACGTGTCCTGCTCGGTGGTCCGCCGCGTCGCGCTGCCGGACGCCTTCTTCGCCCTGGACGGCCTGCTGGAGACCTTCCTGACCGTCCTGGACGAGTTCGGGGCCTTCCCGGCCGTCATCGCCCGTGAGCTGGACCGCTACCTGCCGTTCCTGGCCACCACCAAGGTGCTCATGGGCGCCGTCCGGGCCGGGGTCGGCCGCGAGGTCGCGCACGAGGCGATCAAGGAGAACGCCGTGGCCACCGCGCTCGCGATGCGTGAGCAGGGCGCCGAGCGCAACGACCTGCTCGACAAGCTCGCCGCCGACGAGCGGCTGCCACTCGACCGCGAGCAGCTGGCCGCACTGATGGCCGACAAGCTGTCCTTCACCGGCGCCGCCGCCGACCAGGTCGGTGTGGTCCTCGGCCGGATCGAGGAGATCGTCAAGCAGCACCCGGAGGCCGCCGGCTACACCCCCGGAGCGATCCTCTGACCGGCGCACCCCGCTCACCGCGCTTCACCAAGGCGGAACTGGAGGCCGCCCGCGACCGTCTCGTCCCGGACGTGGTCGCGGACGGCCTCCGGGTGCTCTTCTGCGGCATCAACCCCGGGCTGATGACCGCCGCGACCGGCCACCACTTCGCCCGCCCCGGCAACCGGTTCTGGCCGGTGCTGCACCTGTCCGGCTTCACGCCCCGGCTGCTGAAGCCGGCCGAGCAGCGTGAGTTGCTGTCGTACGGCCTCGGCATCACCAACGTGGTGGCACGGGCGACCGCGCGGGCCGACGAGCTGACCGCCGAGGAGTACGTCGAGGGCGGGCGGCTGCTGACCGAGAAGGTGACGCGTCTGCGGCCGAGGTGGCTGGCCGTGGTCGGTGTGACCGCGTACCGGGCCGCCTTCGGTGACCGCACGGCGCAGGTCGGTCCGCAGGAGCGGACGATCGGGGGCACCCGGGTGTGGGTGCTGCCCAACCCCAGCGGGCTGAACGCGCACTGGACGGCGGCGACGATGGCGGAGGAGTTCGCCCGGCTGCGGGAGGCGGCGGGCGCGCCCGGTCACGGCGGGTCGGTCTCCGTCACTATCCCGAGCAGCTGAAACGGCAGCTCCTTGTCCCACTGGGACACACCGAGGGCGATCCAGCGGCCCGTCTCCGGCACCCGCCACAGGTGGACGTCGGGCACGTGACCGCTGAGCCCGGCCCAGGGCTCCGCGACGTCCTCCCCCGCCAGGGTCCGGTCGAGCACGCTGTACAGGCTGAACTGCTGCGGCCGGCCCCACCGCTCCCCGAGCCGCTCCGCGAGGCCGTCCCGGTCGGCCTCGTACTGCGCCTCCGTCTCCTCCCGCGTGCTGCCGTCGCCGTCCCAGAAGTCCTCGCTCGTCCGTAAAGCGGCTATGTGATAGCCGGGCCCGCTCTCGCCGTGCTCCGTCCTGCCGTACGCCGACGGGAACTCCCGGGCGCACAGCAGGTCGATGAGGGTCAGGCACTTCGCGATGTCCATGGGATCCAGTAAAGCGGGGGCCACTGACAATTGGCGGTGCGTCAGTCAGGCGTCCCGGCGCCGCACGCTCCACCCGCCCGCCGCCAGGGCGGCCGCCGCCCACAGGGCGCTCACCGCGAGCCCGCTCCACGTGCCGAGGGTGCCGTCCCAGGTGCTGTGCAGGGCGACTTGGCCGGCCCGGTCGGGGAGGAAGTCGGCGGCACCGCCGGACAGATCGCCGACGACGAAGGAGACGATCAGCAGGAACGGGATCAGCACGGAGAGGGTCGCGACGGCGCTGCGCAGCACGGCCGCGAGTCCGGCGGCGAACAGGGTCATCAGCGTCAGGTGCAGGCCGCAGCCGACGGCGCCGCGCACGCCCTCGGCCCAGCCGGGAGCGGACGCGCCGAGCGCCGCCCGGCCCACCAGGAGCGTGACGAACCCGGTGAGCAGTCCGACGGCCAGCGCCGGCAGCGCGATCGCCGTCGTCTTCGCGGCGAACCAGCGTCCCCGGCCGGGCACCGCCGTCAGCGTCAGCCGCAGCGCGCCGCCCCGGAATTCCGACGCGACGGCCGTCGTGCCGAAGGCGATGGCGGCGATCTGCCCGAAGTTGATGCCGAAGAACACCGAGAACAGCGGGTCGGCGTCGTCGGTGTCGGCCGCTGCGAGCGCCGAGAACACGGCGGTGGCGACGAGGACCGCGGCGAGGGCGCCCAGCAGGGAGCGCAGGGTACGGATCTTGATCCACTCGGCGTGGAGCGCGGGCACGAAGGACATGGTCAGGCCTCCTGGGGCGGTGCGGTGAACTCGGCCTCGGCCGCCGTCAGATCGAGGTATGCCTCCTCCAAGGTGGCCTCATGGGCGGAGAGTTCCAGGACCGGGACGCCCGCCTCGGACATGAGCCGGCCCACGTCGTCCACGCGCGCGTGCCGTACCGTCCAGGTCCCGTCCTCGTCCCTGGAGGCGTCGTGGCCGTGCCGGGCGAGGAGGTCGGCGAGGGCGGCGGGATCAGTGGTGCGGACGCGGACGTGGGGCCGTACGCGCGCGTGGATGAACTCCCGCACCGGTGTGTCGGCGAGCAGCCGGCCGCGGCCGAGGATCAGCAGGTGGTCGGCGAAGGCGGCGGTCTCGCCCATGAGATGGCTGGAGACCAGGACCGTACGGCCCTCGGCGGCGAGCCGGCGCAGCAGTGCGCGGATCCAGACGATGCCCTCGGGGTCGAGTCCGTTGGCGGGTTCGTCGAGCAGGACGACCTCGGGGTCGCCGAGCAGGGCGGCGGCGATGCCGAGCCGTTGGCGCATGCCGAGGGAGTACGTCCGTACCCTGCGCCGCGCCACCGGGGTGAGGCCGGTCTCCTCCAGGACCGTGTCGACCCGGCGGACCGGGATCCGGTTGCTCGCGGCGAGGGCCAGCAGATGGTCGCGGGCGGTGCGGGAGCCGTGCGCGGCGCCCGCGTCGAGCAGGGCGCCCACCCGGCGCAGGGGTTCCCGCAACCGCGGGTAGGGGTGGCCGCCGATCGTGGCGGTGCCGGCGGTGGGCCGGTCGAGGCCCAGGACGAGGCGCAGGGTGGTGGACTTGCCGGCGCCGTTGGGGCCGAGGAAGCCGGTGACCCGGCCGGGGCGCACACGGAAGGTGAGGCGGTCGACGGCCCGCCGGCCGCCGTGGTCCTTGGTGAGGTCCCGTACGTCGATGCTGGTCATGGCAACAGCCTCACCGGGAGCGGCGGTTGGCTCTTCCCCCGCCGGTGGGGACCGTCTCCCCCGTGCGGGGGAGGTCCGTTGTCAGTGCCGCCTGCGACGATGAGGTCATGGCTCGCCTTCTGCGCCCGCTGCTGCGCGGGACGACGTACACGCGCCTGCTGCATCTGTGGGTGCCGATGCTGGTGGTCAGCGTCTGGCTCTTCGTCGTCCCGTCGGCCCCCTGGGTGCCCGCGCTGTTCCTCGTCCCGCTCGGTCTCGTGCCCGCGGTGCGCAGGGGCGAAGGCGTGCAGGCGCGGCTGCTGCTCACGCCCGGCGAGCCGGAGCCGGGCATATCCGAGGCGCCGGCGGCGACCTGGCGGGACCGGCTGCGCACGGTGCTGTGGCTGGAGCTGCGGATGCTGCTCGGCGCCGTGACCGTGTTCGCCTCGGTGTGGCTGCCCGTCGTCGGCTTCGAACTGGCGCGGTGCGCCTGGGGCGGAGCCCCGGCGGGCGTCCCGCTGCTGGACCGGCTGCCGGCGCACCGCGCCTGGGCGCTGCTGGCGCCGCTGCCGCTGCTCGCCCTGTACGGGCTGGTCGTCGGGCTCGGGGAGCTGGTCACCGCCGGTGCGCGCCGGCTGCTCGGGCCGTCGGCGGCCGAGCGGCTGGCCGAGCTGGAGGAACGCACCGAGCAGTTGCTGGAACGCACCCGCATCGCACGGGAGTTGCACGACTCGATCGGGCACGCCCTGACGGTGGCGGTGGTCCAGGCGGGCGCGGCGCGGGCGGCGGGCGATCCGGAGTTCACCGACCGGGCGCTGGGCGCCATCGAGGAGACCGGCCGGGCCGCGCTGGAGGATCTGGAGCGGGTGCTGGGCGTGCTGCGGGAGGCCGAGCGGCCGGTGAGCGCGCGGCCCACGCTGGCCGACGCGGGCCGTCTGCTGGAGTCGGCGCGGGCCTCGGGGGCGAAGGTCGACGCCGAGGTCACGGGTCCGCTGGAGGCCGTGCCGGGCCCCGTGTCCCGCGAGGGCTACCGCATCCTCCAGGAGGCGCTCACCAATGTGCTGCGGCACGCGGGAGCCGTCCCCGTCCGGGTCCGGGTCGCGGTCGGCGACGGGACGCTCGCCCTGGAGGTCCGCAATCCGCTGCCGGGAGCCATACCCGGCCCCGGGCGGGGCAGTGGCCTGCGGGGCATACGGGAGCGGGCCGCGCTGCTCGGCGGCGCCGCCCGGACCGGCCCGGACGAGGGCGACTGGCAGGTCCGCGCGGAGCTGCCGGTCGGCTGATCTACGCTGGCCGGATGTCGGTCACCGTACTCCTCGTCGACGACGAACCCCTGGTCCGCGCGGGTCTGCGGGCCGTACTGGAGGCGCAGCCCGACATCGAGGTGGTGGGCGAGGCGGCCGACGGCGCGGCGGTCATCCCGCTCGTGCGGCAGCTGCGGCCGGACGTGGTCGCCATGGACGTGCGGATGCCTCTGATGGACGGCATCGAGGCCACGCGCGCGGTGCTGCGCACCGTGGCCGAACCGCCGAAGATCCTGGTGGTGACCACCTTCGAGGACGACGAGTACGTGTACGAGGCGCTGCGCGCGGGCGCCGACGGGTTCCTGCTGAAGCGGGCCCGCCCGGCCGAGATCGTGCACGCGGTGCGGCTGGTCGCGGAGGGCGAGTCACTGCTGTTCCCGGCGTCCGTACGACGTCTCGCCGCCCGGTACGGCGACGGCGACCGGCCGGCGCGGACCACGCCGACGCACGCCCGGCTCACGGAGCGGGAGGCGGAGGTGCTGCGGCTGATGGCGCGGGGGCTGTCGAACGCGGAGATCGCCGCCCGGCTGGTGGTGGGTGCGGAGACGGTGAAGTCGCATGTGAGCGCCGTGCTGGCCAAGCTCGGCGCGCGCGACCGCACCCAGGCGGTGATCGCTGCCTACGAGTCCCGGTTCGTGGAACCGGGGTGACCGAGGGTCCGGCCGCGGGCGGGGCCGGCCACTCGCCGGGGGCGGACCGCGCCGAGTACGATCCGCCCAACACGCCCGCGAGCTGGGAGGACGGACGGTGGGGCAGCTGACCGGTGGCGATCCCTCGCTGCTGCGAAGGATCAATTCCGCGGTGGTGCTGCACGCGCTGCGTGCCACGGACTGCGCGACGCTCACCGAGATCACCCGCGTCACCGGTCTGTCCCGGCCGACCGTCGAGGGCGTCGTGGAGGGCCTCATCGAGGGTGGCCTCGTCGTCGAGACGGCGGCCGAGGACGGCGGTGCGCGGCGGCAGGGCCGGCCCGCCCGGCGGTTCCGGTTCCGGGCCGAGGCGGGGCATCTGCTGGGTCTGGAGGTCGGTCCGCACCGGGTCGCCGCGCTCCTGTCCGACCTGGACGGGCGGGTCCTGGGCGCGCAGGCCAAGGAGGTCGGCGAGACGGCCCCGGCGGACGAGCGGCTGGACCGGCTGCGCGGCGCGGTCGCCGAGCTGCTGCGCCGCGCCGGGGTCGCGCGCAGCTCGCTGCGGGCCGTGGGTGTGGGCACGCCGGGCATCGTGGAGGCGGACGGCACGGTCCGGCTGAGCACGGCCCTGCCGCAGTGGACGGGGCTGAGGCTCGGCGAGCGGCTGAGCCGTTCCTTCCGGTGCCCGGTGCTGGTGGAGAACGACGCCAACGCGGCGGCGGTCGCCGAGCACTGGAAGGGCGCGGCGGCCGAGACGGACGACGTGGTGTTCGTGCTGGCCGGGCTGAGTCCGGGGGCCGGTTCGCTGATCGGCGGGCGGCTGCACCGGGGCTACGGCGGGGCGGCCGGGGAGATCGGCGCGCTGCATCTGCTGGGCCGGGAGGCGAAGCCGGAGGCGCTGCTGTCCACCACCGACGAGCCGCTGCACCCGCTGGACGAGCAGGCGGTGGCCGAGGTGTTCGCGCTGGCGCGCAAGGGCGACCGGCGGGCGCGGGCGGCCGTGGAGCGGTTCATCCAGCGGCTGGTGCACGACGTGGCCGCGCTGGTGCTGGCGCTCGATCCGGAGCTGGTCGTGATCGGGGGGTGGGCGGCCGGTCTGGACGGGGTCCTGGAGCCGCTGCGGTGCGAGTTGGCCCGCTACTGCCTGCGGCCGCCCCGGGTGGCGCTGTCCATGCTGGGGGAGGCGGCCGTCGCCACGGGGGCGCTGCGGCTGGCTCTGGACCACGTGGAGGAACAGCTGTTCGCGGTCGACGGCACGGTGACGGCCCGCCGGTGACCCGGTGCGGCTCACGGTGACCGCCCGGCTGTGGTCAGGGTGCCCGTACGGTGACCGCGTGACCAGGATGCCCGGTCACGGTGAACACACGCCGGTGAGCCAGTGCGGGGCACGGTGACCGCCGACTGCGATCGGGTGCCCGGCACGGTGATGCCGCCAAAGGTCAAGGCGCCCGGCACGGTGAACAAACGCCGGTGGTCAAGGCGCCCGGCACGGTGACCACCCGACTGCGACCAGGGTGCCCAGCGCGGTGATACCCGCCGGAGGTCAAGGCGCCCGGTGACCATACGCTGATGACTAACTGCCCGGCACGGTGACCCCCCACCGGGTGGTCAGGGTGCCGGGTACGGCGCTCGTGCCCAGTGCGGCGATCCTGCCCTGCGGCGGGCGTGCCGGGTACGGCGCTCTGCCCCGTGCCGTAGCGCCCGCTGCGGCGTTCCTGCCGCTGCGGTGCCGTCGTCGCGGGGCGCGCCCGCACGGCGGGGCCGCACATGCCTGCGGCGCCCCGCCCCCGGGTCGGCTGTCCGCCCGGCGTCAGGAGGCTCGCTTCTCCGGGTCGTGGTGTATCTCCACCCCGGCCGACTCGCCGAAGGTGAGCCGGCAGGTGTCGGCGCGGTAGGTCGCGACCGAGAGTGCCGCGGTACGGCCCTGGACGAAGAAGCGGGTGGTGACGACGAGGACGGGTGAGCCGGGGAGCCGGTCGAGTTCCTTGGCGTCGTCCGCGCGCGCGGAGCCGAGCTCGACGGCACGGTCCTCCCCCTCCAGCGGCAGGTGCTGCAACTCGCGCAGCACCGCACGCGCGCGTGCCGCGCCGGACGGGGCGTCGATCGCGGTCAGGCCGGGCACGGAGGCCGCCGGGATGTAGAGCAGTTCGGTGGCGACCTGCTGGCCGTGGGACATGCGGGAGCGGCGCACGGTGTGGACGGGCTCGTCCGCGCCGGTCTCCAGGGCCGCGGCGACGGCGGCGGGCGGTGCCGCCTGGACGCTGTCGACGGGCTGCCAGGCGTCTCCGGCGGCGCCGGGCCAGGTGTGCTGTTCGGTGCCGACGGCCACGCCCACGCGCGGGGGCGCGACGGTCGTACCGACCCCGCGGCGGCGCTGGAGCCGGCCCTCCAGCTCCAGTTGTTCGAGTGCCTGGCGGAGCGTGGCGCGGGCCACGCCGAAGCGGGCCGCGAGATCACGCTCGTTGGGCAGGATCTCGCCGACCGAGAACTCGGAGTCCAGTGCCTCGGTGAGCACGGTCTTCAGATGCCAGTACTTCGGTTCCGGTACCGATTCCAGCTGCGTGGTCCCCACCCTGTCCTCCGCAAGAGCCGTGGTCCGGCGGTTTTTAGCGCCCTTGTTTATTAAAGGTTGTTGCACTTCTCTGCGACGATAGGGCGGCCGTCACCCTTGGTCAAGACCAATCCTCGGTCCCTGAGCGAACGGACAGGCGACCCGCGCGCACAGCGTTCACGCGGCGTTCGTGTGCGGCGGTACGTGTGACATCGCGGCAAAGTGCCTGTCGCACGACAGAGCCCCCGCCGGACGGCGGGGGCTCGGGCGCCTGGCGGGGCTGGGGGCTCAGTGGCCGGTGAGGTGCCGCAGCTTGTCGGGGTTGCGGACGATGTAGACGGCGGTGATGCGGCCGTCGGCGATGTCCACCTGGAAGAGACTGTCGGGCTTGTCCCCGGACAGGATGAGCAGGGCCGGGCCGCCGTTGGCCTCCAGGAGCCGGTAGGAGATGTCCGCCGGGCCCGAGCGTGCGGCGCCGACGAGGAAGCGGCCGACCTTGTCGGCGGTGTGCAGGACGCGCACCGGCGCCTTGGCCTTGCCGCCACTGTCGCCGACCAGCCGGACGTCCGGGGCGAGCAGGGACATCAGCCCCTCCAGGTCGCCCCCGGACGCGGCGGCGAGGAAACGTTCGGTCAGGTCCCGGCGCCGCACGGGGTCGACCTCGTAGCGGGGGCGCCCCTCCGCGACGTGCCGGCGGGCGCGCCCGGCGAGCTGCCGTACCGCCGGCTCGGCGCGGTCGAGCAGGGTGGCGATCTCGGCGTACGGGTAGCCGAACGCCTCCCGGAGCACGAACACCGCCCGTTCCAGCGGGGACAGTGATTCCAGGACGACCAGGACGGCCAGGGAGACCGTGTCGGCGAGCACCGCGCGGTCCGCGGTGTCCGGTGCGGTGTCGGCGAACTCGGTGAGGTACGGCTCCGGCAGCCACGGCCCGACGTACGCCTCGCCGCGCGACTGCACCTGGCGCAGCCGGTCGATGGCCAGCCGGGTGGTGACGCGCACCAGGTAGGCGCGCGGTTCGCGGACCGCCGCGCGGTCCGCCTGGTACCAGCGCAGCCATGCCTCCTGGACCACGTCCTCGGCGTCGGCGACCCGGCCGAGCACGCGGTACGCGACGCCCATGAGCAGGGGGCGGTGTTCTTCGAAGACGTCGGTGGCGAGGTCGGCGGTCACCGGTCCATCCCAGCCGACACGTCTTGTGCTGTCCACCCGGAATGCCCGCCTCCAGGAGCGGTCCGGATCACAATGACCGCGGGCCGCCGGCGGTCGGCGGCCGGTGACCGTGAGGTGGGCGATGCGGTACGCGGTGCTGGGCACGGGCGAGGTGGGCCGCACGCTGGCCGGCCGGCTGCTGGAACTGGGGCACGAGGTGACCCTGGGGGCCCGTTCCCGGGACAACCCGGTGGCGGTGGAGTGGGCGACGGCCGCGGCCGGCCGGGCGCACGCGGGGACGTTCGCGGACGCCGCCGCGGCGGGCGAGGTGGTCGTCAACGCGGTGGGCGGCCGGGTGGCGCTGGACGCGCTGGCGGCGGCGGGCGCGGAGCACCTGGACGGCAAGGTGCTGGTGGACGTCTCCAATCCGCTCGCGTTCGAGGGGGGTCGGCCGCGGCTGGACCCGGTGGAGTCGGACAGCGTGGCCGAGCGGATCCAGCGGGCGTTCCCGCACGCGCGCGTGGTCAAGACGCTGAACACGGTCAACTGCCAGGTGATGGTGGACCCGCGCCGGGTCCCGGGCGACCACCATGTGTTCGTGTGCGGGGCGGACCCCGGCGCCAAGCAGCAGGTGACGGCGCTGCTCGGGGAGTTCGGCTGGCCGGCCGGACGGGTGCTGGACCTGGGCGGCATCCGGTCGGCGCGCGCGGTGGAGATGTATCTGCCGCTGTGGCTCGCGCTGTTCGGGCGCTTCGGGAACGCCGACTTCAACGTCGAGGTGCGCCGGGCGCGTTGACGACCGTACGACATGGCCGCCTGGCGCGGTCGTGCGGAAGTGCCGTACGGCGGGGACGGCCCTGGGGGCTACCGGCCGGTAGTAATTGCTGACAAGCTGTCTACGGCGTCCGTCAGCAGCCCAGCCGAGGAGCACCCCATGTCCGCCACCGTCTCCTTCAAGGTCCCCGCCCCACACGGCCCGCGCGATGTGAGCGTGTCCTACGCGCGCGTGGGCCGCGGCGAACCCCTGGTCCTGCTGCACGGCATCGGCCATCACCGCCAGGCCTGGGACCCGGTCGTGGACATCCTGGCCACCGAGCGGGAGGTGATCGCCGTCGACCTGCCGGGCTTCGGCGCCTCCCCGGGGCTCCCGGACGGCCTGACCTACGACCTGCCCACCACCAATGCCGTGCTCGGCGCCCTGTTCGAGGCGCTGGAGCTGGAGCGTCCGCACGTCGCCGGCAACTCGCTGGGCGGCCTGCTCGCCCTGGAGCTGGGCCGGGAGAAGCTCGTACGGTCCGTCACCGCCCTGTCCCCCGCCGGTTTCTGGTCCGAGGCCGAGCGGCGGTACGCCTTCACGGTGCTGCTCGCGATGCGGGGCATCGCCCAGCGGCTCCCGCTCCCCCTGGTGGAGGGGCTGTCCCGCACGGCGGCCGGCCGTACCGCGCTGACCAGCACCATCTACGCCCGCCCCGCGCGCCGTTCGCCGGAGGCGGTGGTCGCCGAGACGCTCGCGCTCGTCGGCGCCACCGGCTTCGAGGCGACCCTGCGCGCGGGCAGCACCGTCCGCTTCACCGACGACCTGTCGGGCCTGCCGGTCACGGTGGCCTGGGGCACCCGGGACCGGATTCTCGTGCGCCGCCAGGGCGTCCGTGCCAAGCAGCTCATCCCGCACGCCCGGCTGGTGCGGCTGCCCGGCTGCGGCCACTGCCCGATGAACGACGACCCGGCGCTGGTCGCGCGGGTCATCCTGGACGGCAGCCGCTGAGCACCGCTGACCGCCCTCCGGCCGACCGGAGTTCACTTCCGGTTCGTGTGCGCGCCGCAGCGCCCCAGTAGGTGTGGCTCTGCACACTGGCCGGATCCCGTCCCTGGAGGCGCAGCCATGTCCCACCGTCCGCTCCCCGGTCGCCGCAGCGTTCTGCGCGGCTCCCTCGCCGCGTCGGCGGCCCTGACCCTGCCCGTGGGCCTCGGCGCGGCCCCGGCGTTCGCCCGCTCCGGACGGCCCGCGGCGGGCTGGGGCGTGCAGACCGGTGACGTGACCGCCGACTCCGGTCTGGTGTGGGTGCGTTCGGACCGGCCCGCCCGGATGATCGTGGAGACCTCGGCCACCGAGTCGTTCCGCAACCCCCGCAGATGGCACGGCCCGCTGCTGGGCGCCGGCACGGACTTCACCGGCACCACCCGGCTGCACAGACTGCCCTCCGGCGAGCAGATCCACTACCGGGTGCTGCTCGCCGACCCCGACGACCCGCGCCGCACCGGCGAGCCGGTGACCGGCACCTTCCGCACGGTCTCCCGGCGCCGCCGGGACGGCGTGCGCTTCCTCTGGTCGGGCGACCTGGCCGGCCAGGGCTGGGGCATCAACCCCGACCTCGGCGGCTACCGCATCTACGACGCGATGGCGAAGCTGGACCCGGACTTCTTCCTGTGCAGCGGCGACAACATCTACGCCGACGGCCCCATCACCGCCACGCAGGCGCTGCCCGACGGCAGCACCTGGCGGAACGTCACCACCGAGGAGAAGTCCAAGGTCGCCGAGACGCTCACCGAGTACCGGGGCAACTTCCGCTACAACCTGCTCGACGCCAACCTGCGCCGGTTCAACGCCCAGGTGCCGTCGATCATCCAGTGGGACGACCACGAGGTGCGCAACAACTGGTACCCGGGCGAGGTGATCGCCTCCTCCGACACCCGTTACACCGAGAAGAGCATCGACGTCCTCGCCGCGCGTGCCCGGCGGGCGTTCAGCGAGTACTTCCCCCTCTCCACGCTGCGTCCCGGTGCCGAGGAGGGGCGCGTCTACCGGGTGCTGCGCCAGGGCCCGCTGCTCGACGTGTTCGTGCTCGACATGCGCACCTACCGCAACGCCAACTCCGCCGACGACCAGACCGTGGACCCGCAGGGCATCCTCGGCCGGGAGCAGCTGGAGTGGCTCAAGCGGGAGCTGGCCCGGTCGCGCGCGGTGTGGAAGGTGATCGCGGCCGACATGCCGCTCGGCCTCGTCGTACCGGACACGACGGAGAACAAGCCGAACTTCGAGGCGGTGGCCCAGGGCGACCCGGGCGACCCGCTGGGCCGTGAGCTGCAGATCGCCGAGCTGCTGCGGTTCATCAAGCACCGGCGGATCACCGGAACGCTGTGGCTGACGGCGGACGTGCACCACACCTCCGCCCAGCACTACCAGCCGTCGCGGGCCGCGTTCACCGACTTCGAGCCGTTCTGGGAGTTCGTCTCCGGACCGCTGAACGCCGGGGCCTTCCCGGCCAGCGCGCTGGACGGCACGTTCGGTCCGGAGCGGGTGTTCGTGAAGGCGCCGACCGCGTCGAACGTCTCGCCCGCGGGCGGCTACCAGTTCTTCGGCGAGGTCGACATCGACGGGGACAGCGGCGAGCTGACGGTGCGGCTGCGGGAGCAGGACGGCACCGTGCTGTTCACACAGACGCTCCAGCCGGGCCGCGTCGGTCAGTAGGCGGCATCCGCGGGACCACCGCCAGGAGGTCCGGGACGTTTCGGGCCGTGGGGGGGCCCCGGGGGGGCGGGGGGGGGGGGGGGCCGCCCCCCCCCCCCCCCCCGGCCCCGGGGGGGCCCGGGGGGGGGGGGGCGGGGGGGGGGGGGGGGCGCGGGGGCCC
>NZ_JBIRJA010000008.1:0-102464 GCF_044329325.1 Streptomyces sp. NPDC017676 | reverse complement strand
GCGCCCGCCGCCCCCCCCGCGGCGGGGGGGGGGGCTGGGGCGGGGCCCGCCCGCGCCGGGGGCCGCCCCCGCGGCCCCCCCCACGGCTCCGCTCCCGAGCTCGCCTCACGGTTCACGCGGTGCGGCTGGGCACGGTGGAGGTGGCCGCCTGATCGGACCGTGGCGCCCGCGCCCGCTCCGGTTCCCATGGCCGTTCTCGTCGCCCTCGACAGTAGAAAATGCAATAAAGAGGACGGAAGCATGCTTTACCCATCGGTCACAATCAGTTCGTGATCACGCAACACCCTTCCTTCACAGTGGCTGCATGACTCCAGACATGCCTGATGTGACCCGGGCGAGGCACGGGCGGCCCGTGCACCACTGGCGGCGGGACGTCGTCGAACTCGCCGCGCTCTTCACCGCCGTGGCCGTCGCGGACGCGGTCGCCAACCTGATCGGGCACGGGCCCGACGGCCCGGCCCTGCTGATGATCTCGGCCATCGTGCTGGCCGCGACGGCCGGCTTCCACGTGTGGTGGTCACGCCGCCACGGACACGCGCCGCCGGTGAGCGATACCGGTGCCCGGCCGGCCGCCGCGACGCGGCCGGCCGGGCCTTCCGAGCAGCCCGCCGCCGACGAGGTCACGAGCGCGCTCTGGCGGATGCGGACGACGGTGAAGGACGAGCCGGGCTCCCTGGCCGCCCTGTGCACGGCGCTCGCCGAGCGGCGGGTGGACATCCTGAGCCTGCAGACGCACCCGCTGGCCGACGGCACGGTGGACGAGTTCCTGCTGCGGGCGCCGGGCGCGCTCGCGGCGGCCGAGATCACCCGGGCGGTCGCGCTGGCCGGGGGCACGGCCACCTGGATCGAGCGGGCCGACGCCCATGACCTGGTCGACGCGCCCACCCGGGTGCTCGGGCTGGCCGCCCGCACCGCCCTGGACACCGCCGAACTTCCCCTCGCGCTGCGCCAGTTGCTGGGCCGCTGCACGATCCGGACACTGCCCGGCACACCGGCCGGGGGCGGCCGTGGCCCCGAGCCGGTGCCGGTCGAAGGGGTCCTGGAGGACACCGTGATGCGGCTGCCGGCGCCCGAGGGCGGGGTGCTCACCGTGGAGCGGCCGTATCTGCCGTTCACCCCGACCGAGTTTGCCCGCGCCCGGGCGCTCGTGGAGCTGGACACCCGGCTCGGGCCCCGGATCCCCCGCGGGCACGATGTGCTGACCCTGCCCGAGGGCGACCACATCACCGTGCGCCGGGTCGACACCGGGGACCTGGCGGCGGCCCGGGCGATGCACGACCGGTGCTCGCCGCACACCCTCGGCCTGCGCTACCACGGCCCGGTCGGCGACGCGGACCGCTATCTGAACCACCTGCTCAGCCCGCGCTTCGGCCGGACGCTGGCCGCGCAGACCGCCTCCGGCCGGATCGTCGGCCTCGGGCATCTGCTGTGGGACGGCGACGAGACCGAGGTCGCGCTGCTGGTCGAGGACGACTGGCAGCAGCGCGGCGTCGGCGGTGAGCTGCTCAGCCGCCTGGTGGCGATGGCGGCGGAGGCCGGCTGCGAGAGCGTGTACGCCGTGACGAAGGCGTCCAACACCGGCATGGTCGCCGCGATGCGCGGGCTGGGCCTCCCGCTGGACTACCAGGTCGAGGAGGGCACCCTGGTGATCACGGCCCGCCTGGATGCCACACCGGTCGCCACCACGCCTGGCGCCCAGCCGCCCCGCCTCGGCTGACGGCCCCGGCAAGGAGCTTCAGCGCACCGCCTCCCGCAGCGGCGTCACCCGGCGTCCACGGGGAGTGCCCAGGGCCTGGTCCAGGTCGGACCACAGGTCGCCGACGTCCTCCAGGCCCACCGACAGCCGCAGGAGCCGGTCGCTCACCCCGGCCCCGCGGCGGTCCTCGGCGTCCACGATGCGGTGGCTGATGGAGGCGGGGTGCTGGATGAGCGTGTCGACGCTGCCCAGGCTCACCGCGGGGGTGACGAGCCGGACCCGGGAGATCACCTCGTGCGGGTCGCCGTGCACCTCGAAGGCGATCATCGCGCCGCCGAGCCGCGGATACCGCACCCGGGCCACGCGCGGGTCGGCGGCGAGCCGGCGGGCCAGTTCGGCGGCGTTCGCGGAGGCCGCGCGCACCCGCACCGGGAGCGTGGACAGCCCCCGCAGCAGCAGGTAGCCGGCGAGCGGATGCAGGACTCCCCCGGTGGCGAACCGTATCTGCCGTAGCCGGCCCGCGAACTCCTCGTCGCAGGCGACCACCCCGGCCAGCACATCGCCATGACCGCCCAGGTACTTGGTGGCGCTGTGCAGCACCAGCCGGGCGCCCTGCTCGGCCGGGCGTTGCAGCACCGGCGTGGCGAAGGTGTTGTCCGCGAGCAGCGGCACCGAGCCGCAGGCGTGCGCGATGCCCCGCAGGTCGAGTTCGGCGAGGGTCGGATTGGCCGGGGACTCGACCATCACCAGACCGGTGTCCGGGCGCAGCGCGTCCGCGACGCCGGCCGGGTCGGTCCAGGTGACCTCCGTGCCGAGCAGCCCGGCGGTGAGCAGGTGGTCGCTACAGCCGTACAGCGGCCGTACCGCGACGACATGGCGCAGGCCCATGGCAGACCGTGCGAGCAGGACCGCGCTGAGCGCGGCCATGCCGCTGGCGAAGGCGACGGCGGACTCGGTGCCCTCCAGGCGGGCGAGCGCGGTCTCGAAGCGGGCGACGGTCGGGTTGCCGAGGCGGCCGTAGACGGGCGGTCCGACCGGGTCGGCGCCGTCGGCGGCGAAGGCGTCGATGCGGGCGGCCTCGGCGCGGCTGTCGTAGGAGGGGTAGGTGGTGGACAGGTCGATCGGCGGGGCGTGCAGGCCCTGGCGGGCGAGGTCGTCGCGGCCGGCGTGCACGGCCTCGGTGGCCAGCGCTCTCGATGCGGTGCGTACGTCGTCGTAGGCACTCGTGCTCGATGTGTCCATGGCCGGAAGGGTGAACAACGGACGGTTCCCGGGGACCGGACGCCGTGCTACGTTCGGCCGGTGGCCGATTCCGTCGTACTGGATCCGGTCGATCTGCATCTGCTGCGGCTGTTGCAGAACGACGCCCGGACCACCTACCGCGATCTCGCCGCGCAGGTGGGCGTGGCGCCGTCGACCTGTCTTGACCGGGTGACGCGGCTGCGCCGCTCGGGCGTGATCCTCGGGCACCGGCTACGGCTCGATCCGGCCAAGCTCGGGCGCGGCCTCCAGGCACTGCTGTCGGTGCAGGTGCGCCCGCACCGGCGGGAGCTCGTGGGACCGTTCGTGGAGCGGATCCGGGCGCTGCCGGAGGCGCGGTCGGTGTTCCATCTGACCGGGCCCGACGACTACCTGGTGCATGTGGCCGTCGCGGACATGGCCGATCTCCAGCGGCTGGTGCTGGACGAGTTCACGGCGCGCCGCGAGGTGGCACGGGTGGAGACCCGGCTGATCTTCCAGCAGTGGGAGTGCGGGCCGCTGCTGCCGCCCGGCCACGCCCAGAGCTGAATCCCGGCGAACACGGATGACGCGGCGATCGTCCTCGTACGAGGATGGGCCGCATGTCTGACACCCAGAGCCCGCTGCCCCGTCAGGTCGCCGACGCCTACGTCGACGACCTCATCGCCCTCGATCCGGTCACCGGTACGTACCTCGGTGTGAAGGAGAGTTCGAGCAGGCTGCCCGACTACTCACCGGCCGGTCAGGAGGCCCTGGCCGCGCTGGCACGGACCACCCTCGCGAGGCTGGACGAGGCCGAGCGGCGGCCCGGTGCGGACAGCGACGCGGAACGGCGCTGCGCACGGCTGCTGCGGGAGCGGCTGACCGCCGAGATCGCCGTGCACGAGGCGGACGAGCATCTGCGGGCGATCGGCAACATGAGCACGCCGGGCCACTCGGTGCGGGACATCTTCACGGTCACCCCGGCGGACACGGAGGAGGACTGGGCGGCGATCGCCGAGCGGCTGCGCGCGGTGCCGGGAGCCCTCGCGGGTTACCGCGAGTCGCTGCGACTCGGCCTGGACCGCAAGCTGTTCGGCGCTCCCCGGCCGACCGCCACCTTCATCGACCAGCTCACCGAGTGGACGGACACGGACGGCACGGGCCGCGGCTGGTACGAGGACTTCGCCGCCGCGGGTCCGCAGGCGCTGCGCGCCGAGCTGGACGAGGCGGCGCGTGCGGCGACCGGCGCCCTGGTGGAGCTGCGGGACTGGCTGCGGGACGTGTACGCGCCGGCGATCGAGGGCGCCCCGAACGTGGTCGGCCGGGAGCGGTACGCGCGCTGGGCCCGCTACTTCAACGGCACCGACCTGGACCTGGACGAGGCGTACGCGTACGGCTGGGCCGAGTTCCACCGCATCCTCGGCGAGATGAAGAAGGAGGCGGAGAAGATCCTGCCCGGTGCCAAGACGCCGTGGGTGGCGCTCGCGCACCTGGATGAGCACGGCCGGCACATCGAGGGCGTGGACGAGGTCCGGGAGTGGCTCCAGGGCCTGATGGACAAGGCGATCGATGAGCTGGACGGCACGCACTTCGAACTCGCCGAGCGGGTGCGGCGGGTGGAGTCGTGCATCGCCCCGCCCGGCGGCGCGGCGGCCCCCTACTACACGGCCCCGTCGGAGGACTTCTCCCGGCCCGGCCGCACCTGGCTGCCCACGATGGGCCTGACCCGCTTCCCGGTCTACGACCTGGTCTCGACCTGGTACCACGAGGGCGTGCCCGGCCACCACCTCCAGCTCGCGCAGTGGGCGCACGTGGCCGAGAACCTCTCCCGCTACCAGGCGACGGTCGGCGGGGTCAGCGCCAACATGGAGGGCTGGGCGCTGTACGCGGAGCGGCTCATGGACGAGCTCGGCTACCTGACGGGCCCGGAGGAGCGGCTCGGCTACCTGGACGCGCAGATGATGCGGGCGGCCCGGGTGATCGTGGACATCGGCATGCACCTGGAGCTCGGCATCCCGGCGGACTCGCCGTTCCACCCCGGGGAGCGGTGGACGCCGGAGCTGGCCGAGGAGTTCTTCGGCGCGCACAGCAGCCGTCCGGCGGACTTCGTGGAGAGCGAGCTGACCCGGTACCTGACGATCCCGGGCCAGGCGATCGGCTACAAGCTCGGGGAGCGGGCGTGGCTGCTCGGCCGGGAGAAGGCGCGCGAGCGGCACGGCGACGCGTTCGACCTGAAGGCCTGGCACATGGCGGCGCTGTCGCAGGGCTCCCTGGGCCTGGACGACCTGGTGGACGAACTGTCGCGGCTGTGACGGCTCACGCCGTCCGACTGCGACGGCTCACGCCATCCGGCGCTGACCGCTCACGCCGCCTGGCTCTGACCGCCCGCGCCGTCCGACTGTGACCGCTCACGCCGTCCGGCACTGACCGCTCACGCCGTCCGGCACTGACCGCTCACCTTGTCCGGCTCCGGCCGCCCGCGTCAGCGCCGGGGGCCGCCTTCCGGGGGACGACCTCGCCCGTGATCCGGCCCGCCTCGTCGATGGCCGACCAGACGATGAGGCGGGCCGGGTTGTCGCGCGCCCCAGCGCCCGGCGGGGAACCGCGCGGCCACGGCCCCTGCCGGCGAGCGTCATGGACGGGGAACGGCCGACGGAGGTGAGGGGGCCTTTCTGGAGGGCGTAGGTGGTCCAGGGCATGCCGGCATCGTGCGCACGTGGTCGTGCGGATGCGCACCGGCGCCGTGGGCGGCCGGCCGCCGGGCCACGCCGGGGCCCGGTCCCGGTCCCACGGCTCCCGCCGGTGACGCGTGCTGTACCTCTCTCGACCTGGGCGGTCCTCCCAACTGGGCCACGCAGGCCGGTCAGCACGGTCGGCCCTCCCAGCGGGCCGCGCAGGGGGCAGGGGTCGCGGCGCAGTCCGGCGGAGTGTGGGGATGGACGCCCGGCTCCGGGGGCGGTCCTCCCAGAATTCCGCTCGGCCGTACGGACGCCTCCCGCTGGCGCGGGCGGGAGCCGGACGGCTAGCTGGTGCCGGGGGCCGATGCGGAAGGCGGGCCGGGCATGCAGGAGACGGGGCCGGGGGCCGATGCCGAAGGCGGGCCGGGCACGCAGGAGACGGGGCCGGGGCAGGAGGCGCTGCAGACACCGCGCGCCGCGGGGCTGGCCGGGGTCGTCTTCGCGCTGCTCCTGGCGGCGGCGATCGTCCTGGTGAGGCTGGGGATCCCGGAAGGGGCCGACGCGGTCACCGCGCACGGCTTCACCGACTCCGCACGGCGCCGGGCGCTGCGGACGGCCCTCGCGCTGGTGCCGTTCGCCGGCATCTTCTTCCTGTGGTTCATCGGCGCGATCCGCGCGCACGTCGGCGCGGGCGAGGACAAGTTCCTCGCGACGGTCTTCCTGGGCAGCGGGCTGGTCTTCACCGCCACGCTGTTCGGCGCGGCCGCGGCGGCGAGTGCCGTGCTCGTGGTGGCCCACCCGGCCGGTGTCTCACCGCTGCCGGCCACCTGGGACTTCGGCCGCCACCTCGCGTACACGCTGATGACGGAGTACGCCATGCGGATGGCGGCCGTCTTCGTGTCCTCGATGTCGGTCATCGGCCACCGCCTCGGTGTGCTGCCGCGCCGGCTCACGGTCCTGGGCCTCCTCACCGCTCTGACGCTGCTGTTCGCGTCGTCCAACGTGCCGTGGGCGGAATTGGTCTTCCCGGCCTGGTCGCTGCTGCTCAGCGTGCACATCCTCCTGGCCGGCCGCCGTGACGGTCCCCGGCCCGCCGGCGCCGGATGACACCCGGGACGCCGGCCGCTCACTCGATCGGCGTGCCCGGCGCGCGGTCACCCCGCCCGGGCTCGCATGCTGGCGGGCGGGGGACGACCGCCGTCCGGAGCCGCCCGCGCTCGCCGCGCGGTGCGTCCGGACCTGGCCATGGGAAGGGCGGAGCGTCGATGAGGCTCGTCGTCGATCTCAACAAGTGTCAGGGGTACGCGCAGTGCGCGTTCCTCGCGCCCGACGTCTTCACCATGCACGGCGAGGAGGCGCTGATCTACGACCCGCGCGCGGCCGAGGAGCAACGGGAGCGGGTGGCGCGTGCCGTGGCCGCCTGCCCGGTGCAGGCGATCACGGCCGACGGACTGGATCGCGCGGGAGGGGTGCGGGAGGCGTCCGATGGCCGCTGACTACGTGGAGTGGCTCAGGCGTGAGGGCCGGATCGTGATCGTGGGTGCCTCACTGGCCGGTCTGCGGGCCGCCGAGACGCTGCGCGCGGAGGGCTTCGCCGGTGAGCTGACCCTGGTCGGTGACGAGCCCCACGAGCCGTACGACCGGCCACCGCTGTCGAAGTCCGTGCTGCTGGGCAAGGCGTCCCCGCACCACACCGAGCTGCCGCACCGACGGGAGATCGACGCCAAGTGGCGCCTCGGCGTGGCGGCGACCGGCCTGGACCTGACGGCCAAGCGGGTCCGGCTGGCGGACGGCGACGAGGTGGAGTACGACCGGCTGCTCATCGCGACGGGCGTGCGGGCCCGGCCGTGGCCGAAGGAGGACGAGGCTCGGCTGAACGGCGTGTGTCTGCTGCGCACGCGGGAGGACGCGGCGGACCTGTACCGGCGGCTGAAGGCGGGGCCGCGCCGGGTGTTCGTCATCGGCGCCGGGTTCGCCGGTTCGGAGGTCGCCTCGGCGTGCCGGGAGATGGACCTCCAGGTGACCGTGGCGGAGCGCGCGGGCGCGCCGCTGGTGGGCGCGCTCGGTGGGGTCGTCGGTGCGGTCGCGGCGGACCTCCAGACCGAGAACGGGGTGGATCTGCGCACCCATGTCACGGTGACCGCGCTGGAGGGTGACGCGGTCGGCCGAGTGCGGGCCGTCCATCTGTCCGACGAGAGCGTGGTCGAGGCGGACGTGGTCGTGGTCTCGCTGGGTTCGCTGCGGAACACCGAGTGGCTGACCGGGTCGGGGCTCGGTGCCGGGCCCCGGGGCATCGCCTGTGACGCGGGCTGCCGGGCCTTCGACTTCCGGGGCATCGTCACGGACGACGTCTTCGTGGCGGGCGATGTGGCGCGCTCCCCGCACGCGCTCTTCGGGTACCAGTTCCTGTCGCTGGAGCACTGGGGCAACGCCGTGGCCCAGGCGGAGACCGCCGCGCACAACATGATCTGCCACGGTGCCGACCGGCGGCCGCACCTGTGGATGCCCGCCTTCTGGTCGTCGATGTTCGGTGTGAACATCAAGTCGGTCGGGGTGCCGCCCATGGGCGAGCAGCTCATGATCACGCAGGGCTCGCTGACCGAGCGCCGGTTCGTCGGGGTCTACGGCTACCAGGGCCGGGTCGTGGCCGCCGTGACCTTCGACAACACGCGGTGGCTGGAGTTCTACCAGCGGCAGATCGAACGGGGGGCGCCGTTCCCGGTGGAGTACCCGACGGTGGACCGGCGTCCCGAGGGCCGGCAGCCGGTGCCGGCCGGGTTCCCGGACCCGTCCCTGCCGACGCACGGCCCCATGGTCACCCTCAGCGGCTACTCGCCGGCCGACCAGCAGCTGGTCTTCCACCCCGCCCGCCACTGACCCCCGCCCACGGCCCCGACGTCCCAAGGACCCGCCATGCCGCACGCCTCGATCGCGCGCCAGATCACCGACTACGCCAACCGCGCCAACCCGTACCCGGTCTACGAGGAACTCCGCAGGACGCCGGTGCTCCACGAGGAGGAGGGAGGCCCGTACCTCATCAGCTCGTACTACGACATCAAGGCCCTCCTCCACGATCCGCGGATCAGCTCCGACGCCGCCAACCTGGCCGCCGCAGGGGGCGACGGGCTCGACCAGAGCGAGGAGACGGGAGGGCTGCCGCCGTCGTTCCTGCGTCTGGACCCGCCCGAGCACGACCGGCTGCGGCGCATCGCCAACAGCGCCTTCGGACCGCCGCACCGGCCGCGGCGGATCGAGAACATGCGGGGCGAGATGCGGCAGATCGTCACCGAGCTGATCGACGGGTTCGGCGACGCGCGCCAGGTCGACCTGGTCGACCAGTTCGCCTATCCGTTCCCCGTGACGGTGATCTGCCGGCTGCTCGGGGTTCCCCGGGAGGACGAGCCGCGGTTCCGCACCTGGGTCGACCCGCTGGTCGCGAGCCTCGACCCGGCGGCCGGCCCGGACGAGGACGCCGACGCGCGGAAGGCGACGCGGGAGGCCCGTATGCAGCTCGGCATGTACCTGGCCGGGCTGGTCGAGGAGCGCACCAAGGAGCCGCGGGACGACCTGTTGTCCGACCTGGTGGCCGGCCGGGGCCCGGACGGCTCGCTGTCGATGATGGAGGTGCTCAGCACCTCGGTGCTGCTGCTGATCGCCGGTCATGAGACGACGGTCAACCTGATCACCAACGGCATGCTCACCCTGCTGCGCCACCCGGAGATCCTCGGACGGCTGCGGGAGGACCCGGGTCTGTCGGTCAACATCGTGGAGGAGCTGCTGCGCTACGAACCGCCCGTGCAGTTGGTGCCGCAGCGCACCTGCATCGCCGACATCGAGGTGCGCGGGGTCACGATCCCCAAGGGCTCGCGCATCTGGCTGGTGCTCGCCGCGGGCAACCGGGACCCGGAGCGGTTCAAGGACCCGGAGCGCTTCGACCCGGACCGCGGCGACATCCAGCACCTCGGTTTCGGCAGCGGCATCCACAGCTGTTTCGGCGCCCCGCTGGCCCGGCTGGAGGCCCAGATCGCGCTGTCCGAGCTGGCCCGGCGGCTGGAGGGTCCCCGCCTGGTCGAGGACCCGCCGCCGTACCGGCGCAACGCCGTGCTGCGCGGCCCCCGGCACCTGGGCGTCGCCTTCGACGGGCTGCGCTGAGCACGTCGTCCGCTCACCCCGTGATGTCCGCCGGCAGCACCACGCAGACCTCGTAACCGCCGTCGCTCGTCGGGCCCGCGGTCATGGTGCCGCCGAGGAGTTCGGCGCGCTGGCGCAGCCCGATCAGGCCGTGGTGGGCGCCGGGCAGCGGCAGTGGCGGCTGGGTCGGCGCGGTGTTGGTGACCCGGACCCGGACGGAGCCGTTGGCGTGCAGCAGGTCGATGCGCGCCTTGGCGCCGGGAGCGTGTTTACGGGTGTTGGTCAGCGCTTCCTGGACCGTGCGGTAGACCGCGCGCTGGACGGTGGCCGGGAGCCCTTCGGGCAGGTCCGTCTTCAGCTCGGTCTCGATGCCGCAGCTTTCGGCGAGCCGCTGGATGTCGGTGAGCGCCGGCTGCGGGGTCAGCTCCGTGGGATGGCCGCCGGAGGCACGCAGGACGCCGACCATGTGGCGCAGCTCGTCCAGCGTCTGCACGCTCAGTCGCCGGATCGTCGCCGCGGCCTCCTTGGTGTCCGCGTCGTCCGCGCCGACCTGGAGCGCTCCGGCGCGCACGGCGATCAGGCTGACCTGGTGGGAGACGACGTCGTGCATCTCCCGCGCGAGCTGGGCGCGCTCCCTGGCCAGGACGGCCTGGGCGGTCAGCAGCTGCTGGTGGTCGCGCGCCTCGGAGATCTCGGTCAGTCGTAGCGACAGGTCGCGCCGGGTCCGCACGAGCTGCCCGAGGAACACGGCGGCGGCCGCGGTGGCGGCGCTGTAGCCGAACGGGATCAGCCTGGCGAGCTCGGTCAGATCGAAGTTCGGTGACGGCACGGCCGTCGTGTCGCAGAACGCGAAGGCCAGGACGCACAGGAGCAGCAGCGTCCGGGGGCGGCTGAGGGAAGCGAGCGTGTACAGCGCGGCCAGGCAGGCGACGACCGAGTCGGACAGCAGGACGGCCGGGAGGGTCAGCAGGAAGGTGAGCAGCGGCTGCCGCCGGCGCAGCAGCAGGACGACGGCGGCGCCCAGGGCGCAGGCCATCCGCAACGGCTCGGCGATGTCCCAGTGGGCCCACACGTCGAGGAGGGCCATGGCCATCGCCACGCCGTCCAGCAGCAGCGGGGACGGACGGCGGGTCATCCCGTCTCCTCCGCGAGGAGGCCGGCCCGCTGGGCGAACAGGGCGGCCTGGACCCTGCCGCTGACCTCCAGCTTGGTGAGGATGGCGCTGACATGGTCCTTGACCGTGCCGGTGCTCAGGTGCATGCGGGCCGCGATCTCGGCGTTCGACAGGCCCTCGGCGATGAGGAGCAGTACCTCACGCTCCCGGCCGGTGAGCCGTCCGAGGGCCTTGGGCGGGCGTTCCGGCGCTCCGGCGCTCAGATAGCCGTCCACCACCGTGCGCGTGACCTTGGGCGACAGCACCGTGCCGCCGCGGGCCAGGCTCTGCACGGCCAGCGGCAGCGCCTCGGGGTCGGTGTCCTTGAGGAGGAATCCGGCGGCGCCCGAGCGCAGTGCCGTCTCCACGTACTCGTCCATGTCGAACGTGGTCAGCATGGCCACCACGGGGGGCTCCCGCAGCCTGCGGATCTCGCCCAGGACGGTGAGCCCGTCCACGTCCGGCATGCGGATGTCGAGCAGCACCACGTCGGGGTGCTGCTCGCGCACCGTCCGCAGGGCCTGGCCGCCGGACACCGCGCCGACGACCTCGATGCCGTCGGCGGCGGCCAGGATGCGCTGGAAGCCGGTGCGGATCAGGGCTTCGTCGTCGACCACCAGTACCCGGATCACGTGCGCTCCAGCCTGTACGGAACCACTGTCCGATTCGTACCACGCCCGGGGCGGCTTCGCCGCTGGGCGCCGTACGGACCGGCGCCGGCGGCTCCGGTGCCGTGATCAGGTGGTGGGGTGTCCCCCGCGGTGTCAGGGCCGGCCGGTGAGGCACACGCGCTGTCGCGTGGTGGGCATGGTCGGCACCGCGACGGTGGGCACGCCGTCGGCCGACTGACGGCGCTGGGGGACGGTGAGCCGGTCGTACCGGGTGCTCCAGCAGCCGTCGCGCAGTGTGAGGGTGACCGCCGACGCGGGCGTGACCTGGAGGTGCCGGAAGGAGCGGGCGGGTACGGACAGGGCGTGGACCAGCGCGGCCCTGATGACGGACGCCTCGGTGATCACGAGGATGCGTCCCGTGTCGGCGGGCAGGGTGCCCAGCCAGGCGGCCGTCCGGCGGCAGAGTTCGCGGACGGTCTCACCGCCGTGCGGTGCGGCGTCGGGATCCGTCAGCCAGCGGGACAGACCATGGGGGTCCACGGCGGCGATGTCCTCGGGTGTGCGGCCGTCCCAGGAGCCGTGGTCGAGGTCGCGCAGGGCGGGCTCGGGCGCGGCCGCGACGGCGAGGGCCTCTGCGGTCTGCGCGCAGCGGGCGGAGGGCCCGCGCAGGGCCACCGCGTACGGTGGGAGGGTCGCTGTCATGGCTGCCAGCTCACGCCGGCGGCGCTCACTCACGGCACCGTCCCCGAAGACCCGGCCGAGGCCGCCTTCGGCGGTGGTCGCGCAGAGCATCGTCAGTCGCACCGTCACTGTCCGACCTCCTTCTCCGATCGGGAGGGCCACGCGGCCGGCGGACCAGCCGGGGCAGAGCCGTTTCCCTTGGTCAGAACGTTCCAGGAAAGGTGCTCCTTCAACCTCCGGCAGGTGGCCGGACCACCCCCGCCGACCGGCGGGGCGTCCCGCCGGTCTACGGCCGGAGCGTGACCAGGTCGCACTGGTACCAGGTGCCCGGCTTACCGCCGAGGTCGGCGGGGTCGGCCGGTCCGATCGGGACGAACCCCGATTTGGTCAGCACCCTGTGGGACGCGACGTTGTGGTGGGAGGTGGCCGCTCGCAGGACGCGCAGTCCGTGCCGGCGTGCCGCCAGGCGGCACAGCTCCCGGACGGTCTCGGTGGCCACGCCGCGGCCGGCGACGTGCTCGGCGACCCGGTAGCCGAGTTCCGCGGTGCGGTTCTCGATGTTGACCAGGTTGAACCGGCCGAGGACGGACCCGTCGTCGGCGAGGAGCACGTAGAAGGCGCAGCTGCCGGCCTCCTGTTCGGCCAGCAGGGCGTCGTAGCGGTCGGTGAACTGCTCGAAGTAGTCGTCGCCGCGGTCGGAGACGAAGTCGGCGAAGTAGGCGCGGTTCGACAGTTCGAAGTCCAGGACCGCGGGGGCGTGGCTGGCGTGCAGCCGCTTCAGCTCGGGCACTGCCCGACTGTACCCGGGCGGGGTGCCGGGGCCACGTGCGTTGCGCCGACCGATCGACCGCCGCGCGCCGCGGGGGCGCGTCTCAGCAGCCGCACTCGCCCGCCAGGGGTGCCGTCAGCGGGTCGGCGTCCCGGCGCGCCGGGCCCTGCCAGGTCTCGTAGGGGAAGCCCTCGCGGGCCCAGTACTCGAAGCCGCCGAGCAGCTCCTTGACCTGGTATCCGAGTTCGGCGAGGGCGAGGGCGGCGCGGGTGGCGCCGTTGCAGCCGGGGCCCCAGCAGTACGTCACCACCGGCACGTCCCTGTCGAGGAGCCGGGCGGCCTGCTCCGGGACGAGCGCGGTCGGCAGGTGGACCGCGCCGGGGATGTGGCCCTGGTCCCAGGACTCGGTGGAGCGCGAGTCCACGACGACGAAGCCGGGGTCGCCGCCGGCCGCGAGCGCGGCGGCGACGTCGGAGACGTCGGCGTGGAAGGCGAGGCTCGCCCGGAAGTAGGCGGCGGCCTCCGCGGGAGCGGCCGGGGCGACGCGGAGGACGGGGTTCTCGGAAGCGGTGTTGATCATGTGGGGAAATCTACGGTCCGGGGGCCGCCGCCTGAAGGGACGATCCCCGGGATCGCCCTTGCCCGGCCGGGGATTCCCCTGCTATCCATCCGGGATGACCGCGCATTCCCCGGACGCCACCGACTGGCGCATCCTCGACGTCCTCCAGCGCGACGGACGGGCCAGCTACGCCGAGCTGGCGCGGGCCGTGTCCATGTCGCCGAGCGCCGTCACCGAGCGGGTCCGGCGGCTGGAGGAGGCCGGCGTGATCCAGGGGTACGCGGCGGTGGTCGACCCCGAGCGGCTGGGCCTGCCGATCCTGGCGTTCGTGCGGCTGCGCTATCCGAACGGCAACTACAAGCCGTTCCACGACCTGGTCGCGGCGACGCCCGAGATCCTGGAGGCGCACCACGTCACGGGCGACGACTGCTTCGTCATCAAGGTCGCCGCGCGGTCCATGTCCCATCTGGAGGAGATCTCGGGACGGATCGGCGCACTGGGCTCGGTGACCACCAGCGTCGTGTACTCGTCCCCGCTGCCCCGGCGCCCGCTGGGCCGCTAGGCCCTGTCGTCAAACTCCCGTCTGCCGCAGGGTGGAGCCCGAGCGGTCCTTGACGACCTCCAACTGGGCGTGGATCCGGCGGCGCAGGTCGGCGACGTGGCTGACGATGCCGACGCTGCGGTCGCGTTCGCGCAGGGAGTCCAGGACGTCCAGGACCTCGTCCAGGGTCTGGTCGTCCAGGCTGCCGAAGCCCTCGTCGATGAAGAGGGTGTCCAGGCGGACGCCGCCGGCCTCGTCGGTGACGACGTCGGCGAGGCCGAGCGCGAGCGCGAGGGAGGCGAAGAAGGTCTCTCCGCCGGACAGGGTGGCGGTGTCCCGTTCCCGTCCGGTCCAGGCGTCGACCACGTGCAGCCCCAGGCCGGAACGTCCGCGCCCGGTGCGGTCGTCGGAGTGGACGAGGGTGTAGCGGCCCGACGACATGCGCTGGAGGCGGACGGTCGCGGCGGCGGCGACCTGTTCGAGGCGGGCCGCCAGGACGTACGACTCCAGGCGCATCCGGCGTTCGTTGTCGGCGGAGGTGCCCGCGGTGAGGGCGGCGAGCCGGGCCACCCGGTCGTACTCCTCGCGCAGCGGGCCGAGCCGGCGTACGGCCTGGGTGGCGCGGGCGGAGAGACGGTCGAGCTGCGCGCAGCAGCGGGCGGCGGCGTCACGCGCGGAGGCCGCCTCGCGCAGCCGCCGTTCCGCGGCGGCCGCCGTCTGCTCGGCGGTGGCCGGGTCCACGGGCGGCTGCTGGGCGGCCGCCGCGGTGGCGGGCTCGGCGAGGACCGCGCGGACGGCGGCTTCCTCCTGCTGCCAGGCGTCCAGGCGGTGCTGGAGTTCACGGTGGGCGGCCGGGTCCAGGAGGGCCGCCGCGGCGGCCTGCGGGGTGTCGAAGCCGGCCCGGTAGGCGGCGTCGGCGAGGCGGGCGTCGGCGTCCTTCAGGCGCTGGGCGGCGTCCTCGGCGGCGCGCACGGCGTCGGCGGCCTCGGTGAGCAGGGCCGCCCGCCGCTCCAGCTGGGCGGCCCGCGCGGCCACGCTGTCGGCGCTGCCCCGGGCCTGCTCCAAGTCCGCCCGCAGCTGGGCGTGTTGCCGCTCCAGGGTGTCGCGGCGGGTGAGCCGGGAGGCGGCCCGTACGGCGGCCTGCTGGCGGTCGGCGAGCCGCTGCTCGCGCTCCCGCTCGGCGCGCCGCAGCTCCTCCTGGGCGGGGTGCAGCGCGGAGGCCGCGCGGCGGGCGCGGGCGTACTCCTGCTCCAGTCGGTCCGCCTCGGTGGCGAGTTCACCGGTGGGCGTGTCGCCGGCCTCGGCGGTGGCGGCGGCCAGGGCCTCGCGGACCACGCCGAGACGCCGCTCGTCCTCGGTGTACTGCTCCTCGGCCCGCTGGTGGGCGGCGAGGGCCTGGTCCTCGGCCTCGCGGTCGACGTGTCCGGCGACCTTGCGAGCGGGGGCGGGGTGTTCGGTGGCTCCGCAGACCGCGCAGGGCTCACCGTCGGTGAGATGGGCTGCCAGTTCGGCGGCGATGCCGTTCAGGCGCTGTTCCTTGACGTCGAGCCAGTGGGCGCGGGCGTCGAGGGCGCGCTGCCGTGCGGCACGCGCCTGCTGCTGGGCCTCTTCGAGGTCGGCGGCGAGCCGGTCGCGGGTGCGGGCCGCGTCGAGCCGGCGTCGCATGGGGGCGCGCTGGACGGCGAGCTGTTCGGCGCGGGTGGCGGCCTCCCGGGCGGAGTCGACGCGGGTCTGGAGGGTCGCGCGGAGGCCGTCCCAGTCGGCGAGCCAGGCCTCGGCCTCGCGCAGGACGTCCTCGTCGGCGCGTTCCTGCCGGTCGAGTCCGGCCCGCTCCTCGGCGAGCTCGGTGAGCCTGCGTTCGGCGCGCCGGGCCGCGTCCAGGCCGCCCAGTTCCTCGGCGGCCCGGCGGGCGGCGGCGGCGAGTCCGCCGGCGTCCGCGTCGGCGTGGGAGTCGGGCAGCAGTCCGCGCGCGTGTGCCTCGGCCGCGGCGGCCCGGCGGTGTTCCGCCTCGGTGGCGTCCCGCAGCTCCAGGGCGGGGGCGACCGCCTCCGCCTTGCGGGCGCGGTCCATGCGCCGCTGGGCCTCGCGGTGGGCGCCTGACCGCTCCTGAAGGCGCTCGGCGCGCTGCCGGGCCTCGGCGAACCGGGCCTGGAGGCGGGCGAGTTCGCGTATCTCGTCCAGGGCGCGGCGGGCCGCGGCGTGGGCGGACTCGGCGGCGGAGAGCCGGCAGTGGGCGACGGTGAGGCGCTCCCGCGCGGTGCTGCGGGCCACGGCGGCGGCGCCGAGGACGGCCTCGGCCAGCCCGGGGTCGCCGGGGGCCAGGTCGGGCAGCTCCATGGCGTCGCCGGCCTCCTGCTGCATGCGGTGGGCGTCGGCGAGCAACGCCGTGTCGCCCTCGCGCACGCGTGCCTCGGTGGCGCGGCGGCGTTCGGCGAGGCGCTTCTCGACGTCGGCGAAGCGCTGGGTGTCGAAGAGACGGCCGAGGAGCCTGCCACGGGCCTCGGCGTCGGCGCGCAGGAAGCGGGCGAAGTCGCCCTGGGGCAGCAGGACGACCTGGCAGAACTGCTCCCGGCTCATGCCGAGCAGCTGGGTGATCTCCTCGCCGATCTCCTGGTGGGAGCGGCTGCGGTCCTTCCAGACGCCGGCCGTGCCGTCGTACTCGCGCAGCCAGGTCTGGGCCTTGTCGACGGTCGTGCCCGTGCCCCGCAGCTTGGGGCGCTCCCACGGGGGCTGCCGGGTGATCTCCAGCCGGCGTCCGGCGACGGTCAGTTCGAGACGGACCTCGGTGCGGGTGCCCGGCCGGGCGTGGTCGCTGCGCAGGGTCGCGCCCTGGCCGCTCTGCCGGGCGCCGGGGACGGAGCCGTAGAGGGCGTAGCAGACGGCGTCCAGGACGGAGGTCTTGCCGGCGCCGGTCGGGCCGTGCAGCAGGAACAGCCCGGCGGCGGACAGGGCGTCGAAGTCGACGCTCTGGGCGCCCCCGAAGGGCCCGAAGGCGGTGAGGTCGAGCCGGTGCAGTCTCACCGGGCCACCTCCCGCACGGCGTCGTCGGCGCGCACGGCGTCGAACGCCTCGCGCAGCACGGCCGTTTCGTGCTCATCGGGTCCGGCACCGCGCACATGGGCGACGAAGTCCTGGGCGATCTGCTGGTCGCTGCGGCCGGCGAGGCGGCGGGCGTACGACACCTGGGGGTCGTCCGGGGTGCGCTCGGGGGCGAATACCAGGCTGAGGGTGTGCGGGAAGCGCTCGGTGAGCCGGGCCATGGGGTCGGCCGGGCGGACGGGGTCGGTGAGGGTGGCCTCGATCCAGGCGTCCTCGTGGCGGGTCAGCTCCGGGTCGGCGAGGAGGTCGTCCAGGGTGCCGCGGACGCGGGCGAGCGGGCGGGGCACCGGGCAGTCGACGCGTTCGGCGGTGACGGAGCCGTCCGCGTCCAGGTCGATCAGCCACATGGTCTTGCGGTGGCCGGCCTCGGAGAACGAGTAGGCGAGCGGCGAGCCGGAGTAGCGCACGCGCTCGGTGATGGTCTGGCAGCCGTGCAGATGCCCGAGCGCCGCGTAGTCGACGCCGTCGAAGATCCCGGCCGGTACGGCGGCCACCCCGCCGACGGTGATGTCCCGCTCGCTGTCGCTGGCCTGGCCGCCGGTGACGAAGGCGTGGGCGAGGACGACGGAACGCGTGCCACGCGCGCGTGTGGCGAGGTCGGCGCGGACGCGGTCCATGGCGGCGCCCAGCACCGCCTCGTGGCCGGCCTTGTCGACGCCGAACTCGTCCTTCACCAGGGCCGGTTCCAGGTACGGCAGGCCGTAGAAGGCCACGTCCCCGTGGGCGTCCCGGAGCACGACGGGGGTGCCGGCGGCGGACGGCTCGGTGCGCAGGTGGATGCCCGCGCGGCCGATGAGTCCGGCGCCGACGCCGAGCCGGCGGGCCGAGTCGTGGTTCCCGGAGATCATCACGGTGGGCACGCCGAGGTCCGCGAGGCGGTGCAGGGTGGTGTCGAACAGCTCGATCGCGGCGAGCGGGGGCACCGCGCGGTCGTACACATCGCCCGACACGACCACCGCGTCCACCTCGCGCTCACGCACGGTGGTGACGAGGTGACCGATGAACTCGGCCTGGGCCCCGAGCAGGTTCACCCGGTGGAAGGCCCGGCCGAGGTGCCAGTCGGACGTGTGCAGGATCCTCATGATCCCCGAGACTAACGGCCGGGTCTGACATCACGGGCGGTTACTCCTGTACCAGCCCGTCATGACCCGCACACCACAAGTCCGTTATGCCCGGTTCACCCCAATCGTCAGGCGTCTCCGTAGGCTTCGCCGCCGAGTTCGAAGCCGGCCGTGCCCGCCGTCACATCGGCGAGCCAGGCGCGGAAGGCGTCCACGTCGGCGTCCGGCAGGCCGATCTCGATGGCGACGGCCTCGCCGTAGCGGACGTCGCGCACCTCGCGTCCGGTGGCGCGCAGGTCGTTCTGCACCTTGCCGGCGCGCTGGTGGTCGACGGTCACGGTGGCCAGCCGGAAGCGGCGCCGGGTGATCGTGCCGAGCGCGTCCAGGGCCTCGCCGACCGAGCCGCCGTAGGCGCGGATGAGTCCGCCGGCGCCGAGCTTCACGCCGCCGTAGTAGCGGGTGACGACGGCCACCACGTACCGCATGTCGCGGCGCAGCAGCATCTGGAGCATGGGCACGCCGGCGGTGCCGCCCGGTTCGCCGTCGTCACTGGCCTTCTGCACGGAGGCGTCGGCGCCGATAACGTACACCCAGCAGTTGTGGGTGGCGTCCGCGTGCTCCTTGCGCACGGCGGCGATGAAGTCCTGGGCCTCCTGCTCGGTGGCGGCCGGGGCGAGGGCGCACAGGAAGCGGGAGCGGTTGATCTCGGTCTCGTGCACGCCCGCGCGGGCGACTGTGCGGTACTCGTCCTGCATCCCGCCAGCCTATGCGAGCGCCGGGACGCCCCCGGTCAGCTCTTCTTCTTCCCGCGCGGGACCGTGAACGACGTGAGCAGGGCCACGCCCGGGGCCAGGGTCGGCCAGTCGGTGCCGTGCCAGGCGAGCACGGCGATGGCGCTGGTCGGGAACTTCGCCCGCACCCGGTCCAGGGAGTCGTCGAGGCCGTCCGCGGCCAGCGTCAGGACCAGCTCCTCCAGGCCCGGGTTGTGGCCGATCAGCAGCAGCGTCCGGACCTCCGGCGGCGCCTCGCGCACGACCTCCAGCAGCTCGGGTACGCCGGCCGCGTACAGTCGCCGGTCGTAGCGCACCGGCGGCGGAGTGGCCCACTCGGCGGAGGCCAGCTCCCAGGTGCGGCGGGCGCGTACAGCGGTGGAGCAGAGGGCGAGATCGGGCAGCGTGCCGGCGGCGAGCGCCCGCCCGGCGGCCGGCGCGTCACGCAGCCCGCGCGGCGCGAGCGGTCTGCGGTGGTCCTCCACGCCCTCGGGCCACGCGGACTTCGCATGCCGCAACACCACCAGCCGCCGCAGCGGACCCACGGCCGCCGGGGCGTTCACGCGGGGCTCCCGACGGGACGCGGCACCGACGCCCCGCCACGGCCCCCGACGGCCCCAGGCCACCCGGACCCGGACCCGGCGCACCGCAACACCACCAGCCGCCACAGCCGCCCCACAGCCGTCGGGGCGTTCACACGAGGCCCCCGACAGGACCCGGCACCGACGCCCCGCCACGGCCCCCGACGCCCGGACTCACCCCATGGCAACACCACCAGTCGCCGCACCTGACCGGCACCCGCCGGGGCGTTCACGCGGGGCTCCCGAGGTCGTGCGCCAGGTCGAGGGCGAGCAGACGGTCGGCGTAGGCGTACGTCTCGAAGCGGGCTCCGTCCGTGAGGTCCGGGGCGCGGGCCACGTCCCGGAGCACGTCCAGCACCCCGGGCAGGTCGAGATCGTTCTCCCAGGCGGCGCGCAACCGTCCGCGCACCGGTTCCGGCACCGGCCGCGAGGGGTGCCGCGCCCATCCGGCCACGGCCCGCCGCCAGTCGGCGAGCTGCCCGGCGGCCCGGTCCAGGGCGCGGCCGTCGAGCCTCGCGGGCTGGTGCCGGGGGACGGAGAGCAGGGCGAGCCGCAGCGCGGCGGGGTCGGCGAGCAGCGCCGGGAGCGACGGCTGCGCCCCGGCCCACTCCACCGGGGCGACGGCGGCCAGCGGGCCCTCACCCCGTGCCCCCGGCACCGAGTCCCCCGTCGGGCCCGCGGCCGACCGAGCCACCGGCGCCGGGCCCTCGGCCTGCTCGCCCCGCGGCAGCACCGCGGCCGACGGGCCTTCGGCGCCCTCCTCCAGTGCCGGGGCAGACGCCGCTCCCCCAGCCGACTCGCCCGGAGGCCCGCCCCGCACCGGCCCCTCATGCGACTCCCCCGGCGTCACATCCGACCCGCCCGCCGTACCCGTCGTAGGCCACTCCGCGACGTGGATCACCTGGGCCTCGCCCAGTCCGGACGCGAGGTCGCGGTCGTCCTCGAAGGGGCGGACGGCGAGGTGGGTGGCGGCTGTGCGGAGTTCCGGCTGGTCGCGGGGGGCCGTCAGGATCGTCCAGACCGGGGTACCGCCCAGTTCCAGCGCCCGTACCAGCAGATCCGCGGTGAGCAGCACCCGCAGGGCCGTCGGGTCGAGGCCATGGGCGTGGGTCTCGATACGGGTCAGGCCGCGGCGGGCGGGCGCGGCGGGGACGGGCTCACCGGTTCGGGCGTCGAGAATGCGCAGCACGGGGCGAGCGTAGGCGGGCGGGCGCCCGTGTGCAGCGGCTTGCGCCGATTCCGGACAGCGTGGCGGGGTACGGCGGGAATCCACACCCGCCCCGGCGATGTTGCCGGGACGCACGAGTTCCCCGCAGCCCGAGGAGGCGGCCGATGTACGGCGACGACGCGACGATCCGCAGGATCCTGACCGAGCTGGGCGACACCTGGGCGGTGGTGGGCCTGTCCTCGAACCGGAACCGGCCCGCCTACGAGGTGGCGCGGGTGCTCCAGCGGTTCGGCAAGCGGATCGTGCCGGTGCACCCGAAGGCCGAGACGGTGCACGGGGAGAAGGGCTACGCCTCCCTTGCGGACATCCCCTTCGACGTGGACGTGGTGGACGTCTTCGTCAACAGCGCCCTGGCCGGCGCGGTGGCGGACGAGGCCGTGGCGAAGGGCGCGCGGGCGGTGTGGTTCCAGCTGGGGGTCGTCGACGAGGCCGCCTACGAACGGACCCGGGCGGCGGGCCGGGAGATGGTGATGGACCGGTGCCCGGCGATCGAGATTCCCCGCCTGAACTAGCCTGGCTCACCTTCTTCTCGCCATTCGGCGCGGAATATTGCCATTCCCAGCTCTGCTGGACCAAGGCCACCGCTCGTCGCCCAGCCGACCGGGGGCGACGCCACGGGGCTGGACGGCTACTCGGACGCGTGCCTGCGGCGGGTGTGGGACTACCAGGAGTTCTCGGAGTGGCTGTCCGTGATCTACCACGGCACCTCCTCCGGCGACCCCTACCGCGCCGGCACCACGCTGGCCCGGCTGCGCCGGATATTCACCTCACCGGTTGCGGCGGCGGCCTTCGCCGAGCAGTACCTCGGGACGGCCCGCGCGTTCTGAACCGGTCAGCGCCCCGCCCCGCCGCCCCCTTCGGCGAGGCGGTGGTCGGCCGTCCTGAGAGCCTCCTCCACCAGGCGCCGCACGTGTCCGTGGCGCAGTGAGTAGATCACCCGGCGGCCCTCCTTGCGGGTGTCCACCACTCCGGCCAGTCGCAGCCGGGCCAGGTGCTGGCTGACGGCCGGCCGGGCGGCGCCGCACGCCTCGGTGAGCGTGCCGACGTCGGCCTCGCCGGCCGCCAGGGTGTGCAGCAGGGCGAGCCGGGTGCGGTCGCCGAGCAGGGCGAGGAGTTCGGCGGCGAGCGCGAACTGCTCCTCGCCCGGGCTGCGCTCGTGCGCATGGTGCGCAGGTGACAGGTGCATGCGTGCGCTCATACGCACATAATGGCTCCGTGGGCGTCGTGCGTCCACTCCCGCCCACCGGAAGGGGATCGACGTGAGCGACCGGCACCCCCATGAGCACGGCCCGCACCAGCACGGCCCGCACGAGCACGCCCCGCATGAGCACGGCCCGCGTAAGCACGGCTCACATCAGCACAGCCCCGACCAGCACGCCCCGCACAAGCATGCGCACGGCACCGCCCGCCTGCGCCACCGCCTGGCCCATCTCCTCACCCCGCACTCCCACGAGACCGCCGGGAAACTGGATCCGGCGCTGGAGTCCTCGGTGCGCGGCACGCGCGCGCTGTGGGTGTCGCTGGCCGTGCTGGGGGCGACCGCGCTGGCCCAGGCGGCCGTGGTGGCGGTGTCCGGATCCGTGGCGCTCCTCGGGGACACGGTGCACAACGCGGCCGACGCGCTGACCGCCGTCCCCCTCGGCATCGCCTTCGTGCTGGGCCGCCGGGCGGCGACCCGCCGGTTCACCTACGGGTACGGCCGTGCCGAGGATCTCGCGGGCCTGGTGATCGTGTTGACCATCGCCGCGTCGGCGGCCTTCGCCGCGTGGGCGGCCGTCGGCCGGCTGCTCGACCCGCGCCCGGTCGCGCAGCTGCCGGCTGTCGCGCTGGCCGCACTGCTCGGCTTCGCCGGCAACGAATGGGTGGCCCGGTACCGGATCCGGGTGGGCCGGGAGATCGGCTCGGCCGCGCTCGTCGCCGACGGGCTGCACGCGCGTACCGACGGGTTCACCTCGCTGGCCGTGCTGCTGGGCGCCGGGGGGTCGGCGCTGGGGTGGCACCTGGCCGACCCGCTCGTGGGGCTGGCGATCACGGCCGCGATCGTGCTGGTGCTGCGGGACGCGGCGCGGGAGGTCTTCCGGCGGGTGCTGGACGCCGTCGACCCGGCACTGGTGGACCGGGCCGAGCGCGCGGTGCGCGAGGTGGCGGGGGTGCGTGAGGTGGGTGAGCTGCGCCTGCGCTGGATCGGGCACCGCCTGCGGGCCGAGCTCACGGTGGTGGTGGACGGCGAGGCGACGCTGCGCCAGGCCCACGCGATCGCCGTCGAGACCGAGCACGCCCTGCTCCACGCGGTGCCGCGTCTGACGGCCGCCCTGGTCCACGCCGACCCGGCCCCGCGTCCGGGAGAGGCGGACCCCCACCTGACACTGGCGCACCACGCGACGACGTGAGCAGCGCCGGCGCGGGACCGGGCGACGGGCCGGCCGAGGGGTCAGGCGATGCCCAGGCCGTCCAGCACCACCGCGCCGGGCAGCTCGGCCAGGGCCTTGCCGGGGACCAGGAGCTTGCCGCGGCGGCGGCCGCTGCCCACCAGGACGTAGGGCAGGTCGACGACGGCCGAGTCCAGCAGGACCGGCCAGCCGGTGGGCAGGCCGAGCGGGGTGATGCCGCCGTACTCCATGCCGGTCTCGCCGGTCGCCGTCTCCATGGAGGCGAAGGAGGCCTTGCGGGCGCCCAGTTGGCGCCGGACGACCCCGTTGACGTCGACCCGGGTGGTGGAGAGCACCACACAGGCGGCCAGCGTGGTCTCGCCGGCCCGCTTGCCCGCGACCACCACACAGTTCGCCGACCGCTCCAGCAGGTCCCGGCCGTAGTGCTCCACGAAGACGGCCGTGTCGGCCCACTGCGGCTCGGTGTCGACGTACAGGATCCGGTCGGCCGGGACCGCGCCCTGCCAGTCGCGTACGGCGTCGGCGACGGGAGCGGTCAGTTCCTCCAGGCGGTCCGGTGCCGGAACGGCCGTGTCGAAGTCTCCGATGGGTGCGCGCATGGCCGCACGCTAGCAGCCCCTTCCGGCGCGGTTCAGCGCACCGGCGGCACCGAGACGGCCATCACCATCTCCATGGGTTCCGCACCCTCGTTGCCGTACGTGTGCGGCGTACTCGCCTCGAACGTGGCGCTCGCCCCGGCCGGGACCAGGTGCTTCACCCCGTCGACGGTGAGGGTCAGTTCACCGGCGGTGACGTGGACGAGTTCCACCGTGCCCGCCGGATGCGGGTCGGACGGGCTCTGCTCGCCGGGCATCAGCCGCCAGTCCCACATCTCCAGCGGGCCGGGCGCCTCCGTTCCCGCCAGCAGGCGGTTGTAGCTGCCGGCCTCGGTGTGCCACAGCCGTACGGCCTGCTCGGCGGGGACGATGCGGACCTTGGGGCCCTGTTCGTAGTCGAGCAGCGTGGTGACGCTGACGCCGAGCGCGTCGCCGATCTTGACGACGGTTCCGATACTGGGGTTCGTCCGGGCCTGCTCGATCTGGATGAGCATGCCGCGGCTGACCCCCGCGCGGGCGGCGAGCGCGTCCAGGGTGAAGCCGCGTTCGGTGCGCCACCGCTTGACGTTGCGCGCCAGGGACTGGGTCAGCAGGTCGAGGTCCGACACGTTGGGTCCAATATCCGGGAAGTTCAATATAATTGATGGCTCAGTTCAATGAACTGCATTACGGTGGGGTACACCTGATCGTTCACCGAACTGTACTGCGAGGCCGGCCGTGACAGCGTTCTTCGCCCTGACCACCAGTCTGCTGTGGGGGCTGGCCGACTTCGGCGGCGGACTGCTGACCCGGCGCACCCCGGCGCTCACGGTCGTGGTGGTCTCGCAGGCAGTCGCGGCGGCCGTCCTGGGCGCGCTCGTGCCGGCCACGGGCGGCTGGGGCGAGGCCGGGCCCCGGCTGTGGTTCGCGTTCGCGGCGGGCCTGGTGGGACCGGTGGCCCTGCTCTCCTTCTATCAGGCGCTCGCCCTCGGCCCCATGGGTGTCGTCTCCCCCCTCGCCACCCTCAGCGTCGCCGTCCCCCTCGGTGTCGGCCTCGCCCTCGGCGAGCGGCCGGGGCTGCTCCAGGTCGCGGGCATCGCGGTCGCCGTCACCGGGGTCGTCCTCGCCGGCGGCCCGCAACTGGGAGGCGCGGCCGTGCAGCGGCGCGCGATCCTGCTCACCCTGGTCGCGGCGCTCGGCTTCGGCACGGTCTTCGCGCTGATCACGGAAGCCTCCACCAATGTGACGGGGCTGTTCCTCGCCCTGTTCGTGCAGCGGCTGACCAATGTCACGGTGGGCGGGGCCGCGCTCGCCGTCTCCGTCCGGCGCGGCGGCACCGCCCTCCCGGAGGGCGGCTTCCCCTGGACGTCCCTGCCCGCGCTGGCCTTCGTCGGACTCGCCGACGTCGCGGCCAACGGCACCTACGCCGTCGCCGCCCGAAGCGGCCCGGTCACCGTCGCGGCCGTGCTGGCCTCGCTGTATCCGGTGGTGACCGCGCTGGCCGCGCGTGGCTTCCTCAGCGAGCGGCTGCGCGCGATCCAGGCGGCGGGAGCGGGCCTGGCCCTGCTCGGCACACTGCTGCTGGCGACCGGCTGAGCCGGCCCGCGTCAGCCCTCGGGCTCCAGCGCGGCGAGCCGGGCCACCGCGTCCTCGTCCAGATCCGCGAGCGCCCGCAGCTGCCCCGGCGTCATGCCGTCCGGGATCGGCACCGGGGCGGGGGTCCGCAACGGCGGCTGCCAGCCCTCGCCGGGCGTCCAGCGCCGTACGACCTTGGCGGGCGCACCCGCCACCACCGCGTGGTCGGGCACCGTGCCCCGCACCACCGCGCCGGCCGCCACGACCACGTTCCGGCCGATCCGCGCGCCCGGCAGGATCACCGCGCCGGTGCCGATCCAGCAGCCCGGGCCGATCTCGACCGGCTCCATCCGCGGCCACTGCCTGCCGATGGGCTCGTGCGGGTCGTCGTAGGAGTGGTTGGTGGAGGTGACGTAGACGTACGGGCCGAAGTAGCAGTCGCTGCCGATGGTGACCGTGGTGTCCGCGATGACATGGCTGCCGCGGCCGAGGACCACGCCGTCGCCGATGCGCAGGATCGGCTCCGGGCCGAGGTCCAGGTCGGGCATCAGGCCCGCGGTGAGGGTGACCTGCTCGGCGATGATGCAGTGGGAGCCGAGCCGGATCCAGGGCTCGCCGAAGACCGTGCCGAGCGGGAAGGCCAGCCGGGTGGCCTCGCCGATGGAGCCGAAACGGAAGCCCGCGGGGCGTTCGGCCGTGACGGACCCGTGGCGCTGCATCCAGGACCAGGCCGCGTGTACGGCTCGCTGGGCGAGGCCCTGTCGCCAGGACGAGAACGTGTTCTTGCGCTTCGGCACGGGGTCACGTTACTCACCGGTCGCTTCCGGCGGAGAGGGCGGGCCGCTGTGATCTTTGCCCCACCGGGTGTCGTACGGTGCCGGGTACCGCTGACACGAGGAGACGGTGATGACGCACAAGGCGCTGATCGTGGGTATCGGGGGCAAGGAACCGCGCATCGATCCGGAGGCGTTCGTGGCGCCCACGGCGTCCGTGATCGGGGACGTCGCCCTGCACGCGGGGGCCAGTGTCTGGTACGGGGCCGTGGTGCGCGGCGACGTCGAGAAGATCACCGTGGGGGCACGGGCCAATGTGCAGGACAACGTCACCCTGCACGCCGATCCCGGGTTTCCCGTCACCGTCGGCGAGCGGGTCTCCATCGGGCACAACGCGGTGGTCCACGGGGCGACCGTCGAGGACGACTGCCTCATCGGGATGGGGGCGACCGTGCTCAACGGGGCGGTGATCGGCGCGGGCTCGCTGGTCGCGGCCCAGGCGCTGGTGCCGCAGGGGATGGTGGTGCCGGCCGGGTCGCTGGTGGCGGGGGTGCCGGCGAAGGTGAAGCGGCCCCTCTCCGAGGAGGAGCGGGAGGGCGTCACCCTCAACGGCACCCTGTACGCCGAGTTGGGCAAGGCGCACCGCGGGGTGCACGAGTAGGGCCCGTCGGCGGGGAGCCGGTCACTCCCCGGCGCTCACCGGTTCCGCTTCCCGCTGGTCCGGCTGGGCCTTCTTCGCCTTGCGCTTGAGGATCAGCATGGAGGCCAGGCCGATCAGCACCGCCACCGCGAGGCCCACGTACGAGAAGCGCTTCAGCCAGTCCTCGGCGACGATGCCCACGTAGTAGATGACGGCCGTCGTGCCGCCGGCCCAGCAGATGCCGCCGAGGACGTTGGCGATGAGGAACTTCCAGTACGGCATGTGCAGGACGCCCGCGAGGGGGCCGGCGAAGATGCGCAGCAGCGCGACGAAGCGGCCGAAGAAGACCGCCCACATGCCCCACTTCTCGAAGGACCGCTCGGCGGTGGCCACATGGCCCTCGCTGAAGTGACGTGGGAATTTCTTGGCGAGCCAGGCCAGCAGCGGGCGTCCGCCCTTGCGGCCGATGGCGTAGCCGATGGAGTCGCCGATCACCGCGCCCGCGGTCGCGCAGGCACCGAGGACGACCGGGTTGACGCCAGAGTGCTGGGAGGACATCAGCGCCGCGGAGACCAGGATGATCTCCCCCGGCAGCGGGATGCCCAGGCTCTCCAGACCGATCACCAGAGCCACCACGGCGTAGACGGCGGCCGCCGGCACCGAGTCGAGCCATTCCTGGACGTGCACCGCCGGTCCTCCCCTGTCGCTGTCCTTGCCCGCCGGGTCGTCGCATGCAAAGCGCGCCCCGAGGGAAGGCTACCTGGTCGGCGGTGAACGGCCGCTTGCCCGCGCCCGGCCCGCGGCACCGTCCCGCCCTCGCCCCTTACGTTTCCGGCCATCCCGGTGTCACGCGGGAGGGGAAGGCTCTCCGCGGTTCCGCCCGGCCCGCCTCCCCCAGGCCCCCCGTGGGGCCCGCCGCGGAAGGACGACGTCCCCGTGTCCTCACTGTCCCCGTCCCGCTCGCTGCCCCCGGCCGCGGCGCCCCGCCCGGGGTCCGCCGCGCCGGCCCCGGATCCCTGTGCCGGGGCCACGCCACCGGACCGCCCCGCGTCCCGCAGGTCCGCCCGACCGGTACGGCTGGCCCTGTGCCTGGCCCCCCTGCTGCTCGCCGCCGGCTGGGCCGTGGTCAACCGGCCCGTGGTGTACGAGGGAGTACGGCGGCTGGTCGCGGCCGACCCGGGGTGGCTGCTGGCCGGAGCCGGTTTCACCTGTCTGACCTGGGTGGCCGCCTCCTGTGCCCGGCAGGGCGCCCTGCCCGACCGGCTGCCGCCGGGGCTGCTGCTGGCCTCGCAGTTCGCGGCCGGCGCCGCCAACCACGCGCTCCCGGCCGGGCTCGGTGCCCACGCGGTCACCCTGCGCTTTCTGCGCGGCCGGGGGGTGCCGCTGGAGCGGGCGACCGCGTCGATCGGGCTGTACTCGCTGGCCAGGTCCACGGCGAAGACGCTGGTCCTGCTGGTGTTCCTGGCGCTGTCCCCGGCCTGGCGGCGCCTCGGGGACCTGGTCCCGGACGGGCGACTGCTCGTGCCGCTCGCCGCCGTCGCGGGCGGGGCGGTCGCGGTGGCGGGGGTGCTGCTGACGGTCGTACGGCCGTTACGGCGGCCGGTGACCGGGCTGCTGCGCTCCGCGCTGGCCGACGTGCGCGTGGTGCACTCCCGCCCCTCCCGGGTGCTCGCCCTGTGGGGCGGGGCGGTCGCGATGCCGCTGGTGCAGGCCGGCACGCTGGCCTGTGTCGGGGCCTCGCTCGGGCTGGGCCTGCCATGGGAGCAGGTGGTGCTCGCCTATCTGGCGGCGGGCACGGCGGTCGGGGCGGTACCGGCGCCGGGCGGGCTGGCGGTCGACGCGGCGCTGGTGTGGACGCTGGTCACATTCGGGGCGGAGCCTGCGGTGGCGACGGCTACGGTGATCGGGTACCGGGTGCTGTCGGACTGGGTGCCGTTGCTGCCGGGGGCGTTGGTGTTGTCGGCGCTGATCCGGGCGGGGGTGTTGTGAACCGGCCTGCCCACCCGCCCACCCGACTCGGGCGTCGACAAGCCGCCGTCGCAGGTGTTCGTGCCGGGGCACACCATGACCAGTGCCGTCGGCCCGGCGAACCCAGCTCTCCCACCCGCCCACCCGACTCGGGCGTCGACGAGCAGCCCTTGGGCCTGTCCGGCACCACCTTTCGACGCCTCCGGCCGCCCGGCACCGGGCCCTCCGGACCCGCCGGGCCCACTGGACTCGCCGCGCTCGCCCGGCCGACCGGGCACGTCCGGTCCCACCGATCCAGCGCCGAATCCCAGCGGCCCGGCACCCGACCCGGCCGCCCCTGCACCAAACCCCTGCGGCCTGAAACCCGATCCGTCCACCCCCGCACCGCATCCATGCGGCCCGGCACCCGATCCATCCACCCCGGCGCCGAAACCCCGCGATCGCACACCCGACCCGGCTCCGCCGAAACCAGGCGTCTCAGCACCGAAACCCCGCGGACCCGCACCCGACCCATCCACCCCGCCACCGATACCCCGGTGGCCCGCACCCGACCCGCCCACCCCGGCACCAGAACCCCTCGACCCCGCGCCCGGCCCATCCACCCCGGCGCCGAAGCCCTCCGACCCGGACCCAGGAGGTGCCGCCGCGCCCGCGTCCGCGCCCGCCCCCAGCACCCACCTCTGCTTCGCCGACCCGTCACGTCGGCCGAGACCGACCCGTGCGCCGGGACGGCCGGAGGCCGGTGTCAGGGCCGACTCGTGGTGGCGGCGGAGCAGGATCTCGCCGCGGACCGTGACGTCGTAGGACACCTCCCCGGCGGGCACGACGCAGCCGGCCAGCGTGACGCTCTTCGTCCGGGGGTCGGCGGCGAGGCAGAGGGTGGGGTCGGCGGCGCTGTGCAGCAGACCGTCGTCCCGGTACGACCACTGCTGTGAGGCCGCCGCCGAGCACGGGGCGAGGCGGACGCCCGCACCCGGGGTGATCCGGTCGCCGCGCACGTCCAGGCAGAGTCCGGAGGCCAGGCCGCGCAGGGCACCGTGGGCGATCTCGACGGGTGCGCCGGCGGAGGTCGCGGCGGAGGCGGCGGAGGGTGGGGTGGCGGGGCGGACGCCGGCGCCGCTCGGCCGTGTGGTGCCGCCGACCGGGGCACCCCAGGTGGCGCCGGGGCCGGGGACACCGTCGTCGTCCGACCGGCCCCGGACCACGAGGACGGTGGCGAGCAGCGCGAGCGAGGTGAGTCCGACGCCGACGGCGAGGGCCGTGCGGTGGCGGTGCCCGGGTCGCGTGCGGTGCCGGCCGCCGGTGACCGCGGGTGCGGCCGACGGGACCGGCGGGGGCGGCCATTCCCCACGGGCGCCGCGGCCGGGGCGGGAGTCGAGGTAGCGGCGGGCTCCCCAGCCGAGCACGGTCTCGGCGAGCAGCAGGGGCAGGCCACCGTCGAAGAGGCCGAGTTGTTCGGCGGCGTACCGGCAGTGGGCGCAGACCGTCAGGTGCCGGCGCACGTCCGGCAGCAGGACGCCGCCGCGCCGGATGGGGACGTCGAGGAGCCGGTTGAGGAAGCGGCATTCCTTGGTGGGCGCGAGTTCACGGTGCGCGCGTACGCAACCGGCGCGGAATTGCTCGCGCGCCTGCGCCAGAGCAGTTGTCGCGGTGGCCGGGTCGATCCCCGACAGACCAGCGGGTATGTTTATGGGTTCGGCTTCGACCTCGGTGTGCCAGAGAAGGCATTGCGAGGCGCCGGGAAGGGCCCGGAATGCGCGAGCGGCGAGCTGCCTGCTTTCCGGCGGTCCGGGCTTTGTGGCGCCCAGTCCGCGCCCGCCGGTGGTTTTGCGCAATTCCGGCAGGACGATGCGGGCGGCCTCGTCCGAGGCCCAGGCGCGGACGGTGTCAAGGACGGCGACCAGCAGCCGCGGGCGCAGGGCGCCGCCGATCACGCCGCCCGCCGCGCGGCCGAGCACCTGGTGGAAGGCGGCGGTGGCCACCTGCTGGGCGGTGGGCCCGGCGGCGGCCAGGCAGATCACGGCGTAGTCGCGGGTGGCCCGCCAGTGCCGGGCGAGCAGCAGCGCGACGGCGTGGTGGCGGGCGTCGTCCGGGCCGTTCAGCCGGGCGACGAGGGCGCGGTCGGACTCCCCGGCCGGGCCGGGCAGGGGTGGATAGGGCGGGCGTGGGGGGTGAGAGGACTGCACGGAACCATTTCCTTTCCAGCCGCGGGACCGCATGTGGGGGCGGGTCCTGCGGGAAAGCAGTGCCTGATCGGTGCATACCTGAAGGGCCGGCCTTGACATCGACGCCGTCTGCCTTTGCCCTCCCGTGGGGAGGCTCACCTTGGCACAGGCGACTCGCGGGAAACAAGGAGCGAGAATGCCTTCGGCGGCAAATTCCGTTCGCCGCGCGAGGGTTACCGCCGGTACCGTCACCTTCGACTGCGCGGAACCCGAGCGCGTCGCTCGTTTCTGGTGAAAGGTCTTGGGATACGTCGTAGCGCCGCCACCGGCGGGGTTTGCCACTTGGGACGATTTCGATCGCTCGCGGCCGCCCGGGGACCGGGGCTCGTGGTTCGCGTGCGTGACCCTTCCGGCGTGGGCCCGCGACTGTTCTTCCCGGGCGTCCCCGGAGGCAAGGCCGTCAAGAATCTCTGAGCAGCCTCTCTCAAGTACGCGCCCTCGCGCGGCTCGTGGACCATCAGGTCCCCGGCCTCCCGGGGCGGCGGGCTCGGAGGCGTCATCGCGGCGGGGACGGCCGCGAACGGCCGTCCCCGGCAAGCTCGGCGCGCGATCAGCCGCGCGACCGGCGCCCTGCCCCGGCATGCCGGGCGCGGGGCGCGGGGCTCACTTCTGCGGCTCGTTCGGGCGGAGGGTCCACACGACGGTCATCTCGCCGGTCACGGCACCGTCCGCGCGCCGGATCTCGACCGAGACCGGGAACTCGGGGCGCTGCCCGGCGTCGAGTTCGGCGACAACGTCGGCGGCCGGTCGGCCCAGCGTCGCGGTGGCGGTGACGGCGCCCATGGCCAGCTTCTTGTAGGCGATCTCCGCCCGCACGGCGAGCGGCACGGCGCGCGAGAGCTGGTCCCCGAAGGCGGCCAGCACGATGGCACCGCTGGCCGACTCCCCGAGGGTGAACATCGCACCGGCGTGCGGGCCGCCCACGTGGTTGTGGTACGCGCTCTGGTCCGGCAGGGAGACCACGGCCTTGTCGGGCGCGGTCTGGAGGAACTCCAGGTTGAGGGTCCGAGCCATGGGCACGGTGGCGGCGAGCATGTCGCCGATCGACATCTGGTCTGCGCTCATGGCCGTCATGTTACTCACGAGTAGCCGAGCCTGACCAGGGAAGCCACTAGGGTTACTGGCCATGTGGCCAGATCAGCAGCCGCCAGGGGGCGCGCCCAACCCGCAGCAGAACCAGCAGAACCAGCAGAACAACCCGTATCAGCAGCCCGGCTACCAGCAGCCGAACCCGTACCAGCAGCCCGGCTACCAGCAGGCCGGTCCCTACGGCCAGCAGGCGCAGACGGGCCCCTACGGACAGCAGCCGCAGGCCGGCCCGTACGGACAGCAGCCGCAGTGGGGGCAGCCGGGGCAGCCCCCCGGCGCGCCCGTGCCCCAGCCCCCGCAGGGCGGTGGCGGCCGCACCAAGCTCGTCGCGATCGTCGCGGCCACTGCGGTCGTCGTCACCGCCGCCGTGACCGGCTATCTGGTACTGGGCGGTTCCAAGGAAGACGAGGCGGACAACGGCAAGGGCGGACAGCACACGAGCCCGTCACCGACGGCCACCGAGTCCGCCTCGCCCACGTCGTCCGCGAGCGGCGACCCGCGCGGCAACGAGACCGAGAAGCCGACCGTGGCGGGCTGGAAGGTCGTGGTCAACCCCAAGTACGGTACGGCCTTCGACGTACCCGCCGACTGGGAGGTGGAGCGGCCCGGCGTCTTCTCCTTCTTCGAGGACGAGACGAAGGGCGACGGCTCCGCGTACATCGGCTTCTCCGGCACCACGTTCCTGAAGCCGGACTACTGCACCTCCGAGGACAGCGGCACCAAGGAGTCGCACGCGCTCGCGGCCGGCGGCACGAAGGGCGAGAACGGCGCCAAGGACACCGCGAGCATCGCCCGCGGCGACTCGGCCACCTTCGCCTTCGGCGGTTACACCGACCAGTCCGAGGCCGCCAAGAAGTACCTGCGCATCGGCAAGGCGAAGTCCTTCACGACGGCGTCGGGCGTGAAGGGCAGCGTCGCGACGTCGTACGTCATCGGCGTGCCGAAGAAGAACAAGTGCGACACCGACGGCAAGGCCACCACGTTCGCCTTCAAGAACTCCACGGGCAGCTTCGTCTCTTGGACGTTCTACGGCGCGAAGGGCGTCAAGGACGAAGTGCCCGACGCGACGATGAACAAGATACTCAGCACGGTACGGCTGCACGGCGACCCGATCGCGGAATGACCCCCACGACGTCCGCAAACCCGCTTGGCACAGCGGGAGCCGGGCGGGGATAGTCGGCCGGTGACCCAGACCTCCGGCTCCCCCGCCCGCCCCCGTGGACCCGCGTGGGCGGGGCGCAACTACTCCCTGCTGACCGCGGCCGCCATCGTGACGGGCCTCGGCGCGAACGGCTCGCTGATCGCCGCCGCGTTCGCCGTGCTGGAGTCGGGCGGCGACGGCGGGGACGTCGGCCTGGTGGCCGCATCCCGCACCCTGCCGCTGGTGGTCTTCCTGCTCATCGGCGGCGCGGTCGCGGACCGGCTCCCCCGGCACCGGGTGATGGTCGCCGCCAACACGCTCAACTGCCTCTCCCAGGCGGCGTTCGCGGCCCTCGTCCTGGCCGGTGAGCCCCGGCTGTGGCAGATGATGCTGCTCACCGCGCTCGGCGGCACCGGTCAGGCGTTCTTCGGCCCCGCCGCGGAGGGCATGCTGATGTCGTCCGTGGCGGGCGAACAGGCGGGCCGGGCGTTCGCCGTCTTCCGCATGGCCATCCAGGGCGCGGCCCTCGGCGGCGCGGCACTGGGCGGCGCCCTGGTCGCGGCCGTCGGCCCCGGCTGGGTGCTCGCCCTCGACGCGGCGGCCTTCGCCGTCGCCGCCGCGCTGCGCTCCTTCCTCGACGTCAGCCACATCCCGCCGCGCGCGCCGGGCGGGGGCATGCTGGCCGACCTCCGCGAGGGATGGCGGGAGTTCACCGGCCGGCCCTGGCTGTGGGGCATCGTCGTGCAGTTCTCGATCGCCAACGCGGTGGTCGGCGCGGCCGACGCGGTCTACGGCCCCCTCGTCGCCCAGGACAGCCTGGGCGGCCCGGGCCCGTGGGGCCTGGCCCTGGCCGCCTTCGGTGCGGGCACGGTGGCCGGTGCCCTGCTGATGACCCGCTGGAAGCCCCGCCGCCTGCTGCTCGCCGGCACGCTGTGCGTCTTCCCGCTGGCCCTGCCGGGGGCCGCGCTGGCCGTGCCGGTGCCGGCGGGCGTGCTGTACGGGGTGATGTTCGTCGCGGGTACGACGGTGGAGGTGTTCGGAGTCTCCTGGATGACCGCGCTGCACCAGGAGATCCCCGAGGACAAGCTCTCCCGGGTCTCGGCCTACGACTGGTTCGGCTCGGTCTCCCTCATGCCGCTCGCCACGGCCCTGGCCGGCCCGGCCGAGGACGCCGTCGGCCGCACGGCCGCCCTGTGGGGCTGCGCCGGCCTGGTGGTCCTGGTCACCGCCCTGGTGCTGCTGGTCCCGGACGTCCGCGATCTCACCCGCCGCACGCATCCGGTCGCCGGTTCCCCGGCGCCGTCAGCCGATGCCGAACGCCCCGTCGGGGGGCTCGGGTGACGGTACGGCGTCGGCGTCCTCGACCGGCCGCGCAGCACCGATGAACTCCCGCACCGCCGCGCCGTGTTCGACCCGCGCCGGAAAGGCGTCCGCCGCGGCGCGCCGGGCCGGCGCGGCGGTGTCCAGCGGCCGGTGCGAGGCCACGACCACCGCGTTCCCGAACCGCCGCCCGCGCAGTACGGCCGGCTCCGCGATCAGCGCGAGCTCCTCGAACACAGCTGCCAGCGTGGCCAGTTGGGACCGGAGGAACGCGAACGGCGCGGCGTCCGCGAGGTTGGCCAGATAGACCCCGCCGCCCCGCAGCACCCGCTCGGCCTCACGGACGTAGGCGAGCGTGGTCAGGTGCGCCGGCACCCGGGACCCGCCGAACACATCGGCGATCAGCACATCGGCGTGGTCGTCCGGCGCGCCCTCCAGCCAGGCCCGGGCATCGGCCGCGTGCAGCGCGATGCCGGAGCCCTCCGGCAGCGGCAGCCGCTCGGTGACCAGCTCCAGCAGTCCCCGGTCGGCCTCGACCACGTCCTGCCGGGAGCCGGGCCGGGTGGCGGCGAGGTACCGGGGAAGCGTGAGCGCTCCCCCGCCCAGGTGCACCGCGTCCACCGCCCGGCCGGCCTCGGCGACGGTGTCCAGGACGTAGCCCAGCCGCCGCGCGTACTCGAACTCCAGGTACTGCGGATCGTCCAGGTCGACGTAGGACTGCGGTGCCCCGTCGACCGTGAGCAGCCAGGCCCGCTCACGGTCGACGTCGGGCATCAGCTTGGCGGTGCCGTGGTCGGTGGTGCGGGTGACGGGTATCGATGCGTTCACCTCTTCATTGTCGGCGTCCGCCTCCCCGCACCCGTTCACCCCCGCGCCTCCCGCGCCCGCTCACCCCACGGCGACGACGGTCCCCGCTCCCACGGTCCGCCCGCCCTCACGGATCGCGAAGCCGAGCCCCGGCTCCAACGGCACCTCCCGGCCCAGCTCGACGCTCATCCCGACCGTGTCCCCGGGCCGGGCCGCGGCCACCTCGCCGAGGTCCACGGAGCCCACGACGTCCGCGGTCCTGATGTAGAACTGCGGCCGGTAGCCGCTGACGACCGGCGTCGTACGACCCCCCTCACCCGCGGACAGCACGTACACCCGCGCCGTGAACCGCCGGCTCGGCACCACACTGCCCGGTGCCGCGACCACGTGCCCGCGCCGGACGGCGTCCCGGGGCACCCCGCGCAGCAGCAGCGCCACGTTGTCGCCGGCCTGCGCCTCCTGCATCGGCTTGCCGAAGGTCTCGATGCCGGTGACCACGGTCTCGGTGTCCGCGCCCAGCACCGTCACCCGGTCGCCCAGCCGGAGGGTCCCGCGCTCCACGGCCCCGGTCACGACCGTGCCCCTCCCGGTGATGGTGAGCACGTTCTCGACCGGCAGCAGGAACGGCGCGTCCAGGTACCGCTCCGGCGTGGGCACGTAGGTGTCCACCGCGTCGAGCAGTGCCTCGACGGACGCCGTCCAGCGCGGGTCGCCCTCCAGGGCCCTCAGCCCGGAGACGCGGACGACGGGGACGGCGTCGCCCGGGTACCCCTGGGTGGTGAGCAGGTCGCGGACCTCCAGTTCGACGAGGTCGGTCAGCTCCTCGTCGCCCGCGTCGGCCTTGTTCAGCGCGACCACGATGTGGTCGACGCCGACCTGCCGGGCGAGCAGAACGTGTTCGGCGGTCTGCGGCATGATCCCGTCGAGCGCGGAGACGACGAGGATGGCCCCGTCGAGCTGGGCGGCGCCGGTGACCATGTTCTTGACGTAGTCGGCGTGGCCCGGCATGTCGACGTGGGCGTAGTGCCGGGTGTCGGTCTCGTACTCGACGTGGGCGATGTTGATGGTGATGCCGCGGGCGGCCTCCTCCGGGGCGCGGTCGATGCGGTCGAACGGTACGAAGGTGCCGGTGCCGCGCTCGGCGAGGACCTTGGTGATGGCGGCGGTCAGGGTGGTCTTGCCGTGGTCGACGTGACCCATGGTGCCGATGTTCAGGTGCGGCTTGGTGCGCACGTAGGCCGTTTTGGACATGGCTGTACCTCGAAGCCTCTCAGCCGTGACGGAAGACGCGGGACCCCGGGAACCGGCCGACCCTCCCCCTGCGGGGTCCGCCGGACGATCCGGAGAGGGTCAGCTTCGGGCGCCGTCGACGGCGGCCACGAGGTGCGGCACGGCAGCCTTCGGAGCATCCGCGACGGCGGATGCTGCGACGAGGAAGGCGTACCGGAACATGCCGTCGATCATCGCCGACGGCACGTCCGGCGTCGAATGGTTTTCGGGCGTCGTCCGCTTCCGCGATTTCGATGCCCGATACATCGATCCTTCCCGACGTGGCTTGCGGCCCCTTCCGTACGGGCGTTCCCTGGAAGACAGGGGGGTGACGCTCGACGCGGAGGTGACAGACGTGAAAGCCGTCGTCTACGAAGAGCCTTTCAGCGTGACGGTGAAGGAGGTCCAGGACCCTCAGATCCAGCACCCCAACGATGTCCTCGTACGGGTCACGTCGACCGCGATATGCGGCTCGGACCTGCACATGTACGAGGGACGCACGGCGGCCCCGGCGGGCATCGTCTTCGGACACGAGAACCTGGGCGTCATCGAGGAGGTCGGCGACGGGGTGACCTCCCTCTCCCAGGGTGACCGCGTCGTGATGCCGTTCAACGTCGCCTGCGGATTCTGCAAGAACTGTCTCGCCGGGAAGACCGGTTTCTGCCTGACGGTCAACCCCGGATTCGCCGGCGGAGCCTACGGCTACGTCGCGATGGGGCCGTTCATCGGCGGCCAGGCCGAGCGGCTGCGGGTGCCGTACGCCGACTTCAACTGCCTGAAGCTGCCCCCGGGCGAGGAGTTCGAGACGGACTTCGTGCTGCTCGCCGACATCTTCCCGACCGGCTATCACGGTTGCGAACTCGCCCAGGTGTCCCCCGGTGAGTCCGTGGCCGTCTACGGCGCCGGACCGGTGGGCCTGATGGCCGCCTACTCGGCGCTGCTGCGCGGTGCGGCGAAGGTCTTCTCCGTCGACCGGGTGCCCGAGCGGCTGGCCAAGGCGGAGGAGATCGGAGCCATCCCCATCGACTTCACCCAGGGCGACCCGGCGGAGCAGATCAAGGAACAGACCGGAGGTGAGGGCACCGACAAGGGCGTCGACGCCGTCGGCTACCAGGCCCAGAGCCACGACGCCAGCCACGAGGAACCCGCCATCGTCCTCAACGAGTTGGTCGAGACGGTACGGCCGACGGGCATGCTCGGCATACCGGGTCTGTACGTGCCCTCGGACCCCGGCGGCCCCGACGAGCACGCCAAGCACGGTCAGCTGCTGGTCTCCATCGGCCGGATGTTCGAGAAGGGCCAGCAGATGGGCACCGGTCAGTGCAACGTCAAGCGGTACAACCGCCAGCTGCGCGACATGATCATCGCCGGGCGGGCCAAGCCCAGTTTCGTGGTCTCCCACGAGCTGCCGCTGGATCAGGCACCGCAGGCGTACGAGAAGTTCGACAAGCGGATCGAGGGCTACACCAAGGTGGTCCTGCACCCAGGTCACGCTCTGGCCGCATGAGGCACGCGGTCCGGCCCGCCGCGTGAGGCACGGGTCCAGGCGCCACGAACGCCTGGACCCTTCTCGTTCGCCTTCCCGTTCACCGCCCTCCGGGTGCTGTGACCGTCATGGGACACAGCTGACGGCGATCACACACGTTCGTCGGTTACTGTCGACGGATGCTCGATGCCAACCGCTCTGGCACCGCCACGGCCTCTCCCCGGGCCGCCGCCCAGGAGCTCGTCGTCCCCGGTCTTCCCCTGCGCCCACCGGGATTGGCCGCCCGCTGCACCCGCGTGCTGCTGTCCCCGTACGCACGGCTGTCGCTGTTGGTCGCCCTGCTCGTGGGTGCCGCCGCGTGCGTGCTGCTCTTCGAGCCGCAGCGGCTGCTGACGCACGGCTGGCCGCCGCAGCTCGGCGGGGCCGCGGCGGCCGTCGTGTTCGCCGCGGCGTACGGGCTGTGCACCGTGGCGTTCGTGCCGCGCCCCTTGCTGAACCTGGCCGCGGGCGCGCTGTTCGGCTCGCAGGTGGGGCTGGCGACGGCGCTGGCGGGTACGGTGCTCGGGGCGGGGGTGGCCTTCGGACTGGGCCGGCTGCTCGGGCAGGACGCGCTGCGCCCGCTGCTGCGGGGACGCTGGCTGCGGGCGGCCGACGGACAGCTCAGCCGGCACGGGTTCCGGTCCATGCTGGCCCTGCGGCTCTTCCCGGGGGTGCCGTTCTGGGCGGCGAACTACTGCGCGGCCGTCTCCCGCATGGGCTGGCTGCCCTTCCTGCTGGCCACCGGTCTCGGCTCGATCCCGAACACCGCCGCCTACGCCGTCGCCGGCGCCCGCGCCTCGGCGCCGACCTCCCCCGCCTTCCTGATCGCGATGGCCTGCATCGCCGTACCCGCGCTGGCGGGCACGGTGGTGGCCTGGCGCAGGCGCCACCAGTTGCGCGGCCGCTGAACGGCGGCGCCCGTCCACCGGGAAGCGCCTTCCGCCTGATCCGGCACCATCACCGTGCCCGGCACGCCCACCGCGCCACTCCCGCACCGACGTGAGCGGGCCACGGCGGGCGCAGGCCGCGCGCGTGGCGCCGGGCACCCCGGTGGCGGCCCTGGGTGACCGCCGGCGGTCCCTGCGGCACCGCGAGGACGTCCGCCCGGACGACGAGGGCCAGGAAGCCGACGGTGCGGGCGGGGTGCGCCCCGGGAGGCCGACGGGGCGCGGCTCGGCGCTGCGCCTGCCCCTGTCCGGTCCCCGGCGGGAGCCCGGGCTCAGACGCCTTCCAGGATCATCGCGTTGGCGAGTCCGCCCGCCTCGCACATGGTCTGCAGGGCGTAGCGGGCGCCGCGTTCGCGCATCGCGTGGACCAGGGTCGTGGTCAGGCGGGTGCCGCTGGCGCCGAGGGGGTGCCCGAGGGCGATGGCGCCGCCGTGCACGTTGACCTTGGCGAGGTCGGCGCCGGTCTCCTGCTGCCAGGCGAGCACCACGCTGGAGAAGGCCTCGTTGACCTCGAACAGGTCGATGTCGTCCAGCTTCAGCCCGGCCCGGCGCAGCACCTTCTCGGTGGCCGGGATGACCCCGGTGAGCATGAGCAGCGGGTCGGAGCCGGTCACGGCGAAGCTGTGGAGGCGGGCGAGCGGGCGCAGGCCGAGCCGGGCCGCGGTGTCGCTGGAGGTGATCAGGACGGCCGAGGCGCCGTCGTTGATGGGGCTCGCGTTGCCCGCGGTGACGTTCCACTCGATCTGCGGGAAGCGCTCGGCGAAGCCGGGGTCGTAGTAGGCGGGCTTGAGTCCGGCGAGAATCTCCGGGGTGCTGTCCGGGCGGACGCACTCGTCGCGGGCGACGCCGTCGAGCGGGGCGACCTCGGCGTCGAACAGCCCGGCCCGCCACGCGGCGGCGGCCTTGTGGTGCGAGGAGACGGCGAACTCGTCCATCCGCGCGCGCGTGAGGGACCACTTGGCGGCGATGAGTTCGGCGCTGATCCCCTGCGGGACCAGGCCGTCCGGGTAGCGCTCGGCGACGCCGGGCCCGAACGGGTCCTTGCCCTCGGGCACGTTGGACCACATCGGCACCCGGCTCATCGACTCCACACCGCAGGCGACGACGAGGTCGTACGCGCCCGAGATCACGCCCTGCGCGGCGAAGTGGACGGCCTGCTGGGAGGAGCCGCACTGGCGGTCCACGGTGGTCGCCGGGACGGACTCGGGGAGGCCGGCGGCGAGCACGGCGTACCGGGTGGTGTTCATGGCCTGCTCGCCGACCTGGTCGACGGTGCCGCCGATCAGTCGTCGATGAGCGCGGGGTCGACGCCGGAGCGCTCGACCAGGGTGCGCAGGGTGTGGGCGAGGAGTTGCACGGGGTGGACGTGGGCGAGGGAGCCGTTCGGCTTGCCCTTGCCGACGGGGGTGCGTACGGCTTCGACGATGACCGCGTCTCGCATGGCGCCGGCCTCCAGCTTGATCGGACGAGTTACCGGTGAGTAGGAAATCTGGATCCACCATAACCCCTAGGGTTGGAAATTCAAACCCTCCTTTAGACTGGGCCGCATGGCCGCCACGAAGGACTCGCGCCCCTGCTCGATCGCCGACGCCCTCGCGGTCGTCGGCGAGAAGTACTCCCTGCTCGTCCTGCGGGAGGTGTGCCTGGGCAACGGCCGCTTCGACCAGCTCGTGCGCAACATCGGCGCCCCGCGCGACATCCTGTCCACCCGGCTGCGCCGCCTCGTCGAGGCCGGCATCCTCACCAAGCGCCTCTACAGCGAGCGCCCCCAGCGTTTCGAGTACCGGCCCACGCAGGCCGGGCTGGAGCTGGAGCCGGTCCTGATGACCCTCAAGGAGTGGGGCGACCGGCACCTCCGCAACGGCGTCGATCTGCCCATGGTCGTCGAGCACTGCTGCGGCGAGGAGCTGGTGCCGGTGGTCACGTGCCAGGCCTGCGGCGATCCCGTGCGCCATGAGGACCTGACGGCCCGCCCGCAGACCCCGGGCTGGACCGTCACCGGGCCGTCGGCCGCCTAGGAGGGACCTCGCCGCCGCGCTGCCGGCGGGGCCCGCTACGCTTCCTCCGTCACATGATCACCTCTTCATCCCTCAGCGCTTGGACGCCATACCTTCATGTCTTGGTTTGAATCCCTCGTCCTCGGACTCGTCCAGGGGCTGACCGAGTTCCTGCCCGTCTCCTCCAGCGCGCACCTGCGGCTGACCGCGGCGTTCTCCGGCTGGAAGGACCCGGGGGCGGCCTTCACGGCCATCACGCAGATCGGCACGGAGACCGCGGTCCTCATCTACTTCCGCAAGGACATCGGCCGGATCATCTCCTCCTGGTTCCGCTCGCTGTTCGACAAGGCGATGCGGCACAACCACGACGCGCAGATGGGCTGGCTGGTGATCGTCGGCTCCATCCCGATCGGGCTGCTGGGCGTGACGCTGAAGGACCAGATCGAGGGGCCGTTCCGCGATCTGCGGATCACCGCCACCATGCTCATCGTCATCGGCGTGATCATCGGCATCGCCGACCGGATGGCGGCCCGGGACGAGACCGGCGGCCGGCACCGGGCGCCCAAGCAGCGCAAGTCGCTGGAGAACCTCGGCGTCAAGGACGGCCTGATCTTCGGTCTCTGCCAGGCCTGCGCCCTCATCCCCGGCGTCTCCCGCTCCGGCGCGACCATCAGCGGCGGCCTGTTCATGGGCTACCGGCGCGAGGCCGCGGCCCGCTACTCCTTCCTGCTCGCCATCCCGGCCGTCCTCGCCTCCGGCGCCTTCGAGGTGAAGGACTCGCTGGGCGAGGGACATGTGGACTGGCCGCCCACCCTGTTCGCGACGGTGATCGCGTTCGCCTCGGGATACGCGGTCATCGCATGGTTCATGAAGTGGATCTCCAACAAGAGCTTCATGCCGTTCGTCTGGTACCGCATCGCCCTCGGTGTGGTGATCATCGCCCTGGTCGGCGCCGGCGTGCTGAGCCCGCACGCGGCGGAGTCGGCGGGCTGACGGCCCGGGCCACCACCTCTGTTTCGGACATCTTCGCGCCCGCGGCGGCCCGCTCACGACCTGGGCAACGCCCCGCGGGCGCCGGGCTGTTCGCGGCCACGAACGGATGACCGGCCGCGGCCGGTGACCAACCCCATACGTTCTGCGTAGCCGCGCGGTAGCGCACGGTCAGCCCTTGCCCCTAGGCTGGTCGGCATGTCCCCCCAATCCCCGTCCCCTGGTTCCGTGCGCTCCGCTGCCGAGGTGAACGAGCAGATCCGGGCGCTGTGGCTGCGTGCGGGCGGCACCCTGTCGGCCCAGGAGCGCGAGGAGTACGAGCTGTTGGTGATCGAGTGGGCCGAGGCGATCCGCGGTCAGGTCATCGAGGCGGCCTGACCCGACCCGGCGCCCCCGCCGGCAGGCTCCGGCGGCCATCCCGCCGCCGCCCCTACGCCCGCAGGTGCGCCAGCGCCTCGTCGGCCACCGGATACGGCCGCTCCTCCGGCAGCAGCCCCTTCGCCCGCTCCAGCTCCCCCGCCCGCACCAGCCCGTGGATCTCCGTGGCCAGTGGCGTGACGTCCTCGATGCCGACGATCCACTCGTCCGCGTACCGGGCCGCCGCCTCCCCGGCGAGGCCGAGCTGCAACGACCGGTACGGCAGCGGGTCCAGGCGCAGGTCCCGCTCCGGGTCCCACTGCACCCGGGCCGGGCAGCGCGCCAACTCCGCCTTCCAGGCGGCCCGGTCCGCGTGCAGGGCGGGCACGTAGTGGGACAGGCAGGCGTGGCGCAGGGCCCACTCGAAGCCGTCCCGGCCGATCTCGACGGCCAGGACGGTCTCCTGGTTCTCCTTCGTGCCCCAGCCGCAGCGGTACATCATCCACAGGAACGACGGCTTGATCCACGTCATCCGGTCCCGGTTCCAGGCGGACGGGAAGCGTCCGGTGCGGGCGGCGACACGGCCGATCCCGGGGCGGTAGGCCTGGTAGACGGTGACCGTGGTCTCCGTGTGCCGGGCGCGGACGCGGAACCTGGGCTCCGTGCCGGGGAGTTGCTCGTTCTGTGCGCTCACCGGTCAAGGTTCGGCCGCGCGACCCGCCCGGCACCACCGAATATTCACCCCGCACACCTCTTGGCTCCGCGCCCGCCGTGCCCAACACTGTGCCGATGACCCAGCGTGCGGAGTTCGCGACCGTGAGGGACCGCCTGGCCGTGGACGACCTGGTCACCGCGTACGCGGTGGCGGTGGACGACGGCGACTGGACGGGGTACAGAGGGCTGTTCACGGCGGACGGACGCGCCGACTACCGCTCGGCGGGCGGCATCGAGGGCGACGCCGGCCGGGTCGCTACCTGGCTCGCCGAGAGCCTGACCCTGTTCGCCGTGCGCCAGCACCTGATCGTCAACCGGCAGGTCCGCTTCGGCGTCCTGGACCAGGACACCGGCGACACCGCCCGCGTCCGCGCCGACTACCTCAACCCCATGCGCTGCACCGAGCCCGGCGGCTCGGCCGCCCCGGATCTGGTGTGCGGCGGCCGCTACGACTTCGGGCTCCTGCGCACCGCCGAGGGCTGGCGCCTGAGCGAGGTCGTCGTGCACGAGAAGTGGCGCCGCGGGCCGGGCGCTCCGTAACGCCGCGCGCCCCTGCGCGGCGCGGGGCCGTCCCGGCATGCGGCTCCGCACCGCGGGCACGGCCGGCCCCGTGCCCGCGGACGCCGTACGACGCCCCGCCCTGGCCGGAAGGCGCACGGCCTCCCACTCACCGCGCACACTGGACCCATCGCTGGGTAGGGAGGCTCCCTATGAGAACGATCAACCGCTGGCTGACCTCCCCCTGGCGCCGCTCGGCCGCCGCCGCCCTCGCCGGTGCCCTGCCGGTGCTCTCGTTCCCGGCTCCCGCGCTGTGGTGGTTCGCGTACATCGCGCTGGTGCCGTGGATCCTGCTGGCCCGCTCCGCGCCGACCGGGCGGCGGGCCGCGTACGACGGCTGGTGGGGCGGCATCGGCTTCCTGACAGCCGTCCACCACTGGCTGCTGCCGAGCCTGCACGTGTTCATCTTCCTGATCGCCGCCCTGCTGGGACTGCTCTGGGCGCCCTGGGGCCGGCTGGTGCGCCGGTTCCTGGGCGGGGTGCCGTCGGCGGGCCGGTGTGCCGCCGCACTGGTGGTGCTGCCGTCGGCCTGGCTGGCGGTGGAGCTCGTCCGGTCCTGGCAGGGGCTCGGCGGCCCGTGGGGCATGCTCGGCGCCAGCCAGTGGCAGGTGGGCCCGGCGCTGCGGCTGGCCTCGGTCGGTGGGGTCTGGCTGCTCAGCTTCCTGGTGGTGGCCGTCAACGTGGCCGTGGCGGTGCTGCTCGCCGTCCGCGCGTCACGGGTGCCGGCCGTGGCCTCGCTGGTCGCCACGGCCGCCGTGACCTCGGCCGCGTGGGCCTGGGCGCCGCGCCCGGACGTCGACGGGCGGGTGCGGATCGCCGTCGTGCAGCCGGGGATCGTGGCCGGACAGGACAGCGGCGACAAGCGGTTCGACCAGGAGGAGCGGCTGACCCGGCGGCTCGCCGGGCAGGGCGCCGACCTGGTGGTGTGGGGCGAGTCCAGCGTCGGCTTCGACCTGGACGACCGCCCCGACCTCGCCCGGCGGCTCGCCGCGCTGTCCCGCGAGACCGGCGCCGATCTGCTGGTGAACGTGGACGCCCGTCGCTCCGACCGGCCCGGCATCTACAAGAGTTCGGTGCTGGTCGGCCCGCACGGCCCGACCGGCGACCGGTACGACAAGATGCGGCTGGTCCCGTTCGGCGAGTACATACCGGCCCGTTCGCTGCTCGGCTGGGCCACCTCGGTGGGCCGGGCGGCCGGCGAGGACCGGCACCGCGGCACCGAACAGACCGTGATGAACGTCGGGCACGGGCTGCGGATCGGCCCCCTGATCTGCTTCGAGACGGCGTTCCCGGACATGGGCCGGCACCTCGCCGAGGACGGCGCGGACGTCCTCCTCGGCCAGTCGTCCACCTCGTCCTTCCAGCACAGCTGGGCGCCGGAGCAGCACGCCTCGCTGGCCGCGCTGCGCGCCGCGGAGACCGGCCGCCCGATGGTGCACGCCACCCTCACGGGGGTCTCGGCGGTGTACGGCCCGGGCGGACAGCGCCTCGGCCCGTGGCTCGGCACCGACGCGAGCGCCGCGCGCGTGTACGACGTACCGCTCGCGCACGGCGTCACGCCGTACGTCCGCTACGGCGACTGGCCGGTGGACGGGGCGCTGCTGGTGCTGGCCGCCCTGTGCGTGACCGAGGGGGCGCGGGCGCTCAGGCTGCGCCGCAGCGGTCCTGAACCGCTCGGACCACCCGCTCGCACAGTTCATGAGTCGCCAGCGCGTCCCTGGCGCTGAGCGTCTTCCCGGCCCGCACGGCGTCGAGGAACGCGAGGGCCGCCTGCTCGATGCCGCGCTGGCGGGCCACCGGCACCCAGTCGCCGCGCCGGCGCACGGTCGGCTGCCCCCTGTGGTCGATCACCTCGGCGAGGTTGACCACCTGGCGCTTGGTGTCCTGTCCGGACACCTCCAGAATCTCCTCGGTGGAGCCGCTGAGCCGGTTCATCACGCCGAGCGCGGTGAAGCCGTCGCCGCCGAGCTGGAGCACGACGTGGTGGAGCAGCCCGCCCTCGGCGCGGGCGCGCACGGTGACGTCGTCGACCGGGCCCGGCACCAGGAACCGCAGGGTGTCGACGACATGGATGAAGTCGTCCAGGATCATCGAGCGCGGTTCCTCGGGCAGCCCGACCCGGTTCTTCTGCATGAGGATCAGCTCGCGCGGGTGGTCCAGGCACTGGGCGTACCCCGGGGCGTACCGGCGGTTGAAGCCGACGGACAGGGAGACGCCCCGCCGCTCGGCGAGATCCACGAGCCGTTCGGAGTCGGCGAGTTCGTAGGCGAGGGGCTTGTCCACGTACGTCGGCACGCCGGCCTCCAGCAGCCGGGTGACGATCTCGGGGTGGACGGTGGTGGGCGCGTGCACGAAGGCCGCGTCGAGACCGGCGGCGAGCAGGGAGTCCAGGGAGGTGTGCCGCTGTTCCCGGGGCAGGTGCAGGCTGTCACCGACCCGGTCCAGGGTGGCGGGCGTGCGGGTCTGGAGGTGCAGGTCGACCCCCGGCTGCGTGCCGAGCACCGGCAGGTACGCCTTCTGCGCGATGTCCCCGAGTCCGATGCAGCCGACCTTCACGTGCTCTCCCCTACGGCTTGCCCGCGTGTTTCCTGCCGGAAGCATACGGGGGTGGCCGGCCGGCGATGCCGTCGACGTCGCGCGCGAGGAACGCGGGCCCGGCCGGTGGCGGTGCCGCCATGACCGTGTCCGGTACGGCGACGACGGCCCGGTCGGCGGTGCGGGCGGGCGGGGATTCCTCCAGCGGCCGAACAGCGGATCTCGCGGGTGGATCCGCACGGGCGCCTGCGGTGGCTGGACGTCAGCTCCGGTACGGCGCGTCCCCCGGCGGGGGGCATCCGGTCACCCGTACGTGCGTCGGATCCGGCTTCCCCGGTGCCGAACCGGCTGCCGGCCCAGCAGAGTTGCGCGGGTGCATCGAACGACGACCACCGCAGCGCTTCTGGTCACCGTGGCCGTCTCGGCCCTCTCCGGCTGTGTGACGGTGCGGCACGCGACGCCGGCGGGGTCGCCGCCGGACAGCGCGCCCTCACGGCCGACGGTGACCCGGCCGGACGGCAGCGCGCAGCCCCGGGTGGTGCAGGCACCGGCCCGCGAGGCGCTGGAGAGGACCGGCCCGTCCCGGCGCCCGGAGCGCTCCGGACCGCCCGCCCGGCACTGGGCCCCGGTCACACCCGGGATCACCCACCGCCCGCCGGCCCCGCCCGGGCCCCCGCTCCCGGCCGCCTCCCGCCGACCGCACACCCCCGTGCCCCTCCCACCCCCGGCGGTGACCGCTCCTCTGGACGTCTGCGCCCTGGGCAAGACGTACGGCGGCTGGCAGAAGGACAGTCCGCAAGCACGGATCTGCGCCCAGGCGTACGGCCACTGACCGGCACCCCGAAGGCAGTGCACCACCGGCGGCCCTAGGGTCTTTCATTCGGATCAGGCCGAGCCCGGCGTGATCCGAACGAGAGACCCTAGCCCTGGCGTGGCGGTCTCCAGTCCTCGTCGCCCAGTGGGCCGTCCTCGCCCAGCCGCAGTGCCAGACGGCTGATCTCGGACCGGACGCCGGCGCCGTAGCCGTCGTCGGCGAGGCACCGCGCGGCACTGCGGGCCCGGCGCAGATGGCTGCGGGCGGCCTCGGCGCGGCCCAGCTTGGCGTAGTCGGCGGCCAGGCTGAGGTGCAGGGAGGGGAAGAAGCCCCGCACGCTCGACGGGTCGGCGCCCACGCGGCCGTCGGCGGCCTCCTCCGCCGCCGACAGCGCCCGCAGGTCCCAAGCGAGTTCGTCCGCCGGGTCGTCCTGGGTGTCGGCCAAGTAGTGGGCGAGGGTGCAGCGGTGCAGCGGGTCGCCGTCCTCGCCGACCTCCGCCCACAGGTCCAGGAAGCGGCTGCGGGCCTCTTCGCGGTCGCCTCCGTGGTGCAGCATCACGACCTGCCCGATCCGCGTCAGCACGGCGTCCGGCGCCGCCTGTTCCTGTCGCTCCGCCACGGGGTCCCTCCGGGACGTCGGCAATGGTCCGCTGCTGACGCTAACCGGCGGCAACCGGATTCCGGGACAGGCGGCGCCGTCGTGCCGACGGCCGGTGGCCGACTGCGGGCCCCGGGACCTGTCGGACGGTTCGCGTCTGCCGCGCGACGCCATGGACACACTCTCACCGGGCCGGCGCCGGCCTTCGGCGACAGAGCACGCATCGGACAAGCCCGGCCCCAGCGGCCGCCCTCGCACGCGCGGCGGCTCCGCGCCCCCGCGCGCCGCTCCCCCGGACCCGCCGCCGTCAGCCCAGGTTCGGGATGCGCCAGTCGACCGGCTCGTGCCCCTGCGCGGCGATCGCCTCGTTGATCTGCGTGAACGGGCGTGAGCCGAAGAACTTCTTCGCCGACAGCGGCGAGGGGTGCGCCCCCTTGACCACCACGTGCCGGGTCTCGTCGATCAGCGGGAGCTTCTTCTGCGCGTAGTTGCCCCACAGGACGAAGACGGCCGGGTCGGGCCGGGAGGCCACCGCGCGGATCACCGCGTCCGTGAACTTCTCCCAGCCCTTGCCCTTGTGCGAGTTGGCCTCGCCGGCCCGGACCGTGAGGACCGCGTTGAGCAGCAGCACGCCCTGCCGGGCCCACGGCATCAGATAGCCGTTGTCCGGGACGGGCAGGCCCAGCTCCTCCTGCATCTCCTTGTAGATGTTCCGCAGGGAGGGCGGGGTCTTCACGCCGGGGCGGACCGAGAAGCACAGGCCGTGGCCCTGGCCCTCGCCGTGGTACGGGTCCTGGCCCAGGATCAGGACCTTCACCTGCTCGTACGGCGTGGCGTCCAGCGCGGCGAAGACCTCCTCGCGCGGCGGGTAGACGGGACCCCTCGCCCGCTCCTCCTCGACGAACTCGGTCAGCTCCTTGAAGTAGGGCTGCTGCAGCTCGTCGCCCAGAACCCCGCGCCAGGACTCGGGCAGCATGGCGATGTCGGTCACGTCAACGTCCTCACGATGTCGATCAACTACGGCGTGCGGTCACTTCCAGGTCTCCGAACCTACAGGCGACCACTGACAACCGGTGCCGCGAGGACGGTCCGCCGAGCCCGGCAGCCGGGCTCACCAGCTGGTCTTGCGGTGCAGCGTCCACATCATCATGATCGTCGAGGGGTCGAGGGCCTGCTCGCCGCCGGAGATGTCGACGTTGGCCGCGAGGAACTGCCGGCCCTGCCACAGCGGGATCAGCCGGGCGTCGTTCACCATGATCCGCTGGGCCGCCTCCACGTCCTTGACGGTCTGGGCGCGGTCGCTCTCCGCGCGCGCGTGGGGCAGCAGCCGGTCGGTGATCTCCTTGGCCGGGTAGGGCGTACCGAGCGCGTTGTGCTCGCCGACGAACGGGGCGATGAAGTTGTCGGCGTCCGGGAAGTCCGGGAACCAGCCGCGTCCGAACACCGGGTACTCGCCGTCCTGGTAGCCGACCACATAGCTCTTCCAGGGGCGGCTCCTGAGGGTGATGCCGAACAGGCCGGAGTCGTCCAGCTGCCGCTTCAGCTCCCGGAACATCAGGGCCGTCTCGGAGCCGTAGCGGTCGGTGGTGTACCAGAGGGTGAGCGGGACGGGCCGGGTGATGCCGGCGTCGGAGAGGATCTTGCGCGCCTTCGGGACGCTCGGTTCGCCGTAGTCGTCGAAGAACGGGGTGGCGTGGCCGGTCAGGCCCTTGGGGACCATCGAGTACAGCGGGTCGACCGTGTCCTTGTAGACCTTGTGCGCGATGGCGCCCCGGTCCACGATCTGGGCGACGGCCTTGCGCACGGCGGGCTGCTTGGCCCAGGGGTCCTTGGGGTTGAACACCAGGTAGCTGATGTCGGTGCCGGCCCCGTCGACCAGTTGCAGGTCCTCGCTGTCGTGCTCCTGGAGCGCGAGGATGTCGTCGGCCGCGAGGCCGCGGTAGGTGACGTCGATCTGCTTGTCCCGCAGCGCCTTCACCATGCCGGCGGAGTCCTTGAAGTACCGGATGGTCACCGCGTCGTTCTGCCGCTTGGCGAATCCCTGGTAGCTGTCGTTGCGCACCAGGACGGCCTTGCCGCCCTCCTCGTACGACTGGAGCTTGTACGGGCCCGAGCCGTGGACCGTGGTGTCCTTGCGCAGGGAGTTGGCGGGGTAGTCGTCCGGGTCGACGATCGACATGGCGGGGGTGGCCAGCACGAACGGGAAGGTGGCGTCGGGCTGGTTGAGGTGGAAGACGATCTCGCGGTCGCCGCTGGTCCGGACGCTGTCCAGGCTGCCGAGCAGCCCGGCGGGGCCGCCGGGGGCGTCGATGGTGCGGATGCGGTCGATGGAGTGCCGGACGGCCTCGGCGGTCAGCGGGTCGCCGTCGGCGAACTTCAGGCCGGGGCGCAGCTTGCAGCGGTAGGTACGGCTCGTGGAGTCGGTGAAGGAGCAGCTCTCTGCGGCGTCGGGCTGGGGGGTGGTGGCGCCGTTCGGGTAGGCGAGGAGCGTCTGGAAGATGTTCCGGTACAGCTCCCAGGAACCGTCCCAGGCACCGGCCGGGTCCAGGGTGCTGGGAGCGCTGGTGGTACCCACGACGATCGGCCCCTGGCTGTCGGGGTCACCGTCGGACAGCAGACTGCATCCGGCCACCAGGGATATGGACGCGACCGCCGCGACTCTCCGCAGGAATCGGTTCCGGTTGAACACGCGCACGCTCCTCGATCTGCCATACCAAGGGTCGGCAGACCATACCGCAGCGTTCGGGAGCCTGAACCTGCCTGAATTCAGGCCTTCTTGATCGTCTGAACGGTGACGACGTTGTCATTCCGCTGTGCGGACGCCGTACGGCGTTCCGGGCGCCGATCCGTCCGAAAATCGACGCCCGGAAGAGATGCGCGGCTCAGCCCACGCCGGCGTTGAGGAAGATGCCGCCGTCCACGACGAGGGTCTGACCGGTGATCCAGTCGGACTGCTCGGAGGTGAGGAACGCGGCGGCCCCGCCGATGTCGGAGGGCACGCCGAGCCGGCCGAGCGGGTAGGCGGCCGCCGCCTCCTCCTCGCGGTTCTCGTACAGGGCCTGGGCGAATCTGGTCTTGACGACGGCCGGGGCGATCGCGTTGACCCGCACCTTGGGCGCGAACTCGTGCGCGAGCTGCTGGGTCAGGTTGATCATCGCGGCCTTGCTCACGCCGTAGGCGCCGATGAAGGGCGAGGGCGCGAGGCCCGCGATGGAGGCGATGTTGACGATCGCGCCGCCGTTGTCCTTCTGCCAGGCGTGCCAGGTCTTCTGGGCGAAGCCGAGCGCGGAGATCACGTTGGTCTCGAAGACCTTGCGGGCGACGTTCAGGTCGAGGTCCGCGATCGGGCCGAACACCGGGTTGGTGCCCGCGTTGTTGACGAGGAAGTCGACCCGGCCGAAGGCCTCCATGGTGCGTTCGACGACCTCGGTCTGGTGGTCGAGGTCGTGGGCCTTGCCGGCGACGCCGATGACCCGCTCGGCGCCGAGCTTCTCGACGGCCTCCTTCAGGGCGTCCTCGCCCCGGCCGGTGATGCACACGCGGTCGCCGCGTGCGATGAGCGCCTCGGCGACGCCGTAGCCGATACCGCGGCTGGCTCCGGTGACGATCGCGACCCTGCCGGACGGCTCCGGGAGTTCAGTCATGTCCGTGTTACCCCTGGATCCTTAGTTGAGCGGTCCGCCGGCGACGTACAGCACCTGGCCGGAGACGAAGCCGGCGGCCTCGCCGGTGAAGAACGCGATGGCGTTGGCGATGTCCTCGGGCTCGCCGACACGCTGCACCGGGATCTGGGTGGCGGCGGCCTTCTTGAAGTCCTCGAAGCCCATGCCCACCCGGTCGGCTGTGGCCTTGGTCATCTCGGTGGCGATGAAGCCGGGGGCGACGGCGTTGGCGGTGATGCCGAACTTGCCCAGCTCGATGGCGAGGGTCTTGGTGAAGCCCTGGAGGCCCGCCTTGGCGGCCGAGTAGTTGACCTGGCCGCGGTTGCCGAGCGCCGAGGAGGAGGAGAGGTTGACGACGCGGCCCCAGCCGGCGTCCACCATGTGCTTCTGGACGGCCTTGGTCATCAGGAACGAGCCGCGCAGGTGCACGTTCATGACCGTGTCCCAGTCGGAGACGCTCATCTTGAACAGCAGGTTGTCGCGGAGCACGCCCGCGTTGTTGACCAGGATCGTCGGGGCGCCCAGCTCCTCCACGATCCGGGCGACGGCCGCCTCGACCTGCGCCTCGTCGGAGACGTCCGCGCCGATCGCGATGGCCTTGCCGCCGGCCGCGGTGATCTTCTCGACGGTGTCCTTGCAGGCGGCCTCGTCCAGGTCGATCACGGCGACCGCGCGACCCTCGGCCGCCAGTCGTACGGCGGTGGCGGCGCCGATGCCGCGCGCCGCGCCGGTGACGACCGCGACCCGCTGTTCAGTGGTGGACATTGCTGTGTCTCCTCGCCCTTGAGAGAACCTGTCGGGTCCTCGGAGAGGACCCCTGGTGCGGTGAGCGACCGCTTAGTACCTTCAGCACCCGTGACGCTAGAAGCCCTGGCACCCGGTGTCAACGGCACATCCGCCCGGTGTGATCCATTACCTCACCAGGAGGTCCAGCAACCGCTCCGTCTCGGCGGCCGGGTCGACCGTCAGACCGGTGTGCACCGGGCCGGGCTGGACCACGGTGGAACGCGGCGCGATCACCCAGCGGTAGCGGCGCCCCGCGTCGTCGCCCGCCGCCTGTCCGGCCTGGTCGCCGCCCGCGCAGTGCCGCTCGATCGCCCGGAGCGCGGCGCGCACCCCGGCGACATCGGCGGCCGGGTCCAGCGCGAGCAGCCGGGCCTCGTCGAGATCGGCACGGGCACCGACGTAGCCCCGGGCGCGGCAGTAGACGACCACGCCCGCGTTGATGCACTCCCCGCGCTCCACCCGGGGCACGACCCGCAGCAGTGCGTACTCGAACACGTCCCGGTCGCCGCCCTGGCCCGCCCGGGTGATGTGCCGCTCGGTCACATGGCCGGCCATGTGGATGTGGCGCTCGCTCACTTGCCCTCCTCGGTTCCGGAGCCGCCACCGATGCCGGTGATCCGCTCGGCGATGACGGCCGCCCGCGTGAGCAGCGGCCGTGCGTAGGCCCGGCGCAGGTCGTCCGGGGTGTCGAAGCCGGGCTCGCCGGCGAGCCAGACGTCCGGGATCTCGGCGGTGACCTCGGCGAGCAGGTCCTCGGTGACCCGGGGGGCCAGCTCGGCCGCGGCGGCCCTGACGTCCGGGGCGAAACCGGCGAGGGCGTGGTCCGAGGCGTCGTAGGGGCGGGCCGCCGATGTCTCGGCGCCGGGCCAGTTGTGGTGCCAGATCATGGTGGCGCCGTGGTCGATGAGCCACAGCTCGCCCTGGTGCACGAGCAGGTTGGGGTTGCGCCAGGAGCGGTCGACGTTGTTGATCAGCGCGTCGAACCAGACGATCCGGCCGGCCTCCTCGGGGCTCACCGGGAAGGCGAGCGGGTCGTAGCCGAGGGCGCCGGACAGGAAGTCCATGCCGAGATTGGTGCCGCCACTGCCCCGGAGCAGGTCCTGCACCTGCTGCTCGGGCTCGCCGAGCCCGAGGACGGGGTCCAGGTGGACGGTGACCAGGCGGGGCATGCGGAATCCGAGGCGTCGGGCGAGTTCGCCGCACACCACCTCGGCGACCAGCGTCTTGCGGCCCTGTCCGGCACCGGTGAACTTCATGACGTACGTCCCGAAGTCGTCGGCCTCGACGAGCCCCGGCAGCGATCCGCCCTCACGCAGGGGCGTGATGTAGCGGGTCGCGGTGACCTCTTTCAGCATGTTCCAGGCAGCCCGTCTCTTCAGCCTTGCGTCCACAGTCGACCGTGGAGGGTTCTGGAAGCGGGAACGACGCGTCGATGGCCCTGGGGAGACTCCGGGGAGTTCCGACCGGCGTGCGGTTCTCGCCTCTCCCCGGCATCGCGTTCAAGGGCCGTTCGCCCCCTGCTTCCAGCCTCCGGCACGAAGTGAGCATAGTAACCGAGGGTGATCGTCGGCGAGGACTGCCCCAGCCGTGGCAGGCGGGGCTTCGCGGCGCCTGCGGACGGGGGGAGGCGTGCCTGCCGCGGGGCGCCGGCCTGGCCCCGGGGAACGCCGCTGCGCCCGACCGCTCCGCGAACGCCTCACCGCCTCCGCCGGGCTCGCGATCCGGGTGGGCGGCGAGCCGGGAGGGTGAGACCGCCCGCGCAACGCACGGCGGACCATGGTCCGCCCACGGCCCCCGGAGGCACGGCCGCGTCAGGCCTCGTCCCGCAGTCTCCGCCAGGCATGGGTGCGGTGCAGTACGTAGAGGGAGACGAGCAGGACGACCGCCTGAAGCCCTATGGCCAGCAGCCAGAAGACCACCCTGCTCTCCAACTCGTCCGTCATGAAGGCGAAGTTCATACCGAAGAAGCCCGTCAGGAACGACAACGGCAGGAAGATCACCGACACGATGGCCAACCGGTTGATCACACCGTTCTGCTCGCCCGCGACCAGGGACCCGTAACTGGCGAAGGCCCGGCGGGTGGCCTCCTGGAGGGACTCGATGTCGGCGAGGACCAGTCGGGCCGCGCGCTGGAACTCCTGGGCGAGCCGCTGCCGCTCCACCGGGAAGTCGGGACTCATCATCCTGCGGGTGATCATCTCCTCGACCACTTGCAGGTACGGCCGCAGCGAGTGGTGCAGGAGGGCGGACCGGCGGCGCAGGTGGGACAGACGGTAGATCTGCTCGGGGCGCCGCTGCGCGAACATGTCGTCCTCCAGCCCCTCCACCTGGAGCAGGGCGTCCACCGCGGCGCGGCGAAACGTCGCCAGCGCCTCCTGGAGCACCAGGAACAGCGTGGCCACGGCGTCGTGCGGCTTCTCCCGCCGCAGACACGTGGTCAACTCCTCCGCCAGCGCCGCCCGGCCCCGGTGGGAGACGACCAGATGGCGCTCACCGGCCAGGACGTGGAGATGGGCGACCCGGCCGCCATGGACCACCGGGACGACGAACGTGGCGACCTCACCCAGGAATTCGGCCCGCGCGGACTCTCCCTTCCTGCCGAACCAGGCCAGCTCCTCGTCGTCCAGTCCGAGCCGGCGGGCCAGTGGCTCGTCCGCCGGGGTCTCCTCCACGGGCAGTTCCACATCGAGCAGCAGGAAGGGGTCGACGGCGAGCCGCTGCCGCGCCTCCGCCACGGAGAGGCGCGTGGTGGCCCCCTCCGGCATCGACACCATCCTTATGATCATCGCCCTCACCGCGGTCCTCGCCCACGCCCCGGCGGCGTGGCCCTCAGTCGAACGCGCCGGAGGCGCCCTGCCGCCCCACGCACAGGGCCCAGATGACGAATCCGGAGAAGGCCATCAGAACGATCGACCAGACCGGGTAGTACGGCAGGGAGAGGAAGTTGGCGATGATGACCAGCGAGGCGATGGCCACTCCGCACACGCGCGCCCAGAACGCGCCCCCGAAGAGACCGAAGCCCACCAGCAGCGCGACGGCGCCGAGGATCAGGTGGATCCAGCCCCAGCCCGTGAGGTCGAACCGGAAGACATAGCTGCGTGTCGCGAGGAACACGTCGTCGTGCGCGATCGCCATGATGCCGCGGAAGATGTCCAGCATCCCGGAGAGTACGAGCATGACGGCGGCGAAGGCCGTGAGGCCGGTGGCCCATTGCTGTTTGGCGGTGTGTGTGGACGCGGGGTGTGCGGCGGGCATCGTGCGACCTCGTTTCTGTGCTGTGCGCCGGGTTCAGCTCTGTGCTGTGCGCCGTGTTCAGGGCGCTGCGGCGGAGGGGGTCCCGTCCGAGCGTCCGGACGGCCCGCTGCCGGCGAGCACCAGTTCCTTGGCGCGCCGGAACTCGTCGTCGGTGATGTCTCCGTGCGTGTGCATCGCGGACAGTTTGGCGATCTCGTCGGCACTGCTCAGGGGGGCGTCCGCCCGGGCGGTGCGGCGGATGTGGTCGTCGACGGCCTCCTGCCGCGCACGGGCCTGCTGCGCCTCCCGGCGGCCCATGTTCCTGCCTCGGGCGATCAGGTAGACGAAGACGCCGAGGAAGGGCAGGACGACGACGAACACGAGCCAGCCCGCCTTGCCCCAGCCACCCAGGCCGTCGTCGCGGAAGATGTCGGCGACGACCCGGAAGAGCATGATGAACCACGTGATCCACAGGAAGAACACCAGCATGGACCAGAAGACGCTCAGCGCGGGGTAGTCATAGGCAAGGCGGATGTGCGCGCTCATGTCTCGCCCTCCGTTCCGGGTCCCACCCGGTAGTCGTTCCGTACGCCCAGCGTGCGCGGAGCGGGGCCGCCCCCACCTCACCCGGTACGGGTGAACGTCCGTCACGGGACCGGCCGGTTCGCTCGGTCCGGCATCGGTCCCGCAGCCGCGGACAGGACCGCCGTGACGGCGAGCACGACCACCACCAGGAGCAGGACGAGTGCCACCGCGCCCACCGTGGGGTGGTTCCACAGCACGAGGGCCAGGGCACCGGCCCCGATGGTGACGCCGGTGGTCCAGGACCGGTGAGCGGCCAGCCACCGTCCGAAGTGGCCGGTGCGCACCCCGGCGCCGCCCAGCTCCCGCCCCGCCGCCGTGGTGCCCTTCCGCACCACGGACCGCACGGCCCGGGCCGCGCGGCTGGGGCCGTACAGCCAGGCCGCCAACGCTGTGATCAAGGTGACGACGAGCAGGGTGCGGACGCTGTCACGCAGGAAACGGACGAAGGTGTCGAAGATCGCCGCCGCCGCATCGGGGGGCAATGCGGTCGGTGGGACGGAGTCGAGGTAGACACGCCGTACGACGACCAGGGCCACGAGCAGCACGACCATCATGGCGCCGACGCCGAGGGCGGTGACCATCAGCATCATCCGGTGTCCCGGAGCGGTCGACACGGCCGCGACCGCCGCGACGAGGGCCAGTACGGGGACCCAGACGCCGAGGATGTCCAGCAGCCGCATCGCGTTCTGGGCCCTGGGCAGTTTGTCGGTCCGGAACAGGGTGACCGAACGGTCGATCTGCGGGATCGCGGAGGCGTGCTTGAATCCGGCGTCCACGAGGCGCTTCTGCACCTGGTCGATCACCACACCGATGTCGAGCTGGACCGTGTCGCCCTTCGCCTGGAGCGCCTTCTGCCCTTCTCCGGTGAGCATGCCCACCACCGAGGACTGCGCCCGGCGGTTGCCCGCCACCCATGCCTGCTCGAAGACCTCGCTGGTCACGACGCGGTGGACGATCCGGTGCACGACCGTCCGCAGGGCGGAGCGCAGCGGGCCGGTCAGCTCCCCGGCCGCGTCGACCACGCGGGGCGGCGCGCCGTTGTCGGCCAGGAGCTTGGTGAGCGAGGACGTCACGGCCTGGACGTCGACCTGGCTCACCACCCGGTCGGTCAACCGGTTCACGAGGGCGTTCTGCACGGCCGGCTCCGAGGCGAGCGGCGCCACGGTCTGCACATACCGATCGGTGTCGGCGACCGTGTCGTGAACCCAGACGGCGACGACGGCCAGCGGGGCGAGCACGAGCGTCAGCACCAGAAGGACCGATGCGCCCAGGCGACGCGTCCGCCGGTGGCGCAGACGGGCGGCACGCCGGAGCCGCAGATACTCCGCGTGTTCCTCGGCGGTCAGGACATGACCGGCCGGTGCGGGCTCGTCCGGACCGGCCGGTCCGGAGGCGGTGCCGGAATCCATGGTCCTCCTTCGGAGGGAGCGTCGGCGGTGTCAGGGACCGGGACCGTGCAAGGTTCCTCCTCGGGGAGATTCGGGACCGTACGAGTGCGCGTGTTCCCGTGCCCAGGTCGCGCGGGCCCGGGAGATCCGATGCACGCCGTGCGGTTCACCGGGCGAAGGCGCGTCGCCCCCACGGGGTCGGCCATCCCGGCGCACGGCTCGTGACCGCCGGAGTCGGTCATGGCCCTTCCTCACACGATCGGCGGAGCCCTTCCGAGCGGATTTCTTCCGAAGGCCGACGGGGCCGTGTGGGCAGCTCACCGGGCCAGAGTGCCGCCGACCGGTGGTCGTGGGGTCACCCGCGGCGGGTGATCCGTGCGGTGGACCCGGACGATGAGGTGGGTGCGCGGGGCCGGCGGTCGGCCCGTGGCGGAGCGGACGAAGAGGCACCAGATGACCGATCCAGTGGCTGCCGGCGAGCAGCCGGACCCGCCGGAGGGGACGGCGGGTTCCCGCCAGCCGGGCCCCTGGGCCACGGCCGTCTCGATCGCCCGCTCGGCCGGTGTCGCGGCCGGCCTGGTCACCGCGTACTACCTGTTGCCACTGGACTGGCACGGCGAGGACCTCACGGCACTGGCCCTCGTGGGTGGCCTGCTGGCGGCCGGCCTGTTCTTCGGCTGGGAGGTGTGGCTCATCAGGCGCTCATCCTCGCCCCGGCTGAAGGCCGTCGAGGCCGTGGCCGCCACCGTGGCGTTGTATCTGGTCCTCTTCGCGAGCGGCTACTACCTGCTCGAACGCGCAGCGCCCGGGTCCTTCAACGAGCACCTGACCAGAACCGACGCCTTGTACTTCACGCTCACCACGTTCACCACCGTCGGCTTCGGTGACATCTTCGCGGTCTCCCGCACGGGGAGGGTGCTGGTGATGTGCCAGATGACATGCACTCTGCTCATCGTGGGTCTCGCCGTACGGGTGCTCGGGGCCGCCGTCCGCAGCGGTCTCCGGCGCCAGGGGCGGGGCACTCCGGAGTGAGGCCGACGGCCGGATCAGGACGGCATCTGGCGCATCTCCAGCACTCTCAGTCCCAGTGACTGGCAGCGGGTCAGCAGCCCGTACAGGTGTGCCTCGTCGACGACCGCTCCGAAGAGGATGGTCTGGCCGGCCATCAGGACGTGGTCCAGCTCGGGGAACGCCTTGACCAGCGTCTCGGTCATCCGTCCGTCGACGCGAATCTCGTAGCGCATGAGCTGCTCTCCCCACGTCTCCCCGAGGGGGCCGCCGGTCCCTGTCCGTGCGATCCTCCGGCCCCGGTCCATGGAACCGCTTCGCCCGTGGGGGGTGATATCGCCTGCCGCCTGGGTGCGGCACGCCCGTTCGCGGGGCGTGCCGTCACAGGAGCCCCAGTTCCCGGGCGCGGCGCACCGCGTCGTGGCGCCGGTTCACGGCCAGCTTCCGGTAGGCACTCTTGAGATGGGTCTTGACCGTGTTGACCGACACGTACAGGTCGGCGGCGATCTCCTCCGTGGACATCATCTGGGCCAGCCGGCGAAGGACGTCGCGTTCCCGGCCGCTCAGTTCCTCGACCACCGGCGGCGCCGGTCGCTCCCCGTCGCGCGCAGGGATGCCGCGCCTCGTGGGTCCGCGGGAGAGCCGGCCCTCGGCCAGTACGTCCGACGGCAGTGTGCGCAGCCACGGCCCGGCGTCCGCGAAGGGGCGTCGCAGCCGCTCGCGGCGGGCTTCCCGGAGCGCCCGCGAGACGAGCCGGCGCTGGGCGGCGTAGTCCCCCTCCTCGCCTGCCAGTTGGGCTCTGACCAGTGCGGCCCGTACGGTGATGGCGGGCCCGAGGTCGCCCTGTGGCCGCATTCTTCCGAGCAGTTCGGCCGCGGCCCCGGGTCTGCCCGCGGCCAGTTCCGCCTGCGCGGCCGCCACGAGGCACACCGGCTCGTCACCGGGCACGTCTTCCAGCAGTTTGAGGGCCATCTCCGGCCGGCTCTCGGCGAGGTGAGCGGCGGCGGCCACGGACGCCGTGTGCGCTTCGGCCCAGGGGGACGCCACATCGGCCACGACGGCTCGGTCCGCCGCTTCGAGCGCGGCCTGCGTGTCGCCGCGGGCCAGATGGATCCGCCCGGTGACGATGGCCCGTCCCGCCTGCGTCACCGGGTCCGGCGGCGGGTGCCGCGGGTCCACCGCGGCGTCGAGGAGCGCCTGGGCCCGGTCCAGCTCGTCGCGTTCGACGGCCACCGCGGCCAGGACCAGCGAGGCCAGCCCCGGTCCGGGCGCCGGGGGCGGGTCGCCGTGGTCCACCGCGGTGACCGTGGCCAACGCCTTGCGCTCGGCTCTGCCGGGCCAGCCCTTGAGATAGTCGATCAGGGCCAGGTGGCCCAGACACTCCCGGCGTGCCGGCGCCGTCGCACCCACCTCGCCGGCGTCGACCACCGTGGTCAGGGCCGTTCGGGCAGCTCGGACACGGCCCGCCCACAAGCGTGCCGAGCCGAGATGGGTGAGCAGGAGTGCGGTCAGCTCGGGGTGCGCCTCCAGAAGCGTGCCCGGAACCTCGCGCTGCGACTGCTCCGCGCACTGTGCCGCCCTCTCCGCCCGTCCCGGCGCACCCGTCAGGCGCGCTGCCAGGGTCTCCAGGAAGGCGCAGCTCAGTCGGGTCGCGGCCAGGTCGGCCGGATCGGCCTCCGGTGATCCGGCCTGCTTCGCCAGGGCCTGTGCCGCCCGTCGCAGACGGGAGGAACCCCGCGCGACCTCACAACGGGACAGTTCGCAGGCCGCGCGGACGAGGTCCGTGACCGCACTGGTGGGCTCGGGCCCCATGCGGGAGAACAGCCGGGACAGATCGTCGGAGTGCGGGCCGGTGAAGACCTCTCCCAGGGCGAGGTCGCCGATGAGGGCGCCGGCGGCGGTCTCCCAGTCGTCCGCCGCGGCCGCGTGGCCGAGCGCTTCGCCGAGGGACCCCGAGCGTCGCAGCCAGCGTGCCGCGCGGCGATGGAGCTCGGCTTCCAGCTCCGGGGAGCGCACTCTGAGGTGGGCGCGGAGGATCTCCCCGAACAGCGGATGGAGACGGAACCAGGCGTGCCCGAGGTACTCGACGAAGGCGTTCTGGCCGTGCAGGGCGGTCAGGACGCGTTCGGCGTCGGTGCGCCCGGTGAGAGCGTTGGCGAGATCGGGGCAGAAGCGTTCGAGGACGCTGACCCGCAGCAGCAGGTCCTGCGTCCCGGCTGTCTGCCGCTTGAGCACCTCGGCGAGCAGGAAGTCGGCGATCGTGGTGCGGTCGGCCTCGAACTCCGTGAGGAACGTCCGCGGATCCGTCTCTCCCTGCGCGGCCAGGGCGCACAGCCGCAGTCCGGCGGCCCAGCCACGGGTGCGCTCCACCAGCGCGCCCACGTCGTCGGCCGGGAGAAGCAGTCCGTGCCGCGCCAGGAGTACGGCCGCTTCGCCCGGGGTGAAGGCCAGCTCGGCGTTCCTGATCTCCGTGATGGTGCCGGCCGCCCGGTAGCGGTGGAGCGGCAGGAGCGGCTCGGTGCGCGTGACGAGAACCAGGCGCATGCCGTGGCCCGCCTGATGGAGGACGAATTCCAGCTGGTCCGCGATCTCCGGGTCGGTCACCCGGTCGTACTCGTCGATGATCAGGACCGCCGGAGCGTTCCGGCTGCTCAGTTCGGCGGCGAGCCGCGTGAGCAGCCTGTCGTCCGCGCGGCCCGCTTCGGCGGGGAGGCCCACGTCGGCGGACATCGTCACGCCGGCGAGGCGCAGGGCCTCCAGGAGGTACGCCCAGAAGGTGCCGCCTCCCTTGTCCGCCACCCGGGCGGTGAGCCAGGCGACGGGCTCGTCCCGGGCCGAGGCCCAGTCGGCGGCCAGCAGGGTCTTGCCCGCTCCCGCGGCTCCGTGGACCACCGTCAACGGCGTCAGAAGGGCCTCGTCGAGGTGCCCGACCAGCCGGTCGCGCCGCAGGAACGTCACGGGACGCGCCGGTACGGCGAACTGCGTCCGGAGGAACGGGTCCCCGCGGGGATCGGCATGTGATGTGGCCGGTGCCCGTCCGTTCCCGCCCGGTACGGCCATGCTCCTCACCACCTCGGTCGTCGCCCTGTGGACGACGCAGGAAGGGCGCGACCGCCCTGGGCACAGCAAGGACCGGATTCTCCCCGACGCCGGCTGTGACGGGCGCCGGTGGACAGTGAGGACGGCGCCCTTCGGTGTCAGCTTACCCTTCTGGACCGCCGGGGTTCCTGGTGGCGGCCGGCCGCACCGCCCCTCCGAAGGCATGTCAGTTCGTGAGGTCGCGCGCCGAGACGGGTGGTCAGGCGGTGCTTCGCGGCAGCCGTCAGCTCGTCGAGACGCCGCTGCAGCCGGTTCATGTCCGGGGCGAGGTCCCCCTTCGCCACCTGGCCCAGGACGGTGGCGACTTCCTGGTCGAGGCCGGCCATGGCCGAGCGGACCTCGCCGCTGTCGATGTCCACCTGGGTGACGTCCCAGACGGCGTGGCATTCGTCGCTGCGCATGACCGCTTCGGCCTTGACCTGGTGCCGGAACTCAGGCGAGTCCGACGCGCTGACGGCCTGCGGTAGCCCGGCCACCCAGTCCCTCGCCGCGCACACATGCCTGAACTGCCGGTGGACGGCCTGCCGCTGGGCCTGCAGTCCCGACTGCTCGTCTCTGTGGCGCTGTCCCAGGGTTCTGACCACGTAGTGGGCTGTTGCTCCGACAAAGCCCCCGCCGAGAGCTCCGCCAATGCCCGCGAGCGCCGTACCAAGCCTGATCACGCCCCTCAGTGAACGGCTTGTGGTGGCGGGTACGGGGGTCCACGCCGAACGCGTCACCCGTTGTGCCGTCAGACGGACACGCGGTCGGTCGAGTGGTGGCAGGTCCCGACGACCCGGCGGAAGAACACAGTTCGAACGGCGGTTGTCACGGGGGCCGGGCTTCGAGATGCGGTCATCCGCACCTGCTGGTTACGCTCGCTGAGTGGCCGGGCGGAACGGCCCATGGCCTGGCGCAGCAGTCGCCCCGCCCCGCCCCGCGGAAACGACAACGTCCGCGGTCCAGACCGTCGCAGTGCTCACGCCTCCACGGGAGGAAGGTTGCGATGAGGTTCACCCGCATGCGTACAGCAAGGGCCACCGGTGCGGCTCTGGTCGCCGTTCCGCTCGCGCTCGCAGGTCTGACGTCGCAGAGCCACGCACAGGACGCGTCCCCCAGCCCGTCGGGGACGTTCGGTCCCGGCTGCGCGTCGCTCTCCCAGAAGGCCGACACGGCCAGGGACAAGGTCGTGGAGGCGGCAGCCGCCTACCCGGAGCTCAGCCAGCTCGTGGCGGCCACGGTCCGGGCGAGGCTGAGCAGTGCCCTCGACGGGAAGCCCGACGTCACTGTCTTCGCGCCCAACGACCAGGCCTTCAAGAAGGTGACCGCGCCGCAGCTCGCCTCACTGCTCAAGAACGAGGGGCAGCTGAAGAAGGTGCTGACCTACCACGTCGTGGACCAGCGGATCACCCCGGACCAACTCGCCAAGGGCTCCTTCACCACGGTGGAGGGCGGCAAACTGACGACGTCGGGCTCGGGCACCCACTTCAAGGTCAACGGCAAGGCGAACATCGTCTGCGGCAACATCAAGGCCGCGAACGCCACCATCTACGTCATCGACGCGGTTCTCCAGCCCCCGTCCTGACGCGAGGCTCCCGTTCCCGGCCCGGGGCGTCCCCCCAGGGCCCGGGAACGGGAGCCCCCCGCGCAGCTTCCGGGTCGTCACCCCAGGGGAAGGATCCGGGTGGCCGTCTGAACGGCCGCCGTCTTCGGGCCGTACCCCATGACGGAACACGAGAAGCTCCGCGGAAGGGAACCCTCAGATGACCAGCCCATCGCTCCACCCCGCAGCGGGACCGGCCCGCCGTACCGTCATGGCGGCGGCCGGAGCGGCGGGGCTCGCCGCCGCGCTGACCGCCTGCGGTTCGGGCGACGACTCGTCCGGCACCGTCGACACCGGCTCGAAATCCGGCGGGACCACCGAGAACGGGGCCGGCGGCACCGCGCTGGCCAAAACCGCCGACATCCCCGAGGGCGGCGGCAAGATCTTCAAGGACCAGGGCGTCGTGGTCACCCAGCCGTCGGCCGGCACCTACAAGGCGTTCTCGTCCAAGTGCACCCACCAGGGCTGCGCGGTGGGCAGCGTGGCGAACGGTGTGATCGTGTGCCCGTGCCACAACAGCGAGTTCTCCGTGACGGACGGCAGTGTGAAGAAGGGGCCCGCGACGCAGCCGCTGCCCGCGGCGAAGATCGCCGTCTCCGGCGACGAGATCACGCTGGCCTGAGCGGGCTCAGCGCCGTCCGCGCGCCCGTCCGAAGCAGCCGAGCAGTTCGTCGGTGGTCGCGACCGTGGCGACCAGCGCGAGGGTGTTGCGGATCAGCGCGGGGGTGTAGTCGGCGGGCACCCCCGCGATGGCGTCGGCCGGGACGACGGCGGTGTAGCCGAGGTTGACGGCGTCGAACACCGCGTTGGGAACGGACACGTTGGCCGAGACTCCGGCGACGATCAGCGTGCGGCAGCCGAGGTTGCGCAACAGGGCGTCGACCTCGGTGCCGTGGATCGGGGACAGCCCGTGCAGCCGCCGTACGACGAAGTCCTCCTCGGCGACCTCGATCGGGGGCGCGACGCGGACCGCGGTGCTGCCGGTCAACTGCCGCACGGGGAGCCGTTCGGCGGCCCGGAACAGGCGCGCGTTGCGGTTCGCGCCCCGGCCGTCGGGGCGGCGCTCGGCGATCGCGTGGATCACCTGCACCCCGGTCTCGTGGGCGGCGGCGACCAGCCGGGCCACTCGGTGCAGGGCACCGGAGGAGCGTGCGACGCGGGCCAGTTCGGGCAGGGCGCTGTCCGGGCCGACGACCCCCTGCTGGCACTCGACGGTGAGCAGCACGGTGCTCGCGGGATCGAGGAGGTCGTCGAGTCGCTCGTACGACGGCATGGCAGCGCCCCCTCGAAGACGACGGCTTCTCTTTTCTGACGTGATGTCAGAAGATCACCATAGTTTTCCGACACGACGTGGGAGAAGAGGGGGCCGCATGACCGTCACACAGCAGCGCCGGGGCCGGAAGATCATGATGACGCCCGGCGAGCTGGACGAGTTCCTCACCACCCAGCGCACCTGCCGGGTCGCGACCGTCTCGGCCGACGGCGCACCGCACGTCAGCGCCCTGTGGTTCGCCTGGGACGGCACGTCGCTGTGGCTGTACTCGGTGGTGCGCAGCCGGCGCTGGGCGCAGCTGCGCCGCGACCCCCGGGTGGCCGTCGTGGTGGACTCCGGTGAGGAGTACGACCAGTTGCGCGGGGTCGAGCTGTCCGGCCGGGTGGAGTTCGTCGGCGAGGTGCCGCGCCGGGGCGAGCTGTGCGCGGAACTGGACACCGCCGAGACGCTGTTCGCGCGCAAGAACTTCGGTCTGGACGAGATGCCGCACGACGGCCGGCACGCCTGGGCCCGGCTGACCCCGGACAAGATCGTGTCGTGGGACTTCCGGAAGCTGGGCGGGGCGTAGGCCCCGGAGGGTGCCGATGACCCCGCCGGGCGGCCCGGGCCCGGCCCCGGCGCAGACCGGCTGGGCGACCGCCGAGCCGCGCTCAGCCCAGCTTCCGGGCCGCCGTACGCAGCGCCTCGACGGCCGCGCGGATGGAGGGCCGGCGGTCGGCGTCCGCCCGCCAGACGACGTACACATGGCGGCGCACGCGCTGCTTGAGCGGCACCAGGACCACGCCCTCGGGCACCGGGTGCCGGCCCAGCAGCGGCGCGATGCACACGCCCAGCCCGGACGCGACGAGCCCGAGCTGGGTGTGGGTCTCCCCCGCGCGGTGGCCGACGATCGGCTCGACGCCCTTGGACCGCAGGGTGAACATCAGCCACTCATGACAGAACTCGCCCTCGCCCCAGGTGATCCACTCGTCCTCGGCGAACTCGGTGAGGTCCACCTCGTCCCGGTCCGCGAGCGGGTGCGTCGCGGGCATGGCGACCTCGGCCGGGTCGTCCAGCAGGGGCGCCTTGACCAGGCCGTCGGGTACGGGCATCGGCTTGTTGTACCAGTCCAGGACCACCGCGAGGTCGAGGTCGCCGCGCACGACCCCGGCGATGCCCGCTTCGGGTTCCAGCTCGCTGGAGCGCACGCGCAGTCCGGGGTGCTCGGTGCGCAGGGCGCCGAGCGCGGCGGGGAACAGGCCGCGGGCGGCGGTCGGGAACGCCGACAGCCTCAGTTCGCCGACGACCTGGCCGCGGTGCGCCTCCAGGTCGGACTGGGCCAGCTCGACCTGGGACAGGATGCGCGCCGCGTGCTCCGACAGCAGCCGGCCGGCGTCCGTGAGCCGTACGCCGCGGCCGTTCTTGGCGAGGAGCTGCTGGCCGACCTCCCGCTCCAGCTTGCCCAGCTGCTGGGAGACCGCGGACGTGGTGACGTGCAGCGCGTCGGCGGCGGCGCTGACCGAGCCGTGCCGGGCCAGGGCGTCGAGGGTGCGCAGCCGCTCCAGGTTCAACATGTAAGCAATTCTAAGAGGTACCGCGTGAGAAATCTCGATTGTGCTACGAGATGGTCTCCCCCATCGTGGAGACCATGAGCACGGTCACCGCATCGACCCCCACCAGGTCCCAGTCCCCCTCCCCCGCCCGGCCGCGCACCCGCCTCGGCTGGCGGGTCCGCTTCGGCGTCCTGTCCCTGATCTGGGGTTTCAGCTTCCTGTTGATCAAGGTGGGGACCGAGGGGTACGCGCCCTTCCAGGTCACCCTCGGACGGCTGGTGTTCGGTACGGCGGTACTGGTGGCGGCGATGGCGGTGAAGCGGGAGCGGCTGCCGCGCGGGGCCCGGCTGTGGGGGCACATGGCGGTCGCCGCGTTCCTGCTGAACGCCCTGCCGTTCTCCCTGTTCGCCTACTCCGAGCTGACGATCCCGTCCACCCTGGCCGGCATCTGCAACGCCACGTCCCCCTTGTGGGGCATGGCCCTGTCCCTGGTGGCCCTGTCCGAGGACCGGCCGACCCGGGTGCGCGTCGCCGGGCTCGGCCTGGGGTTCCTGGGCGTCCTCACCGTGCTCGGCGCCTGGCAGGGCTTCCACGGGCTGGACGCCACGGGTACGGCGATGGCGCTGCTGGCCTCGCTGAGCTATCCGGTCGGCTGGATCTATGTCCGCCGGACACTGGCCGGCACGGGCAACTCCCATCTGTCGATGACCGGGGGCCAGTTGCTCCTGGCGACCGTACAGCTGGCCGTGGTGACACCGTTGTTCACCGGCGTCCCGGAGCACTTCGCCGTCGTTCCCCTGCTGGCCGTCGCCGCGCTGGGCGCGCTGGGCACCGGGCTGGCGGTGCTGATCCAGTACGGGCTGGTCGCCGAGGTCGGGCCCACCACCGCCCAGATGGTCACGTACTTCATCCCCGTCATCGCCACGGCCGCCGGGGTGGCGATCCTCGGGGAGTCCCTGCGGTGGACCACGCCGGTGGGGGCGGTGATCGTGCTGGCGGGCGCCGCTCTCACGCAGGCGCGGGGCAAGGGCGCCTGAGGGGTGGGCCGTGGGGGTGAGGGGTCCGTGGTGGCCTCACGCGCCCACGCGGCGGACCCTCGCATCGATGCCGCGCCCCTCTCGGCGCCCCTGGCCACGCGCCCTCTCGACGCCCTCCGGCCACGCGCCCCTCTCGACGTCCCCTAGCCATAGGTGCGGGCCGGACTCGGGCGCACCGCCGCCGCCACCGCGTCGGCCAGCGGGGTGATGTCCTCCTCGGTGAGCGGTGAGATCGTGATGCGCACCGCCTGCCGCGAGGCCAGGCGGAAGCGGGCGCCCGGGGCGACCGCCCAGCCCCTGTGGAGCAGGCGGGCGATGGCTCCCGTCTCGTCGGGGACCGGTACCCAGACGTTCATGCCGCTGCGGCCGTGCGCGACGACCCCCCGCTCCGCCAGGGCGTCGACCAGGCCGGTCCTGCGGGCCCGGTACGCCTCCGCCACCGCCGCCCGGTCGACCGCGCCATGGGTCCACAGGTGGGCCACGGCCCGTTGCAGGAGGAGGCTCACCCAGCCGGGGCCCAGGCGCTGGCGGCCGCGGACCCGGTCGACGGTGACGGCGTCCCCGGTGAGGACGGCGAGGCGCAGGTCGGGGCCGTAGGCCTTGGCGGCCGAGCGGACGAAGGCCCAGTGGTGGGTGACGCCCGCGAGGGGGTGCAGCGGCAGGTCGACGATGCCGTGGCCGTGGTCGTCCTCGATGAGCAGGGTCCCCGGGTGGTCGCGCAGCACCGCGCGCAGGGCACGCGCGCGTGCGGCGGTGACCGAGGCGCCGGTCGGGTTCTGGGCCCGGTCGGTGACGATCAGGGCGCGGGCGCCGGATTCCAGGACACGGCGCAGGTCGTCGGCGCGCGGTCCGTCGTCGTCCACGCCGACCGGCGCCGTGTGCAGGCCCAGGGCGGGGACGAGGTCGAGGAGGCTGCCCCAGCCGGGGTCCTCGACGGCGACCGTGTCGCCGGGCCTGAGGTGCGCGGTGAGGACGCGTTCGATGGCGTCCAGGGAGCCGGAGGTCACGGTCAGCGGGCCCGCCGGGACGCCGTCGGCGTCGAGTTCGGCGCGGGCGAGGCGGGCCAGGTCCGCGTCCAGGGGGTCGTCGCCGTAGCGGACAGGGCGGCGGTCGCCCTGCTCGGCCGCCGCGGCGAGGGCCGGGGCCAGGCGGGGCAGCAGGGCCGGGTCGGGATTGCCCGTGGAGAGGTCCCGGCCTCCGGGAGGCACCTCCACGCGCAGCTGCTCACGGCCGGTGGTGGCCGGCTTGGGGCGGACACGGCTGCCCCTGCGGCCGGCCGTCTCGATCACGCCGCGTTCGCGCAGGATGCGGTAGGCGGCGGCGACCGTGTTCGCGTTCACTCCGAGCCGGGCCGCCAACTCCCGCATGGGCGGCAGGGCTTCACCCGGCCGCAGCGCGCCGCTGCCGACCGCCTCCTCGACGCCGGCCGCGATCTCGGCTGCGCCGCGCCCGGTGATCCGATATTCTCCTAGCACAAAGAACATTATGCACTAGTGCAAAACTCGCCGCCACCGGAGGGGACCGACATGCAGGGCACGACCGAGGACACACGGGCCGCCGCCTACACGCCGACCGACCGGACCGTGCCCACGCGCTCCGCCGAGCGGGCGTCCTACGACAGGGAGCTGGTCCACGCGATCCTGGACGAGGGGTACGTCTGCCACCTCGGCTTCGTCCGGGACGGCGCCCCGGTGGTGCTGCCGACGCTGTACGGCCGGGTCGGCGAGCGGCTCTACGTGCACGGCTCGACCGGCTCCCGGCCGCTGCGGATGACCGGCCGGGCCGACCCGGGCCTGCCGGTGTGCCTGACGGTCACCCACGTCGACGGGCTGGTGCTGGCCCGCTCCGCCTTCCACCACTCGATCAACTACCGCTCGGTCGTGGTGCACGGCACCGCGCACGAGGTCACCGACCCCGAGGAGCGGCGGCTGGCCCTGGACGCGCTGGTCGACCATGTCGTGCCGGGCCGGGCCGCCGACTCCCGGCCCGCGAACAAGAAGGAGCTGGCCGCCACCGCGGTCATCCGCCTGGACCTGGAGGAGGTCTCGGCCAAGGTCCGCACCGGCGACGCCAACGACGAGCCCGAGGACATGGACCTGCCGCACTGGGCCGGGGTCGTCCCGCTCCGCAAGGGCTACGGCACACCCCTCCGCAACGCCGACCTGGCGCCCGGCATCGAGCTGCCGGACTACCTGGCGACGCGGTAGCGGCCGAGGGTCACACCGCGGCCGGCTCCCGCCGTCCGGCCGCGCGGGCCTCGCTCACCGCCAGGCCCGCGACCGCGCCGAGCATCAGCAGGGTGCCGGCCGCCGTGGTCACCGTGAGCCGCTCACCGAGCAGGACGACGGCGAGCACGGCCGCGGTCACCGGCTCCAGCAGCATGATCACCGAGACGGTGGCGGACCGGACGACGGCGGCTCCGGCAAAGTAGAACGCGCAGGCGAGGGCCGTGGGCACGGCGGCGATGTACAGCAGCAGCCACAGCAGCCGGGCCGGGTGGGCGGTGTGCGGGAGCAGCCCTTCCCCCGCCGCGAGCGGCAGCAGGCACAGGCTGCTCACGGCGAAGGCGCCCACCGTGGTGGTGGCGGAGTCGGCGCTGCCGCCCCTCCCCCACCAGCGGATCAGCAGGGTCATCACGCCGTAACCCGCCGCCGAGGCCAGGGCCAGCAGCACGCCCGCCGGACGTACGGTCGCCGCCGAGCCGCCGAAGGTGAGCACGGCCAGCCCGGCGAGCGCGCCGGCGACCGCCGCGGCACCACCGGCGCCGAGTCGTTCCCCCAGCAGCAGCCGGGCGCCGAGCGCGATGAGCACGGGGCCCGCGCCGAGGGTCACGACGGTGGCCACGGCCAGCCCGGTCGAGGCCACGGCCGCGAAGTACGCGGTCTGGAAGACGGCCAGGCCGAGCCCGGTGGCCAGCGCCCTCGTGAGCGCCCGGCGCACGGGCCGGGCCGGGGCCGTACGGCGGCCGCGCGGCCGCAGCAGCCGGCCGGCCGAAAGGAGGGCGAGCCCCAGCGCACAGCGCCAGAAGGAGAGGGCGAAGGCGCCCATGTCGCTCGTCCGGTAGACCAGCGAGGCGGCGGCGCCCGCGGTGCCCCAGGCGGCACCGGTGACGATCAGGTGGAGCAGGCCACGCCCGACGGGCAGGCCTGAAGCAGGGTGCGACAAGGTCGACAAGGGAATCTCTCCGCAGAAGACGCACGCGGACGTGCGGAAGTTCGGGAGCGTCCCGCTCCAGCGGGGCGCGCGGACTTCGTCTGCGGGCAGCACCGTCCGGCCCGGCGCGTGCGCCGGGCGGGTCCCGGAGGCCCGCCTCAGGCGGCCGGGGGCGAGAGGACGAGTGCGTGGTGCGCCATGATCCGGACTCTAGGCGGCGGTACCTCGCGCGGACAACTCCCTTTCCGCGCCACCCGGGGCGACCGGCGCCGCGGAGCCCCCGGCCGGGGTGGCGGACTGCGCGATGAACGCGCCGACCAGGACGACCGCACCCCCTACGACCTGCGGCGCGGACAGGTGCTCGCCGAGCAGCACCCAGGCCAGCACGGTGGCGATGACCGCCTCCAGACAGGCGACGACCCCGGCGACCTGCGGAGACAGCCGGCGCACGGACAGCACACCGGTGACGTACGCGATCACCGTGGCGACCAGCACGATCCAGGCGAGCAGGGCGACGGCCGGTACGGCGGTGCCGTTCAGGCTCGCGGAGCCCGCCAGCACCGACCAGTCCATGCCCCAGGGGCGGGCCACCACGGTCAGCACGGCGGCGCCGACCAGCAGCCCGTAGGCGATGACGCCGAGCGGGTCCGGCGCCGCGTCGCCCGCGTCGCTGCCCTGGTCGGACAGCACGAAGTAGCCGACCTGGCAGCAGGCGGCGCCGAGCGCGAACACCAGGCCCAGCGCGTCGAAGCTCAGGCCGGACCAGACCTCGACCACGCAGGCGAGGCCGCCGGCGGCGAGGACGACGCCGAGGGCGGCCGCGCGGCTGACGGGCCGCCGCTGCACGAACCGCACCCAGCCGAGCACCAGGGCGGGCGCCAGGTACTCGATGAGCAGGGCCACGCCGACCGGAATGCGGGAGAGCGCGGCGAAGTAACAGGCCTGGACACCGGCGACGGCGAGCAGCCCGAACCCGGCGAGCAGCGCGGGCCGGCGGCGCGGCAGCGCCCGGTGCCGGATCGCGACCGGCAGCATCACCAGGGCGGCGCCCGCCACGCGCAGCCACACCACGTGGAGCGGGTCGAGTCCCGCCTCGATCAGCGGCTTGGCGGCCACTCCGGACCCGCCGAAGGCCAGCGCCGAGCCGAGCGCGAGACCGAGCCCGGCTCCCTTGCCGGGGCTGTCCTGACTGCTCACAGACGTATGCACCGGCACATGATGGCAGGAGACGACAGGTGCGTCACTCCTGATGACACCTGTCTCAGCTGATGGACGGCCGCAGGAGGAGGGGCCGCGGGGTCAGCGGGCCGCCCCGCCGTCGTCGGCGTACACGTCCGCGGCCGCCTCGATCCGCGCGGAGAGTTCGCGGGCGGGGATGCCGGCGCGTTCGAGGACTTCGACGGCCCGGCACCGCGGGTCCGCGGCGAGCGCCGCGAGCAGGTCGGTGCCGCCGACGCGGGGCGCGCCCCGCCGCCGGGCACGCGCGCGGGCGTCCGCGAGCGCGGCGGCCGCGGCCGGGGACCAGCCCTCGGCGTTCTTGCCCGGTCCGCCGGGACCGGCGGCACCCAGGGAGTCGACGGGCCCGGCGAGACCCGCGGCGTCGGCGGGGCCGGCCGGCGCGGGGACGAGGGGCATCGCGGCGGAGTCCTCCACGCTGGTCTGCCAGCGCAGTCCGTAGCCGATGCTGCGCTGCACCAGGTAGCCGAGGACCCGGGCGAGCCGCTGCGGGCCCCCGACGGCGGCGCGGGCCTCGGGATCGTGTTCCAGCAAGGCGTGCAGCAGATGGGCGGTGTCGGTGTGCCGGTCCCTGTCCCTGACGGCCCTGCGGCGGGCAGCGGCGACCACCGCCGCGAGCTCGGCACCGAGCCCGGCAGCGCCGTCCGGGTGCGGAACCGCTGCGTCATCGGCGGTCCGGTGGGCTGTACGGGGTTGCACGCCCCCACCTCATCAGCCGCCACGGGACGGGGCATCCACGAGGGGAACCATTTTCGCGTCCCACGCGGAGTGGACATCGCCGACCCGGATCTCATCCTCACGGAGGAGATCAGACCGGCCCCGGGCACGGACGGCACGCCTCGCACCGGTCCTGACGGTTCATCAGTACCGAGTGTTCACGCCCGTCGGCTACGTTCCGCGACACCGGGGCCCTGTACGCCCGACCCGAAGGAGTGGCCGCACGGCCGAGGTCGGCGCCGGGGCACGCATCCGGGCGCCGGCCGCGAAAGTGCGGGCCCAGCTCACCGACTACATCGAGGAGCGGGAGCCGGCCCGGGTGTTCGCCATCCACGGCAAGGGTCCGACGGCGGTGACCGTCGCCGCTGGACGGCCTGCCGACCTGAGCCGGGACAGCCGAAGGCGCCCCGCGCGGACAGCGCGGGGCGCCACGACCTGCGACCCTCGTCCAGGAGGCTCAGTGCTCGTCGGCGAGGATGAGGTACAGCTTCTTGCGGGCGTCGTTGATGACGGCGAGCGCCTTCTCGCGCTGCTCCTTGCTGCCGGTCTTCCACACCTGGCCGAAGGCCTCCATCAGCCCGAAGCCTGCCTGGCGGATCTCGGTGAGGGCCTCCCAGTCGACACCGCGCGAAGCCTCCTCCCAGGGGGCGTCCGGCCCCTCGTCGGCGGCGGCGCGTCCGCCCTCGGTCAGGGAGAACAGCTTCTTGCCGCCCTCGCTCTCGCTGACGATCAGGCCCTCGTCCTCCAGCAGTTGGAGGGTCGGGTAGACCGAACCGGGGCTGGGCTTCCAGGCGCCGCCGCTGCGTTCGGCGATCTCCTGGATCATCTCGTAGCCGTGCATGGGCCGGTCCTTGAGCAGGGCCAGGATCGAGGCGCGTACGTCACCTCGCCGTGCCCGCCCTCGCGGACCGCCCCGTCCGCGCGGCCCCCAGGGGCCCGGTCCGAAACCGGATCCCCCGGGACCGAAGCCCGGACCGCCCGGACCGAAGGGCCCGAAGGCGGCCCGCCGCCCGTCGAACCCGCCGAAGCCACCCGTACCCCGTCGACCGGGGCCCTCGTGCCGGTGTCCACGCTCGAAACCGTGGGTGCGCATCGCGATCACTCCATTCCATCGTTGATCTGTCGCGTCTGCATCGCATATCGTTCGCGATGCCTCGACGATATATCGGAACCGATCGTGTGACAACCCCCTTGCCGGACGAGGACGAACGTGGTGCGCAGGGGCGCGCGCCGGCCGTCCCGCGGGCGGGCCGGGCCCTGGAATCAGTCCGGCATCCCCGGATTGGCCTTGGTCCAGGGGCCGTCGCAGCCGCTAGCGTCGGCGCCATGCGCATCCGAATCGTCGACGCCTTCACCGACCGGCCCTTCGCCGGCAACCCGGCCGGAGTCCTGCTCCTGGACGACGTCTTCCCGGACGACGACTGGCTCCAGAACGTCGCCCTGGAGGTCAACCACGCCGAGACGGCGTTCGCGCACCGGCTGCCCGGGGGCGGCGAGGCGGACTGGGCGCTGCGCTGGTTCACCCCCGTCACCGAGGTCGCCATGTGCGGCCACGCCACCCTCGCCACGGCCCACGTCCTGCACACCACCGGTGCCCACGAGGGCCCGGTGCGGTTCGCCACCCGCAGCGGCGTGCTGATCGCCACGCCCGGTGCGGACGGCTCGGTCACCCTGGACTTCCCGACCGCCCCGCTCACCCCGGTGGAGATCCCGGCCGGGGTCGCCGAGGCGCTCGGCGCGCGGCCGGTCGCCGCGTTCGACACCGGCCCGAACGTCGGCGACCTGCTGGTCGAACTCGCCGACGAGAAGACCGTGCTCGGCCTCTCCCCCGACCACCGGGCCCTCGGCGCCTACTCCTCGCGCGGGATCATCGCCACCGCCCGCGCCGACGACCCGTCCCTGGGCTACGACTTCGTCTCCCGTTGCTTCTTCCCGAACGTCGGCATCGACGAGGACCCGGTGACCGGCAGCGCCCACACCGCACTCGCCCCGCACTGGTCCGCCCGCCTCGGCCGCGACGACCTCACCGGGCTCCAGGCCTCCCGCCGCACCGGGCTGGTCCGCACCGGCCTGCGGGGCGAGCGCACCCTCCTCACCGGCTTCGCGGTGACGGTCATCGACGGCGAACTGCGCGCCTGAGGGCTCGCTCAGGCGGTCGGCAACCAGCCCACCTTGCCCGCGAGGAGGGCATAGCCGACGAAGGCGCCGATGTCGAGCAGGGAGTGCGCGACGACCAGCGGCCCGACCCGGCCCCAGCGCCGGTAGAGGTAGACGAACACCACACCCATGACCATGTTGCCGACGAAGCCGCCGATGCCCTGGTAGAGGTGGTACGAACCGCGCAGGACCGCACTGGCCGCCAGTGCGGTCCCCGGGGTCCAGCCCAACTGCCCCAGCCTGCGCAGCAGGTAGCCGACGACGATCACCTCTTCGAGGATCGCGTTCTGCAGCGCCGAGAGGATCAGCACCGGGTACTTCCACCAGACGTCCGGAAGTGCCTCGGGTACGACGGTGAGGTTGAAGCCGAGGCCGCGGGCGACGAGGTAGAAGGCGATGCCGGTGCTGCCGATCACGGCCGCGACGCCGGCACCCCGGGCCAGATCGGGCCAGGGACGGGTGCGGTCGAAGCCGAGGGTGCGCAGCCCCGCGCCCTCGCGCAGCAGCAGGTGGGCGACGAGGGCCACGGGGACCAGCGCGGTGGCGATGCCGAAGAGCTGCCAGGCCAGGTCCAGCCAGGGGCGGCCCGGTGCGGCGGAGGCGTTGAGCGTGGCCGCCTGGTCCTTCAGCCCGCCCGGCTTGGTGACCGAGCCGATGAAGCTGATCAGCGCGGACACCCCGCTCGCCCCGAGCGAGAGCGCCAGGACGAGCAGCGTCTCGTCCCGCAGCATCCGTCGCGGGTCGCGCTCGCGCCCCGCGGAATCGGCCACCGAGTCAGCCTCCACCTGCACCCCTGCCTCCAGCCGGCTCACGGGCCCCTGGCCCACCTTTCGCCTGGCAAGGATCGCAGAAGGAGCTGTGGAGGGCGCGGGATGCCCCTGGAAGGCCGGGCTCTGACCGTGGCCTCACGTCGCCGCAACGGCGTTCGACCCCGGGCCGCGACCCGGCGGCCTGCCCGGCGCTCAGGCCGTCCGGCGGCTCGGCGGACCCGGTCAGGAGGCTGCCCAGCGGCCCGGCTGGTCGGGTTCTCAGGCGGTCGAGCGGCCCGGCCGGCCCGGTCAGGAGGCTGCCCAGCGGCGCGGCTGGTCAGGGTCTCAGGCGGTCGAGCGGCCCGGCCGACCCGGTCAGGAGGCTGCCCAGCGGCGCGCCTGGTCAGGGTCTCAGGCGGTCGAGCGGCTCGGCGAGCCCGGGTCTCAGGCCGCCCAGCGGCCCGGCCGACCCGGTCAGAAGGCTGCCCAGCGGCGCGCCTGGTCAGGGTCTCAGGCGGTCGAGCGGCCCGGCCGACCCGGGTCTCAGGCCGCCCAGCGGCCCGGCCGGCCCGGCGCTCAGCCCGTACCGCGGCCCGCCGGAGCCCGGCGCTCAGTCCGTACCGCAGACCCGCCGGGCCCCGCGCTCAGTCCGTACCGCAGACCCGCCGGGCCCCGCGCTCAGCCCGTACCGCAGACCCGCCGGGCCCCGCGCTCAGCCCAGCGGTACCGGCTCCGGCAGTCCCACGGGCCATGTGTGCACCGGCTCCCCCACGTGCATCAGCTCGGCGTACCTCCGCGTCGTCGCCGCCAGGGCCGCCTGCCGTGACATCCCCTGCTCCAGAGCCCGGTGGAAGGTGGCCGCCTGCCAGGACGCCCCGTTCACCCGGCGCCGGCAGCGTTCCTCGATCACGCCCAGGTAGAGGTCCCGGTCGGCGGCCTCCACGCCCCACGCGTCCAGCCCGGCCGAGGCGAGCGGCAGCAACTCGTCGCGGACCAGCGTGACCGCGTCGACCTCGCCCGTGCCGCCGTACCGCCCCCGCCGGGGCCACACGAAGCGCGCGTCGATGCCGTACCGGCACGCCGCGTCGAAGTTCGCCTCGGCCGCGGCGAACGGCAGCCGGGTCCACACCGGCCGGGACTCCTCGGCGAGGGCGCGGACGAGGCCGTAGTAGAAGGCCGCGTTGGCGATCACGTCGGTGATGGTGGGCCCGGCCGGCAGCACCCGGTTCTCCACCCTGAGGTGCGGGACGCCGTCCGCGATGCCGTACACCGGCCGGTTCCAGCGGTAGATCGTGCCGTTGTGCAGCACGAGTTCGGCGAGTTTGGGCACCCCGCCGGCCTCGACGACCTCCAGCGGATCCTCGTCGTCGCAGATCGGCAGCAGGGCCGGGAAGTAGCGCAGGTTCTCCTCGAACAAGTCGTACGCGGAGGTGATCCACCGCTCGCCGAACCAGGTGCGCGGCCGTACGCCCTGCGCCTGGAGCTCGGGCGGGCGGGTGTCGGTGGACTGCTGGAACAGCGGGGGCCTGGACTCGCGCCACAGCTCGTGCCCGAAGAGGAACGGTGAGTTCGCGCCGACGGCGATCTGCGCGGCGGAGGCCACCTGGGCCGCGTTCCACACGTCGGCGAACCGCGCCGGGGTGACTTGCAGGTGCAGTTGCAGGGAGGTGCACGCGGCCTCGGGCACGATCGACTTAGAGGTGCAGACGAGGTGCTCCACACCCTCGATGTCGAGCCGGAAGTCCTCTCCGCGCGCGGCGACGATCTGGTCATTGAGGAGTGTGTAGCGGTCGACCTCGGAGAGGTTGGAGGAGACCAGGTCGTCCCGGTCGAGGGTGGGCAGGATGCCGATCATCACGATACCCGCGTCCACCTCGCCGGCCTTGCGGTCGGCGTAGGCGAGCGAGGTGCGCAGCTCCTCGGCGAGCCGGTCGAATACCCGTCCGCCCAGCCGGTGTGGGGCTATGTTGACTTCCAGGTTGAACATGGCGAGTTCTGTTTGGAAATCGCGGCTCGCGATGCGCTCAAGTACCTGCCCGTTCAACATTTTCGGCATACCGTCCGACCCGGCGAGATTCAACTCGATCTCGACTCCCATGAGATTCTTGGGTCGGTCGAATCGCTTCTCGCGCAGCAGCCGCTCCAGTCCCGTCAGGCACTGCTGGAGCTTTTCGCGATAGCGCTGGCGATCGGACAGGTCGAACTGCCCTGCCACGACCTTCTCCCCCATCGAATGTCCCTCCTCGGATGGGCGGGCCGACGATCCGGCCGCCTGGCTCCCGGGTCAGGTGGGATGATGCCCAGCCGAAGCGATCGATAACGTCCCGCGCGGGCCCGCCGCCCGCTAGTCTGTCTGAATGTTCCCGGCGGCACATTCACGGGGCATGCCGCGCTCGCACCTTCGGGTGCCCCGCACACCTCGTGAAAAACGCCGACGACATTCGGCCGACCGTTACCGGCGCGTATGACGAGGTCAGCGACGGGTGCCAGGTCCGGAAATCGGGATGATTTCCGCAAATCGACGGCCTAATTCCGCCTTGCCGGGTCGACCGGAATCGGATAGACGAAACACCGGCCGAACACACGTCGTATAAACTTCGTCCACAAGGCAGAAGGTTGGCGCCCTCGGTCCTGGTTTCCGCGGTGTTCCTGCCGTCCCCGTTGACGGGCGGCAGACCGAGCCGCACTCTCTTTCACACCGACCTGGGCCCCCACCTCTCCGGCCTTCCGTGAGCTGACAGCGCCGTCCGCCCCACCCTCCTCGCGCCGCCGCGCCTGTCTAATGAGAGGCGACCCACATGCCGCTGCACGTGCCCCCTGCCCCCGCGCCTGCCCTGCGCTCCGTCCTCACCGCCCTCGGTTCCCCCACCGCGGTCCGTGAGGCGCGCACCCCCTCCCTGCGCGCCGCGCAGGGTCCGACGACACCGGAACTGCCGCTGCCCGTCCACGTGCTGGACCGGATCACCGCGCAAGGCCTGTCCGCGACGCGACTGGCCGGCTGGCGCTTCCTGATCCGGTGCGGTGATCGTGCGGTGGCCGCGGCCGAGACCATGCTGACTCCCGACGGCTGGGCCTTCTCGCACTTCTTCGAGGGCCCCTACGTCGCCTCCACCGAACGTGCCCTGCAACAGGCCGAGGCCCTGCAACAGCCGTACCAGGCACGGCTGTTGTCCGTTCCCGGGCTGTACATGCTCACCCTGTGGCTGCACGGCGACTGCTCCGGCGACGGCAGCGAGGGCCATCCCGCCGCCGCCGATCTGCTCGTGCCGCTGGCGCCCGCACCGCCCGGCATACCGACACACCGTCCGTTCCCGGTCGCCGAGTTGCTTCCGGTGCTGACCCATCGGGCGACTCCTCTCCCGCTGCTCGGCTCGCCTGCCTGACCGACGCACGCGTACCCCGCTGCCCACGAGGGAAGCGGGGTACGACTGTCTTTCGAGCACTCCGCCGCCCGGAGCCATCCGGACTAGTCCCATCCGGCCACTGCGAACCACCCGAAGGGACGGTGCAGTTGGACTGAACCGTCCGCGCGGGTGACGCGTCCTGAACCTGTGAGAAGCGGTGCCGTGAAATCCCTGCGGAACGACGCCCAGAGGACAACACTGGATTCCGACCGACTCATCACCACGGGGGACGGACATGATCACGACAGAGCGAAAGATCCCGCCCATGTGCCAGCATCAGCCACCGTGCCCGCCAGCCGAATCCGCCGACCGGGAGTCCGCCCGCCTCGTGGCGCACCACCCGGAGCAGGGGTGGAGCCTGCTGTGCAACGGCGTCCTGCTTTTCGAGGACACCGGTGAGCTGCTGCCCGACGGCCGCGTCATCGCCCCGCACCGCCCGCTCGGTGCGGAGCAGGTGATGACCGCCGCCTGAGGACGACGGGGAGACCCGACCCGGGCAGGGCCCAACGCCACACTGACCCGACCTGAACAGGGGCCGAGTGCACTTGAGGGGCCGGCCGCACCTGACCCGTGCGCACCGGCCCCGACGCGTGCCCTGGGCATGGCGTCCCGAGCATCTCTCACGCCTCACCTCTTCCGAAACTTTCGAAATCGCTCGGTGCGTCAGCGCCTCGGTCACGGCGTGGCGGGCGCGTACCCGGTCACGGCGTGGCGGGCGCGTACTCGAACCAGTCGAAGGCCGCGCGGCCCTCGGTGACGTACATGCCGATGACACGGCCGGTGAAACCGGCGGCCACCTCCGTGGACAGATAGCGGCCGTCGAGTTCGGCGAGCCGGACGGTTCCCTCGGCAGTCACGACGGAGAAGACGAGGGTGTCGGGGCCGTGCTGCGTCCCGGGGTCCCGGGTGGCGCGGATCTCGACGGCCAGGGTGACCGGCCCCGCGGGCACCGGGTGTGCGGCGACGCTCTGCCGCAGCGGGCCGATCCGCGCGATCACGGCCACGCTGCCCCCGCTCACCTCCAGGTCGTAGTGATGGGCCTCGTCCATGCGCACCGACAGCCCCGCCCGCGCGGCACCGGGCTCCAGCGACGCCGCCGCCCGGCAGTCGTGGTGCTGCTGGCGGCGGCCGACGAAGGTGTGCCCGGGCCGGTCGAGGCTGTCCCCGGTGGCGGTCAGGGTGAGCCACCCCGGCCGCTCGGTCAGCGACCAGCAGTCCTCGGGCCGGCGCCGCGGGGATATCCAGTGCGGTGCGAGCTCCGGTCCCGTGAAGTCGTCCCGCGCCGGCGGCTGTTCGACGGGCGCCCGGGCGGCCGGCGCCGGGTGCCGCTCCTGGACCAGGCCCGTCCGCGGCCAGCCGTCCACCCACTCCACCGGGACCAGGAACGTCTCCCGGCCGAGGACGTGATACTCCGGGAACCAGCCACGGGGCCGGGTGCCGAGCAGCACCATCCACCAGGTGCCGTCGGCCGCCTGGACCAGGTCGCCGTGGCCGGTGCACTGGATGGGCAGGCCGGTGCCGCGGTGGGACAGCAGCGGGTTGCCGGGAGCCGGTTCCCAGGGGCCGCGCGGGGAGCGGGCGCGGGCCACGGAGACACCGTGTCCCAGGGCGGTGCCGCCCTCGGCGAGCAGCAGGTACCACCAGTCGCCGATCCGGTACAGGTGCGGGGCCTCCGGGTCGCGGAGGCCGGTGCCGGACCACATCGGCAGCGGACCCTCCAGCACCCTCCCCGTGCGCGGGTCGATCCGGGCGACGCTGACCCCGGCCATCGCGACCCAGCAGGAACCGTCCTCGTCCCACGCCAGGTCCGGGTCGATACCGGGCAGATCGATCCACACCGGGTCGGACCAGGGGCCCTCGGGGCGCTCGGCGGTGACGAGAAAGGTACCGCCGGCACCCGCGCTGGTGGTGATGACGTGGAAGAGTCCGTCGTGGTGCCGGATCGTCGGCGCGTAGATGCCCGCGGACGCCGGGACGTCGTCGGGCAGGTCCAACTGCCCCGGGCGGTCGAGCACATTGCCGATCTGGCGCCAGTGCACCAGGTCCCTGCTGTGGAACAGCGGAACGCCGGGGAAGTACTCGAAGCTGGAACACACCAGGTAGTAGTCGTCGCCCACCCGGCACACGCTGGGATCGGGGTGGAAACCCGGGATGACCGGGTTGTCGTACGTTCGCATGCTCGCCTCCTGGAGGCGCTCGAAAGTTTCGTTCTGAGCGCCGAATCTTAATGGCGGGAGTGGTGTTCGCGGGAGTGTTCGTGCCGCCCGGCTGGTCGAATCCCCGGCACGGGGGTGGGATGGAAGGAAACGAGGACCTCGCGGCGGGCCTGCCCGCGGGTGTCACGGGTGTCACCCCGTGCGGTGCCCGTCCGCAACGGTGGAGTCATGAGTCATGTCCGGTTACGACGCGTCCACGGCCACGCGAGTGGTGGTCGGCGTGAGCGGCTCCCTGAACAGCGTCACGGCCCTGCGGCGGGCCATCGCCCTGGCCCGCCGGATCGGAGCTCAGCTCTGGCCCGTGCTGGCCTGGGAACCACCGGGCGGTGACTCCGCCGCCCGGCGCTCCCCCGCCGCCGGACTGCTGGTCGAGGAGTGGCAGCGACTGGCCAGACAGCGGCTGGCCTCGGTGCTGGAGGAGATCTTCGACGCGGAGGGTCCCGGTGTGCCGATGCAGCCCGTCGTCGTGCGCGGCGCCCCCGGCCCGGCGCTGGTGGCGACCGCGAACCGGGAGGACGACGTCCTGGTCGTGGGCACCGGGCGGCGCGGACTGCAACGGGCCTTCTCCGGCCGGGTCTCCCGGCACTGCCTGGCCCACGCGGTCTGCCCGGTCCTGGCGGTGCCCCCGTCCCCGCTGGAATCGGAGCTGCTGTCCGTCCACCGCCGCAACACGTGGCATCTGCGCATCGACACCCGGGGGTTGTGAAGGGGGACCCGGTCACGCACCGCGCCTCACGCGAGGGCGCCACGCCGGCCCGCTGCCGTCCCGTCAAGAACCGGCCGCCGGCCGTCAGAGCACCGTCAAGGGCAGACCCGGGGCACCGCCGACGGACTACCGTTTCCCTCATGGAGCACGGCAACGACACCCGCCCCCAGCCGACCGGCGCGTACCCGTCCGGCACCGGGAGCGTGGTGCACGACCGCGGCTGGACCGAGGACGCGCGCACCTCGGCCCGCTGTGCCGGCGCGCTGTTCGGCCTGCTGCTGTGCGTCGACTGGGCGGCCGGTTCGCTGACCTGGTGGCGCGGTGCCCTGTGGCTCCTGCTGGCCCTGCTCCTGCTCCTCGTGCTGTTCCCGGTGCGCGTGTCCGCCGGCCGGGGCTGGCTGGCCACCCGCCGCCTGTACCGCACCCGCCGCGTCCGCACCGATCTGCTGACCGCGGTACGCCCGCTCGACGGCGTCACCCGGCGCCTGGTGCTGCGCGACACCCTCGGCAACCGGATCGAGATCGACCCGGAGGTCCTGATCCGCAATCCGGAACTGTGGTACCGCCTGGACGAGGGCGCCCGCGGCTCGGAGGCCGCCGGAACACTGCTGAGCGGCACGACGGCGCTGCACCACCTGGCCCGCCACGTGAACCGCGAGACGGCCCTCGGCGTGTTCCGGGCATCGGGCCTGGAGTGACGCTCGGTGCCGCGTGACCCAGACGGCATCGGTCTGTTCCGGGCGTCGGGCACGCAGTGACCCTCGGCGGCCACGCGAACCGCGAGACGGTCCTCGGTCTGTTCTGGGCATCGGGCCTGGGGTGACGCTCGACGGCCACGCGAACCGCGAGACGGTCCTCGGTGTACTCCGGGCATCGGACCTGGGGTGACGCTCGGTGGCCGCCGCCCGGTCGGCTCCCCCGCCGACTCCCCCGTGCTCATCCGATCCGCCCCACCCCGACCGACCCGCCCCGGCCTCCCCTTCTTGGTGCGGCTCGGCCCCGCGCGGGCCATTCTTAACGCAAGCTTGACGCCGCCCGAGGCGTGATCCATGGGCCCAGGCGTCACTCTCTGCTTACGCTGGTGCCGCCGTCCGCGTGATGGCCGCAAAGAGCTGAGCCGCACACCAGGAGCACGCCGATGGTCACGACCGAGCGCCCTCCCAGTACCAGCCGCCTGCGGGCGTGGATGCTGGAGGGCCTGTCCGACATGGGCAAGGGCGGTGGCCACACCGGACCCCACGCCGAGCCGGAGCCCCCGCACCAGGGACAGCGCTGGTGGCGAGTGATGTGCCTGACCGGTGTCGACTACTTCTCCACCCTCGGCTACCAGCCCGGCATCGCGGCCCTGGCCGCCGGTCTGCTCTCGCCGGTCGCGACCGTCGTGCTCGTCGTCGTGACGCTGGCCGGCGCGCTGCCGGTCTACCGCCGGGTCGCGGAGGAGAGCCCGCACGGCGAGGGCTCGATCGCGATGCTGGAGCGGCTGCTGTCGTTCTGGCAGGGCAAGCTGTTCGTGCTCACGCTGCTGGGCTTCGCGGCGACGGACTTCCTCATCACCATCACGCTGTCCGCCGCCGACGCCTCCACCCACCTGGTGGAGAACCCGCATCTGACGGAGGCCCTGCAGGGCAAGCAGATGCTGATCACCCTTCTGCTGGTGGCCCTGCTCGGCGCGGTCTTCCTCAAGGGCTTCCTGGAGGCGATCGGAGTCGCGGTCGCCCTGGTGGGCGTGTACCTCGGGCTCAACCTCGTCGTCGTCGTCACCGGCCTGTGGCACGTCATCACGGCCGGGCATGTGATCACCGACTGGAGCAGCGCGCTGACCGCGCAGCACGGGAACGTCTTCGTGATGATCGGCGTGGCGCTGATCGTCTTCCCGAAGCTCGCCCTCGGCCTGTCCGGCTTCGAGACCGGTGTCGCCGTCATGCCGCATGTGAAGGGCGACGCCGACGACACCGAAGAGCGGCCCGCGGGCCGGATCCGGGACACCAAGAAGCTGCTGACCACCGCCGCGCTGATCATGAGCTGCTTCCTGATCGCCACCAGCTTCATCACCACGCTGCTGATCCCGGAGAAGGAGTTCAAGACGGGCGGCCAGGCCAACGGCCGCGCGCTCGCCTACCTGGCGCACGAGTACCTCGGCAACGCCTTCGGCACGGTGTACGACGTGTCGACGATCGCCATCCTGTGGTTCGCGGGCGCCTCCGCCATGGCCGGCCTGCTCAACCTGATGCCGCGCTACCTGCCCCGCTACGGCATGGCTCCGCACTGGGCGCGGGCGGTGCGGCCGATGGTCATCGTCTTCACCCTGGTCGCCTTCCTGGTGACCTGGATCTTCGACGCCAACGTCGACAAGCAGGGCGGCGCCTACGCCACCGGTGTGCTGGTGCTGATCAGCTCGGCCGCGATCGCCGTGACCATCGCCGCGCGCAAGGCGGGACAGCACGGCTGGACCCTCACGTTCGCGGTGATCTCGGTGGTGTTCCTCTACACGACCGTCGTGAACGTCATCGAGCGCCCCGACGGTGTGAAGATCGGCGCCTGCTTCATCGCGGGCATCGTGCTGGTCTCCCTGCTGTCCCGGCTGGCCCGCGCCTTCGAGCTGCGCGTCACCAGCGTGTCGCTCGACCCCATGGCGGAACGGTTCATACGGGACATGGCCAGCCGCAAGATGCGGTTCATCGCCAACGAGCCGGACCGCCGGGACAAGGCCGAGTACCGCGACAAGATCGAGCAGATCCGCGCCGACAACGACATGCCCGAGCAGGAGGACTTCGTCTTCGTCGAGGTCACGGTCACCGACCCGTCCGAGTTCGAGGCGGGCCTCACCGTCCGCGGCGAGGTGCTGCACGGCCGCTATCGGGTGCTGACGCTGGAGTCCGCCTCGATCCCGAACGCCCTCGCGGCACTGCTGCTGCACGTCCGTGACGTCACCGGCTGCACCCCGCACATCTACTTCGAGTGGACCGAGGGCAGTCCGTTCGCCAACTTCCTCCGCTTCTTCCTCTTCGGCCAGGGCGAGGTCGCCCCGGTCACCCGCGAGGTGCTGCGCGAGGCGGAACCGGACCGGGAACGCCGCCCGCGGGTGCACACGGGCTGAGCCGGGCCGCGCGGGCGGAACGCCGGGACCGGGGCACGGTACGGCGCGGTCGCGGCACCTCCGACGGCCGACCCGCGCCCACGGTTCCCGGGGGCGTGGCCCTATCGTGACCGGCATGCAGTCCTACACGATCGGTCAGGCCGCGCGGCTGCTCGGCGTCAGCCCGGACACCGCCCGCCGCTGGGCCGACGCCGGCCGGGTGGCCACGCACCGCGACGAGTCCGGGCGGCGGCTCATCGACGGCAGAGACCTCGCCGCGTTCTCGGTCGAACTGGCCAAGGCGGGCGCCGCCGAGGAGGACGCCTCGTACACCTCGGCCCGCAACGCCTTCCCCGGCATCGTCACCGCGATCAAGCTCGGCGACGTCGCCGCCCAGGTGGAGATCCAGGCGGGCCCGCACCGGCTCGTCTCGCTGCTGACCCGGGAGGCGGTGGAGGAACTCGGCCTGGAGGTCGGCATGGAGGCGACCGCGCGCGTGAAGTCCACGAACGTGCACATCGACCGGACCTGACCGGGCACGTTGAACCGTCACCCCTCGGTTCGACGAACGCCGTACAAACGCACGTGCAAGCTGTAGACCGAGAGTGCCCAGCTCATGCGATGCAACAGAACACTTCCTCCTGGCAGATGCGGCAGTATCATCACCACACGGCCAGCACTCGGCCGTGCCCGGGCGCGACCGTCGTTCGAACAGAACCGAGTCGTTCGAACAGAACCGAGGAGTAGATCCGTGATGACCCGTTCCGTGCGCCGGACCCGGCGGATACTGCAGCTGGCCGGTGCGGGGGCCGCCGCCGTGATGGCACTGAGCGCCTGCTCCTCCTCGTCGGACTCCACCGACTCGTCGAAGTCGGCCGACTCGTCCCACTCCCCCGGCACATCGACGTCCCCGAAGCTCTCCGGCACGGTCACCGTGTTCGCGGCGGCCTCGCTGAAGGAGAGCTTCACGGCCCTGGGCAAGGAGTTCGAGAAGCAGCATCAGGGCACGAAGGTCAGCTTCAACTTCGGCGGCAGCGACACGCTCGCGGCGAACATCACCAGCGGTGCACCGGCGGACGTGTTCGCCGCGGCCAGCCCCAGGACGATGGCCGTCGTGACCGACGCGAAGGACACGGCGGGCACCCCGGTCACCTTCGTCCGCAACCAGCTGGAGATCGCCACCGTACCGGGCAACCCGCACAAGGTGTCCTCCCTGAAGGACCTCACGAAGGCCGGTCTGAAAGTCGTCCTGTGCGACAGGACCGTTCCGTGTGGCGCCGCCGCACAGAAGGCCCTGGACGCGAGCAAGCTGAAGCTCACGCCGGTCTCCTACGAGCAGGACGTCAAGGGCGCCCTGACCAAGGTCGAACTGAAGGAGGCCGACGCGGCAGTGGTGTACAAGACCGATGTGCGGGCCGCCGGTGACAAGGTGGAGGGCGTGGAGTTCCCCGAATCGGCCGGTGCCGTCAACGACTACCCGATCGCGCTGCTGAAGAACGCGCCGAACGCCGAGGCCGCCAAGGCGTTCATCGCCCTCGTACGCTCCGCCGAGGGCCAGAAGGTGCTGAACGAGGCCGGGTTCCTCAAGCCGTGACCTCGCTCGACAAGCCCGGTGCCGCGACCGGCCCCCGCACGGACCGGCCGTGGCGCCCTCGCGCCGGCACGGGGGGCCGACGCGGGGTGCCGTTGCCGCTGCTGCTGCCGGGCGTGCTGGCCCTGGCGTTCCTGCTGCTGCCGCTGCTCGCGCTGCTCGTCCGCGCGCCGTGGCGCGGCCTGCCGGGCCAGCTGGCCGGCGCGCAGGTGTGGCAGGCGCTCCAGTTGTCCCTGCTGAGCGCCACGGCGGCGACCGCCGTCAGCCTGGTCCTCGGTGTGCCGCTGGCCTGGCTGCTGGCCCGTACGGAGTTCCCCGGCCGGGGTCTCGTACGTGCCCTCGTGACCCTTCCGCTGGTGTTGCCGCCGGTGGTCGGCGGTGTGGCCCTGCTGCTCGCCCTGGGCCGCAACGGCGTCATCGGCCGGTGGCTCGACACGTGGTTCGGCATCACCCTGCCATTCACCACCACCGGGGTCGTGATCGCGGAGGCGTTCGTCGCGATGCCGTTCCTGGTGATCAGCGTGGAGGGCACGCTGCGCGCCGCCGACCCGCGCTACGAGGAGGCGGCGGCCACGCTCGGCGCCTCCCGCTTCACCGCGTTCCGCCGGGTGACGCTGCCCCTGATCGCGCCCGGCATCGCGGCCGGCGCGGTACTGGCCTGGGCCCGCGCGCTCGGCGAGTTCGGCGCGACGATCACCTTCGCGGGCAACTTCCCCGGCCGCACCCAGACCATGCCCCTGGCGGTCTACCTGGCCCTGCAGAACGACCCCGACGCCGCCATCTCCCTCAGCCTGGTCCTGCTGACCGTGTCGATCGCGGTACTGGCGGGCCTCAGGGACCGCTGGATGACCACGTCATGACGCATTTCGGACCCGCAGCCGCCGACGGCGCCCCCGCCCCACAGGGGCCACCCGCACCCGACGACGAGACCCGCACGGGTGGTGCGGGTGTACACCGGAAGCCGGCCGAAGGCCGGCCGGCCACCACACACCCGCACCAGCCCTCCGGCCTCGACCCCGCAGCCCCGCACCAGCCCTCCGGCCTCGACGCCCACCTCGTGGTCGACCGGGGCGCCTTCCGCCTGGACGTGACCCTCACAGCAGCTCCAGGCGACGTCCTGGCTCTGCTGGGCCCCAACGGCGCCGGCAAGACCACCGCGCTGCGTGCCCTCGCCGGTCTCACGCCCCTCACCGACGGTCACCTCCACCTGGACGGCACCCCCCTGGCCCACACACCTCCGGAGTCCCGCCCGGTCGGCGTCGTCTTCCAGGACTACCTGCTCTTCCCCCATCTGTCCGCCCTGGACAACGTCGCGTTCGGCCCTCGCTGCCGGGGCGTGCGCAAGGCGGAGGCCCGCGCCCTGGCGGCGACCTGGCTGGAGCGGATGGGCCTGTCGGCCCACGCGGGCGCCAAGCCGCGCAACCTGTCCGGCGGCCAGGCCCAGCGCGTGGCCCTCGCCCGCGCCCTGGCCACCCGCCCCAGACTGCTGCTCCTGGACGAGCCGCTGGCGGCCCTGGACGCCCGTACCCGTCTGGAGGTCCGCGCCCGGCTCCGCCGCCATCTGGCCGAGTTCGAGGCGGTGTCCGTGCTGGTCACCCACGAACCGCTGGACGCCATGGTGCTCGCGGACCGGCTGGTGGTCGTCGAGCACGGCCGGGTCGTCCAGGAGGGCACCCCCGCCCAGATCGCCCGCCACCCGCGCACGGACTACATCGCCCGGCTCGTCGGCCTCAACCTCTACCGCGGACAGGCCGCGGGGCACACCGTACGGCTCGACACCGGGCCCGCGATCACGACCACGGAGGAGCTGTCGGGCCCGGTCTTCGTGGCCTTCCCTCCCTCCGCCGTGACCCTGTTCCGGGACCGGCCCTCCGGCGCCAGCGCCCGCAACGTGTGGCATTGCGAGGTCGCCGGCCTGGAGACGCACGGCGACCAGATCCGCGCCGACCTCACCGGCGAGCTGCCGCTCGCGGCGGACCTGACGACGGTCGCCGCCGCCGAGCTGGACCTGCACCCGGGTGCACCGGTCTGGGCGACGGTCAAAGCGACGCAGACCCATGCATACCCGGCCTGAGCGGACCGGCGCTCTACGGTGGGTGCCCATGACCCTGAGCATCCGCAACCAGCTGCCCGGCACCGTCACCGAGGTGCACCCGGGCGAAGTCATGGCGACTGTCAAAGTCCGGCTCACGGGCGGCCAGGACCTCACCGCGGCCGTCACCGTGGAAGCCGTCGAGCAACTCGGCCTCACACCGGGTTCCCAGGTGACCGCCCTGGTGAAGGCGACGGAGGTCTCCCTGGCCGCCAACCAGGTCGAGGGTCTGTCGATCCGCAACCAGCTGCGCGGCACGGTCATCCGTCTCTCGCTCGGCGAGGCCATGGCCACGGTCCGGGTCGCCGTGGAAGGCGGCGAACTCACCGCCGCGATCACGAAGGACGCGGTCGGGGACCTCGGTCTGTTCGTGGGCTCCGACGTCGTCGCCCTGATCAAGGCGACCGAGGTCGCGCTGGCGACGGCGTAGGAAAGCCCGAAGGCCCCGCCCGGAGCCCGGGTGGGGCCTTCGCCGGCGGTTCGCTCAGTCCTCGTAGGCGTCCAGCGGCGGGCAGGAGCACACCAGGTTGCGGTCGCCGTAGGCCTGGTCGATGCGGCGCACCGGCGGCCAGTACTTGTCGGCGGCCGAGACACCGGCCGGGAAGACGGCCTCCTCGCGGCTGTAGGCGTGCGTCCACTCACCGCCGAGCGCGGCGGCGGTGTGCGGGGCGTTCCGCAGCGGGTTGTCCTCGGCGGACCACGCGCCGGAGCCGACCTTCTCGATCTCCGCGCGGATGGCGATCATCGCATCGCAGAAACGGTCCAGCTCGGTGAGGTCCTCGGACTCGGTCGGCTCGATCATCAGCGTGCCGGCCACCGGGAAGGACATGGTCGGCGCGTGGAAGCCGTAGTCGATCAGGCGCTTGGCGACGTCGTCCACGCTCACGCCGGTCGCCTTGGTCAGCGGGCGCAGGTCGATGATGCACTCGTGCGCGACGAGGCCGCCGGGGCCGGTGTAGAGCACGGGGTAGTGCGGCTCCAGGCGCTTGGCGACGTAGTTCGCGGAGAGCACCGCGACCTGCGTGGCGCGCTTGAGGCCCTCCCCGCCCATCAGACGGACGTACGCCCACGAGATCGGCAGGATGCCCGCGCTGCCCCACGGGGCGGCCGAGATCGGGCCCACGCCCGTCTCCGGGCCGGCCTCCGGCTGCAGCGGGTGGTTGGGCAGGTACGGCGCCAGGTGCGAGCGGACCGCGACCGGACCGACGCCCGGACCGCCGCCGCCGTGCGGGATGCAGAACGTCTTGTGCAGGTTCAGGTGGGAGACGTCACCGCCGAAGTGGCCGGGCTTGGCGAGCCCGACGAGCGCGTTGAGGTTGGCGCCGTCGACGTACACCTGGCCGCCCGCCTCGTGCACCTGGGCGCAGATGTCGGCGACGTGCTCCTCGAACACACCGTGCGTCGAGGGGTAGGTGATCATCAGCACCGCCAGCTGGTCGCGGTACTGCTCGATCTTGGCGCGCAGGTCCTCGACGTCGATCTCGCCGTCCTCGGCGGTCTTGACGACGACGACCTTCATCCCGGCCATCACGGCGCTGGCCGCGTTGGTGCCGTGCGCGGAGGACGGGATGAGGCACACGGTCCGCTGCTCGTCGCCGTTGGCGCGGTGGTAGCCGCGTACGGCCAGCAGACCCGCCAGCTCGCCCTGGGAGCCGGCGTTCGGCTGGAGGGAGACCTTGTCGTAGCCGGTGACCTCGGCGAGGCGGTCCTCCAGCTCGTGGATGAGCGTGAGGTAGCCCTGCGCCTGCTCGGCGGGCGCGAAGGGGTGCAGCTGCCCGAACTCGGGCCAGGTGACCGGCTCCATCTCCGTGGTCGCGTTGAGCTTCATGGTGCAGGAGCCCAGCGGGATCATGCCGCGGTCGAGCGCGTAGTCGCGGTCGGCCAGCTTGCGCAGGTAGCGCAGCATCGCGGTCTCGGAGCGGTGCTGGTGGAAGACCGGGTGGGTGAGGTAGGCGTCGGTGCGCAGCAGCGCCTCGGGCAGGGTGTCCTCGGCGCTCTCGTCCAGCGCGTCGATGTCGCCGTCGACACCGAAGGCGGCGAAGACGGCGGCCAGCTGGGCCCGGTTGGTGGTCTCGTCACAGGCCGCCGAGACGTGGTCGGCGTCGACGAGACGCAGGTTGACCCCGTTCTCGCGGGCGGCGGCGACGACCGCGGCGGCCTTGCCGGGCACGCGCGCGGTGACGGTGTCGAAGTAGGCGCCGTGGACGATCTCCACGCCACCGGCCTTGAGGCCCTCGGCGAGGATGGTGGCGTACCGGTGCGTGCGCCGGGCGATGGTCTGCAGGCCCTCCGGACCGTGGTAGACGGCGTACATGCCGGCCATCACGGCGAGCAGCACCTGCGCGGTGCAGATGTTGCTGGTGGCCTTCTCCCGGCGGATGTGCTGCTCACGGGTCTGCAGCGCCAGGCGGTAGGCCTTGTTGCCGTCGATGTCGACGGAGACCCCGACGAGCCGGCCGGGGAGGCTGCGCGCGAACTTCTCGTGCACGGCCATGTAGCCGGCGTGCGGGCCGCCGAAGCCCATCGGCACACCGAAGCGCTGGGTCGTGCCGACAGCGATGTCCGCCCCGAGCTCGCCCGGCGAGGTCAGCAGGGTCAGCGCGAGCAGGTCGGCGGCGACCGTGACCAGGGCGCCCAGCTCGTGCGCCTGGTCGATGACGGGCTTGATGTCCCGTACGGCCCCGGAGGCGCCCGGGTACTGGATCAGCACGCCGTTGATCTCGCGCTCGGCGATGTCCGCCGGGATGCCGTCGCTGAGGTCGGCGACGACCACCTCGACGCCGGTCGGCTCGGCGCGGGTCTCGATCACGGCGATGGTCTGCGGCAGCGCGTCCGCGTCGACCAGGAACAGGCCCTTCTTGTTCTTGCCCATGCGCCGGGACAGCGCCATGGCCTCGGCGGCGGCGGTGCCCTCGTCCAGCAGGGAGGCGCCCGAGGTGGGCAGGCCGGTCAGCTCGGCGACCATGGTCTGGAAGTTCAGCAGAGCCTCCAGGCGGCCCTGGGAGATCTCCGGCTGGTACGGCGTGTAGGCCGTGTACCAGGCCGGGTTCTCCATGACGTTGCGCAGGACGACGGGCGGCGTGAAGGTGCCGTAGTAGCCCAGGCCGATCATGGAGCCGAGGACCTGGTTGCGGTCGGCGAGCGAGCGCAGCTCGGCGAGCACCTCGGCCTCGGTGCGGGCGCCCGGCAGGTCCAGGGCATCGGCGTTCTTGATCACATCCGGGACCGCGGCGGCGGTCAGCTCGTCGAGCGAGCCGTATCCGACCTGCGCGAGCATCTTGGCCCGCGCCTCCTGGTCGGGCCCGATGTGGCGCTGCTCGAACGGGGTGCCCGCTTCGAGTTCGGAGAGCGGAATGCGATGGGCGGTCATTGCGGAGGCCTCCTGGTCTGACGCGACCTGCGAGGGGCACCACGGCGCGGGTACCCCGACGGCCTCCCCCTCTGTCATCTCGACCTGAGAGCTTCACCGGACACCCGTGGGCACCGGCTTTCCCCGTCGGTGAGAGCGGAAGCCGTCGACATCCGCCCTGCTTTCCAGAGTGACCTCGTCCGTGCGGTACGTGAGCCTGAGAGATTCCGGGGAGGATTTGCTCCTTCGGCGCCTCCGAGGTGGTCGGAGGACTCTCCCGCACGGGGTCAGCAGCCTTTGTCAGCCTACCAGCGAGGTCAACGCCGGGGCCTTCGAGTGGCCGCCTCCTTGAATGTGCTCTTTTGTAGTGCTTACGGATGAGTTGCGACCACGTGGAGGGAGAGGGACCGTGCAGACCGACATCGATCCACGCAACCTGATCGGCCGCAAGGCGTTCGACCGCAATGGGACCAAGATCGGCACCATCGACGAGGTGTACCTGGACGACGCGACCGGCGTGCCCGAATGGGCGGCCATACGCACCGGCCTGTTCTCCCGGGACGCCTTCGTGCCCCTGGAGCCCAGCGAACTCGTCGACGGCACCCTGCACGTCCCCTTCGAACGCGCCCTCATCAAGGACGCCCCCGACTTCGGCGTTGGTCGCCACCTCTCCCCCGAACAGGAGCTCCAGCTCTACCACCACTACGGCCTCGACGTGACCTCACCCCCCAAGGTCCCGGACCACGACTTCGGCAAGCTGGCGGGATCGGAGGAGGCCTGACCGGGGGCTTCCTCCGGGGTCCGGGGCGGAGCCCCCTGACGGTCACCGCTCGGCAGGCCGGGACGGACGGGCGGGTGGCAGGGGTCCGAGACCAACGGCAACGGATCAGCAGGCTCCAGCGCGGGATCGTCGGCGAAGAACGTCCGTACCCGCCCCGGAGGGGACTGCGGCGTCTCGAACCGCACGGTCACCCGCCCCAGCCCGCTCCCCTGCACCCATCCGTGCCCGTGATCCGCGTGCCGCACATCCTGCCCGGCCCGCCACTGCCGCTCGACGGGCTCCGCCCGCTCCACGACAGCCTCCACCGCACCCTCCGGTTCCTCCGCCGCGGGCACGGGCATCGCCTGCGCGAACAGGTCCTCCTGCGTGTAGTCGGCGAGCCCGGACACCCCCACCCCGAGCAGCCGCACCCCGCCCGTCGTGTCCACGGAGTCCAGCAGTCGCGCCGCCGCCTCGCGGATGACCACGGGGTCGTCCGTGGGCCCCCTGAGCGTCTCGGAGCGGGTCAGGGTGGAGAAGTCGTACCGCCGCACCTTCAGCACGATGGTCCGCCCGGACAGCCCGGCCTCGCGCAGCCGCCGCACACACCGGTCGGCCAGCCGCTGCACCTCCAGACCGACCCGCAGCCGGTCGTGGATGTCCACGTCGTACGTGTCCTCCACCGACACCGACTTGGCCTCCCGCTCGGCCACCACGGGCCGCTCGTCCCGGGCCAGGGCCATGGCGTACAGCGCGTGCCCGTGCGCCTTGCCGAGCAGCCGGACCAGCTCGTCCTCGCCGGCCTCCGCCAGCTCCTCCACCGTGGTGATCCCGGCCCGGCGCAGATGGTCCCCGGTGGCCGGTCCGACCCCCGGCAGGGTGCGCACCGGCATCGGCGCCAGCAGCGCCCGCTCCGTGCCCGGCTCGATCAGCCGCAGGCCGTCCGGCTTGGCCTGCTCGGAGGCGATCTTCGCGAGCATCTTGGAGGCGGCGAGCCCCACGGATCCGGTGAGCCCCGTGACCGCCCGGATGTCCGCGCGCAGCTTCTCCCCCGCCCGCCGCGCCGACTCCTCGTCCCAGGCCGCTCCCCCGGCCTCCAGGTCCACGAAGGCCTCGTCCAGGCTCAGCGGCTCGACCAGCGGTGACAGCTCCCGCAGCAGCGCCATCACCTGCTCGCTGATCGCCCGGTACAGACTGAAGCGCGGCACCAGATACGCGGCGTTGGGTGCCAGCCGGCGCGCCTGGGCCATGGGCATCGCCGAGTGGACCCCGAACACCCGTGCCTCGTACGACGCGGTCGCCACCACCCCGCGCGGTCCGAGGCCGCCCACGATCACCGCTTTCCCGCGCAGGCTCGGCTTGGACGCCTGCTCCACCGAGGCGAAGAAGGCATCCATGTCGAGATGCAGGATCGTGGGCGCGTTTCTCACATCTCCGATGCTGCACCACGGCACTGACAATGCCGGGAGGACCGGAGCGTCCTACGCGAGAGCCGGCGGCCGGACCCGGCGGTCAGACCGCCCGGTTGCGGCGCCGGGCCAGCTCGTCCGCGGGGTTGTGCCCGACCAGGGTCTCGCCGGTGTCGATGCGCTCGCCGTGCAGCTGGGAGAGGGCGCTTTCCACGTCCCGCCACACCACGCCGACGGCGATCCCGAAGATGCCCTGACCGCCCTGGAGCAGGGCGTGGACCTCGTCCGGCGAGGTGCACTCGTACACGGTCGCGCCGTCGCTCATCAGGGTCATCCGCTCCAGGTCGCGGAAACCGCGTTCCCTGAGGTGCTGGACGGCCGTGCGGATGTTCTGCAGGGACACCCCGGTGTCCAGGAACCGCTTCACGATCTTCAGGACGACCACGTCCCGGAAGCTGTACAGCCGCTGGGTGCCCGACCCGTAGGCGGGCCGTACGCTGGGCTCGACCAGACCGGTGCGGGCCCAGTAGTCGAGCTGCCGGTAGGTGATGCCGGCGGCCGCGCAGGCCGTGGGCCCCCGGTAGCCGATCTCCTCGGACGCCATGGACGCCACCCCTCCGCCGTTCGGCACCGCCGTGGGCAGCTGCGGAGCGTGCTCCACCGCGCTGCCGGGACGGGCATGACCCCCGCCTGAGCGCGGCCGCGAGCTCGGGGGCGGGTACGGACCGCTCTCCCCGAAACCGCGTCCGGGTGCACCCCCAGCCGTACCGTCGCCGCTGGTTCTCACGCCGACCTCCGTCCTTGACCTGCCTTCTCGACGGTAGGCAGTCACCAGGGGTGCGTCAACGATCGCCACACTCGGCACGCCGAGTGATAATCACCCAAGGAGTGGTTTCCCGTGTCCCACCGCGGGGAAAGGCTAGCCGAATGCGCTGGCGAGGGGCCGTAGGACGCTCTCACTGGCCGGAGGCAATTGCCGGGGCGAGGGCCGCGGGGGGCCGCCGTCCGCCCCGGTGGAACACCGGGACCGACGGGCCGGTCGCAGGGCTCACTGGCTGCTGGTGCCGAAGTCCTCGGGCGAGATCTGGTCGAGGAACTCGCGGAACTTCTCCACCTCGTCCTCCTGCTCGTCCGGGATGGCGATGCCGGCGTCGTCCAGCACCGTGTCACTGCCGTAGATCGGCGTCCCGGTGCGCAGCGCGAGCGCTATGGCATCGGAGGGGCGGGCGCTGACCTCGACCCCGCTGGCGAACACCAGCTCCGCGTAGAAGACACCTTCCCGCAGATCGGTGATGCGCACTTCGGTCAGCTCCTGGCCGACGGCCTCCAGCACGTCCTTGAACAGGTCGTGGGTCAGCGGTCGCGCGGGGGCCATGCCCTGCTGGGCGAAGGCGATCGCCGTCGCCTCCCCCGGCCCGATCCAGATGGGGAGGTAACGGTCGCCTCCCACTTCGCGCAGGAGCACGATCGGTTGGTTGGAGGGCATTTCGACCCGGACACCTACGACATCGAGCTCGTTCACACAGCAACCCTAGGCCGTGCCCGGGACGTTTGGGTAGTCGGGCCGGGAACAGGTGCCCGATCCGGCCGCTCCACGGCCCGCCGGATCAGGGCAGCCGCACGCCGAGAGCGGTCTTCACCAGGGCCGCGTGCAGCTTCACCGTCAGGGCCGCCAGCTCCTTCGTACGGGCCTCGGCGTGTGCCCTGGTCTGCGGGTTGCGATGGCGTCTGAGCGGGGCCACGACCTGGTCGACCAGGCCCGCCTCACGGTCGGCGGCGGCCTTCATCACCCGCAGGTGGCGCGGCTCGATCCCGAACCGGCCCAGTTCGGCGATCAGCGAGGCCACGGTGACGGCCTCGGCGTCGTACACCCCGTCCTCCAGCGCCGCGATCAGCCCGTAGGACTCCCACTCCTTCAGGTCGCCCTCGTCGATGTCCGCGGCGGCCAGCAGCTCGGCCCTGCCGACCCTGGCCACCGTGGGCGCGTCCACGCGCGCGGGCGCATCATCCGCGGTGCGCTGACGTCCCACCACGGGCAGCGGGACGGCCTCACCCCGCTCCATGGCGTCCAGATGCTCACGGATCACCTTGAGCGGCAGATAGTGGTCCCGCTGCATCCTCAGGACGTGACCGAGGCGCTCGACGTCCCCGGCGCTGAACTTGCGGTACCCCGACGGGGTCCGCTGCGGCTCGATGAGCCCCTCCGACTCCAGGAAGCGGATCTTGGAGATGGTGACTTCGGGGAACTCGTCGCGCAGCACGTTCAGCACCGTGCCGATGCTCATCAGCCCACTGTCCCTGGCGGCGGTACCGCTTCCGGCACCGCCGCTCGGTGTTTGAAGCATGGACCTTCCCTGGGGGTCCCCCCGGACATCAGTCCGGAGGCGGGTCAGATGCCCTGCCGGCTCGCGTAGAACACCAGTCGGTACTTGCCGATCTGCACCTCGTCACCGTTCGACAGGGCGACCTGGTCGATCCGCTCCCGGTTGACGTACGTGCCGTTCAGGCTGCCCACGTCGGCCACCGTGAAGGAGCCGTCAGGGGAGCGCCGGAACTCCACGTGGCGCCGCGAGACGGTCACGTCGTCCAGGAAGATGTCGCTCTGCGGATGACGGCCGGCCGTGGTCAGGTCGCTGTCCAGCAGGAAGCGGCTGCCCGAGTTCGGCCCCCGGCGCACCACCAGCAGCGCCGAGCCCATCGGCAGCGCGTCCACCGCGGCCTGCGCCTCCGGGGAGAGCATCGGCAGCGGCGTCTGGCCGGTCGCCTCGGAGTCGTAGGCCTCCAGGCCCGAGATCGAGATCGTGGACGTCGTCTCGGAGGCCCGCTCCGGCGTCAACCCGGGACGCAGGGGCGCCCCACAGTTGGAGCAGAACCGGGCGTTCTCCGCATTCCGGTTACCGCACCTCGTACATACCAGGACCGACATCGACGGATCCTCCTGCCGCGGCTGCCCCGCCGGGGCGTTGGACGCGTACGGGCCGGAGGCGAACCCTCCACCCGTACCTGAGGTTGACGGTTGCCCGAAACCTATGCCGCCGGACTGGGCAGGGTCAACAGACGCCGCGCCCTGACCTCCCGAAATGTCACCGCCCGGACCAGCGACCTGGTCCCGGAACAGCGGGCGCTGGCCCTCCGCGTCAGGCTGTGCGCGATGACGAGCGGTCGCGTTGCCGCTGCCCTCTCGCGCGCTCTTGCCGAACAACTTCGCAAACAACTTCACGGGCGATTCCCCTTGACCGAAACAGACCCGCCCGTGGGGCAGGACGAACCCTGATTGCCTACACCGGCCGAGCCGGACATTCTCACAACGTCCGTATCCACCAGACAGTTTCCACCACGCACCACCCCTTCGGTGCGCCGACCCCCCGCAACCTCATGCCCCTGCCGGACGGCCACCATGCACCGCCGGTTCACTGGGAGGACGACCGAGCGTAGTCAGGCCGCTTCGCCTGTCGCAAGGCATCCACGACGATCTTGTCCGACCGCTCGACGGTCACCGTGGCCTGCTCCTTCTCCAGAGTCTGCACCACGCCTCCAGGGATGTTCAGCGCGGGCTCAAGGTCCTGCGGCTTGCCGATGACCTTGAAACGATAGGGGGCGTTGATCTTGTTCCCGTCGACGCTCACACTCCTGCCGGAGTCGGTGAAGTAGGTGCCGGCGACCACCCGGACCCCGTTGACCTGGATCGCCTCCGCACCGGCCGCGCGCAACTCCTGGATCGCGTCGAGCAGCATGTCCGCCTGGACCGTCCCCTTCGTGTCCTCGATCGTCATGGTGATGCCGGGACCCTGCGCCGCCACGGTGCCCGCCAGGATGCCGAGTTGCCTCTCCTTCTCGGCGGTCTGCCGGCGCGCCTCCGCGGCCTGGTCGGAGCTGGTCTGCAGCTCCTGACGCTGCTTCTCAAGTCCCTGCTTCTCGTCCTGAAGACGCTGAGTACGCGAATCCAGTTCATCGAGGATGCGCACAAGATCTTCTTGGCGGGCTCCGCGCAGCGCGCTGTCGGTGTCGCTGTTGGACGCCACCTGCACGGCCAGGCCGAAGCCCAGGCCGAACAGCAGCACCGCCACGATGAGTTGGGCACGCGTGAAGCGCGGCGGCCACAGCCCCTTGACCAGCCGCTGCCTGCCCGTCAGCGGCTGCCGGGGCTCCCCCTCGGCCGACTGCCCGGCCCCGGGCGCGGGCGCGGGCACTTCCGCCGGCAGTTCCCTGCGCAACCGGTTCTCCGGCTGATCGTTCCGGTCGTTGCCGTCGGTGCTGTCGTTGCTGTCGTTCTGCTCGCTCATCGGTGTCACGCCCGGAACACGTGCCGCCGGATCGCCGCGGCGTTGGAGAAGATACGGATACCCAGGACCACGACGACCCCCGTGGACAGCTGCGCGCCCACGCCCAACTTGTCGCCGAGGAACACGATGAGGGCGGCGACGACCACGTTCGACAGGAACGACACCACGAAGACCTTGTCGTCGAAGATGCCGTCGAGCATGGCCCGCAGACCACCGAAGACGGCGTCCAGCGCCGCGACGACGGCGATCGGCAGATACGGCTCGACGACCGCCGGAACCTCGGGCCGGACCAACAGGCCGGCCACGACTCCCACGACGAGGCCCAGTACGGCGATCACGATGTGCCCTTCTCGGTTTTCTCGGACTTCGGCTGTGCTGTGCGTACGATCACACTGGGTGCGGCGGGCAACCGGATGTCACCCTCCGCGGAGATGGTGGCGCGGATGCCGTAGTTCTCCTCCAGAGCATGCAGATACAGGCCGTCGGCGCTGTTCTGGAACCTGGTGCTCAACCTCTCCCCGTCCCCCACCGCCAGCACCGTGTACGGCGGCACCAGCGGCCTGTTGTCGACCAGTATCGCGTCACCCGCTGCCCTGATCGCGGACAGGGCGGTCAGCCGCTGCCCGTTGACGGAGATCGCCTCGGCCCCGGAGGCCCACAGCCCGTTGACCACGCGCTGCATGTCGCGGTCCCGTACCCGGCCGGTGTCGGAGAAGCCCGCCGTCTCGCGGGGGTTGGAACCGTCCCCGCCGCCGCTCGCCTCCTTGGCGTCGTTCACGACGAGCTTGACACCGGGACCGTGCACCGCGGTGGCACCCGACAGCAGTCCCACCAGGTCCGCCTCGGCGCTGCCTCCGCTCGACCTCAGGGCCGCCCGCTGGCGCGCGCCGACATCGTCGCGCAGCGCGTCGACGGTGCTTTCGAGCTTGTCCGCGTCCGCGGTCTCGCTGTCGATGCGGTCGATCAGCTCTTGGCGCTCCTTGGCCACCACCGGTGCTGTCACGCGCGCCTGTGCCGCCCCCACGGTCACGACGAGCGCCGCGAGGACGAGACCGGCGGCCAGGCCCAGCCTGGCCCGGAGCGTCTTCGGCAGGCCGCCCTCGCCCTCGGACTTCCTCCGGGCGGCGGCCTCGGCGTACCCGTCGTCGAGGCTGTGGTCCATGACGTTGGTGATCAACGACATGGAGGCGTCCGGGCGCTGCGGCCGCGTGGGGCTGCTCCGAACGGGGGGTTGCTGCGGCATGCCGCACATCGTCGCATGTCGCGAGCAGTACCTCCGAACGGCCCCACCGGCGTGCCGGACAGGCCCCCTTGGGGACACTTGTCCGGCACGCACGCGTGCAGCGGGTTTTGCCGTTCTCAGCCGCCGACGGTCACCGGCCGGCGCTGTCCACGACCGCCGACCACTCGTCCAACAAGGCCTGCGCGGAGGCGTCGTCCGGCCCCTCCGCCCACAGGTGGGTGACCGCCTCGGCCGGGTCGGGCAACACCATCACCCAGCGCCCGTCGGTCTCCACGACCCGCACACCGTCGGTGGTGTCGACAGAACGATCGCCTGCCGCCTCGACCACCCGTCGCATCACCAGACCCTTGACGGCCCACGGCGTGGCCAGGTCCCGCTTGAGGACGTGCGCCCGCGGGATCCGGGCGTCGATCTGGCTCAGCGTGAGCTGCGTCCGCGCCACAAGCCCGATCAGGCGTACGAAGGCGGCCGTGCCGTCGTACACACCGCTGAACTCCGGGACGATGAACCCGCCCTTGCCGTCGCCACCGAAGATGGTTCCCTCCTCACGCCCCACGCGCGTGAGGTCGTCGGGCGAGGTGGTCGTCCACTCGACCTGGGTGCCGTGGTACGCGGCCACCTGCTCGGCGATCCGGGTCGTGGTGACCGGCAGCGCCACCCGACCGCTGCGTCGCTCTGCGGCCACCAGGTCCAGCATGACCAGCAGCGCCCGGTCGTCCTCGATGATCCGGCCCTTCTCGTCCACCAGCGACAGCCGCTCGCCGACGGGGTCGAACCGCACTCCGAACGCGGCACCCGAGGACGCCACGATCTCACCGAGCCGCACCAGCCCCTTGCGCCGCATCTCGGTCGTCTCGGTGGGCCGGGACTCGTCCAGACCCGGATTGATGGTCAGCGAGTCCACACCGAGCTTGCCGAGCAGGCTCGGAAGCAGGAGCCCGGCACTGCCGTTCGAGGCGTCCACGACCACCTTGAGGCCCGACTCGGCTATCCCGGTCGTGTCGACGTTCCGCAGCAGCGATCCGGTGTACGAGTCGAAGACGCTGGCCGGGAAGTACAGGTCACCGATCTCACCGGGGAACGCCCGCCGGTACTCCTGGCGTGCGAACACCCGGTCCAGCTTGCGCTGGCTGCCCTGTGAGAGGTCCGCACCCTGTCCGTCGAAGAACATGATGTCGACGGAGTCCGGGACACCCGGCGAGGTCCGGATCATGATGCCGCCGGCGCTGCCGCGCGCGGTCTGCTGCCGGGCCACGGGCAGCGGCACGTTCTCCAGGTCGCGTACGTCGATGGCGCTGGCCTGGAGCGCGGAGATCACCGCACGCTTGAGCGCCCGGGCACCCCGGGAGTGGTCGCGGGCCGTGGTGACGGTCGACCCCTTCTTCAGGGTCGTCGCGTAGGCACCGGCGAGCCGCACCGCCAGCTCCGGCGTGATCTCCACGTTCAGGATGCCGGAGACACCCCGGGCGCCGAACAGGTGGGCCTGCCCCCGGGACTCCCAGATCACCGAGGTGTTGACGAAGGCACCGGCCTCGATGGTCTTGAACGGGTAGACACGGACATTGCCCTGAACGATCGATTCCTCACCGATCAGGCACTCGTCACCGATGACCGCGCCGTCCTCGATCCGGGCCGCACGCATGATGTCGGTGTTCTTGCCGACGACACAGCCGCGCAGGTTGCTGTGCTGCCCGATGTACACGTTGTCGTGCACGACGGCCTTGTGCAGGAAGGCACCGCTCTTGACGACGACGTTGGAGCCGACGACGGTGTGCTCCCGGATCTCCGCGCCGGCCTCGACCTTCGCGTAGTCACCGATGTACAGCGGCCCGCGCAGCACGGCGTCGGGATGCACCTCCGCACCCTCGGCCACCCACACGCCCGGGGAGATCTCGAAGCCGTCGATGTCGACGTTGACCTTGCCTTCGAGGACGTCCGCCTGGGCCTTCACATAGCTCTCGTGCGTGCCGACGTCCTCCCAGTAGCCCTCGGCGACATAGCCGTAGATCGGCTTGCCTTCCTTCATCAGCTGCGGGAAGACATCACCGGACCAGTCGACGGGCACATCGGCTTCGACGTAGTCGAAGACCTCGGGCTCCATGACGTAGATGCCCGTGTTCACCGTGTCGGAGAAGACCTGCCCCCAGGTCGGCTTCTCCAGGAAGCGTTCGACCTTGCCCTCCTCGTCGACGATGGTGATGCCGAACTCCAGCGGATTGGGCACACGGGTCAGGCAGACCGTGACCAGAGCACCCTTCTCCTTGTGGAAATTGATCAGCTCGGTGAGGTCGAAGTCGGTCAGGGCATCGCCGGAGATGACGAGGAAGGCATCGTCCTTCAACGCCTCTTCAGCGTTCTTGACGCTTCCGGCGGTACCGAGTGGCTTCTCCTCATTGGCGTACGTGAGCTCCATGCCGAGTTCTTCGCCGTCGCCGAAATAGTTCTTGACGAGCGATGCCAGGAACTGAACGGTGACAACGGTCTCGGTGAGCCCGTGCCTTTTGAGCAGCCGTAGCACGTGCTCCATGATCGGGCGGTTGGCCACGGGCAGGAGCGGCTTGGGCATGCTAGAGGTCATGGGGCGCAGGCGTGTGCCTTCGCCCCCGGCCATCACGACGGCCTTCATGTCGGAAGCGTCCTCCTCCAAGAGACGACGGTCTAGCCGACTTCACCCGTCCAGATTGTCCCGCACTTTTCCACCGCGGGCCATCGAGGCGTCAGGTCTGGACAATCACCGAGCTCAATCGGCCGTGGCGTCCGCGCGAACCAAGCGGCGGACCTGTACCACGTAAAGCACTCCTGCCCACCAGTAGAGGGTTGTACCCCATCCGGCGAACGCCCATCCGAAAATAGCAGCGAGTGACGCGATCCAACCACTTCCGTCACTGAGCAGCAGGAGCGGGAAGGCGTACATCAAGTTGAAGGTCGCGGCCTTCCCGAGGAAGTTCACCTGCGGCGGCGGATATCCATGCCGGCGGAGGATGCCCACCATCACCAGGAGAACCAGTTCCCGGGCCAGCAGGAGGCCGGTCAGCCAGAGCGGCAGGATCTCCCGCCAGGTGAGGCCGACCAGGGTGGAAAGCACGTAGAGGCGGTCGGCGGCGGGGTCGAGAAGCCGGCCGAGGCTGCTGATCTGGTTCCAGCGCCGGGCGAGCTTGCCGTCGAGATAGTCACTGATCCCGCTCAGGGCCAGCACGAGGAGAGCCCAGCCATCACTCTGCGGCCCGCCGAACTCCGGCCTGAGGATCAACCACAGGAAGAGGGGTACGCCGACGAGCCGCGCCATGCTGAGGATGTTGGGGATGGTGAGGACCCGGTCTGTCTGGACGCGGGTCTCCTGGACCTCCACCCGGGGGCCTCCTGTGCGAAATGAACCAACGATGCCCCCTGACCTTACCTCAACGCAAAAAAGCTCCGGCCCCTGGGCGGTGCCCAAGAGCCGGAGCTTCAAAAGGAGTTCGGCGGTGTCCTACTCTCCCACAGGGTCCCCCCTGCAGTACCATCGGCGCTGTGAGGCTTAGCTTCCGGGTTCGGAATGTAACCGGGCGTTT